>JAUHWY010000048.1 GCA_030427255.1 Bacteroidia bacterium | reverse complement strand
CCTTTCGATTTGTACGCGCCTTAATTCGCCTTGAAAACACAACGCGTCAAGGGTCTCCAGGCGCAATGCCGACCGGAGCCGGGGCCGGAAAGAATAGTGGGGTGGCCATTGGAAGAAAGGCCCGAAAACTTGTTGTTCATAAATCGAAAGGAACCATTGGTGAGTTGATTGGGTCAAAGGCGAGTGTTTGGGAGTTTCTTTGGGTAAAATTCAACAGCATGAAAAGCGTTACTTTATCTCTGGCCTTAGCTGCCGGAATTTCTTGGGTTTATGGGCAGAGTTATTCCGGTGGGAGTGGCACTGCGAATGACCCGTATTTAATTAGTACCAAGCAGGATTTAAAGACTCTCTCGGAGACCAATATGCATTGGCAAAGCCATTTTTTGCAAACCGGGAATATTCAGTTTCAACCTTCTGATTTTGTTTCAGGGGGAGCGTTTTATTACAATGGGGAGGGTTTTTTGCCTATTGGAACCGGTGGTTTTTTTGATGGCAACTACGATGGTGCCGGGTATAGTATAGATGGTCTTTATATTAATAGGCCCACCACAAATTATGTTGGTTTGTTTTCGAAGACCGGCAACAACTTTGTGCTTCGAAATGTGGTGTTGACTAATGCAGAGGTGACGGGACAATTTTGGGTTGGTCTATTGCTAGGGCAAAATGTAGGATATGTAGATAATTGCCATGTACAAGGAGAGGTATTTGGTTCGCAGGTTATGGGGTTGTTTTGTGGTATAAATTCCAATGTAGCGAGTATTTTCAACAGCGGAGCTAAGGGTACGATTAGTTCAGGGGCAGCGGTTGGCGGATTTGTGGGAAGCAATGGAGGAATAATAAGCCAATGTTTTGCTGATGTGGTATTGGGGAGTAGTTCATTGAGCGATGCGGGAGGTTTTGCTTATGCCAACACCTCATCTACGGCTCATATATCGGATTGCTATGCGGTAGGCACTTTAAATGGGTCAAATTTATTGGCGGGTTTTGTCCGCAATATGCAGAGCGGTAGTATAAATCATTGTTATTCTGCGGTGACGATGAATACGGCCAGCATGATTGGCGGCTTTGTGCAACAAATGAATGTAGGGGTTACCCCTCCCGGACAGTGTTTTTATGATATGGACTTGTCACCTGTTAGTTCGGCGGGAGGCACAGGGCTCACTACGCTTCAAATGATTGATCAGAATACCTTTACAGGGGCCGGATGGGATTTTGTTGGAGAAACCACAAATGGCTTTAATGACGTATGGCAAATGGGTAATCCGTGCACCAATAATGGTTATCCAATTCTGGCATGGCAAACCTTGGATCAGGTACCTGTGGTTAGCAATCCAGGTAGTGTGAGTGTTTGTGCTCCTGTGGCTTTACCTTCTTTGAACGCAGGGAATTATTTTACAGGGCCCGGTGGTACAGGTACTCAGCTAAGTGCGGGTACGCTTATAAGCAGCACTCAGAGCATTTATATATATGCACAAAGCGGGACCTGTGCAGCAGAGGATAGCTTTACCGTAACTATTACGCCCTTGGTAGCGGGGGTGACAAATAGCAATGGAACCTTAACGGCAAGTGAAGCCGGCGCCACTTACCGGTGGTTGGATTGTGGGAATAACTATGCGGAGATTTCCGGAGAAACCGGAGCAAGTTTTACACCGAGTCAAAGCGGAAATTATGCAGTGGAAATTAGCCAAAACGGGTGTACTGACACCTCAGCATGTGAAATGGTGACGGTGATGGGTTTGGGTGATTTGGGTCAACGTTTGAAGTTGCATGCCTACCCTAATCCGGTGGTTGACATGGTTGTTGTTGCATTTGGGTCGGAGTTGACGAATGTGGAGTTGTTGGTTATGGATATGACGGGCAGGGTTTTACAGAGGCAAGAAAACCCGGAGTCTGGCAATCCAATGGATTTAAGCGGATTTTTGGCCGGCCCCTATATTATTCAAATGAATTGTGACCAGGGAAGGTCTAGTCAACGCATTGTAAAATACTAAAGGTATCGAGACCGGATTCAATCATTTGGTTTGCTGTTTAGTTACATTCGTAGAGAGGGTTTTGGAACCTTCTCTACGATTTTTTATGGGCCATTTGTTAGCTAAACTGAGCATTTTTTATTGGAGTATTGGGCTTATTTCAAGTGCCCAGCACCCCTATTATTATGTATTGAACCATAGTCAGGGATTGCCCTCGAATGAGGTATATGTGTTGGAGCAGGATGATTTTGGTTATTTGTGGATAGGCTGCGACGCAGGCCTATACCGATACAATGGATGTGAATTTGAAGAGCTCAAGCAGCCGGAAAGAAAAGGTAGCATTAGCAATGTGCAGATTTTTAATGGGGAAACAGTTTGGTGCCAGAACTTTAGAGGTCAAATTTTTAGAGGCCATATTTTTTCGGATTCTTTAAGTGTTTTTTTTGATGCCGCTCCTTATTGCAGTAGGTTTCCCGACTTTTTATCCTTAACCCATGATAGAATTTTAGTTTTGGCGGACACCATGTTGCTGGAGATTGATAGTTCTGGAATATTACGGTCCATGGGGAGGCGTCATTTTCCCAATATGGAGGGCAATTTCTCAAGTATTGAGCGGATAGATGGTGGTGGAGTTATGGTCTGTGATTACCGGGGGAATACTGCTTTGGTAAATAAAGAAGGGGTTCAATTTATGGATTCGCCTGAATTCATGGGTGAAGCTGAAAATTTTAGGCTATTTAGCAATACGATGGGTTGCTTTTTGTTGGGAATCATTCAAGGCAAAAGAGCCATAAAGCATGTTTTGTATCGATGGGAGGGAACCACCTTTATTCCTTGGGTAAGTCCCTTTTTTTTTGAAGGTCATCGGGTATTTAGTTTGGGTGCCAAGGGCAGGGAATTGTTTTTAAATACCTCAAATGGAGTGTATAGCTGTGCACCTGGCGGGTTTTTGCATAAGGAGAAACCTTGGTTAGAGGGTAAAGAAATCTCTTGGTACTATAGAGATCGGGAAGGGATGAGTTATTATGCCGGACTGAAGGAAGGTATTTTTGTAGTACCAGATACAGACTTGCAGGAGTTGGAAATGAAGGGTCCTGATGGATTGCCTTTGGAAAATATAAGCTGTATAGGTAAAGATTTGCAGGGAGGCTTGTGGTTTGGAGGCATTGCAGGTAGTGTTTATGCTAATTACTCTCCAGGCCGCAACGAAGCGGAGCGTCGATTCATTAAGAATGGAGAGGGAGAAGTGCGTAAGCTGTTGTTTTATAATGAATTTTTGTTGGTTGCCCGGGAGACCATACAACGGGTTCATTTGCCCACAGGAAAGGTTGAAGTCTTAGCCCACGTGCATCATGTACGGGATTTTTTAATGCACAAAGACACCTTATTTTATATAGGGCCTGATCGGCAAGGATACTTAACTAAGTTGGGAAAAAACAAAGTTTTAAGGGCAAAAGGGGGCCTATCGCTGTGTTTTTTTCAAGGACGGATGTATAGCTTGTTTACCGACGGGCTATTTGTTTGGCAAAGAGGTCAGTGGGAGGAGGTCCGGTTTGAGGGAGGGTCAATTTTTGGTCAATCGATGGTAGCCACCCAAGAGGAATTATATTTGGCTACTTTGGGCAAGGGCTTGCTGGTATATGACGGGGAGGTTTGGGATCAGTGTTTGCCTGGTTTAAACAAAAAGAGCCAAGAGTTGCTGCACATGGCGACGTTTGGCAAGGGAGTTTTTGTGGCTGATCGAAAATCTGTGTACTTATTAGGAAAGGGCAAAGAAGGATGGCAAACTCTAAGGCAATTTAATATAGAACAGCTTTCAGAGGTTTTGGATTTGGAAGTTTGGAATGGTTTTCTTTATCTGGCAACGGTTGGAAAGCTTTACCGAGTTGATTTAATGGGAGAAACACAGAACCTGAATCCTCCTAAAGTTCGGTTTAAGAATGTAGAATCTAAGTTAAAGAGCCACGATTCGGAGGCTTTAGTTGAGCTAAAACACAGCGACCGGTCATTAAGGCTGTATCCTGATGCGGCCATTCATAGGAGTCGGGGAGGGTTTAGTTATGCGTATCGTTTGTATGGTTGGGAAGAGGAATGGCATATAGTTCCAGGTTCTCAGAGTGAAATTTCCTTTAATGAACTTCCCTACGGCAAGTTTGAAGTACAATTGAAGGCAATAAATGAGGGGGGAGTTGAAGGTCCAATAGCATCTTTAGTTTTGCATGTAAGGCAGCCATTTTGGACTCAATGGTGGTTTTGGGGGGCGGTGGTTTTTCTTTTGGTTGGGTTATTTTTTCTGGTGTTTCGCTACCGATTAAGGAGGGTTCAAGATCGAATACAACAAAAACAATCGGCTTTAACGGCAGAGCTTACAGCCCTCAAGGCTCAGTTGAATCCACACTTTATGTTCAATACCTTGAACTCTTTGCAAGACTTAATATTAAAGCGTGATATTGAGCAAAGCAACTATTATTTGGCAAAGTTTGCTTCCTTAATGCGCCAGGTTTTACAGCACTCGGGTCAAGAAACGGTGCCCTTATCTTTTGAGCTCTCCTATTTGAAAGATTACCTAGAGTTAGAGGAGTTGCGCTTTGGGAAGGAGTTTCAATTTGTTTGGTTTGTAGATCCAATGCTTGAAAGAGAGGATCCGGATATTCCGCCTTTATTGGTGCAGCCTTACCTAGAGAATGCCATAAAGCATGGATTGCTGCATGCGCAAGGCAAGAAGCGTTTGGAAATCCACTTTATGGATGAGGGTGCGGAGTTTCAATGCATTATTCGCGATAATGGAATAGGTAGGGAGCAATCTGCACAAATTCGCCAAAGGCAGCATGCCTCATTTTCTGGTCACGCAAATGAAAAGCGGATTGAACTATTGAAATCGCTATACAAAAAGGGCTTTTCTTTGGAAATAATTGATTTGATGGATAAGGGCATGGCTCGAGGTACTGAGGTTAGGATAAGGGTGAGTAAAAGGCTAGTAACCGAAAAGAATTCCTATAAAAACAGGCGAGATGAGGCTAAAGAAGTTTAACCAATACCAGGGCCATTGGAAACCATAAAGGCAATAATAATAGACGACGAACAAAGGGCGGTTCAGTCTTTGGCAAATTTAATTCAAGAGTTTTTGCCTCAGGTAGAACTATTGGGGTTTGCCACCTCCGTTCCCGAAGGGGTATTAAAAATCAATGAATGGCAACCCGAGTTGGTATTCCTTGATATTGAAATGCCGCAATACAATGGTTTTGAGTTGTTGAAGTTTTTTAAAACGATTGACTTTGAAATAATTTTTGTGACGGCATACAGCAATTATGCCATACAGGCCTTCGAAGTATCGGCAGTGGATTATCTTTTAAAACCAGTGGAGCTCAATCAACTGCGAAAATCTGTGGAAAAGTTTATGGAACGAAAACGGCCTTTTGGGCAGGGGGAGCGCTATCAGGTATTGAAAGAGAATATAGCCCAATTGGAAGTTCAACGGGTTGCCTTACCAATGGGAGACGGATTGCGCTTTGAATCGGTGCACGACATGGTTTTATTTGAGGCCGAGGGAGCCTATACCTATGTGAATTTGCGATCCGGAGAGCGGATTTTGATTTCCAAACGCATTAAGTTCTTTGAAGAGCTTTTAAGCAATCGGGCATTTTTTTTTAGGCCACATAGGTCTTTTATCGTGAATTTGAATTATTTACAAAAGTATCACAGAGGGGAATCTTGTATTTTAATGGAGAACCAGGTGTTGGTTCCTGTTTCCAGGGAGCAGAAAGCCGGTTTTGAACAGTTGCTTAGGCAATTGCATATGATGCATCGGGGTTAAGATAAGGTCTATAGCACTGGTGCTGAGGTGGCAGCAAATATGTTTTCAGAAAAAGTTAGTGCCTGATATAAGCCAAATGAAACGGACTGTTTATTGGTTGAGTATTGATTTGGTGTGGTTTGGGTCGGGATTTGAGAAGTAAGCTTATTTTGTAATCGAAAACCCTTTGGATTCTATTTGTTTTGATTTTTAGAGCATGGCCTCCCGGCCGGGTGGAGGGCCGGCAGCAGCGGCTGTGGTTGGGCGAAGTATGGCGAGGAGGTGGAGCTTTGCGGAACCCCCGGAGCCTACAGAGCCCCCACAGGGAGACCTTTGACGCGTTGCTATTCTGGCGGCGACTTGGCGTTGCGTCCAAATCTCAAGATCCTCATTTACAAATAGTAAACTCCGGCCTGCCCTGACCTCAGCGTCAGGTGCCTTTCGATTTGTACGCGCCTTAATTCGCCTTGAAAACACAACGCGTCAAGGGTCTCCAGGCGCAATGCCGACCGGAGCCGGGGCCGGAAAGAATAGTGGGGTGGCCATTGGAAGAAAGGCCCGAAA
>JAUHWY010000057.1 GCA_030427255.1 Bacteroidia bacterium | reverse complement strand
ATATTCTACCGAGGCCATTTCTGGGCAAGCCGCAAAGGGAATCGAGCCTGCCGGAGATGTAGAGGTGGTCTTCTTTTTCCCAAAAGATTTCAGAGCCGGCGGAGTGGTGGTTTAGGGGCACCATAAAAGAGGTATCCCAAATGCCGTTGGGATGCATGCGGCTAAGGGTGCGTTGGCCCAGTGGAATGGGAGGCAAGCCTTCGGGAATACAGGGGGTCTGCACCCTGGGAATGACCACAAAATAGACCATGGAGTCCAGACCTAAACCATGGTTCGGAATGATGCACCCAGAGTAGGTTCCTATTCTTCGGTTGGCCAAGCTGTCCCAAGAATCGTCCCAAAGCCCGTTGTGGTAGAGTTTGGCCAATTCATCGCCGTTCCTCCAAATGTAGCCATCTTCGACGGCTATCATGTCAATGCCACCGCCACCATAACCTACATACGGAATTAAACTGGAGTCTGGGGAGCCATCCAAAAAGAAGCGCACCCAACTGGACCAATGGGCTTGTCCTCCACGGGTAGGATCCGAATAATATTGCTGCCAGAAGTCCCCATTGATTAAAATTTGATTGGGGTTTGGACCAAAGAAAAAGCTAAGGATATTCGAACTTCTATTCCCATTACCTTGAGTGGAACTGATTTGCATCCAATGCACATTGGTCATAAAGCTAGTGTCAAGGACAAAGCTTTGGGCCCTCATGGGCAGGCTTAGCCAAGCCATGCCCAATACCCATAAACCAAGCTTTAATCCTTTTTTCATTGAATCACTAATTTTCCGGTGCACAAGGGAAATCCCAAGAGCCTTGCTGCAGCCCCAAAATTGCGCCACGGTGCCATGCAAATTACCAAGGATGGATGGTTTTTTAATCATGGTGTAATTTAGGGTTTTTTGGTGGAACGGGCAAATAACCCACGGTTGAAACCTTGGGTTATGCCGGCTTGCCCACGATTTAAATCGTGGGCTGGCGCACCACCAACTTCCCCCGTTTGTTTCCGGCTTGCCAAAGGTATAGGCCCGAGGCAATATCTTGGGGGAGTTGGATTTGTTGTTGCTCGTTGATCTCTGTTTGCCAAAGCAAACGCCCCTGGGTGCTGAACAGGCTAAACTCTTTTTCGCTGCCATTGAAGCGGAGCCAAGCCCCTGCTTGCACAGGGTTGGGGAACAGCAGCACAGGGTCCTGTTGGGCATGGGTGGGTTGATCCAAGCTCAAGGGCGACCAGGCAAAGCGCACAATGGGCGGCACGTACTGGCCCTTGTACAGCATAAAATAGCCTGCGACATAGAGCAAGCC
>JAUHWY010000028.1 GCA_030427255.1 Bacteroidia bacterium | reverse complement strand
GTCTCTGCGAGAGTCTACCAAAGGGCGACTTAGGCGCAAATGTGCTCCCATTTCTTCCACTTATCCATAACAAATATATGCGGTAGCAAACATAGGAGACGCGAAGGCGCCAAGGTTTCAGCACGGAAGGGACTATGCGTGAAATAGATGTCGCCGGCAAACGCCCCTTTGCGGCTTGGCGACTTTGCGTGAAACCCTTAGCGCAGTATAAGGGCACGCAGGGACGCCAAGGCGCAAAGGCTTTAGCGCAGCAGAACCAAGGCGTGAAATAGAAGGCGCCGTCAAGCGCCCCTTTGCGACTTGGCGAATTTGAGTGAAACCCTTAGCGCAGTATAAGGGCACGCAGGGACGCGAAGGCGCAAAGGGTGTTTGCCGCAAAGGTATCCATGGGGTGTGGCTTTAGCGCGAAAAAGGTGGCAAGCCAAAACGCGAATAGGCAAAAAAAAGGGTGGCAAAGCCACCCTAAGAACATCAAACACAACCGAAAATTATCGAATTTTTTCGACCAAAGCTTTAAAAGCTTCTGGGTGTTGATAGGCTAAATCAGCAAGGGCCTTGCGGTTTAGCTCAATGTTGTGTTTGTGGATTGCGCCCATGAATTGAGAGTAACTCATTCCATGCTCCCGTGCACCGGCGTTGATACGCTGGATCCAAAGCGCGCGAAAATTGCGCTTTTTGTTACGGCGATCTCGGTAGGCGTAGCCAAGGCCTTTTTCAACCGAGTTTTTGGCGACTGTCCACACGTTTTTCCGGCGGCCATAAGAACCTTTGGCCAGCTTTAAAACCTTTTTCTTTCTTGCTTTAGAGGCTACTTTGTTTGCGGAACGTGGCATCGTATATAAAAATTAATGAATAGCAAATTGCTTACTTGAGCAACATTAGTTTAACGTTTTTCACGTCGGCAGGATCCATCATAGTAAAATGGGTCAGGTGACGCTTACGCTTGGTTGCTTTTTTGGTAAGGATGTGGCGTTTAAACGCATGCTTCCTTTTTACTTTTCCAGTACCGGTAATGGTAAAACGCTTTTTGGCGCTGGAATTGGTTTTCATCTTTGGCATGACGATACAATATATGCCTTACGGCAGGTTTATTTCTTTTTCTTAGGCCCAATCATCATGGTCATTCGCTTGCCTTCTAGTTTGGGCAGGTTTTCGACCTTTCCATACTCCTCAAGTTCTTGAGCGAACTTGAGCAGGAGCATTTCTCCTTGGTCGGCAAACAGAATAGACCTTCCTTTAAAGAACACATAGGCTTTTACTTTAGCGCCTTCTTCCAGAAAATTTTTCGCATGATTCAATTTGAATTGAAAATCATGGTCGTCGGTCTGGGGGCCGAAACGAATTTCCTTTACGATTACTTTGGTTGCATTGGCTTTGATTTCCTTTTGCTTCCTTTTTTGCTCGTAGAGGAACTTTTTATAGTCGATAACTTTACAAACGGGTGGATCGGCTTGCGAGGCAATTTCGACCAAATCTAAGCCGGCATCTTCAGCCAAATCTAGGGCTTCTCTCAAAGAGTAAATGCCGTTTTCCACATTATCGCCAACCACGCGCACTTTGGGTGCCCGTATTCTGTCGTTGATTTTATGCTCGGGCTCAATATTTACCCGGCGGGGCCTAAATGGTTTACGGTGTCTCAGTGTTTCCTCGTTTGGTTAATTATCGGTTTGTTTTTTTACTTGCTCATGCACCAATTCGACAAAAGAATCTATTTCCATAGCTCCTAAATCGCCCTGTTGATGAGCCCTCACAGACACTGTGCCGGTTTCAGCTTCTTTTTCTCCTACAATGAGCATGAAAGGTATTTTTTTCAGCTCACTGTCTCGAATTTTTCGGCCGATTTTCTCGGTACGTTCGTCAATGAGGGTGCGAATATCGGAATTATTCAGCAATTGCAAAAGTTTTTGAGCGTATTCGTTGTACTTGTCGCTAATAGGCAAGATAACTACCTGCTCCGGACTCAACCACAATGGGAAATTTCCTGCACAATGCTCGGTAAGCACCGCAATAAACCGCTCCAAACTTCCAAAAGGGGCACGGTGAATCATCACCGGCCGGTGCTTGGCATTGTCTGCTCCGGTATATTCCAACTCAAAACGCTCAGGTAGGGTGTAGTCCACTTGAATGGTTCCCAACTGCCATTTGCGGCCTAGGGCATCCTTGACCATAAAATCCAGCTTTGGTCCGTAAAAAGCCGCTTCGCCGTACTCAATTACGGTGTTCAAGTCGCGTTCCTGAACCGCCTCCACAATGGCTTGCTCCGCTTTCTCCCAGTTTTCGTCGCTGCCTATGTATTTAGACCTGTCCTCCTTACTCCTAAGGCTAATTTGGGCGGTGAAATCCTCAAATGAAAGCGCCTTAAATACATAAAGCACCAAGTCAATCACCTTCACAAACTCGCCTTTTACCTGCTCGGGAGCACAGAAAATATGGGCATCGTCTTGTGTAAAACCTCGAACGCGGGTTAATCCATGAAGCTCCCCACTTTGCTCGTAGCGATACACGGTACCAAATTCGGAATAACGAATCGGTAAATCTCGATAGCTGCGTGGCTGCGCCTTAAAAATCTCGCAATGGTGCGGACAATTCATGGGTTTGAGCATAAACAGCTCGCCTTCCTCCGGGGTTTGAATGGGCTGAAAACTGTCTTCGCCATATTTATCCCAGTGGCCGCTGGTTTCATAAAGCTGCTTGCTTCCAATATGCGGAGTAACCACCGGCTGATAACCGGCCTTTTTTTGTGCATCCCGCATAAAACGCTCCAAACGCTCTCTTAGCTCAGCACCTTTGGGCAACCATAAAGGAAGCCCCTTCCCTACCCTTTGGCTAAAGGTAAACAGACCCAATTCTTGGCCAATTTTTCTATGGTCACGCTTTTTGGCTTCCTCCAATCGTTCCAAATACGCTTCCAACAAGCTTTGCTTGGGAAAGGAAATGCCATAAATGCGGGTAAGCTGCTTGTTCTTCTCGTTCCCTCGCCAATAGGCCCCGGCAATGTTCAGCAGCTTCACCGCTTTTATGTATCCGGTATGAGGCAGGTGCCCCCCACGACATAAGTCGGTAAAGCTCCCCTGATCGCAAAAAGTAATTTCCCCATCGGGCAAGGCTTCAATGAGTTCTACTTTGTACGGATTGTTCCTGGCTTTATAAAATGCAAGGGCATCAGCCTTGCTTATGGGATACAAGCGAAACGTATTGTTTTGCTTGGCCAACTCCATCATTTTCTTTTCCAAAGCCAGCAAATCGGCCTCGCCCGGCATTTGGTCTCCAAAATCTATATCGTAGTAAAAGCCGTTTTCTACCGGAGGACCAATAGTGAACAAAGCTTCCGGATACAATTCCTGAACCGCCTCGGCAAGCAAGTGGGCCGAAGAGTGCCAAAATGCAGACTTCCCTAATGCGTCATCCCATGTTAGCAAGGTCAAACGGGCATTGGCCGTGAGTGGTGTAGAAAGCTCCGTAAGCCTTCCGTCTACATCGGCTACCAATACTTTTTTGGCCAATCCATGGCTAATGGACTTGGCTACCTCTAAGGCGGTAGTTCCTTCAGGTACTTCCCTTTTGCTGCCGTCGGGCAATGTCAATTCAATGTGGCGCATAGCGGGGCAAAGATAGCCATTCCCATGAGAGCTTGCCAATACCTGAGTATATAACACACTGCAAATAATCCAAAGAAGATTGTTGCCTTTATTAGGAAAAAAAATAGACATTTTTAGAGCTAATCCGTACCTTTTCGCCCTATAACCAGCAAAGTTCAATATGTTTCGTTCCCTTATTCTCTCTCTAGGTCTACTATCTTTAAGTGCTTCTAGTTTGGTAGCTCAGTCCGTGGGCATCAATACCCAAACTCCGGACCCCTCCTCTGCTCTAGAAGTGCAATCTACCAACCAAGGTATACTGGTTCCCAGACTTACCGATGCTCAGCGCCAAGCCATTGCAAATCCGGCCCAAGGACTCCTAATTTACAATACCGACAGCCGCTGCTTCGAGGTCTTTGGAGGCACATTTTGGGACAAATTTGGCTGCGAATGCGCCAGCCAACCCGGCCTAGTTTCGGCACAAGCCGATACCATCTGCGGAGGCACCAACGCCCAATTGAGCACCTCCGGCAGCAACGGAAGCCTGCAATGGGAAGTTTCGACCGATAATGTCAACTGGTCACCCATTCCGGGAGAAACTGGAACCAGCCTAAGCACACAAGTGCCCAACCAAGGTCCCAACCAATATTACCGAGTTACCGCATCTACGCAATCTTGCGGCTCCTCCAGCTCCAACGGATATTTGATTGTGGTAAATCCATTATTGAACCCACCCGCATCCATCACCGGCCCCGGCAGCGTGAATCCAAACCAACAAAACGTAAGCTACTCTGTGGCACCTGTTTCCGGTGCCACTTCCTACACTTGGACCGTCCCCCCCGGAGCTAGCATTGTTTCCGGCCAAAATACCACGTCTATTGTGGTGAACTTTACCACCGGGCAAGGCAGCATTACCGTTACCGCAAACAACGCCTGTGGCAATTCCCAGCCTCAAACCCTTGCCGTTTCTGCCGGCAACCAAATCAGCTGCCTGGCCATCAAACAATCCAACCCAAACGCACAAGACGGCACCTATACCATCGACCCCGACGGCCCGGGGGGGAATGCGCCCATTAGCGTATACTGCGATATGACCACCAACAATGGCGGCTGGACCGAAGCCGTTACTTTTGTAAACACCACCAACGAGGACCTGGCTTGCCCCAACGACAATGCTTGGTTTGACCGAGCCGTAGATTGGACCATGGCCGGATGGAGCGGAAACGAGGTCATGGTACAAATGATTGACAACAACAACAACATCGTATACAGTGGCTGGGGCACCCGAAACAACGGTTGGTCGTACAACAACATGACCTCCAGCAACAACAGCAGCAGCCAATACAACCACGGGGCCGACCACAACAACCCGGTTAGTTTAAATACCGGCCACCGACTTACCATAGCCGGCAAAAACTCCAGCAATAACGGCTGGGGTGGCAGCTGGGGCAATGGCTATGTGCTCAATGTGCAACGCAGTCCTTTTGGCTACGCCGAATTCATCGTAGTTTCTGCCTTTCAATACCGGCAACCGCAAAGCGGCTGCAACACCCGCTCATTTACCAGCTACAATGCCGGCCATGAACTCATGTTCGACAATGCCGGCAACATCAGCACGAACAACAACAACCCGCTAACCAGCGGAAACCGCTTTTTAGGAAGATTTCGTTTCTTCGTGAGGTAATCAAAAAGACGCTAGCTTATGATTTTACAACAAGACCTCAGCAGTTGGATGGACAGCATAAAGCCCCTGGCCCTGCAATACGGGGGACAGTTTATTGCCGGATTGGCGGTGCTGTTTTTGGGCTGGCGATTGGTAGGCGTGGTGAGCCGACAAATCGAAAAACTCATCGAAAAAAAGGACCTGGACCCCAGCGTTAAGCCCTTTATTAAGTCTTTAATTAAGATTGTTTTACGGGTAGTAGTACTGGTGGCTGCCTTGGGCACCATGGGGGTAGAAATGTCGGCCTTTGCCGCCCTGCTCGCCGCCACCGGTGTGGCCATTGGTTTGGCGCTGTCCGGCACCCTTCAAAATTTCGCCGGAGGATTGGTGGTTCTTATCCTTAAACCCTTTCGCGTGGGCGATGTAATTGAAACCTCCGACGCCACCGGTACCGTCACCGAAATCCAAATTTTCCACACCTACCTCAAAACCTTCGACAACAAAGTGGTGGTTTTGCCCAACGGACGCATCAGCAGCGACCGGGTCACCAATTACAACGTCTTGCCACAGCGCAGGGTCGATTTTGTGTTTGGCATCGGCTACAACGACGACCTCAAACAGGCCAAAGCCTTGCTTATGGAAGTGATTGAGAAAAACGAAAAAATCTTAAAAGATCCCGCCCCCTTCATTGGACTTAACGAACTGGGCGACAGCTCCGTAAATCTTGTGGTACGCGTTTGGTCCAACACACCCGATTATTGGGAAGTATACTTCTACATGATGGAAGAAGTGAAAACAGCCTTCGACAAAAACGGCATTTCCATTCCATTCCCCCAACGCGAACTGCACATTGTGCACGGAGAAAACCCATCCTAAAACATATACCTACAAACAAGAAACACCTTTCCCTTTGGAAGGGTGAGACCGTTGATGCGTTGTGTTTTCAAGGCGAATTAAGGCGCGTACAAATCGAAAAGCACCTGACGCTGCGGTCAGGGCAGGCCGGAGTTTACTAATGGTAAATGAGGACTTTGAGATTTGGATGCAACGCCAAGTCGCCGCCAGAATAGCAACGCGTCACCGGTCTCGGTTTTTTTTAGGGGGCCTAATCCGGCTCTCCGCTTTAGCTGCCTTGCAAACATCGGTTTGGGCTGCTTTTCAAAGGGGCTTGCTAAGGCGCCGCCCTTTTCAAAGCGCCCAATCACGCTGTTTCCTTCGGCAGGCTATCGCGTCCATCCGGGGCCCAAATCACTGCCCGGAAATCCAATCCCAACTCTTTTGGTCCATTAAAGGTTGACCGATCTGTCCTTACAGTTACATTGAATATATTTGGCGCATATCTGTATTAACCTTAGGTACAAAGGTTCAATTTTCGAAAACAGCCCTTCTCTATTTACGAAAAATATATACTTTTAGTTAAAATATAGGCTATGAAAAAGAGCGTAGTAAGAAAAATGGCCAAGGAATACATTAAAGAGGGGAAAAACCATCAGGAAACCTTTGATGCGGTCTATGCCGAAATTAAAGAGCAACCGGAAACAATAGCAAAAATTGTTCGCTATGTGCCTACCTTAGAAAAGCGTTGGAAGTACAAAAATTGGCGCGCTGCACTAATTATAATCCTTATTGTGGCCACTTTTCTGCAATTGTTGGGAGGCCTATTGCTAAGCCTAGACCGTGGAGCGCAATTTCTCCCAATTATACTCTTGGCTCCTGCCATCAAAATAATTCTAGTGTATGGGATTGTGAACCATCGGTCCGATTATTATAAGGCGTCTGCCTTTCTTGGCCTAATTGGCGTGGTACGCGCTTTACCGGAACTATCTTCCAACTTCCCGGATCCTTGGCTGCTTATTAACCTAAGCATCGTTGCCATTTCAATCGGCATTAGTTTTTACTTGCATACTAAAATGGTAGCAACATATGAGGTGGTCAAAGAAAAGTACACCAATGCGGAGGGTAAGCCCAAACTAAGAAATGTAATCAAACTTGCCGATTAAGCCTCGAATCGCGGCTCCCTCATAAAATAGGTGATCTTGGGGCCCGGACCGAACGAAAAGCCCGTAAAACCAAGGCTTAGGAAGCCATGAAGCGAGGAGTTTGAGGCCTTAGCCGAAAACCCCGGAGGCATAGGCTGCCTTAGCTTTGGTTTGAGGACTTGCAGGGAGGGCCGGAAAAGCCCCCCCCAAAAACTCTATTGCTTTATTAAGCGTCGGCTATAGCTCTTGCCTTGGGTTTGGTCCACCACACGTACAATGTAGATTCCGGAGGCCAAACCTTCGATGTGGAGGAGCATTTGCCCTTCGAATTCCATGGCTCTTAGTTGCTGCCCGCTGAGGCTAAGGAGCTCCAAACGGTACTGGCCGCCGGGGAGGCTAAGTTTTACCCAGTCGCGGCTGGGGTTGGGAAACAGCTCAAAATCAAAGGCATCGGCGGACGAAAAACCGGTGTTGGGCAAACCAATGATGCTAATGTTGCCTTGGGCATCGAAGGGGTCGGACCATTGTTCTGCGGTATACACGGCTGTGCCACTTAGGGTTCGCAAAAATGCTTCCAAAGCTGCTTTTTCGTTGTTGGTAAGCTGCAAATTCTGACCTTGTCCCCCGGGGCCGGCCAGACGGTTGTCCAAATTTGGGTTGCCCGGAATCGGCTGAATAAGATTGTAATGATCAATTACTTCGGCTAGGGTGTTTAAGCTGCCGTCGTGCATAAAAGGGCCGTTTTGCACGCCGTTGGGGTTCACCAAATCCCTTAAACTGGGAGCTCGGGTGTTGGTGAAGTCCGTGGCACCGGGGCTTCCGGCCACACCCACGACATTGTTGTTGCCGCTGTTGGGCCCAATGTCGAATTCGGGCGCTCGGTGGCAGCCCTGACAACCGGCTCCGTTGGGCGGAGGCGCCGTAAAAATGGCTTTTCCTTGGTTTTCTTGCTGGGTAAAATTAGGAAAGGGAGCTCCGGGGTTTCCGGTTTGGGCCAAGCCTGCATCGTATTTGCTGTCGAAGCTTTGAATGGAGCGTACAAACTGCGCCAAGGCTTGTTGCATGCGGTTTTCCGTAATGGTGGGGTCGCCAAAAGCCCAAGTAAATAGTCCGGGATAATAAGAAACCGTGTCTAAGCGTTGAATGAGCGCATTCAAATCCGGGTCGCCGTTGGTTCCGCTAAAGCCCATTTCTATATGGTCTTGAATAGGCATGGTGCTTTGGTTTTCTAAGGAGGTGGCACGCTCATCCCAGAAAAAACGCTGCTCGTCGGCGAAGCGGGCATTGATAAGTCGCATGCTGTGGCGACCGGTAAGTCCACCATTTAGGCCTACGGATTGCAAGGCGGTATCGCCAAAAGCAAAAGCTTGCTTGTGGCAACTGGCGCAAGCAATGGTTTGGTTGGCCGAAAGCTTGGTGTCGTAGAATAAAATGCGTCCAAGGGTGGCTTTTTTATTGTCCGCCAAATTGTTGGCCGGAGTATTGTCTTTGGTAATGTAATTGGGAATGCTTTGCGTAGCATAGCCAAAGGGGTTGTTCAGGTCAATGGCTGCCACCAAACTCCCCAAAAGCAAAAGGGTGGCAAGCATCAGGCTTAATTTTTTCATGGCAATTGGTTTTATACATTAGACGCTGAAAAAAACAAAGCCCTTCGCGTTCTTTCGGTTTTTTCTAAGGATTTCCCATTCCAGGCCTTGGAGGTCTTCCCTTGGGTGGCGGTCCGGGTTGCAAAATGCGGTGCATGAGTGCTTCCTTAACCTCAGGAAATTGAGCTTTTTGATTGGGCCGGCACAGCGCTTCCAGAAACTGAAAATGGGCCTCGGTCTTTTCCAGTTTTTGAAGCATAAAGGCTTGAATGCTGTCCAAAGCTTCTTGCCTTTCCAATCCTTGGGTTTCAAAATACACCTGAGTCCATGCGCGTTGCTTTTGGTCTAATTGGAGCATAGAGCGATGGTGTTCTTCGGCATTTTTTCTAAAATCCTTGGCCTGTTGGGCATCAAAATCCAGCATTTCCACCACCATAAGCTTTGGTGGTGGTAGGTGAGGCATGGGAGCTTGATGGTAAGAGCGAATGAGCACCCAAATATTAGCTGCCATGAGCACAGCTACCAAGGAAAAGGGAATCCACATCCAAGTTTTCATTCTGCGTAGGGGTCTAAAGGTGTAGTAATGGAAGTCGCGGAATAGCTTCCGTCCGTTTGGCCGGAACGTTTCAACAGGCTTAAATTAAGTCCCAACAACAACAAAAGAGAGGCTGCAGCGGACCACCAAAGGGTCAAGCTAAGTTTCCTTTGCCTGTGGACATTCTGTAATACGCGCGCTTTGAGTTCCGAAGGAGCTTTAAATTCCGGCACTGGACCTTGGTATGGGAAATCTGAATGCATAGGTACACTGTTTGACGAGGAATTCAATAGTTTCCTTCGTTTGTGGGTGAATCTAATCTCTGTTTTAGGTTTTTCTTGCCGCGTTGCAGCAAGGATTCCAAAGCTTTAAGCGGAATACCTAAAGCCAAGGCGGCCTCTTTTTGGGGCAAACCTTCCAAAAAAACCAAGGTGATGGCCACTTTTTGGCGGGGCGGTAATTGTTCCATGGCCTGCCAGAAATGGTGCATTTGCTCGGCCTTTTCTAAGTCTGTCTGAGGGTTATTTGAATCTACAAAAGCAAGGGTATCTTCCTTGGCTTGAGCTCGTTGATTCCAAACTGCATAGCTTTTTCTTTTGCGTTGGCGCAGTCGATCGAGGCATTTACGGCTGGCGATGGCATAGAGCCAGGTGGTGGTGGTGGAGTCGCCTTTAAAGCTGTTGGCTTTATCGGCCACTTTCAAAAAAATGTCTTGGCAAAGCTCCTCTGCCTCCTCTTTGTTTTGCAACAAACGCATGCAAAGCTGAAATACAAAATCGGCGTAGCGATCGTAAAAAGCTTCAAAGGCCTTATCGTTTCCGGCGAGCCATTGCTCCAGTAAAGTTTTGCCTTGGGGCAAACCCTGGTAGCTTAAAAGAGTTTGGGAATAAACCTGCCGGTCTTACGAATGTATTCGGCATATTCCGGATATTTTTCCTTGGAAATGCCCTCGCTAAAGTCGGCACTTCCTTTAAAGAGGATAAGCAACAACAGGCAACCCGCCATGGACCAGTTGATCCACATGGTCGCACCCGTAGCTGCCACACTAAAGAAATAGAAAACCACCCAAATGCTTTGTTCTGCAAAATAGTTGGGGTGGCGGCTTATTTTCCAAAGTCCGGTGTGGGTAAACCCCTTGGCGTAAATACCTTCCAAAGGCTCTCCGGCATTTATGCGGCGGTATTTTTCTTTTTGATAATTCCACTGCTGTTGGTCGGCAACGGTTTCCATTACAATCAATGCCAAAATTAAGGCTGCTGCGAGATAGTCCAACCACATCAGTGGAGTTCCCAAACCTTGGTAGGCCACCATAATGGGCATGGTAAACAGCCAAATCAAAAAGCACTGGTAGCCGGAAATAAAAAAGAGGTTAAAGGCCATCCAAGCCCACTTTCCCGAAAACTCAGGCTTTTGGCGCAATACGGCCCAGCGGTAATCTTCTTCTCCTTCCCAAAACTTCCAGGAATAGCCGCCTCTACGTGAAAAATTATAGGAAAGTCGAAGCCCCCAAAGGCTTACCAAACTTGCCATGAGCACCAACCTTGGATCCCAATCGCCGCGCCAGGCAATGTGCCAAGCATAGACCAAGGGAGCAATACTCCAAATTTTGTCGACTTGGCTGTAATTTCGGGTTAGAGTGCTGATAATAAATGTACCTGAGGCAAAACCAATGCAAATGTACAGCGATTCCATGAGCACGGATTTTTGATCCGCTGTCATTGGGGTATCGTCTACATAAAACGTTACGACAGGTAAAACAATCAAG
This sequence comes from Bacteroidia bacterium, assembly GCA_030427255.1. Lineage (GTDB taxonomy): Bacteria > Bacteroidota > Bacteroidia > CAIKAF01 > CAIKAF01 > CAIKAF01. Next base: position 25,803 of record JAUHWY010000028.1, on the reverse strand, counting down.
GTAACGATTAGAATAAGTACCGTCCGAAGCATAAGCCTAAAGTTTGGATAAAAATAGACAAATTCAGGCTCTAAGTGCTCAAGAGGCTACAAGGGATATTTTTCTTGCCAAATGGGCAAACGTTGAGGCGTTGCTGTCATTTGCTGTTGGTTGCTGTCCCAGCAAGATTCCAATCGGTGCAAGGCCACCAAAGACATGGCATCGGTTATCTCCCCACGGTGCGCCATAGCAAATACCTCCTCCAATTTAAGCCTTTGTATGCTGAGCATTTCGGTTTCATCGGGTTGGGCCTTTCCCTGACTCAATCCAAAAGCCACAAAAAGGGTCGCATGTTCATTGGTTACCGAATTGCTGGTATGCAGGTCGGCTAAGAAATGCCATTCCTTTGCCTCTAAGCCTGTTTCTTCTTTCAATTCTCGTTTTGCTCCTTCCAATAAGGATTGCCCCAAAGGCGAACCGCCTTCAATAATTTCCCAGGAATAATGGTTGAGCGGATAACGGTATTGCCCCACTAAATAGGTGAAGCCCTCCTCATCAATTGGTACAATACCTACGGCCAAATTTTGAAAGTTTACTACGCCGTAAATTCCGCTATTTCCGGAGGGATTGACCACCTCATGTTCTTGAACCTCAATCCAAGGGTTTTTGTAAATGAGGTTACGACTTAGCGTTTTCCAGGGGTTCTTGCTCATTTATTTGGAATCCTTCCCGCTGCTTTTACCGGTGTCAGACTTGCCAATGGCTTCACGCATGCTAGTATCGCTTTTGATGTTCTGCATTTTGTAATAGTCCATCACGCCCAAATTTCCACTACGGAAGGCATCCGCTAGGGCTTTGGGCACTTCAGCTTCCGCCTCGATAACTTTGGCCCGTGCTTCTTGTGCGGCAGCCTTCATTTCTTGCTCTAGGGCAATGGCCATGGCGCGCCTTTCTTCGGCTTTGGCTTGGGCAATGTTTTTATCGGCTTCGGCCTGATCTATTTGCAGCTGCGCACCAATGTTTTTACCTACATCTATGTCGGCAATATCAATGGACAGAATTTCAAAAGCCGTTCCTGCATCAAGACTGCGTGACAGTACAGTTTTGGAAATTCGGTCGGGATTTTCGAGTACTTCTTTGTGTGAAACGGCTGAGCCAATAGAGGAAACAACGCCCTCACCAATACGTGCAATGATGGTGTCTTCTCCTGCGCCACCTACCAAGCGACGAATGTTGGCACGTACCGTTACCCGTGCCTTGGCAATGAGCTGAATGCCGTCTTTGGCCACGGCTGCAACCGGTGGCGTGTTGATTACTTTGGGATTCACCGACAATTGTACGGCTTCGAACACATCCCTTCCTGCCAAGTCAATGGCAGTAGCCGTTTTGAAGTCCAGATCAATATTGGCCTTATCGGCACTGATTAAGGCATTGATAACGGGCAAAACCCTACCTCCGGCCAGGTAGTGGGCTTCTAAGTCGTCGCGCAACACATTTAAACCTGCTTTGGTGGCAATGGTCATAGATTTAACGATAATGCCGGGTGGCACCTTTCGAATGCGCATAAATGCCAATTGAATAAGGCTAATGCGTACTCCGGCAAACTGAGCCGATATCCATAATCCAAAGGGAAGGAAATAGAAAAATATGAGGAAAAACAGGAGAATTCCGGCGAAAATAATGCCGATCAATACCAATGGGTTGTTCATGATTCTGTGGATTTACGGATGAATATATGTTGATTTTCTATGCGCAAAATTTCGACCGGAGTATCGGCGTCCAGCATATCGCCTTTGGCGTAGACTTCTTCGATGAAGTCGCCAAATTTAGCGCGTCCAATGGGGTTGCAGCGACTCAGGGTAATGCCTTTGTCGCCTGCTTGAAGTTTGTGGTCCATTCCCGGACTTTTGGATGCAATTTTTCCTTTGACCTCAAAACGTTCCCAAGTACGGGTTTTGAATCCAAGGTAACTGAGCACTCCCGTTACGGCTAAAGTTATGCCAAAGACTAGCCAAGCCGTGGGCTGGTCTAAATAAACAAATGCGGCAATAACACCTCCGGCTACGGCTAAGGCTCCCAATATACCTCCTATGGTGGCTCCGGGAATAAAAAATATTTCGGCAAGAATTAAAATCATGCCGAAAACAATAAGCAATATAACCGTAGTGAGTGTCATTTCCAGCCTTAAAGATAAGGGAAAATGGTACAGCAAAAGGGGGATTTACGGAAAAGAAGTTTACTGAACCGTGGCGGTAAGTCCGCGTTGCACAACCGTAAGGTGCATTTTCTCAATCACCGGCTCCGGGCCGTGTTTTACAATGCATTTGCCTTTATAATGAACCAAAAATGCACATTGCTCGGCTTGCTCCGGAGCGTGATGGCATACTTCCATTAAGGTTCGTATAACCCAGTCAAAGGTATTGTGATCGTCGTTGTGTAAAATAAGCTGCTTTTCGTCGCCTGTAAGCGTCAGTAACTCGCTCTCTTCTTCCTCCTTGGGGTTCCAAGAGTTGTAATGCATATGCTGCATGATTTTGTAGGAACTCATAACTGCCCGCAAGTTTGTAAAAAAAAGCATGCATGTCAAGTACATTAACGGTTTTTCCCAAAATTACCGCCTGCAAGTTCTATTTTTGCAAAAAGACCTTATGCGCCTAGGAATCCTTAAAGAACGTAAAAGCCCCCCTGACTTTAGAGTACCTATGTCGCCCAATCAGGCTGCCTCCCTAAAGCAAAACCATCCGGAAATCGATTTGGTGGTGGAGTCGTATCCGGGGCGCGCATTCTCCAACCAACAATACCTGGATGCCGGATTGGAAATTCGTAAAGACCTGCAAGACTGCGATGTGCTTTTGGGCGTAAAAGAAGTGCCCATAGACGCCTTGATTCCCCATAAAACCTATTTCTTTTTCTCCCATACCATAAAAAAACAGCCCTACAATTTAAACTTGCTAAAAGCAGTTTTGGCCAAAAACATTCGACTCATTGATTACGAATGCCTACGCGACGAACAAGGCATGCGAACCATAGGTTTTGGGCGCTACGCCGGAGTAGTGGGAGCTTACCATAGCCTGAGGGCCTGGGCCCTAAGACAAGGCAAGCAAGATTTACCTGCACCTCAAGATTTGGCAGGCAGATATGCCATGGATAAATTGCTCAAAAGCTTTAATCCGGGAAATCTGAAGGTATTACTCACCGGAGAGGGACGGGTGGCCAACGGCGCCAGAGAAGTATTGACTACCGCAGGTTTTAAAGAAGCCTCTTTGCTCGATTTCGAACGCATGGTGGGGCCTGCATTTTTAAACGTAGACTTTACCAGATACAATGTGCGCAGCTCCGATGGTGGATTCGATTTGCAAGAGTTCTTTAAACATCCCGACCGCTATACATCGGGCCTCTTGCCTTACCTTAAGCCGGCGCACATGCTTATTACCGGCCATTATTGGGCAAAAGGTTCGCCCTACCTGTTCCAATACCAACAACTAAAAAACGATTTGCCCCTGCTTCAAGTCGTAGGCGATATTAGCTGCGATATCGACGGCCCCATACCTGTTACGCTAAGGCCATCTACCCTTGAAGATCCTTATTACGGAGTGTCTAAAACGGAAAAAAGGATACTCGATAAGGCATTTGACCCGCAAGGCATTACGGTTATGGCTGTAGACAACCTGCCTTGTGCTATGCCGCAAGATGCTTCCGAAGATTTTGGCAGGGAATTAGTCCCAATACTTGAAGCATTCCTGCAAAACCCCGAAGCCGATACCTTTCAAAAAGCCACCATTGCTCAAGAGGGGAGTCTCGGAAAACACTATGGATACTTAGCCGATTGGGTAGCCGGCAAGGAGTAAAAGGAGATAAATTCCCCTGTAAATTAAGCTTGGTGCAATTGCTTAACCGCTTCGTAAGGATCCGAAGCTCCAAAAACCGAAGAACCGGCAACCAAAACTTCTGCACCCGCCTTTTTTAATTCGGCCGCATTAGAAACACTTACGCCTCCGTCTACTTCTATAAGTACATCCTCTCCTCCGTTTTGCTGGAGCAAACGGCGGGCGCGTTCAATCCGCCGGTAGGTAGCCGGAATAAAACGCTGACCACCAAAACCGGGGTTAACACTCATAATTAACACCAAATCCAACACCGGACTCAAATCCTGCAATATATCTAAAGAGCTGTGCGGATTAAATGCCAGGCCGGCTTTCATGCCAAGGTCGCGAATGGCAGATAAGGTGCGATGCACATGGGTGCAAGCTTCTACATGAACCGTTAACACATCGGCACCCACTTCTTTAAACGCCTGAAGGTAATGTTCGGGTTGCTCAATCATTAAATGCACATCCAAAGGTTTGGTGGCACGCGCCTGTATGGCCTTAATGATGGGAAAACCAAAGGAAATATTGGGCACAAAACGGCCGTCCATCACATCCAAGTGAAACCAATCTGCTTGGGAAGCATTAACAAAATCAACGGCTTGATTAAGGGCTCCAAAATCTGCGCTAAGCAGAGATGGAGCTACAAGGGTATGCGCATGCTGAGCCATGCGTCAAAGATAGTGTTCAGAAACCAAGGACAAAAAGAGTAGTTATTATACCATTAACCTAGGTAGCTTTTAAGCATTTTACAGCGGTTGTTGTGTTTGAGTCGTCGGATGGCCTTTTCTTTAATCTGACGTACCCGTTCTCTGGTGAGGTCAAATCGTATGCCTATTTCTTCTAAGGTCATGGCTTGTTCGCCACCTAAGCCAAAAAACAAGCGCACCACGTCGGCTTCGCGGGGAGTAAGGGAAGCCAAGGACCTTTCAATTTCGCCCCGCAAACTCTCGTTCATTAGGCTATTGTCGGGTGCCGGGCTATCGCTGGAGCGCATTACGTCGTACATATCGCCCTCCTCGCCATCTTGCAATGGAGCATCCATGCTTACATGCCTTCCGGAAGATAAGATGGAGTCTTTGACCTCCTGCTCATTCATTTCCAACAACTCCGCAATCTCACCCGCCAAGGGTTCCCGTTCAAACTGCTGTTCCAGCTCCGAAAAGGTGCGGTTGATTTTGTTGATGCTACCAATTTTGTTGAGTGGCAAACGCACAATTCTGGCTTGCTCGGCCAGCGCTTGCAAAATAGATTGACGAATCCACCACACGGCATAAGAAATAAACTTAAACCCTCTGGTTTCGTCAAAACGTTTTGCCGCCTTGATAAGCCCCAAATTACCTTCATTGATTAAATCGGGAAGCGTAAGGCCTTGGTTTTGGTATTGCTTGGCAACAGAAACCACAAAGCGTAAATTGGCTTTAACCAGTTTCTCCATGGCCACTTGATCGCCCTCCTTAATCCGGCGAGCAAGGTCGACTTCTTCTTCAGGAGTGATAAGATCTACCCGACCTATTTCCTGAAGGTATTTGTCGAGGGATGCCGTATCTCGGTTGGTGACCTGTTTGGCGATTTTTAATTGACGCATGGAATTGAACCTGTATTGGTGTGTTCTCTTATACGTAGCTCATTTAAGATTTGTTTCAAAAAAAAACGGCCTGCATGCAGGCCGTCTAAAAAAAAATGACTAAAGATCAATAGCGTCTGCGGTTGCCACCGCCTCCGCCACCGCGGCGATCTCCGTCGCGATTTTGTGGCCTTGGTCTTGGCGCAGGCTCTACCCAACCCTCTGGTTTTGGCATTAAAGCCCGACGCGACAAGCGCAGCTTACCGGTAGATTCATCGACCTCAATCAATTTCACTTCCAAGCTATCGCCTTCATTAAGCACATCGGCAATGTCTGCTGTTTTTTCCCAAGCATATTCAGAAATATGCAACAAGCCTTCTTTCTTAGGTAAGATTTCAACAAAAGCTCCAAAGGTGGTAATCTTTTTCACCGTGCCTTTGTACACCTCCCCTACTTCAGGAACAGCAGTAATCAGTTGAATCCTGAGCTGGGCCTCGCGGATGCCTTCGGGATCGGCACCGGCAATTTCAATAATACCCAAATTGCCCACCTCTTCTAAGCTAATGGTAGTATTGGTTTCACGCTGCAGCTCCTGAATGTGTTTTCCTCCGGGGCCAATAACCGCACCAATAAAATCGTTTGGGATTTCCATGGTAACAATACGAGGCACAAAAGGCTTAAACTCGTCTCTTGGATTGGGTTGTGCCTCTTGCATGGTTTGCAAAATGTGGGCACGACCTCGGCGGGCTTGCTCCAAAGCTTCGGTAAGCACTTCAAACGAAAGACCATTTACTTTTATGTCCATTTGACAAGCGGTCAACCCTTTGTCGGTACCGGCTACTTTAAAGTCCATATCGCCCAGGTGGTCTTCGTCTCCCAAAATATCGGAGAGAATGGCATATTTTCCGGTCTCTTCGTCGGCAATGAGTCCCATGGCAATTCCTGACACATGGCTATGGGTAGGCACACCGGCATCGCGCAAGGCCAAAGAACCGGCACAAACTGTGGCCATTGAACTGGAACCGTTCGACTCCAAGATATCGGATACAATCCGTATGGAATAATCAAAGGTATCGGGGACCATAGGCTTTAGGGCACGCATGGCCAAATGTCCGTGTCCTACCTCTCTACGGCCTGTACCACGCATGGGGCGGGCTTCGCCGGTAGAGAATGGAGGGAAATTGTAGTGCAACAAAAAGCGGTTTTTACCTTCAATTACTGCACCATCAATGATTTGTTCGTCGAGTTTGGTTCCCAAGGTCACGGTAGTGAGGGATTGGGTTTCGCCGCGGGTAAACACGGCAGAGCCATGTGCCGAAGGCAGGTAGTCGGTTTCAATCCAAATGGGGCGCACTTCATCGAGTGCACGGCCGTCTAAGCGGCGACGCTCGTTAAGCACCGCATCCCGTACAGCCTTTTTCTCGGTATCGTGAAAATAGGTTTTAATCAAAAAGGCTTGATCGGCAGCTTCTTCTTCGCTGAGTTCGGCTACGAACTCTTCGCGAATGGCTTTGAATCGCTCAGAACGTTCTTGCTTATTGGCCAACCCTTCTTTAGCAATGGCATAGGCACGATCGTAAGCAAAGGCGTGGATTTTTTCGCGCAGGGCTTCGTCGTGTTTTTCGTGTTCGTAGCTGCGCTTTTGAGCTCCCACCTTTTCGGCCAACTCTTTTTGGGCCTGCACCTGCACCTTAATGGCGGCATGTGCGGCAGCCATAGCCTCCAGCAACACGGTTTCGGGTACTTCTTTCATTTCGCCTTCCACCATAACAATGTCGCGCTCGTTGCCGGCAACCATAAGGTCTAAATCGGCGCGCTCCAAGTCGTCGCGGTAGGGGTTAATCACCATTTGACCATCGATACGGGCTACCCGTACTTCAGAAATGGGCGAAGTAAAGGGTATGTCGGAAACGGCAATGGCAGCAGAAGCGGCCAAACCGGCAAGGCAATCGGGCAATAAATTTTTATCGTGACTCACCAAATAAATGAGCACTTGCGTGTCGGCGTGGTAGTCATCGGGAAAAGTTGGACGCAAGGCACGGTCGACCAATCTAGAAATAAGGATTTCGTGATCTGAGGGTCGCGCTTCGCGCTTAAAGAAACCGCCGGGAAAACGTCCGGCAGCCGCGTACATTTCGCGGTAATCTACGGTAAGTGGCATAAAGTCCACTTCGTCGCCGGCTTCCTTCTTAGAAACGGCAGTGGCCAGTAGCATGGTGTCGCCCATGCGCACCACTACTGACCCATCGGCTTGCTTGGCAAGCTTTCCAGTCTCAATGGTAACGGTCCGGCCGTCACCCAAATCAATGGACTGGGTAATTGGATTTAACATCATATCTATCTAACTATTATGCACGGTAAGGATACAAAAAAAAGGCAAGCGTTGCCGTTGCCTTTTTTTTGTGGTTTATTTCCGAAGCCCTAATTCCTTAATAATGGCCCTGTATCTTTCGATATCCTTATTCATAAGATAATTCAGCAGTTTACGCCTTTTGCCAACCAAGGCAATAAGAGAGCGCTGCGTGCCGAAATCCTTGGGATTCTTTTTTAGGTGCTCGGTAAGATGCTTAATGCGGTGGGAAAAAAGGGCAATTTGACCTTCGGCAGAGCCGGTATTGGTTTCTGAGCCGGTAATTTCCTTGAAAATGTTCTTTTTAACGTCGCTTGTCAGGTACATGTGCGGTAATCATCTGAAATAACAGGATGGCAAAAGTAAAACCTTTGTGCCATTTTACAAAACAAATATGGCAATATTTAAAGAGTCTTGGCTTGAAAAATAAGTGGGAATGTTTTGGGCGCCTTTCCGGCTTTCGGCCTTCGGGCCCTTGGCCTCGGCCGGTGCGGCGGGGCTCCGGGCTTTTCCGCAAAGCTTCAAAGTCCTCGCTCCACGCCGCACCAGGCCGCTGCCAAGGTCCGCTCCCGGCCTCTATCCGGGGCGCAAAATATACTTCCAATAAAAACCATGCGCTGCATTTTTGGAAGATGGATTGGGCCAGGGGCCGAACGAATGGCCCGGAAACGGAGGGTTTAGGCAGGCATGAAGCGAGGAGGCCCCCAATCCTTTGGGGGACCCCGGAGCCATAGCCTGCCTTAGCCCTCCGTTGAGGACCAGCAGGGAGGACCCGGTTCAGGCCCCCAAAAAAAAATGGAAAACGTGAACATATTTTGAAAATACGTATTTAATATGGCAGAAGTGTAGCTGAAAAATCACCTTAATTTATTACTTTCGGCACCGACGAATGTTCTCATAATAATTCACCAATTAACACCATAAAGAATCCATGGCAGATCATGCTGAATTGCGTTTGGGCGATGCGAGCTACGAACTCCCTGTGGTTGTAGGAACCGAGCAGGAGCGTGCGATTGACATTACCAGCCTGCGGAGTGCTACCGGACACATTACCTTAGACTCCGGCTACAAAAATACGGGAGCTACTACCAGCGCCATTACCTATTTGGACGGGGAAGCAGGTATTTTGCGTTACCGAGGGTACCCTATTGAGCAATTGGCAGAAAAATCAAACTTTTTGGAAGTGGCCCACCTCCTTATCTATGGAGAGTTGCCCACCAAAGAGGTTATGGATCAGTTTGCTCGCGAAATTTCTGAGCATACCCTTATTCACGAGGACATGAAAGGGTTTTACAACTCCTTTCCTACCTATGCACACCCCATGGGCGTAGTTGCCTCAGTAACTACCTCTTTGTCCACTTTTTACCCTGAGTCGCTCAACCCACACCGCAGCGAAGACAAGGTGAATTTGACCATTAAGCGGTTGATTGCCAAATTCCCCACCATGGCGGCTTGGGCATTCAAAAATAGCATTGGGCACCCTGCTGTATATCCTAAAAACAAATTAGGATATGTAGAGAATTTCTTACACATGATGTTTGCCCTTCCCACCGACGATTATGAAATCGATCCGGTGGTGGTGAACGCTATGGATAAGCTTTTGATTTTGCATGCCGACCATGAGCAAAATTGCTCTACCTCAACGGTGCGTTTGGCAGGCTCTTCTCAAGCCAACTTGTATGCATCTATTTCCGCAGGCATTGTAGCCTTGTGGGGTCCCTTGCATGGAGGTGCCAATCAAGCGGTAATTGAAATGTTGGACCGCATTCGTGAAGATGGCGGGTCTATCGACAAATGGATTGAGCGGGCCAAAGACAAAAACGACCCCTTCCGTTTGATGGGATTTGGACACCGAGTGTACAAAAACTTTGACCCAAGGGCCAAAATCATTAAAAAGGCCTGCGACGACTTGTTGAACAAATTGGGCATGAAAGATCCGATATTGGATATTGCCAAAAAATTGGAAGAAGTTGCCCTGAATGACCCCTATTTTGTGGAGCGTAAGCTGTATCCAAACGTAGACTTCTACAGCGGCATTATGTACCGCGCCATGGGTATTCCGCAAGATATGTTCACGGTAATGTTTGCCTTGGGCCGCTTGCCCGGATGGATTGCCCAATGGAAAGAAATGGTAGCCAATAAGGAGCCGATTGGAAGACCGCGTCAAGTGTACGTAGGTCCCAACGAACGCAATTATGTAAACATTGCCGATCGTTGAAGCTATAAAACCTAACAGCAAGGGGCGGGAAACTGCCCCTTTTTTTGTGTTAAATTCGTCCCATGCAAAAAATTCTAATTGCCAACCGCGGAGAGATTGCTTTGCGCATTATGAAAACCTGTCGCAAGATGGGAATATCTACAGTGGCTGTGTATTCGGAAGCCGACAAAAACGCCCCTCATGTAGCTTACGCCGATGAATCGGTTTGCCTTGGTCCGGCTCCCTCGAACCAATCGTATTTGGTGATGGACAAAATCTTGGAAGCTGCTCAGCGCTTGGGCGTAGATGGGATTCATCCGGGCTATGGTTTTTTATCGGAAAATCCGGTATTTGCCCGTAAAGTAACCGAATCAGGCATTTGTTTTATAGGTCCCTCTCCGGAAGCCATGGAGGTTATGGGTTCCAAATTGGGCGCAAAAGCGGCTGTAAAAGCCTATCAAGTGCCCATGGTACCCGGCACCGAGGAGGCCATTAGCGATAAAGAAGAAGCTAAAAAAATTGCTGCCGAAATTGGATTTCCAGTGCTTATTAAAGCCTCGGCCGGTGGTGGAGGCAAAGGTATGCGTGTGGTAGAGCAAGCCGCCGACTTTGAAGAACACTTGCAGCGTGCCGTTTCGGAGGCCGAAAACTCCTTTGGAGACGGAAGTGTATTCATAGAAAAGTATTTAGGCAAAGCCAAACATATTGAAATTCAAGTTTTGGCAGACCGTCATGGCAATGTGCTACACTTGTTTGAACGGGAATGTTCGGTACAAAGACGTCACCAAAAAGTAATAGAGGAAGCACCTTCGGCGGTGTTAACGCCGGAATTGCGCAAGGCCATGGGGCAAAGTGCCGTAGAGGTCGCCAAAGCCTGCCAATACGAAGGGGCGGGAACCGTTGAATTTATTTTTCAAGACGGTGCTTACTACTTTCTTGAGATGAACACCCGGTTGCAGGTTGAACACCCGGTAACTGAAATGATTACCGGCTTAGACTTGGTGGAGTGGCAATTTCGGGTAGCGCGGGGCGAAGCGCTGAGCATGCGCCAAGAGGATTTGCAGATTCAAGGACACGCCATTGAAGTGCGCGTGTATGCCGAAGATCCCGTAAACAATTTCTTACCGGACATAGGCCGGCTGCGCAGATATAGAGAGCCTCTGGGGCCCGGCATTCGGGTTGATAGCGGCTTTTTGGAGGGAATGGATGTTCCCATCTTTTATGACCCTATGTTGGCAAAGCTTATTGTGCATGGGTCAAATCGCGAAGAGGCCATTGAGGCCATGAAAGAAGCAATTGCCCATTACGAAGTAGACGGTATTGCCACCACCTTGGAGTTTTGCTTATTTGTAATGGACCACCCGGTGTTTAGAGACGGTAGTTTTACTACACGGTTTGTAGAAGAGCACTTTAGTCCGGAAAAAATGCGGGAACAGGTGAGTGCTTTGCAAGAGGGTCTGGCTGCGGCTTTAGGAGCCTCTTTGGTGTATGCCAAAGAAGAAGCCTCCGGCCAACGTCCCCACCAACAGCAGGCCTCTGCTTGGCAGATTAAAAGGAGTTAATTCCTACTCGTTTTCAGGAAGGCTAAGCCCTTGAATCATGGGAATAGGACCTTGGCAGTATTGACTGTGGCAACTTAAGCAACTTTGCTGCAGGCTTTGGTATGCTTCGCGCCGGGAGGCAAGGGATTGGGCCGTGTCTAAGGTTTTCGCCTTACTCAACCACATACTTGCAAAACCGTTGAAGTGGTTTCGGTCTTGAATCATTCCTTCGGTGGCATCGGCTGTAGTTAAGCCCTGAAGCTTGTCCGGAACTTTGGGTACGGGCGATTCTTTTTGAAGGCTATCCAGGCTTTGACGCATAAAATCAGTCATTTCACGCATAAGCAAAGCCAACTCGGAATCTCCGTTTGGATTTAAGCCGGCGGTTTGGCCGGACGCTTGTTCATGTATTGGTTTCTCTCCCTCAGGCGAGGGATTTCCACAAGCCATACTTATTGCAAAGAAGCCCAAAAGCCAAAGGCGTGTCATTGAATCAGCAATTTATGGTGCTTTACGGCACCGTTGGGTTGGGTATGTTTCAACCAATAAACGCCGGGCTTTAGGTTCTGAGGTAGACTTACCGAGCCCACCGGTTGATCGAGCCTACGTTCTAAGCAAAGGCGTCCCAAGGCGTCGAAAAGAGCCAAATGCCCGGTCCACCCTTGGTCGATGGCCAAGAATGACCCACTAGAGCTGGGGTTTGGAAAAGGAACAGGGGTGCTCGTTTCTGCAATGGGATGGATGTCTAGGATTCCGTTGCACACCAAATCGGCAAGGAAGTCACGGGCAAAGGTAAATACCGTGTCCATATAAGCATTGCTGCCGTTTTGGGGTGAGTGCTCCGCCCCTTTTAGCAAATAAAAGGCATTGTTTACACCTTCATTGTCTGCTCTGAGCTTAAGGGAAGCGGAACCGTCAACGGTCATAATAGGAATTCCGGGATCGGCCACTCCGGTATTGTGGGGCACCACCTCGTCTTGATCGCCATGAAGGGAAACAAAGGGCTGGTCTCCGCTTTCGAGCCAAACCGAATCACCCAAGGCTCCGCAAATGTTTACCACCGCTTGTGGAATGGAAGAATAGCCCGGATTTCCTGAGCTTCCTTCCAGGCCACCCAGGGCTGCTGTATCGATTTTAGACGGCACTTTTGCCGCATCATCTAAATAGGCGTTATGTAACGACAAGATGGCTCCTGCGGAGTTTCCCCCCACAATAATGCGGTTTGGATCAATGCCGTAGGGGTTGTTTTGCTCTGCCACCGACTTTCTGAGGAAGCGAATAAGCGCCTTTTGGTCTTGCACCGCTCTGAAGACCGCTTCAAGGAAGGTTTTTTCGATGTCTGAGCTGGTGAAAATGTTTAGGGGATTCTCCAATCTATAATTCATGGAAACGGTAAGGTAGCCATGCTTTGCCAGCTCTCGACAGAAATAGACAACAGAACTATCGGCTGTTTTATTTCCGGCATAAAAACTACCGCCGTGGGCCATAATGACCACAGGCCGATTGGTTGCATTGTCCCCTGCGGGCTCGTAAATATCGCACAGCAGATCTACGGTAAAATTGTCGCTGTTCACAGCTTGCCCATAGGAAATGTCGGAACTTACGCTTACCTGCTGAAAAATAGGAGTCTGGTAACGTCCTCCATCGCATTCGGATTGGGCACGTACCGAGATAAAGGCGGCACAGCAGAAGCTAAGAGTGCTGATAATCTTCATAATAGAAATTAAAGATCAAATAACAAAGATCTAACGACCTGTTAACAGCAGGTAAATTAGCTAAAAGTACCCGGATAAAAAAAACTTAAGAAGCAGCTTTCAGCTCCAAAAGGGCACGTTTAATGATGGGATCTTCTTGGTTGGTAACCTTGTACCAAGCTTGATTGCCCCACACATTTCGAGCAACGGTTGCTAAGGCCCTTAGGCGGATTTGGTCTGCCGATTTCTCCCAGTCTTTGGCCGAAAAACTGCTTAGGTTCTTAGAAAGATAGACCTTTAGTTCGCTTTGGAGTTTAGTGATCCAGGGCCCCGGCTGTCCCACGCGGCCACTTAAAAAGTCGTCGGCTGTAGGAAACTCCTTAAGCATGGCTTTGCGGTAAGTGTCGGCAAAGGCAAATCCAAAATCAAACAACAAACCACGAGCAGAAACCTCCAGCAGCATATCGGAGAAATAAGAAGTATCCATAGGCATGTATACGTCCGGATAAATACCTCCGCCTCCATAAACGGTCCGTCCCTTATCTGTTTTAAACTTAAGGGAATCCGGCCCCTCTAGGGTGTCCAATGCCCCAATATGGTCCATAGCTTCTTGGTAATAGGCTTCGGCACCATCGTCGTATGGACGTTGAATGGAACGACCGGAAGGGGTATAATATCTTGCCACAGTTAAAGTAATGGCAGAGGCATCGTTGAGAGAAATATGTTCTTGAACCAAACCCTTTCCAAAGCTTCTACGTCCAATAACTAAGCCTCGGTCGTGGTCTTGAATGGCGCCTGCCACAATTTCAGAGGCGCTGGCACTGCCTTCGTCAATAAGGATAGCCAAATCTCCGCGTTCGAAGCTTCCACCTTGCGAAGCACGATACACTTCCCGGCGCCGCATGCGGCCTTCGGTATACACAATCATTTGTCGGTTGGGCAAAAACTCATCGGCAATTTCCACGGCGCCATCAAGCACTCCTCCCGGGTTTCCTCTCAGGTCAAAAATCAAATTGGACATACCTGTCTTTTTGAGGCTATCTAAAGCCATCCGTACTTCCTCGTGGCTGGTTCCGGCAAAGCGACTTAAGCGAATATACCCGGTGGTTGGAGTAATCATATAACTCGCGTCTACCGTGTAGAGAGGAATATCGTCGCGAACAATAGTCACATCAAAAGGCTTGGTAAGGCCACGCCTCAAGATGCCTACTTTAACTTTGGTTCCCTTTTCGCCTCTTAGGCTTTTGACCACTTTGTCGCGTTCAATACCTATACCGGCGACATTTTCGTCCTCGATTTCTACAATCCTGTCTCCGGCGCGTATGCCCATACGTTCGGAAGGACCTCCGGGTATGGGTGCCACCACAACAATGGTGTCTGAAACCACATCAAATTGTATTCCAATGCCCTGAAAAGAACCGTCCATTTCTTCTTCCATGGCCGCATTATCTACCGGAGGCCAATACGCAGAATGCGGATCAAGCCCTGCCATAAGCGACTCAATAGCTTTGTCGGTTAGGGCATCGGTGTCGATGGTATCTACGTAATTATCGCGGATAAGGCTTAACAATCGCTGGATTTTATGGTCGTCTTTAGGTGCAAAACCAAAGACTTTTCCCTCTTCTGTTTGGAGTTGTCCTCCTATGGCTTGCCCTAAAAAAACTCCAAGAATTATGGAAATGGCCATGAGTAGAGGAAGAACAATCCAGACACCGCTTTTCTTCATAGGTCTATTTTATCGGTCAAAGATACATAGTCTAACGAGGATGCCCGTTTGATTTTTAGGGTGTTTCCTTCATGCAACGTATGCAAACCAAGGCACTATTTGTACCAATCTACAAAGTAAGGCTTTTGAAGTGGTTATGGTTCTCTAATCGTCCTTAAATTGAGTTAAGAAGATTTTGCAGCGCTTGGTTCAGAAGCTTCTCCGAACCTATGGCAGGATTGGGGCAGGAGCCGAGTAAGGCAGGATTGGGGTCTTGGCAAAGCCAACCAAATTGGCCGTGGTGCCATCGGGCCAGCAGTTCTTGCTCGGCTTGTCCGGGGGTAGGCTTTAAAAATGCTCTTTTTCCTAGCGTACGCAGGTCCATTAAGCTGGAGTAGCCCGATCGGCACCAGACCCAAGGAGCCTCTTGCAACCAAGGGTTCAGCTGCTTTGGTAATGCTAAGTCCACCACTTCCCAAGCTTCGGGTATACCTGATGGTTTTGGTCGGTTGGTACCCCGTACCCAGCGCAGTTTAGGCACATGAGGCGCAAGCTGCTTTAGTCCCTCGGCTTCCCAAATACTTCGTTGGGGTTCCGGGCCGGACATCAACCATAAAGGCGGACCTAAGCTATTCGTGGCTATTGGTTTACACGCCGATAAATAGCCTATGCAAACCGCAGGAAAAGGTCCTTTACTAAGCTTAGCTGAAAGCTGCTCTTGAGGCAAATCAGGAACCCAATAGTGGGTAAAACCACTCATAAGGCGGTGGTAAACGCGCTGAAACGGCCTAAGCACCGCAGGAAAGGGCAAATTGAGCTGATGCGCCACCAATACGGATGGCACGTTCCGTATTTTGAACCCCGGACGATGGTCAGAAATCGTAGCGTCCGGCCTAGGCAAAGAGGCAAGAAAGGCCTCGTCCCTTCGAATCCACCTGCTTAAAGCAGGAGCTTGTTGAGCCATAGACCACCAAAACCTATTTCCTCGAGAAGGATAGCTAATCTGAGGGCCGGGCAACTCATGAAAAGTACATTGAGGAAAGCGGCGTTGCAGCCATTGACCGGAAAGGCCATTGCCAAACAAGTGCACTTCGCAACCTTGAATAAGCAGTGCCTCAATGATAGGGCTTGACCTGGTGGCATGTCCAAGTCCCCAATCTAAGACCCCATAATAAATGCGTTTTTGAGCCACCCTCTTAGGACTTTTGTTCTTCGTTTGCATAGGCCTCGGTAAGCGACTTCCAAGACTCCTTTACAAGCACGCGGGCAACCGTATACACCGGCACAGCAAATATCATTCCGGCAATTCCTGCTAAACTGCCACCTATAAACACTATCAAAAATATCTCGAGGGGATGCGCATTAACCCTTTTTGAAAAAATCAAGGGTTGCAACAAAAAACCATCAATTTGCTGAACAATAAAGAAAACAAGACCCATGCGAAGCAAAAGAGGAATCAGCTCCTGGTAAGCATCCAAATGAAGGTTGGCCGAAAGTCCAAGCCCTACTCCAATGGCGCCACCAATTATGGGGCCTACATAAGGAATGATGTTGAACAGCCCCGCAAACACAGCAATGGTAAGCGCCAAACCCGGCCCTACGCCCACCAACATTAGACCAAACATTTCTAATAGAATAACAATGGAAAGCTGAAGCAATATCCCCAAAAAGTAACTGGTGAGCAATTTGCGGCTTAAAGACAAGGTTTCTTGTATGGTGGGTCGAATGTTCTTTGGCACCAAGCCCAACAAAAAAGGCAATAACCTGTCTCTATCACGAATTAAGAAAAAGCAAACGAACAAAGAGGAAGCTAGCGTTAGCAAAAGGTTGGAAAATACGCCCACAACTGAACCCAAAATATTCCCCACACTAGCGAAATTCAGAAACCGATTCAAAAAGGTGATCAGCTTTGGCTTTAACCCTTCGCTGCTTTGCTCTCCGGTCGGTGCGGCTTTGGCTGAAGACGGCTCCTGCAAAAGGGAGTCTTGAAGGTATTTCCCCAAAGGACTTTGCTCCAGCTCAGCAGCTATTTCTTCAATGGGCCCCTCCAGGTTATGCAGCACTTGTTCGGTTTCGATTTCGGAAAGTACCCGCGCCTGTTGCCAGACCAAAGGAGCAAGCCCTAATCCTACTACAGCCATACCCAGCAAAATGGCCAGTACAGCAAGCAATGCCCTTAGGTTCTTTCCCGGACTTCGATTAGAAATAGAAACTTTAGCCAATACATTAAACACCGGACTTCCGATCAATGCAAACACAGCCCCTAAAATGAGGTAGGCCAAAACATTGGGAAAAAGTAAGGTGAAACCAATAAGAAAGGAAGCAAACAAGAGAATGGGAAGCCAAAGAGAGGGCTGCCGCAACCACCTAATTAAAGGATCTTTCTGATTTGAGCTCATGACCGTAAGTTTTCCATTTCTCGCACAACCTCCACCAAGGGTTTATCCGAAAGGTCATGTCCTCCACTAAAGGTATACAACCTCGGCGATGATGTTGCTTTCTGTAAATTTCGCTTCATTTCCGCTTCCACTTCCGGACTGTTGAAGGGATCGTCTGTAGCTCGAACTACCATTAGGGGCAAATCGGAAGCCTGCGGCTCCTGCGGTTCGGGCAAATCTGGGGGGAAAACTCCGCACCACAATACCAAACCCTTAAGTTTTCGGCGGCCGGAATAGAACCAACGCGCGGCCGTAGCTGCCCCCTGAGAAAAACCCAACAAATACACCTGCGCCTCCGGGGGGATTTCATCGTACACCCGATCCAAATAAGCGAGGTAATCTTCAATCTCCTCGGACCGCATTTCACGGGTCATCCATGAGGCCCCTACCCTACCGCTAAAGCCCTGGGTATAAAAACGACTAAGTCCTTCAGGAGCAATAATCATGCGATGTTCTGATGCAATGGCCCCAAACTTCCGGACAAAAAACTCAGCCAATTGCCCATAACCATGCAACACAACCCAAAATATAACTGCATCGCCCCCGTTTCCACCCAGGGTCCAAATCCGTGCCTGACGGCTTACCGTAATGCGCATTTCTTTGGCCTCCATGGCCTTAAAGATACGAGCTGCCGCAGCCAAAGCCAAGCCATAGAAATGCTACCTGTACCGCGGATTCCATTACTTTTGAAAAAAAAGAATGGATCAGTATCCCGATGGAGCACCTAAGGCTCCAAAACATAGCTTCCTACACAGCGTTCACGGAATTACCAGAAACGACGATTACTATTGGCTCCGTGAACGAGAAAACCCCGAAGTAATCAACTACCTCAAAGCCGAAAACGATTACCTGGAAAAGGTCATGCAACCCCATGCCCCCCTGCAACAAGAGTTGTTTGAGGAAATGAAAGGCCGCTTAAAACCTACCGATTTATCCGTGCCCTACGCCCTGCGCGGATATTGGTACTATGTGCGGTATGAGGAGGGAAAAGAATATCCCATTTACTGCCGAAAAACCCATTTAGATAGCAACGAAGAAGAAATCATTCTTGACGTAAACCAAGAAGCCCAAGGCCATGACTATTTCCATGAACAAGGACTCACCGTGAGTCCCGACAATCAATGGTTGGCCTTAGGCCTAGACCGATTAGGTAGGAGACAATACACCCTAAAAGTGAAAAACCTAAGCACCGGAGCCTGGTTGGACTTTGAAGAAGCCAATACCGACGGCTCCTACGCCTGGGCCGCCGACAACCAAACCCTATTCTTTAACCGCAAAGACGAAGAAACCCTCAGAACCCATCAAATTTGGCGTTGTAGACCTTTTGACTCTTCCCAAGCGGAGTTGGTGGTTGAGGAAAAAGACGAGGCCTTTCAGATAGATTTGAGCAAAAGCCAAGACGATGCCTATATCCTGCTGAGCTCTATAAGCACCCTTCAAACCGAAGTGTGGTATATTTCGGCTACGCAACCGGCCGATGCGCCAAAGCGTTTATCTCCTCGCCAAGGAGAGCATCTGTACTACGCCGACCATTTTCAAGGCTCCTTTTACTTGTTGTCGAATTGGAAGGCCAAGAACTTCAAAATAGCCCGCTGCCTGCCGGGGCAAGAAAATCCAAACGACTGGGAAACCATACTGGCCGAGCAAAATCAAAGCCTTTTGGAGGGAATGCACCTCAATACGCATGGCATAGTGGTAGAAGAACGAAGGGAGGCCCACTGCCGCTTACGACTGCTCGACTTTAATGGAAACTCCCTACGGCAACTTCCTATGGAAGACCCCACAGGAACCTGTTGGGCCGGCACCAACCCGGACGCCAACCAAGTTTGGTTTCGGTTTGGATTCACCTCCTTCACCTGTCCTCAATCCATCAAAGAATGGAACTTGGCAACCGGAGAAGAACGCCTCCTCAAAAAACAGGAAGTTCTTGGCGGTTTTGAAGAGGAAGCCTATCAAAGCGAGCGCTGTTGGGCCGAGGCCAAAGACGGAACAAAAATTCCCATAAGTCTTGTGTACAAAAAGAGCAGCGACCCCAACCAAGCCAAAGGGCCCTTGCTTTTGTACGGCTATGGGAGCTATGGCGCAAGCATGGACAGCGGATTCAGCTCTACCCGCCTAAGTCTCCTAAACCGCGGTTGGACCTTTGCCATTGCCCACATTAGAGGTGGACAAGAAATGGGGCGTACTTGGTACGAACAGGGCAGGCTGGAACACAAAATGAATTCGTTTACAGATTTCATAGACTGCGCCCATTGGCTCATAGACCATGGCTATGCAGCAAAGGACCGAGTGCATGCCATGGGTGGAAGCGCCGGAGGTCTGCTCATGGGAGCCGTAATGAATTTAGAACCTCAGCTGTTTCGATCCATGGTAGCTCAAGTACCCTTTGTGGATGTGCTTACCACCATGTTGGATACGAGCATACCCCTAACTACCGGCGAGTTTAATGAATGGGGAAACCCTGCAGATGTGGAGGGCTATGCATGGATAGAAAAATACTCCCCCTACGATAATGTAGAGGCCAAAGATTATCCCAACCTATTGGTCACCACCGGACTGCACGACTCGCAAGTACAGTATTGGGAACCGGCCAAGTGGGTGGCCAAATTAAGGGCAATGCGGTCGACCTCGGACAAAAAACTGCTTTTGCACACCGACCTAAGCAGCGGCCATGGCGGCAAAACGGGGCGATATGCCCGATTGGAGGAAGTTGCCTTAGAATACGCCTTTTTGTTGGCCTGCGCCCAGTGATGCGCTGTGTTTTCAATGAAAATCCCGACTCAAAAATGTGGAATGCAGACCTTTAGTTGACCGGAATAAGAAATTTCATTGGGTTTATTTGGGCGCCTTATCCGTCTCCGGCCATTAGCTGCCTTGTGGGCTAGCTACGCCGCTATGCAGGGGCAAGGAGCTTCCTTTGGTCGCTCTTGCCCCCGCAGAGGCTGTGCACCCCACTTCGGCAGGCTAATTGGCCTCCGCCGGGGCGCGTTAAGCTCCGTTGGGCATTCTTGAATCCATTGGGTTTCCTTTCCCATTCTCCACCCCCCAAACCAAAAGTGCCAAAACTCCCCTCCCCTATTCCAAATACAAAAATCGGCAGCAATCAAGCTCTGCTGCCAATAATTTGAACCTAAAAAAAGTAAGAGTTCTATATTTTAATGGTGAGCTCTATCTCGGGAAACTTTAAATGTTTCTTAGCTTGTAATAGTCCTCTCCTCTTGACCCCTTTAGTAATTGCATGCGCCTATCGCCACTTTTCACTATATTTCGCATAAAAATACTAAATGCGGAGCGTTGCGGATTTTGTGGATAAATGTTTGGCGTACGAACAATACGCATTTTCCTGGGAGGAATTAAAACGAGAAGTTTCTAAAACCGATGTGGCTTTACGCCATGAAATCCTGCGCCTTTCCAAAAAAAAAGAGGTCATAACGCTCCGACAGGGATTCTATTTAATTCTACCTCCAAGGTATAGGCAATACGAAAGACTTCCTTTAGAACTTTACGTAGATAGACTCTTTGCTTATATCCGAAAACCCTACTATATCGCATTTTTCTCAGCAGCAGCTTTTCATGGAGCAAGTCACCAACAGGTTCAGCAAAGTTACCTTATGACAAAAATCCCGAACATAAGGGATATAAAAAAGGGGAATAACTACCTGAGTATTAAAGCAACGAGCCATTGGCCTGAAAAAAATATTTCAAAAAGAAAGTCAGATGCAGGCTTGTTCAATATTTCATCTCCGGCTTTAACAGCCATTGATTTGATCCACTACCAAACCAAAATGGGTGGCCTCAATAGGATTCTTGCCATTTTGGAGGAGTTGGCTGAATCTATCACTACTGAGGATATCAAAGACTTGCTTCAATGGTATCCGCACATAAGCTCCATTCAAAGGCTAGGGCTTATCTTTCAAGAACTACACATGGACCAAAACCTTTTAGGTGCATTGCAAGAGTATTTCAATGAAAAGAAAATTTTCCCGGTATTGTTAAGTCCCAATAAAAATCAAAAGCCCGGCAAAGCGAATAACCATTGGAAAGTGGACATGAATATAGATTTAGATAGTGATTTATGATTGCCAAACCCTACATAGCACAATGGAAAGACCATGCCCCTTGGACTACCAACGAACAAGTAGAGCAAGACCTAATCATATGTAGGGCATTAGTAGCACTTTACTCCAATGAATTTTTAAGCAAAAACCTCGCATTTCGCGGAGGTACCGCACTCCATAAACTCTACCTGAATCCTGCACCAAGATATTCCGAAGACATTGATCTGGTCCAGATCAAGGAAGGCCCAATCAAACCTATTTTAAAGCGAATTGGTGAAGTCCTCACTTTTTTTGAAGAAGATAGAGTAGTCAAATCAAAGGCAAATAATACTACCATTTTGTATCGATTCTACTCGGAATACTCGCCAGACATTCGTTTAAGGCTAAAAATAGAGATCAATTGCCGGGAACACTTCAATTTACTTGGTTGGAATTCCTTCCCCTTCTCCGTAAACAGCCAATGGTTTTCCGGAAAATGCCACATTACCACCTATCAACTAAACGAGCTCCTGGGCACCAAACTTAGAGCATTGTACCAGCGCAAAAAAGGTAGAGACCTATTCGATCTCTACTATGCACATCAACATGCAGCACTCGATTTTGATAGGATTATTCACTGTTATAATGAGTATTTGAAGTTTGTGGTTGGCAAGCCACCAACTCAAAAAGAGTTTTTACGCAACATGGAGCTAAAGAAACACTCACCACAGTTTTCGGGAGACATGCAAGGGCTATTGAACCCAAACATGAAATACAATCAGGAGAAAGCTTTTGAATGGTTGGAACAATCATTAGCCATGAAAATGGCTTAAAACATGGTTTACAATCTCAAGGAAAAGTCCAAGGAGTAAGCTTTATATCAACCTTACCGAAGCCCTTGATGCACCATTTTCATTCAACGCACCTGTAAACAGCCAATCGCATGCCTTCCTGACAGCCCTTTCTTCCTTTCAAACAATTTTTGGGACTGAAATAAAAAATTCATTCGGTTTATTTGGGCGCCTTATCCGTCTCCGGCCATTAGCTGCCTCGTGGGCTAGCTACGCCGCCAAGCCCAACTAAGGAGCTTCCTCCGGTCGCTCTTAGTTGGGCGGCGGCTTTGCACCCCACTTCGGCAGGCTAATTGGCCTCCGCCGGGGCGCGTAAGCTCCGTTGCGGCATTCTTTTAAGAAAAACCACAAATAATTTCACACAAATTGGTTCTACCCTATTAGAAAAAGCCCTATGCCCCTAGATGATTTGGATATTTGAGCTTCAAAAAACCTGATAAGTAGATGAAATCAACCATACCGTCTAACTATATCATTAACATTACTTTGTACGCTTAATCTATCACTAAAATATTGCGAAGCATGCGAAACGGTTACCGGTATTGAGTGCTTACCGGAAAACGCCCAAAAACAACATAAACAGGTTTTTCGAACCAATAGAATCGAAAAAATCGTTTATTTTGATTAAATCGTCAGAATAAAGACTATTTTTGTATGAAGTCAATCAAAAACGGACGGAAAGATGCTTCTGCAATTTTCAATTAAAAACTTTAGAACATTTAAGGACAAAGCTACCTTGAGCCTTATTGCTTCTAACTATGATAAACAAACCCGAGAGCACGAAAACATCGTAATCAATGAAAACTTTGGTCTGAGACTTCTTAAAAGTGCAGCTATCTATGGCGCAAATGCAAGCGGTAAAAGCAAGCTGCTTGATGCTTTTGCATTTATGCGATATTTCGTAATCAATAGCTCAAAGGAAAGTCAAAAAGGGGACACAATTGAAGTTGAGCCATTTAAACTTAGCACGCAGACAGAAAACGAACCCTCTGAATTTGAAATCATTTTTGTTCACAACAAGGTGCTTTATCGCTATGGCTTTGAAGCGACAACAGATAGAGTTGTATCCGAATGGCTTTTTCATAAACCAAAAACAAAAGAAGTTGAACTCTTTTACAGAGAAGGGAGCACCTTCCATACGCACGAACGCAGTTTCTCCAAAGGAAATACAGTGGTTAAAGAAGGACTTGTTCGAGACAATGCCTTATTGATTTCCACAGCCGCTCAATTCAATGAAAAGACAGCAATCCATGTGTTGGATTGGTTTAAAAAACTAAAAACGTTATCCGGGTTAAACGAATTTGGCTACCAAGGCTTTACAATTTGGAAAACAGAAAATCCCGAACAAAAAATCAAAATTTTAGAATTATTAAAAGCTGCTGATTTAGGAATTCAAGATATCGAATTGCAAAAAATCGACATCAATAGTCTTCCAATAGGGATGCCCAAAGAAATTAGAGATAAAATCATTAAAGAAGTTCGTGAAGAAAAGCAAGAGTATGTGTATGATGTATTGACAAAGCATAAAAAATACAATGAGCACTTAAAAGCTGTTGGGAACATTAGTTTTTCTTTAGACGATGATGAATCATCCGGAACTAGAAAATTCTTTGCGTTAACCGGACCCATTCTTGATGTGATTGAAAATGGGTACACATTGGTTGTGGATGAATTAGACGCAAAACTTCATCCCAATTTGGTTTATAAAATCGCCTTGCTTTTTAACTCCAAAGAGTTTAATAAGAAAAATGCCCAGTTGATTTTTAATACTCACGACACAAACTTATTAAGTTCAGGGCTTTTCAGAAGAGACCAAATTTGGTTTACAAACAAAAATAAATACGGAGAAGCAAAACTCTATTCTTTGGCTGACTTTAAATCCGATGAAGTAAGAAAAACAGAGCCCTTTGAAGATAACTATATCAAGGGAAAATATGGTGCAGTTCCATTCCTTGGCTTTTTTGATAACTTAAATTTTCTCTTGACGGAAAATGAAAATGAAGGACAAGAAAGCTGAACAAAAAGCAGCTAAAAAAAAGCATCTTGAACAGTTAAGGGCTCAGCGAAGAAAAGAACCGAGCCTGGAAAGACCAATTCCAGAGTTAACAGAAAAACCCTTCATTCTTATTGTTTGCGAAGGTAAAAATACCGAACCCTCCTATTTCAATCAATTCAGAATTACTTCTGCAAAAGTTAAGACCCTTGGTGAAGGATTTAATACCGTTTCTTTGGTAAATAGAGCCCTTGCCTTAGCCCAAGAAGGAAACTACGACCAAGTTTGGTGTGTATTTGACAAAGACGATTTTAACGACAACGATTTCAATGCCGCAATACAAATAGCGGAGACCAACCATTTTGGAGTAGCATATTCAAATCAATCGTTCGAATATTGGCTGATATTGCACTTTACCGACCATCAAGGGGGTGGAATGCACCGAGACAGCTATAACGATAAAATAAACGAACACCTTAAGCCATTCAAAGTAATTTATGATGGCAAGGGCACCAAATTAATAGACGAAGAATTTTTTGAAATACTTGACGGAACAGACGACAAAACGAGCAGAAAAAGAGCGGAACTTGCCATAGAAAGAGCGGAGAGAAATTACAATCACTTTGACCATACAAATCCGGCTGGAGAAGAATCATCAACCACCGTGTTCAGACTGGTTAGAGAACTTTTGAAGTATGTAGAAGGGTAGAATGCCGGCCGGCAACAACTAAGGTATGGTTTGGCCTCCAAGGTCTATAATGAAACCCTCATTGGACCCTTTGTAGTGTTCTGCCAAAACCGGAAAACCAAATCCAAATGCTTACAATATGCCTATGCGCTGCCTCCAAAGGACTTTTCTTGCGCCATTTGGTAACCAAACCCCATCCTAGGGAACATATGCTATACCTCTTTTGACCAAAACATTATAGAAATTCTGGATATGCTATCCACTTTTTGACCAATTAAATACCAATGCGAGATATATGATATCCACTTATTCACCAATGCATTACCTAAATTCTAGATATGCTATCCAATTTTTGACCTCCGATATACCAAAACGAGGTATATGATATTCCCTTTTTACCCCCCTAATATACCCATGCAAGGTATATGATATCCATTTCTTGACCCCTCATATACCAAAGCGAGATATATGCTATCCACTTATTCACCAATGCATAACCTAAATTCTAGAAATGCTATCCACTTTTGGAACCCCGATATACCAAGGCGAGGTAAATGCATTGCCTCAATCGTCTAAATCTGTTGGTTCAAAAAACAACCAGGGATGCACAAATCAAGGTTTTTCTTATCTTGCATGGGTTACGCCACCTTGTGCCACCTATGTTTTAGAATCGAGCACTGATTTGAGATATATGCAAGGCACATGAAGCACAACAGCAGCATGGTAACACAAATTTAACCGTATGTAAGCCTGGAAAATGACTGTTATAAAAAGCCTGTTCGGTGATTTGTACATTGTCTGGATATTCCGGAGCATGCTGACCCCTCCAATCCGGCGGAAAAACTAAGTCTGTAGCAACGCTTTTACTGGGCTTAGGACCTGCCATTCCGGCAGATG
>JAUHWY010000047.1 GCA_030427255.1 Bacteroidia bacterium | reverse complement strand
TGCGTCATAAGAGACGGGAGGCATCCCGTCTTTACCGCGTCGTGAGAGACGGAAGGCATTCCGTCTTTACTGCGTCATAAGAGACGGGAGGCATCCCGTCTTTACCTCACCATTCATCATTCACCATTAGGAGACGGGAGGCATCCCGTCTTTACCTCACCATTCATCATTCACCATTAGGAGACGGGAGGCATCCCGTCTTTACCTCACCATTCCCCACTCCGCTTCCAGTGCTCAAAATCAAAGGCATAGGCATGGCGTTTATCCGCCGCATGCGTTTCCCGTTCCACCAAGGTCCAATCCCCTTCCAAACGAATCGGAAAAAACACCTGCGCTTCCGGCGAGGCATGCACCCGCGTCATGCGCACATCGGTCAAAAAAGGCAAGGCCGCCGCATAAATGCCTGCGCCACCGGCTATTATCACTTCCTCGGCTTCGGGAAACAGGGCCAGGGCCGACTCCAAATCGCGCGCGACAAGCCAGGACCCGTCGGCAGGAGCCTCCAAGGAGCCCGAAACCACCACGTTTACCCGCTTAGGCAGCGGCTTAGAACCAATACTTTCAAAGGTTTTTCGCCCCATAATCATAGGCTTGTGCAGCGTATAGCGCATAAAAAACCGCAAATCGTCCGGCAAGTGCCAGGGCAAATCTCCGTCCAAGCCAATGGCATCGTTTTCTCCTGCGGCCACCACCGCCGTAACCCGACGACTCATACCGCCACCGGAGCTTTAATGGCCGGATGGTGTTGGTAATTCCGCACCTCAATATCTTCAAAGGCAAAACCGTCGATGGATTTCACCTCTGGATTCAAATGGAGCTGGGGCAACGGAAAAGGACTGCGGCTCAACTGCAGCTGCACCTGTTCCCTATGGTTGGAGTAAATGTGGGCATCGCCCAGGGTATGCACAAAATCGCCCACCTGCAGGCCACAGACCTGCGCCATCATATGCGTCAACAGCGCGTAGGAAGCAATGTTGAACGGAACGCCCAAAAACACATCGGCGCTGCGCTGATACAGTTGGCAGCTCAATTTGCCCTGCGCCACATAAAACTGAAACAAAGCATGGCAAGGCGCCAAATGCATGGCCGGCAGGTCCGAAACATTCCAAGCACTCACCACCATGCGCCGCGAATCGGGTTGACTTTTCAGCAAGTCCACCATCTGTGCTATTTGATCGTAGGTCTTACCGTCTGCCCCTTTCCAAGAGCGCCATTGCGCGCCGTACACAGGACCCAGTTCGCCTTCAGCATCGGCCCATTCGTCCCAAATAGACACCCCATGCTCCTGCAAATAACGCACATTGGTATCGCCCTTCAAAAACCACAGCAGCTCATAAATCACAGATTTCAAATGCACCTTTTTGGTGGTCACCAGCGGAAAACCCGCGTTCAGGTCAAACCGCATTTGATAGCCAAACACACTCCGCGTTCCCGTCCCGGTGCGGTCGCCCTTATCGACGCCATGCGCCAGAATATGTTGCAGCAAATTATGGTATTCAAGCATGGATTGAAGATAAGGAAAAGCAGGAAAAGGCGGGCCCCGGTTGCCAAAAAGGGGGCGTATATTCTAGCCGGCCCTTTGGCTTGGTCACCGGGTCGGCCTGCCGGCGTTGGCACGCGCTGCGGGGGCTCCCTGCGTCCGCCTCCTCGCTGCGGCCACCGCAGGCAGCCCTTCCCGGGGGCCCTCGCTTGGGGCCGGGGGGCTATACTTTGGAAATTCGGTAAACTATGGAATGTGTACCTTAGACAAGGTTGAGGTTGTGTTCTTCGAAACGTTACCTACCCTTTGTCATGCGAACACCTGAGGGCTTTACCATCCTGTGTAGCGAAAATAAAATCCAAAAACGCATGCATCGCTCTAAAAAGGAACAAACACGACAAAGCCGTTCTCAGGCCACCCATTAGGACACCAGTTTGTCAATCAGCTGTTGGTTTTGTTCTTTTAAAAAGGTATTTTCTTGAGTTAGTTGTTGGATGTACAGCTCGTATCCGGAGGAGACTTCCTGCCCGATGAGTTTTTGATGACCTTCTCCATTATTGGTTAACTGAAATATATTAGCCACTTCGAATGAAAACAATTGCTGCAGGGTGATTTTATAATGGTTGCAAAGTTTAACAAGTAGGCCAAGCTGCACCGTTGGGTACCTGCCGTTTTCTATTTTACTGATAACGGGGTGTGTGATTCCAATATCTGCGGCCACAGATTGCAGCGTTTCTTTCCGTGCGTTTCGGATGGTATGCAGGTTCTGGCCGATGGTGCTAAGCAGGGACTGGAATTCAATGGTTTTCATAAATAGCATCTTTATTCTTTCGCAAATTTACAATTTGTAGAATATGCGCACAAGTTTTATTGCCATAAAGGGTGAAAACTTTTTTTATTCCCACATTTTTGCACTTGAAATAGTTTTTGGTAAAATATCTAATCAACCTATTAATCTACACTAATGAGAACAAATTCAATAGTCAAAGCTTTTGCATTATTATTATTTGGGACAACACTATCGGCTCAAATTCCTGGTTATGTTCCACAAAATGGATTGGTTGGTTGGTGGCCTTTTAACGGTAATGCCAATGATGAAAGTGGTAATTCAATAAATGCCACTGTATCTGGTGCAACATTAACGATTGACCGTTTTTCGAACTCCAATTCAGCTTATAGTTTTTATGGTAGTAATGATTTTATCAGTATTCCGACAACTGGTGGGCAGTTTAACAATCAACAATACACAATATCATATTGGTTTAAAACAAATCAATCTGCTTCAAGTGGTATAGGGGGGCCAAATGTTAATCCTGCAATAATTTCACGATTGAATGTCGGTGGTCCGTCAGCAAACCATCCTACATCTGTTGATAATTTTTGCATTTTTGAAATAGGTGGTTCTAATCATTTTAATACTCCTGTAAATGGTGGTGCTACTGGAGCTAATAGTATATTGGGCAATGTTTGGCATCATATAGTTTTTTCTGTACGAACAGATTCAACCATAACCTACTTAAATGGCATTAAAATTTACACAAACGTAAATGCTGGAAATATTACTTTTCAACCATATCCAATAAGATTAGGAAGGTCGCAACATACTTATTGGAAAGATTTTTCAGGTGAACTAGATGATATGGGTTACTGGAACCGTGCGCTAACCCAACAAGAAATAACCACGCTCTACAATTCCTGTCAAGTAACATTTTCCACTCAGCCAAGTAGCCAAACTATAAATCAATCTCAAACAGCCCAATTTTCTGCACTTTCCTCTGACCCGTCCGCCACCTATCAATGGCAGTCCGATGTGGGATTTGGATTTCAGAATCTAAACAATGTGGGCCAATACAGTGGCGTGAATACCGGAACCTTGTCTGTGGCAAATGTAAGCCAAAACAACAACAACCAGCCATTCCGATGCATTGTAAACGTAGGAACATGCTCAGACACCTCTCAGACGGCCACTTTAAATGTTTGTGCGGCCTTGACCAGTCAGCCAGCTAATCAAACCGCTGCTGCCAACCAGAATGTTCAGTTTACGGCCACATCCTTCGACCCTTCCGCCACCTACCAATGGCAATCGGATATTGGTTTTGGATTCCAGAATTTGAGTAACGTAGGTCAATACAGTGGCGTGAATACCGGAACGTTATCTGTCTCGAATGTGAGTGCCTCCAACAACAACCAGCCATTCCGTTGCGTCGTTAGCGCAGGTTCTTGCACGGATACCTCACAAACGGCAGTGCTAAGTGTCAATGGCAACGTTAGCATTGAAGGGCACGATGATTCTGAGGCATTTTCCATTTTTCCTAACCCATCACGCACGCAAGTCACCATTTCTTTCGGCAAATATGCCAACAAGAAAGGGCATTCCGTGCAAATCGTAAATGCATTAGGTCAAACCATGTATTCCACGTCCATATCTCAAGAGGCGTGCTTGATTGATGTATCTGCTTGGTCTGGGAACGGGCTTTATTATGTGCAGATACTTGATGCGAATAAGGAGATTTTGGAAACGAGGACGTTGGTGGTGCAGTGATATAACAATGACTATTAATCGTTTTAGTAAAATTCACTTTAATGTTTTACAAAAATCTTGACCTGCCTAGTTCAAATCCCGAAGTGGAGTTTTATCTGTTAAGAAACTTTCTAAATGTAACACCAGAATTTCTTAAATCAATCGCAGAAAGACTCCGTGAAATGACTTTTGACTTAACAGACGATTCATATTTAGACCTTGAGAAAATAGTTTCTGAAACGTTTGAACGTCTAACGCTTGCAAAACGAGAATTTAGCATAGAGGTTATAACCTCAGCAAAAGAGCTCTTTCGTAAATTAGAGGAGCATGGACTAACCGGAGAATTCCTTATTGCAAAATTGAAAACACTTGATTGGCTTTGGGAAAAGGCTCAGAACTTATTTGAATCTCTTATGAGTGGACTTAATGTCTCTTTGTTTAATGCATTGTTAAATCAAATATCCAGCATACTAAGTAGTTTAATGTCTGCTTTAGGTTTAAACTCTGATGTCTTTAAAGAATGTATTGATTTAATGCTCTCTTTCGCAGTGCTGAGCAATGGAGACTATCAATAGAATTAACTTTTAAATAAAAAAGGGTACATGAAAATCCTCGGTTCTTTCTTTGTTTTCATAATTCTCTCAAGCAGTTTATTTGCTCAGGGAACATTGCAGTTCAATCAAGTGCTTTTGGTTAATTCATTATCTACTGTACCGGCAGGGAAGGTCTGGAAAGTAGAAGGTTTTATGTATAATGGAGGGGCTCCATTTGCCTCTGGAGTAGCTAGCTTTATACATATTGATGTGAATAACTTTCCTCGAGGTTTCTTCGGATTGGCTAGCTTTAATGTAAATGGGCAAGCTGTTGTTATTCCCGCAGCGTTTAACCATCAGGGGGGGAATTTAACATCTCCAACAGCTATGGCATGGTTCCCTATGTGGCTTCCTGCAAGCACTACCATTCAGCCGACAACCAATATTCGTTATTTCAACGTTATTGAGTTCAATATTATTCCGTAGTTGCAAAAGCTGATTTTGTAACTAAGTAAGTGCGATATTGTGCTTTGAGGCTCCGGCATCATAGGGCAG
Source organism: Bacteroidia bacterium (assembly GCA_030427255.1). Lineage (GTDB taxonomy): Bacteria > Bacteroidota > Bacteroidia > CAIKAF01 > CAIKAF01 > CAIKAF01. The sequence goes on along the minus strand of JAUHWY010000047.1, from coordinate 1,829 downwards.
TAATTATAGACCTATTGACGAGAAATATAGATAGTATCCCAAAAAGTGTATAAAAATATTTTTCAAGACTTTAAAATTCAATAAGTTATATGAAGTTGCCGGCGAACATGTAAGCTTGCCCCTAACCACCCCAAACGTCTCATCCCGCCTTTAAATTTGCACCCGGCCATCCCCTACAAAAACCCATCATAATCCCCATATAAACTATCCCCGTTTCGCAATTCGGATAGACCAAGCTAAAGGTTTTGGTGATTCAATGCTTGACTTTTTAAACCCTTTATGTCGGGGGGGGCCACCCTCTAATAATCCCTCATCAAATGGAAAAATGAATTCCTCAGCCCTAAAAACCACAATACTTTGTTAAAAAAAGCGTTTCTTTATTCTCAGTATACTAAAAAAGACTGCGACCTAAAGCAATAAAAATCTAACCAATGCGCATCCTAAGCTCCATTTTCACTTCCCTTTTCCTGCTCCTATGCACCCTAGGCCAAGCAAGCGCTCAAAGCCCCGGCTACTTGTACCATCGGCATATAGACTCCGCCCATCAAGCCTTGGATTCCGGAAATTTGACTGCCTTTTCCAAGCACCAAAAAGCAGCCTTTTCTACCGGCATTTTTGATGCCTCCGACGGACTAAGTCTTGTAGTGGCTGCCATAGGTTTAGGAGAAAAACAAACCGCCGAAACCTTGTTTTTGGAGCTTGCATCCAAGGGATTGCATATTAAAGAACTCAAGCAAAGGCTGCAATTTATGCATCAAGCAGAAGGCATAGACCTTTCCTTCCAAAAGCATTGCAGAGAATTTCAACAAAACCTTACCTCTATCCAAAATGCCTGGAAAAAAGCGTACCGGGCTCCTTCCAAGGAAAAAACCGCCGGCTGGGCAAAACGTAGCGTAAAAAAAATCGACCGATTGGAGCGTGCCTATGTAAATCATTCAAAAGCGGACCGTTGGAGTGACCGGGAAGACTCTTTAAAGCGGTCGGAATTGGGCAACCAAATGTATGTTCAACTAAAAAGTTTGATCGATGGTCTGGGATTTTTTCCCGGGGAGCGCTATTTGGGGGAGGACCTGAGCTTTGCCCTAACCAACGCTTTAGAGTATTTAAGCCCCGAACAACTGCTGGAGTTTATGCCGGCCATAGCAGCTTCCATTCAGTCGGGCGAATTATTAGACATCAAAAACACCGCCGAAAGTCTGGAATATCTTGCGCTAACCACCGGCAAATACATTGTTCCCACCGAAAAAGGCTATGCCTTACGCGATTTGAGCAACGAAGTGCATCCCTCGGGGAGATATCCGCACTATTTGGGTTTATTTTTTGACTGCGCCAAAGAAGACAACGAGGCTTGCGTTTGGTTTTTACCTCCAAGGGCAAGCGGAATCAGTTTGGAAGAAATAGAAACCATGCGCCAAAGGCTGTGCCTTTCAAGCTATACCGACTATTTGGCTAAGTCTTCCGTGCAGGTGCTTTCTTGGAGCGCCTACATGGAAAAATCGGCGAGTCGGTGGCCTTGAAAGATGGAGTAAAGACGGGATGCCTCCCGTCTCCTAATGGTGAATGATGAATGGTGAATGATGCAGTAAAGACGGGATGCCTCCCGTCTCTCAATGATAAGGTAAAGACGGGATATCTCCCGTCTCTCAATGACGAGGTAAAGACGGGATGCCTCCCGTCTCTCAATGATCAATGCCCTTTGCGCCTCCTATGTTTGCTACCGCATATATTTGTTATGGATAAGTGGAAGAAATGGGAGCACATTTGCGCCTAAGTCGCCCTTTGGTAGACTCTCGCAGAGACTTAGCCCCATTTCTTTCCTTCCTTTAGAG
>JAUHWY010000002.1 GCA_030427255.1 Bacteroidia bacterium | reverse complement strand
CAAAATGCCGCAGAACCTTCGAATCTAGCTTTTGCTGATTTGAAGCAAAGTTAAAGAAAATTGGCTATTTCCTTTTGGAAATTAACACAGAATCTCTGCGTGCCCTTTTGCCACGTTAACGGATTCACGCAAAGTCGCAAAGCCGCAAAGAGGCCTTTGACGGCGCTATCTATTTCACGCCTAGTTCCTACCGCGCTGAAACCTTGGCACCTTCGCGTCGCTGTCTGCCACCTTTTCCGTGCTACCGTTGAATGATGGATTAGGCAAAAAAAAAGCCCGGTCACCCGGGCTATTAAAACAGTAATGTATGCTGGTGCTTACTCGGCAACCACCTCAAACTCAAAATCGGCAGAAACCTCTTTGTGCAACAAAGCAGAAGCTTTGTAGGTACCCACCTCACGAATGGACTCATCGGCCAATTTTAGGCGACGACGCTCCACGGAAATGCCTTCACCGGCCAAGGCCTCGGCAAGCATTACGGTATTGATGGAACCAAAGATTTTTCCGCTCTCGCCCACTTTTGCACCGATTTTTAATTTAACGCCACCAATACGCTCAGCCAAACTTTTGGCCTCGTCGAGCATTTTCTCGGCTTTGTGTGCTTGTTGACGCATGTTTTCTTGGTGCACCTTAAGGGCTGAAGAAGTAGCCGCAACGGCCAATCCTTGAGGGATAAGGTAATTCCGAGCGTAGCCATTTTTCACTTCAACCACGTCGTTGGCGAAGCCAAGGCTCTGTATGTCTTGTTTAAGAATAATTTTCATGACTCTCCCGGTTTTATTTCAGCAAATCGGTTACGTAAGGCATCAAAGCCATGTGGCGCGCACGCTTTACAGCTTGTGCCACTCGACCTTGATATTTCATAGAAGTGCCGGTAATACGACGAGGCAAAATTTTACCTTGCTCGTTCACCAACTTCAACAAATAATCGGGGTCTTTGTAATCGATGTATTTGATGCCTGCCTTTTTGAAGCGGCAATATTTCTCCTTTTTAACCTCAATAGGAGGAGGAGTCAAATAACGTATTTCTGACTGGTTGCCTTCTTTGGCATTTTGTTCGATAACGCTGCTCATAACTCGTAATTATTTGGATTTAGACGCCAATTTCTCACGGCGCTTTTGGTTGTACTCTACCGCATGCTTGTCCAAGCGGAAAGTTCCAAAACGGATGATTCGCTCGTCGCGACGGAAAGCCAATTCCCACTTATCTACGAAGGTTGGATCGGCTTTAAATTCGAACAAATGATAAAAACCCGTTGATTTTTTCTGGATCGGGTAAGCCAGTTTGCGTAGGCCCCAAGACTCGTCGTTAACGACTTCGCAACCGTTTTCCTTCAACAGCTCCCTGTAGCGGTCAACGGCCTCTTGAAGCTGCTCATCGCTCAACACAGGGGTGAGGATGAACATCGATTCATACTGATGCATAATTTCAATTAAAATTAGGGCTGCAAAGATAGGAATTTCCCCATAAAAATCAAGGACTATTTGTTTTGGGGGCCTAATCCGTCTCCGGGCTTTACTCCCGGCCATGGCAGGGGCGGTCTGTAGCCGGCCACAGGGGCTTGTCCCTCCGCCCTGTCCCCGGCACAGTCCGCAACCCTGCCATAACCGGGCGGTACCGCCCTTCGCCGGGGCCCGCGCTCCGATTCAAAACCCCGTGCCTACTCAGCCATTGCTGCAGCTTATTTCGTTTACAACAAAAAATGTGCCTTTTTCCTCGTTTTAATCGCTTAAAAACCCCCTAAACAAGGGATAAATTGTTACTTTTGCGCACAAAGCCGCAGGCCTGTGGCAATTAACGCATAAATGCAATCCATCTTATGAGCAACGACGTTTTCGGAACCCTGAAATCGCTGGACACTCCCCAAGGAAAGGTTCAGTACCATAGCCTAAAATCTCTGCAAAGCCAAGGACATGCCATTAGCAAACTCCCTTTTTCCATAAGGGTCTTGCTCGAAAATGCACTGCGCAATTGCGATGGCCTTCGGGTAACCAAAGAAAATGTCGAAACCATTTTAGGTTGGACACCAGCCAAGTCCGATAAAGATATTCCTTTTACTCCTGCCAGAGTTTTGTTGCAAGACTTTACCGGAGTTCCTTGTGTAGTAGATTTAGCTTCCCTCCGCGCCGAAGCCGGACGCAAAGGCAAAGACGTGTCTAAAATCAACCCGCTTGTCCCTGTCGATTTGGTTATTGACCACTCGGTACAGGTAGAATACTATGGCACAAACAGCGCTCTGCAACGCAACGTGGCTCTGGAATATGAACGCAATGGCGAACGCTACCAGCTGCTTAAATGGGCACAAAAAGCCTTCGACAATTTCACTGCCGTTCCTCCCGGTATGGGCATTTGCCACCAAGTAAACCTAGAATTCCTTTCCAAAGGAGTGCTTGTTCGCGACGGAATGGCCTTCCCTGACTCTTGTTTTGGAACCGACTCACATACGCCTATGGTAAATGGCATTGGTGTGGTTGCCTGGGGCGTAGGTGGTATTGAGGCTGAGGCCGCTATGCTTGGCCAGCCTTCTTATTTTATCATGCCCGAAGTAGTAGGTCTCAAACTCACCGGTCAACTGCCCGCAGGGGCCACCGCTACGGACATGGTGCTTGCCATTACCGAACTGTTGCGCAAGCATGGAGTGGTAGGCAAGTTTGTAGAGGTTTATGGCGACGGACTAAACAACCTTTCCGTGCCCGACCGTGCCACCATTTCCAATATGAGTCCGGAGTTTGGTTGCACCATTACCTATTTCCCAATCGATGACCAAACCTTAGAATACATGCGTCGCACGGCTCGCCCCGAAGACCATGTGCAAATGGTAGAGACCTACTGCAAGGAAAACATGCTGTGGCGCCAAAACGAAGACGAAATCCAATACTCCACTTCTTTAGAACTGGATTTGGGTACTCTAGAACCCGCAGTAGCCGGTCCTAAAAGACCCCAAGACCGCATTTTGGTGCGTAACCTTGATCGTCAAGTTCGCCACATCTTAAAAGATACCTTTAGCAGAAGCTACGTAGAGGCCGGGGAAAGACAAAACGCTGCTGCTGAAGAAGGCATGTTGCGTTCCACTGAAGTAACTCAGGGCGATTTGCGCTATACCCTTTCCGACGCAAGCGTGGTGATTGCCGCCATTACTTCCTGCACCAACACCAGCAACCCAAGCGTAATGTTGGGCGCAGGTTTGGTTGCTAAAAAGGCCATTGAAAGAGGATTGGATGTACGGCCATGGGTTAAGACCTCCTTGGCCCCCGGCTCCAAAGTGGTAACGCATTATTTGGAAAAAGCAGGCTTGCTTGAATATTTGGAAGCCCTTCGCTTTCATGTAGTGGGTTATGGTTGCACCACCTGTATTGGCAACTCCGGAGCCTTACCTCCCCACATTGCCAAGGCCATCGAAGAAAATGACTTGGTGGTTTCCTCCGTACTCTCCGGCAACAGAAACTTCGAAGCGCGGGTGCACCCTCAGGTAAAAATGAACTTCTTGGCTTCTCCTATGCTGGTGGTAGTTTATGCTTTGGCAGGCCGCACCGATATAGACCTTACTACAGAACCCATTGGAACCGATGCCAATGGCGATCCGGTGTTTATGAAGGACATCTGGCCCAGCGACGCCGAAATTGCAGAGCTCAGAAACGCTGTACTTGACCCGGCTTCCTATAAGGAAAACTACGCCACCGTATTTGACGGAGACGAAGAGTGGAAAAACCTTAAAGCGCCCGAAGGCCAGCTTTTCCAATGGGACGATTCCTCTACCTATGTTAAAGAAGCACCTTTCTTTAAAGACCTACCGGAATCTTTGCCTTCTCCACAAAATATTGAAGGGGCAAAAGTACTTCTGATGCTTGGTGACTCTGTTACCACCGACCATATTTCACCGGCAGGATCTTTCCGCGAAGACCATCCTGCGGGTGAGTACCTAAAAAGCCACGGAGTAGAACGCAAAGATTTTAACTCTTACGGATCTCGCCGTGGAAACCACGAAGTAATGATGCGCGGCACTTTTGCCAATGTGCGTATCAAAAACCAATTGGTTGAAAAAGAAGGCGGTTACTCTTTGTACCAGCCTACAGGAGAAACCCTAACGGTTTTTGAAACCAGTGAGCGGTACCAAAAAGATGGTACGCCCATGGTGGTTTTGGGTGGTAAGGAATACGGATCAGGTTCCAGCCGTGACTGGGCTGCCAAAGGCCCCAATTTGCTTGGAGTTCGTGCCGTTATTGCCGAAAGTTACGAGCGTATACACCGTTCCAACTTAGTAGGCATGGGCATTTTGCCTTTGCAATACAAAAACGGAGAAAACGCCATGAGCCTAGGCTTGTCCGGAACCGAAACCTTCCATATTAAAGGCATTAATGAAGGCCTAAGCCCTCAACAAACGCTGCAGGTGGAAGCCGTAAAGCAGGATGGTACGGTCATTTCATTCGAAGCTGACTCCCGCCTTGACTCCGAAATTGAAGTAGCTTACTACCAAAACGGAGGAATTTTGCACTACGTTTTACGTCAGTTGCTCAAAAAGGCATAAGTCAACCTCTCTAAAACACGCATTACAAACGCCCCATTCTTTTTTGGGGCGTTTTTTTTGCCCATAACCAAAACGCCAGCCCATGAGCCCATGGATGCCTTGCTTTTCTGACGGCAACTCTGTTCCTGACGCTTTGTACTGACGGTCAGCATCTCGGAGTCAAGGTTACAAACTTGAAAACACAAGACCTCACTGATCTAGTAAAGGCAGCAAAACCCTAGCGAAGCTTTGGAGTAAACGGATACCGAAGCTTATCTCCTATTAAAAAATTATGGGTCAGATGGCGCTTCTTGTGCGGTTGCCTTTTGCACCAAAACAATGGTTCCATTATATGCATCCAGTTCTACCAAGTCTCCGGTGGAGAGTTCATCCATAATTCCGGAAACGCCAACCACGGCAGGAAGTCCATATTCTCTGGCGACAACGGCCCCATGGGAAAGAGGGCTTCCCATTTCGGTGATAAGAGCAGAGGCAACGGTATAGTAAGGGGTCCAGCCAATGTCGGTAAAGCCACTTACCATAATTTCGCCGGACTTTAGTGCAGTGGCATCCTCCATGCTTCTGACCATACGGACTTGGGCCTTTACTTTTCCGGGACTAACCGGAACCCCGGCCCATTGGCCCTCCTCAAGGTTTTTCCTTATTTGAGGTAATTTAGGGAAAGGGCGCCCTTGAAACAAGTCCGAAAATTGAAAGGTACTTGCGGTGGTGAAGGCACGCCTTCGACCTTCCACAATAGCTTTGGCATTTGGTATTCCTTTTTTAAACAATAAGGCATGCTCTTCGGGCAACAGAAAAAATATATCCTCTGCTTCGTTAAGATGCCCTTGTTGTTTGGCGATGTTACCCAAGCGCCGATAACCTTGGCGCAAACGGTGAATGATGCGAATGGCTAAAGCTTTGGATTTTTCACGTTTAAGCACAGCACCTCTTGACAGTTTCGCCAAGAAGGCCTCTCCCGATTTTAACTTAGGGAGCTTAGAAGCCTTGGAAACAACGGCATCTGCTTTGCCCCCACTGCGGACCATTTGTTGCAGCATTCCAAGCAAGCTTTCGGGGGCCTCCTCCCAGGTTGGTTCTAAAAACTCTGCTTCGCGGACGCCTCGATGGCCATGCCTTTCCATAAACTCCGCAAACTTTCGGGTTACAGACTCGGGAGCATAGCGCTCTAGCATGATGCGGGCTTCGCTTATATCTGCCTGTACAAAAGCTTGATCAAAGCTTGGATGCATAAGAATTTCATCTGCCAAGTCTCCCAGTCGGGCCAATGGGTCAGCACTTTCTATGGCACCAATGCTGGTAAGGAGTTGATTGGCCAAACCGGCTGCTTTTCCGGGTTCAGGGAAACGCTTTTCGAGCATTTGAAGTAAGGCGGCATAATAAGAGCCCGATTGACTGGAGGTGGCAAAATGGTGCATAAACGCTTGCTCCATACGTTTGGCTCCTTTGGCCAGTTGTTCCAATAAAAGCTCAGGATTGTCGGACCAACTAGGCTGCCAGAGCTCTGCAGATTTTTCCAAGCTACGTAACCTGGCACCAGCGGATTGAATATAGCGCACTTGCCCTAAAAAATTTAGGCTACGCCTAAGGCCTTTGGTTTCTCGTTCAACCTCGGGCGTGCTGAGGGTTCTTCCTACAATGGATCGTTCAATATTCTCTTTTTGATTTAAAGCCGTATGTCTGGCAAAATCATACAAGGAGCTAAGGTTAAAGAACAAGCGTCCATAAAAGACCTGCACGTATCTAGGGGTTGCCGCATTTTGGGGTAAGGCACCGGATCGCTTGGCAAAATCTCTGAGGCCGGCTTCAATGGCTCCACCAAATAAACGTGCTGTTAAAGGGCTTACGGCTCCCGGCATCATTTCACCAATATTGCCTAAGGTAAACCAATCATGCGTCTCACTGTCGGCATTAAGTTGGGTATCGAGTTCGTTTACATGAAATGAAGAAGAAGTGGTAACCGGGCGGCATTGAAGCCACCATAAGGTTCCTTGGGCGTCTATGGCCCATTCCAGGTCTTGGGGAGCCCCAAGTTGTTCCTCCATGGCCTTGGCACCTTCAAAAAGTGCTTTGGTCCATTCAGGGTTCCAGTCCATGTTCTCGGGCATCCCCAGAGCTTGCCCCTTATTGCTGCCCCATTTGGGAATGACGGAATCCAGACTGTTGACTTGGCCGGAAACGAGTTGTTCCCCTTGCCCACGGACAGCGGAAAGAAGCATGCGGTCGTGCATATTTCTTACCGGGTCAATGGAGAAAAGTACGCCTGCCCAAATGGGCTCTACCATTTGTTGGACAACCACCGCAAAGTCATTGGAACCATTCGAGCTATCCTGATAGGCTTTTACCCTGTCGCTATCGGCAGATGCTTTGCATTTTAAAGCAGCAATCCAAACCTTATCGGCCAGAGGCTTTACGTTTAAGATGGTCTCGTATTGCCCTGCAAAGGACTGGTCTTGACCGTCTTCGTTTTGAGCAGAAGATCGAACTGCTACCGGATTATCCGCAAAGGACTTTAAGGCCTCCGGTAATTCGCCGGGCATGGTGTCTGATTCTAAGTGTAACGCAAAAAAGGGAGGCACATTCAAGCCTGCATGGCCTAATTGTACCAAACCTTTAAATTTTCCGCCGGCTAGAGAGGATTGTTCTTGAGCGGTCGATAAAATAATTCTACTCATGAATTGCTATGGTTCTTGCGGGCTCCACGTTCCAAAATGCCCAAAAAAGTTTGATTGCCCAAATGCAAATGGCCCCAGCCCTCTTCAATTTGGTAATGTTCCCCCATTTGAAACTTAAAGCTATCTAATGTTTCGAACCTTAGGCTTATTGGCTCTTGCTTGGGGTGGTTTTGCAGTAGCATGTCTCCCGATGGGTTTCGAATGGGATGTAAAGGCCCGGAAATCCAAGGGCTGGCGTGTGCCGAAAAAGCCGCACAATAGCCTGCCCTTAATACAGGCAAATCGCTGAATTGTACTAGGGAGAGGTTGAAGCCTCTTCCTTGGGGATCAAATCCGGTAAACCAAGAGTGGGCGCCCCAAGCATCCCAATCTCTATGCCCTGTGCTGTGGTCGCGCGCTCCATGCGCTTGCCATTGGTGGCTTTCGCCGGACAATTCTAAGCGGCAAGTGTAGTTACCGGCCTGTTCGATATGGCTAGTTTTGAGGGATTTCAACTTTTCGAATTGGGCTTTGTTCCAAGGCATGGAAGCTAAGGCGCGTGCTATTTGCTCTTTATCTCGGAGTTGAGAAAAGTCAAAGATGGGCGAAGAGGGTTCAAAATCTGCTTCAAAGCGGACCTCTTCGGAGCCACCTCTCGGGGAGGGAAAACTTCCTTGGAACCGAATAATCCAACCGGCTCCTTTTCGCTCAAAAGACAATCCATAAGCAGCAGGCCATTTGCCCGGTTCGGAGGGGTAAACCCCTTCCACAACCCATTTTTTATGGTTGGGCATGCGTAGAGCAAACCAAAGTTCGGATTGGTTATTACTGCGTGCGGCTAGGCGAGCTACCCAAACATAGCCCTGCGGTGAAATGCCATAAAAATAATAACTGTCGGTAGCCAATGGATGTTCAAGAGCTGTAAGATTGAGGGCTTCGGCGGGAGGGAAAGTTGCGGCGTCGTGCTTGCCCAACATAAAATTCTTTGCCAACCAGTACTTAATCATAGGGGCTAAAATTAATCAATGGGCTCAATAAACAAGAGCAGCCCGGTTTGAAGAATACATAAAGACTATGGTTAACGGAAGTATGAAAGATGGAAGAAAGGAAGGGAGAAAAAACTTCCCAGGGACGCCCTGGCCGCGGCGGCAGCTGCCTAAAGCGAGCCTTACATTTGGCAGCCTGAGGAAGCGACCAGCGGAAGCTACCGCAAGGCCTTGCCAAATGAAGGAGAGCAAAAGGCACTGTGAGCCAAGGACAGCCATGGGCAATGCACCCATGCTGGAAGAAGCGGCCAAAGCATTGCCATAGAAATTGCGGAGTGGTATCTTTGAGGCATGAAGTATGTTATTTTGGCGGTGTGGGTGCTGTTTGCTTGCAGTCCTAATTTGGCGCCGGAACGCTACACGCCTGAAGTTTCTTGGGCTTTGACCGATACCTTGGATGTGGATGCTGCCGGTGCTGCTTGGACGCATGAGCAGGGGAATAGCTACTTAATGGTGGTGGAATCCGATGATTTGGGGCGCTATGTTCGGGTGCTTGAGGCCAAGGATCGAGAAAAAGACATGGCACAATTGAGTCGAGACAGCGTTTGGGTTAAAGTGGCCCGAAGCCCCCTTCCGACCAAAAAGCTCCAAAATTTGGAAAGGACGGCAGGGCATGGTAAAAAGACTTCGCTGACAAAAGTTTTGAAGCCATGCACCTTGTTTACAGCAGTTTATGCGCAAAAGAACGGATTGTGGAACCGCTGCAGCAACCAAAGTATACAGTTGATTGACAGCAGGTTTGAGGAGATGAATTATGTCGATATCAGCCTTCGGTCGGCGTATAATGCCAAAAGCGGAAGAATTATTGTTCAAGCTAAAAACCGAAGTAAAGAGGCCATTCCTCTTTTTGAGGCGGGTCAGCTTAATCGGCTTAAGTTTGAAGGACAGGGCAGAGGTAAGCATGGCATCCACGAATTCACTCCCAATGAGGCGTTTTTTAAGACCCATTTAGCTTACAACTCTTTGGCCGCGGAATCTGATTGGCAGACCCTATTGGATATACCTGTGGATGCCTTAATGGGAGCAAAAGCCAATGGAACATGGAGTTTTAAAGGAAGTATGGAAGAGCCATGGAAAAAACGGGGAGGTAGCATTGTACCCGAAGTTAGGTTTTGGGTTCAAGTTTCGGTCAAAGGCAAGCGTAGGGTTGGTGCAGTAATGCTGTGGAAACCCTAACTTTGTACTCCTAAATTAAAGCTCTTTTTTATGTCATTGAGGACGGAACTCCCTAAAGCGCGTCGCTTATGGGTTACTGATGACGACCCCATTTTCACTTTTGGAATCAGACACCATTTAGAGGGCTTAAATTGTTTGGAAGAGTTGGTTTTTTTTAACGATGGCGAAGGCTTAAATGCGGCCTTGGATCAGCTATCGGAGGAGTCGTTTCCTGATTGCATTTTTTTGGATTTAAACATGCCCTGCATGAATGGCTGGGAAGTATTGGAGGCGCTGGAGCAAAAGAAAAAGCCAGCCCATTGCAAATTGTATATTGTTTCTTCCTCTATCAATCCAATGGACCATGCCAAAGCGAAACAATACCGTTGGGTAGATGCTTTTGTAACCAAGCCATTGGGGAATAAGGAGCTTAAGCGTCTGTTGGCTTTCTGCGCCTGAATTGGTGTACCTTTGAGCTATGAATGTTTTAACGGCGGAACAGCTGTCAAGGAGCTACGGCGAGCGTGAGATTTTTTCGGATTTAGGTTTTGGAATTCAGCGAGGGCAAAAGGTTGGGCTCATTGCCAAAAACGGCACAGGCAAAACCAGTCTTATGCGCATATTATCGGGACAGGAAGCGCCGGATTCAGGTCAAGTGGTTGTCCGAGAAGGGTTTCGCCTGGGCTTTTTAGAACAAAGTCCGGAGCTGGAAGCAGGCAAGACCATATTGGAATCTCTTTTGCCACGGCAACCGGAATTGCTGCAAACCTTGCATGCCTACCGAGCGGCCACCGAGTCCGGAGACATGCAGGCACTGGAGCAAAGCATGAGCAAAATGGATGCGCTGCAGGCTTGGGATGCGGAGACCCGAATTCGGGAAATGACAAGTAAATTGGGACTTGGGGAAGTAAACATGCGGACCGACCAATTGTCCGGAGGGCAAAAAAGAAGGTTGGCTCTGGCAGGACTATTGTGTGAAGCGCCGGATATATTGTTGTTGGATGAACCAACCAACCACTTGGATATACCCATGATTGAGTGGCTGGAAGGCTATTTAAGTCAAAGCAACCTAAGCCTATTGATGGTGACCCACGACCGGTATTTTCTGGATCGGGTTTGCGACCATATTTGGGAGCTGGAGGAAGGAAAGCTGCACCAGTACCAAGGAAATTTTGGATATTATTTGGAAAAAAAGGCTCAGCGAGAGGCGGCTGAAGCCAGTAGTCAAGCGAGGGCAAAAAACCTATATTCCAGAGAACTGGAATGGGTAAGAAGAATGCCTAAAGCCAGAGGGACCAAATCCAAGAGCCGATTAAAGGCCTTTGAAGAAGTAAAAGCAGAAGCATTAAAGCGGCGAAACCAAAGCAGACTGGAGGTGGATATCCCCATGCAGCGTTTGGGCAGCAAAATTGTGGAGGCCATAAAAATTTCCAAAAGCTACGGGGTGAAACCCCTGTTTGAAGAGTTCCGATACAGCTTTAGAAAAGGGGAGCGCTTAGCAGTTGTTGGTCCCAATGGCAGCGGCAAAACCACCTTGCTCAAAATACTTACCGGTCAATTGGAGCCTGACCAAGGAAAGGTGGTCGTGGGAGATACCGTTGCCTTTGGCTGGTACGCTCAAGAGCTGGATCATTTGCCCGGCGACAAACGGGTGATTGAATTTATAAAGGAAACTGCCGAATATTTTGAAACAGAAAGGAGAGCGAGGGTATCGGCGTCCTTTTTGCTGGATATGTTTGAGTTCCCACCATCCATGCAATATCAATACATTCACTTGCTAAGTGGTGGCGAAAAACGACGATTGAGTTTGCTTCACATGTTGCTAAAGCAACCCAACTTTTTAATTTTAGACGAACCCACCAACGATTTGGACATTGCCACCTTGCAAAGCCTGGAATGGTATTTAGAAGCCTTTGAAGGTTGTGTTTTGGTGGTAAGCCATGACCGCCATTTTGTAGATAAAGTAGCCGATCAACTGATTGTGCTGGATGGTACCGGAGGAATCGATGTATTTGGAGGAAGCTATTCGGAGTGGCAGGCGTTTTTAGCAGAGCAAAAGGATGCTGAACAAGTAAAGAAGAAAGAAAATCAAGCTCCAATATCAGCCAAACAAGAGGGCCCGTCAGGTGTAGAAAAGCGTGGTAGGCTTTCGTATAATGAAGAACGCAAACTGGCAGCACTTCCCGATGAAATAGAAGCTTTGGAAAAAGAAAAAGAACGATTGGAAAAGGCCATGTTGGCCACCCAAGAATACACAGAGCAGATAGGATTGAGTGAATCCTTGGGCAAAATCAGCAAAGAACTCCAAGAGGCCATGGATTTGTGGCTTAGTTTGGAGGAGAAGAAAGAAGGTTTGGCTTAAAAAAAAAGCCCCGATGGTGGGGCCTTGGTTCTAGAAAAAACATGTATGGCACAAAAGTGCGGCTCTACGGAATATTTTGCAATGGGAGCTGTTCCAACTTTGGGAAAAAGTAGTTCCATTTTTTAGACTAGCGGCGGCCATAGGTTGACTTCCGGCTCTAACTTAACTCCGAACTTGTTGAACACGTCCATAGCTACGTTTTGGGCAAAGCTCCACAGCTGGGTTCCGGTTGCCTCTCCATAATTCACCAATACCAAAGCTTGGTTTTTGTGCATTCCAACAGGGCCCGAGGATTTGCCTTTCCATCCGGCTTGATCTATGAGCCATCCTGCAGCAAGTTTTGCAAAACCTTCGGATACCGGATATACAGGCATTTGAGGAAACCTTTGTTGCAAGGATTCCACTTGATCCATAGGAACTATTGGATTTTTAAAAAAGGAACCTGCATTCCCAAGCTCGTTGGGATCAGGGAGCTTGGAAGACCGGATATACATTACCGCCTCGGCCACCTGCATAGGACTTGCCTTATCCGGATCAATTTCTTTGGACATAAGGGTTTCGCGAATAGCTCCGTAGTCGGTATTGGGCTGGTGGAAGCCTGCTTTGGGCAGCCGAAACCTCACCGAAGAGATAAGGAACTGGTCTTTAGCCTCAGTCTTAAAAATACTGGAACGGTAGCCAAAGTTGCATGCCTTAGCATCCAAAAATTGTAGCTTAAGCTGTTGACGGTGAATTACATTTACCCCAGTGCAAAATTGGCGAAGCTCTACTCCGTAGGCTCCAATATTTTGCATGGGCCCTGCTCCTGTGCGCCCGGGAATTAAGGCTAAATTTTCTAGGCCATACCAACCGGATTGTAGGGTTTGCATAACCAAAGGATGCCAAGGTACGCCTGCGCCAACCTCAATTTCAACAAAGGACTTTGTTTCCTTAAGCAATTCCACCCCCAGCATCCGAACAGCAAGCACCCGGGGAACTTCAGTCTGTGTAAATAAGATATTGGAACCACCTCCTAAAATGAGGTATGGCACTCCACTCCATTGTTTTAAAGCACTAATTGATTCAGCAATGGAGGACATTTCCCAATATTCCTTTGCAGCAACTGTGCAGCCAAAGGTGTGTTTATCCTTTAAACTAATGCTCATTCTTCAAGGACCTTCATTTGGTGTTCAGAAGGTTCTTGCGGCATTGGTATGGCTTTTTGCTCCTGTAACTTCTCTTTGGCAATTCGGGCCGGGCTTCCAAAAATGAAATACAATTTTCGTTTTAACCCCTTGGCATTTCGAACGTCTCTCCACATGTCGGCATATTCGTGGAAATTGATGAAAAAGGGATTGGCTTTGTTCTTAATGGGCGTTGTAAGCCCGTAAACCACTTGTTCTTCCTCGGGTTGGTAGGTGCCAAACATGCGGTCCCATAGGATAAAAGTAGCCCCGTAGTTTTTGTCGAGGTATTTATCTTGGCTACCATGGTGCACTCTATGGTTGCTAGGGGTAGCAAAAATATATTCGATAATGGGGTGCATCTTGCGAATGTATTCGGTGTGTACCCAAAACTGGAACAAAACAGCCACTTGATTGGTAACAAAGAAAATTATGGGATGGAATCCCATAAGCAATACGGGAATTAAAAACACTATTTTAATGTGCTGGACCCAGCTGAGACGAAAGGAAACGGCTAGATTGTAATAGTCCCCGGAGTGGTGCACCACGTGGGTTGCCCACCAAAAGCGCTGTTCGTGCGAGACCCGATGAGCCCAATAGGAAAAGAAGTCATAAATGATGTAACACGGAAGCCAGGTCCACCAATTCAGCTCCATGCGCCATGGAAGCTGATTATAGGACCATACAATAAAATACAGCAATACAAACTTTAAGCCGGCAGAAACAACCAAATTCCCCAGACCAACGCCAATACTGCCAAGGAGCTCTTTGTTTTCGTAGTATTTACGATGTTGATATAAAGAAATGCCATATTCCAAAGCCGCAAAAAACAGCATAGCGGGCACTGCCCAAACAATAAGGTTTGGGGAGCTTTGCTCCAACTCATGCAAGTTGTTTAAATCAATAACCGGTGCTCCGAATAATCCCATGCATTTAATGTTGACTCAAAAATAAAGAAAAGCAAAAGAACAAGCATTCCCATTAAGACTCGCCAATGGGCAAAAATACTATGCTTAATGCTAGTGATACGTCAAATCCTATCCCTTTGATAATTCATCCAAATAGGAAAGTCGTGGTTAACTTATCTAGGACTTTCACTTAGTAACTAACCCAAACTATTCCCAATTGTTGAAAAAAAAGGGGGAGCCGCCAAAGCGATGCTCCCCCCTCTTCATTCATAAAACCTCTTTCCTTAAGAGCGAATCAGCCTAAAGTGAGCCAACTCCCCTTTCTGGGTTCTTATTTGAAGCGTATATACGCCTTTGGCCAAATCACGGACATCCAGGCGTCCCGTTTCAGCTTCATAAGAGATATGGAAACTTCTTCCTGAAGCGTCAAGTACCGAAACCGTTTCTACAGAAATCTCAGCTGGTAAGCTAAGTATAACGAAGTCAGTACTTGGATTGGGTGCAAGGACCACTTGATCTACCCATGAAGAAGATCCAATTCCCATAACCGTACCAATGGTAAAGCTAATGCTGTCCTTACAACCGTTAGCATCGTTTGCATATACCACATAAGTTCCGGGAAGCAATGCATTGTCGGTAGCTCCACTACTGCCGTTGGACCAGTTCAAAATAATGTTCCCTGTTCCACCGGTGGCGGTTACCGTGGCGGATCCATCCGCATTGCCCGGGCCGGTAGCATCGCTAGTAACCACAGACAAGTTGATGGCAGGAGGGTCAGTTAGCGTATATGGCCCTGCATTTACCACGCAACCTGCCATATCGGTAACTACTACATTATATGTGCCTGCCGGAAGGTTGGGACTTTGTGCAGTGCTGCCGTTGTCCCAAGCATAGGTAAATCCGGGAGTACCTCCATTTACGGTAAGCACTACTTGGCCTGAATCTCCGGCACACAGTGGATCGGTTACTTGACCGTTAACGGTGGGCGCTCCAATGTTGGAGACCACAGCGGTATCCACTAGAGTGCAGTTGTTTTGGTCGGTAATGGTGACAATATAATTACCGGCAGCAACCAATCCTGAGCTTGGGCCTTGGTTTCCGTTGGACCAGCTATAGCTAAATCCTCCGTTACCGCCAGAGGCAGAGGCAATGGCCTCACCATCGCTTGCGTTGCAGTTTGCGTCGGTTATATTGAAGTTGTTGGTAATGGCCGAAGGCTCATTAATGGTAGCTTGAGCGGTATCAGAGCATCCAAGTGGGTCACTCACAATCACTTGATATTGACCTTGACCAGCACTCAATGAGTCACCGTTAGCGCCATTGCTCCAAGTATAGGTTAGGGTACCATTGGAACCACTGGCATCAACCAGTACATATCCATTTTGACCAAAACAGTCGGCGTCGGTTGCCTGGATATTGTTGATCACAGGAGGTGTTGCCGCTTGAACTACCACGGTATCGTTTAAGGTACAGTTATTGGCATCGGTAATGGTAACGATGTATTGTCCGGCACTCAAGTTTTGGAGGGAAGCTCCGGAGCCACCATTACTCCAAGCATAGCTAAAGCCTCCGGCGCCGCCCGAAGCATTAACCCCGGCAGTACCGGAAGGTCCGCTACAACCTGAAGCCGTACTAGACATTTGGCTGTTAATGGCCGGCTGACTCGGAATAGTAATGGGTGCGCTTGTAGTGGAACAGCCCACATTGTCGGTTACGGTAACTGTATAAGAGCCTGCTCCGGCTGTTAGGCTGCTGCCTGTTGAACCGTCAGACCACAAATAGTTGTAACCGGGCTGTCCTCCACTTACGTTAATTTGAATAGAGCCATTATTGTCTCCATTACACAAGGGAGCACTTATTGTTCCGGGCACAATATTGGGGCTACCGGGGCTAACCAAATTGGCCGTATCAATAGCAACACACCCTCCACTGTCAGTCACCGTTACAATATAGGTACCTGCATTCAAGTTTTGGATGCCTGCGGTAGTTGCTCCGGTGCTCCAACTGTAGGTATACACATTATATCCTCCATTGGCCGTAACGGTTGCATCGCCGTTAGACTGCCCACAGGTGGGGTCATTTTGATTTATACTTAGAGTCAATGGACTGCTAGGACCCACAATTTGAACTTGGCCTGAAGTAACGCTACAGTTATTGGCATCTGTTACCGTAAGGGTGTAGGAACCTGCGCCTGCGTTTAGGGTAGCTCCCTGACTTCCGTTGCTCCAGTTGTAGGTATATCCTGGAGTTCCTCCGCTAACGGTAGCCGTTGCCGACCCCGTTTGGCCAAAACAAACCAAAGGTGTGGTGGCTATGTTTTGAATTACAGGAGCCGAAGGACTACTCAACACAATGGTATCGGTAATGGAACAGCCACTGGTTGGGAGCGTTGCCGTTACAATATAGGTTCCGGCAGGTACATTCTGAATCGACGCGCCGGTTGCACCGTTGCTCCAACTGTAATTGTAAGGGCCCGGATCACCAACTATGTTTACCGTAGCTGAACCATTGGATTGGTTACAACCAGGAGCTGTGGATTGAAAACTTGCCGATAAGTTGGGACAGGGAGGCTGCACGTTCATACGAAGCGCATAAGCCACATTAAAGTTAAAATTCTCCACCGGCTCCCATCCTGTGGTTAAAGCAGGAGCATTCACCCAAAAGGTGTTTGTATTAAAAATAAAATCGGTGGTATTTACGGGTACCGGCGTGTTGCCTTCA
Source organism: Bacteroidia bacterium (assembly GCA_030427255.1). GTDB lineage: Bacteria > Bacteroidota > Bacteroidia > CAIKAF01 > CAIKAF01 > CAIKAF01. The sequence continues at coordinate 257,841 of JAUHWY010000002.1, read as the reverse complement.
ACCATACATACGGCATAGCGACCCGGCTGCAAGTTAATTGGACCATTAAGAACCGGTAAGTTCACCCAGTTATTGAATCCGGCAGGAACAGTAAAGCTGGCAGTAGTCCCAATTTGGGCGCCTGGAATTCCTGTTTGACTCGCTTGGCGAATAACCAAATTGAAGGTGGTGCCTGTGGCATTGTTTTGGGAGTTGTTCACCCAAACATCCAATGTGGTTAAATCTACTGCGGTTTGCATTTGATAAACCACACCAATCTCTCCGGGATTTGGGTTACCCACACTACCGATGGTCAGTGACCCGGTGGAAACATTGTCATCGCGAGCAAAGGTAGAGTCGGTCACATGAAACAAATAAGAAACCGTATCGTTGGTAGCTACGGTATTTACAGACGCTAAAGCCGTGTAACGAATGCGGTAAATACCTTGTTGATTTGGAGTCCATGGACCCAATTGAAAGTTTTGAGATGCACCTGAAGCTACGTTGTTGGACAAGGGGCTATTGAAGGTTTGCAACACGCTATTGGTTAACGCATCAATAACCTCAACACGCATGCCCATTCCATTGGCCGTTTGGGAACCTACATTGGTTACATCCCCATCAAAGGTTTGTGCTTGCACATGTTGTAAGGGCACACGGGTATATTCTGAACCAAACAGAGCAGAGGTTAAGGATACATCGTTGGGGGTACTGGGGGAAATAGAACGATAGGCAACCGTCGAACTCACGGTGTTTGTTAAACACTGGTACTCTGTCAAAAGCAATTGAAACGTTCCGGAACTTGGAGCGGTCCAAGTAATCTTGGACTGCAAACCACAAAAGTCGTCGTTATAGGCCACGGGTGTGCCTTGTGCGTTCTGAATCGTTAATTCTGTATCAAAACTGGCTGATCCTCCATCGGTAGGACACATGGAGAATTCGTAAGTGACACCGGCAACGGCAGTGAATGGCAACAAGTCACCGGCCCAAACCGCAGACTCTGTTTGCCAATTGGCAGTCGGATTAAGCGTAACATAAATTGTGCCTCCGGAACACTGTGCTTGTGCTTGTGAGCTAAACCCCGCCAAGAAAAGTAAACTAAAAATAAAATAAAGTTTCCGCATTTCGTTTTTGTTTTTCGGAGTGAAATTAAGGCTTTTTTTGTCCACAATAGCCAATTCGGTAGATATTTAAGCCCAAATATCGCCCGATACTTACGAGCCTTTGGCTAGGGGACATCAACCAAAACTTTTGACCCAAAGTTTCAAAACCAAACCCCCAACAACCGACATCCGATCTACAAAAATCAACAGATGACCAACTTTAAACCCTTACAGCTTCAATTTAAGACACATCAAAAAGTAAGCAAACTCAACCCTCGCATAGCTCCATAATTGTACAGCTTACCCATACTTTCAAAAAAAGGACGACTTAAAACCTACCAAACGGAAAGATACTTTCCGCATTACTTACCCAAAAGGTCCGGAATTTGACTCCAAAAATCCTTATTTGCCATGAATGCTCAAGAAAATCTATACTTGCGGAAAATAAAATTGGAAATTTCAGCCATTAAACAAGGATTCAGCAGTATGCCGACCATTTAAGGGGAAAGTTCAAAAGCTCCATAGGCTTCAATATCTGCTTGCCTATAATAAGTGCAAAAAAGCAAAAAAAAACCACGGCCGGGACCGTGGTTTCAGATGCATTTAAGTAAATACTCACAAAGAAGCAACGTGGCGTGTCAATTGAGACTTCAAATGCGCTGCCTTGTTTTTGTGAATCACATTATTCTTGGCCAATTTATCTACCATAGAAGTCACTTTGGGAAGAAGATCCTCTGCTTCCTTTTTGGACTCAGCAGTCCGCAAGCGCTTAATGAAGGTCCTGGTAGTTTTCGCATAATACCTATTGCGCAACCTTTTAGTTTCGTTGCTTCTAATGCGCTTTTTTGCTGATTTAATGTTTGCCATCTTCTTTTGCTAAGATAAGTAGCCCATAGGGGAATCGAACCCCTGTTTCAAGAATGAAAATCTTGCGTCCTAACCCCTAGACGAATGGGCCATTTTTTTGTTTCGGGTGGCAAAAGTAACGAAAAAACCATTCCTTCCAAATTCTTTCATTCAATTTCGCCTTCCGGGCAACAAAAATAGACATTTCCCTCAAACTTGAACGCCATTGGTGTAATTTTCTTTCTTCTGCCTCTGCGAAAAGATTAGGTGCAGCCATCCCAAGCATGTATTTTTGACCAAAATTTTGAACGTATGGCATTCATAGCTCGTATTCAAGGCCGACAAATTTTAGACAGCCGGGGCAACCCCACCGTAGAAGTAGATGTGTACACCGACTCAGGCGCCATGGGCCGAGCTGCTGTGCCTTCAGGCGCTAGCACCGGCGTGCACGAAGCTGTAGAATTGCGCGATAACGACCCCGGAATGTACTTGGGCAAGTCTGTCCATAAAGCCGTAGAACACGTAAACACCATCCTAAATCAAGAGCTCTCCGGCTTTTATATCCACGATTTACAAGAAATCGACCAACGCATGCTTGCCCTCGACGGAAGCGAAAACAAAGGCAACATAGGCGCCAACGCCATTTTGGGCGTGAGCCTTGCAGCAGCAAAGGCCGCAGCAGCAGATGCCGGCCAACCTCTTTACCGCTACATCGGAGGAATGCAAGCCAATGTGCTTCCCGTTCCCATGATGAATATCTTGAACGGAGGTGCCCATGCCGACAACAAAATTGATTTCCAGGAATTTATGGTCATGCCTTTTGGAGCCGATACCTTTGCAGAGGCTTTAAGAATGGGCACCGAAGTGTTTCACCACCTCAAAAAAATCCTTAAAGACAAGGGATTAGCCACCAACGTGGGCGATGAGGGCGGTTTTGCCCCTCAACTCGAGTCCAACGATCAAGCCATTGAACTTGTGGTACAAGCCATCGAAAAAGCAGGCTTTAAACCGGGACAAGACATTTGGATTGCCCTAGACCCGGCCAGCTCTGAGTTCTTCGACCCCAAAAAGAACGCCTATGTGTTCAAAAAATCGGACGGACGCGAACTGTCGCCCGACCAAATGGTGGACTATTGGGAACAATGGTGCAACAAATACCCCATTGTTTCCATCGAAGACGGCATGGCCGAAGACGATTGGACCGGATGGAAAAAAATGACCGAGGTACTTGGCAATCGCATTCAATTGGTGGGTGACGACTTATTTGTTACCAACCCAAAACGCCTTATGCAAGGCATCGAAAGCCAAACCGCCAACGCATTATTGGTTAAGGTCAATCAAATCGGCAGCCTAAGCGAAACTGCAGAAGCCATAGAACTATCGCACAAACACGGCTACCAAACCGTCATGAGCCACCGCTCGGGCGAAACCGAAGACACCACCATCGCCGATTTAGCTGTGGCGTTCAAAACAGGACAAATCAAAACCGGTTCAGCTTCACGCTCCGACCGCACCGCCAAATACAACCAACTGCTCCGAATTGAGGAAATGCTTGGCAATCAAGCTCGATTCCCCGGAAAGGATTTTCCTTTTTTGAAATAAGATTTAAGTCCCTTCGGGGACTTTTTTTTTTGGGCGCCCGGGCGGGTGCTTCCCCCTACTCCCCTCCCCAAAAGGCAGGCAAGGGCTCAATTTTATCCATTGTCTGCAGACTTTACTCGTTTCTAAAAAAGTGTGTAAAAAGAAGACAGGCAGGAAAGTTCCGCAAAGCTTCACTCCCCTGCCTGTCCTTGCCTAGCCTTTTGGCTTTGGGGGGTATTCCTCCGCCCCCTGGCGCATTATTCTGTGGAAATTTTAAGCCAAATTGGGCTTAAAAATACTTCAGAATATCCTCATTTCGCTCTCTACTTAAGTACTCTCGAATCAAATCAACAGCAGATTCATACACTTCGGCCTCAGCAGTTCCCGGATCCGGCTCACCCATCGCTTCCAAAAACTGAATGATGCCAAAATAGGCTCCCAACCGAGCAATCCACATGGGATCCTTTTTAAGGACTTCTTCAAAAAAGCCCAAATTTCTGCGCTTAGCCGCCAAGGGCTGACTCGCCAGATACTCCCCAAACGAAATCAAAAAATCGCTTTCTTCATTGGAATCAGTCAAACGAGTAAAGGCTCCTCTAAACCATTCCTCATAGCCGGTATCGGTTTGACGAGAAAAAATATCGGCAATAGCTGCAATCTCCGCCGAATACTCCGATTCCATCCTACTTTTTGCCAAGCCTAAGGCTTTCAAAGAATCACCATAGTCAATCCATTCCAAGGCGTTGAGTCTTACCGAAAGGGCCGGGTCATTTGCCCAAGCTTGCTCTGCAAGGGCCATCCAAGCTTCGGTCTCTTGCATTTCGGCCAATGCATCTAAGGCCGCATTTCTAACTACAGGCTCTTCATCCTTCAATAAGCCTTCAAGTTGGCTTTTTGCCCAAATAAATTCGCGCTCCCCACAAATCTTGGCACACCTGGCCCGTACCTTATAATAGGGGCTTTCAAACCCAATATTAAGCATGGAAGTCAATAGACTTTCATGCTCCTCGGAATTGCTGATGGCTATCAAGGCCTCCATTTGATCCATGAATAAGGGAGCATTTCTAAATTGATAAACATACTGCTCCGGACTTTTCAAATCAGATTTTTCGCAAAGCAGCATTTTCTCTGCATCAAAGTTCACCAACAAGGGTTTTTCCTCAAATTCGAAAGCAAAGGTGTCTGCCACGGCATCAATAACCAGATTGTAACGAATGGTAGTGTCTTCAAAATAAAAATCCACATCCACAGGCATGGCATAAATGGGCGCTACATCTAGGTCTTGCACTTGGTTCACAATCATATATTGAAGGCTCTTTTCCGGAATCCAACCTTGATTAATTTCCAGCTTTAAATGCCCGGCAGCCAAAAACCATTGATTAAAAAACCAAGATAAATCACGCCCCGAATATTCCTCTAAGGCCAGCCGTAAATGGTGAACTTCTACCGGCTTAAACGCATTGGTTTTTAAATAATGGCTCAAGCCTCCAAAAAACAGGGAGTCGCCCATTACTTGACGCAACATGTGTAAAATTCGTCCTCCCTTATTGTAGGAGTGCGCATCAAACATGTCCTCTTTGCTTTTATAATCGTAGCGAATTAAATCTACCTGCTTTCCTCCGTTAAACTCAGAAAAATAGCCTTGCATTTCGTCCAAGTGGTGCTGGTCAGCAGCGGCTCTGCCATATTTATGCTCCAGCCACAAATACTCACTATAATTTGCAAAGGCTTCGTTGAGTGGAATTTGCGCCCAAGATTCGCAGGTAACCAAGTCGCCAAACCAATGATGAAAAAGTTCATGGGCAACAATCAGTTCATGGTCATCGCCAAGAGTTTCTGTTTCCTTCTTTTGCACAAACTCTCCAAAAATTACGGCGGTGGTATTTTCCATGGCCCCTGAGGTGTAATCGCGAACAAATATTTGATGATACTTATTCCAGGGATATGGATAATCCAATAAATCGCTAAAAAAACTTAGCATTTCGGGAGTCTTACCAAAAATCCGCTTTGCGTCTTCTTTGTATTCCGGTTCTACGTAGTAATGCACGTCCATGCCATTCCAACGGTCCTTAACAATTTCAAACGCACCGGCAGCCAACATTACCAAGTATGGGGCATGAGGTTTATCCATGCGCCAAAAATGAAGCTCTGTATTGCGTCCTTTCACAGGCTCCACAGAAACCAAATGTCCATTAGACAAACTGGTCATTCCCTTAGGCAGCTCAACCTTTAAGGTGTGGGTAAACCTTTCGTTTGGAGAGTCGTTGGTAGGGAACCAAACCGAAGCATCTTCGGGTTCCCCTTGGGTCCACAATTGCTTAGGCTTGGTGGGTGTAAATTCCCCCGGCTGTACAAAAAACATCCCTTGACCGTAGGGATCCAAGCCGGGACAATGCAAGTACAATTCAGTTGGCCTTGCGATATAGTCAATCACAACAGAAAAGGTATCTGTAGTTTGAAAGGTAGTGTCTAAATCAATATCGATGATATAGTCGTTGTATTCATAAGAAAGCGACTTAGTGCTGCCATCGGCATCTTGCCTCCGCACCGATTTAATGATCATGGCTTTCCCTTCCACCACTACAGAGGAGAGTGGCCTGTTGTAGGGAGAAAAAAACAAGGTAGCATTGCCTTCAATTTGCTGCTTCTCCCAATCCGGAGTAATGGCCAAATCCATATGCACAATATCGTCGCTTACCACTTCTGCCAAACGCCATAGAGGGCGCTTGGGCACTTCTAAGCCTATGGAATTGCTTTCTACTTCAACTGGAGCCAGTTTCACTGTTTTCTGGGCTTGCTTTTGCTCCTTTTGAGTTTTACACCCAACAAGCAATGGCACAGCTATACTAAATACAATAAGAGAGGGAAGTCCAAACACCTTGGTCATAAACTTGTGTATTACTTTGGGTATAAAAATAAAAAAGGTTCGATGGAAACCACCGAACCTTCTTTAAATTTTCGATTTAATATTAACGCACCACTTGAATTTTTTCAGTGGCCTGCCATTGCCCATCCGTATAAATACGCAAGTAGTAAGTACCGGTGGCAAGTTCATTTACTTCAATACTCAAAGCTTCAGAACTTGAAGTCATTTCGGTCTTAATCAATCGACCGACTTGGTCCATAAGCATCACCTTCATCTCCTCGTAAGCCACACCTTCCAAAGAAACATGCACCAATTCGGAGCTAGGATTAGGGTATACTACCAAACTGGCTCCACTTTGTCCGGCCAAGCTCATCGTAAAATTAAATGCCGGAGACATGCGGCTACAGCCTGCCGGGCTGGTAACCTCCACACTATAGTTCCCTCCTGCGGTGGGTGTGTAGGTAGAAGAGGTAGCACCGGGGATTATATTCCCATTAAAATACCATTGATAGGTCATACCTGCCGGATTGGCGGTCAACTGGCCATTGGACAAACTCACAGAAGCCAAAGGCGTGGGAGCAACTGTAATGGCATTGCTTTCGCTGTATGTGTCGCTTGCTCCACCGCTTCCTGTTGCCACAAGCGTTACGTCGTAGTTGCCTGCATTGCTATAGGTAATGCTAGGATTCTGTTGGCTTGAACTTGCCGGAGAGCCTCCCTGGAACGTCCAGCTCCATGACACTGCATTCTGGGAATTATCGCTAAACTGCACGGTTTCCCCTTCGCAAATGGTATTGTCGTTGTAGTTAAAGTCAGCAGTTACGCCTCCGGGCAATGCTCCGCAAATACCACGAATTTCCACATCATCAATAAACATGTTGTTTCCGTAATCGTTCACCGTTTCAAAAGCAATACGCACGTTTGAGGCGCCATCGTAAGCACTTAAATCCAAAGTAAAGCAGGAGGCACCTACATTTCCTCCAAAACACCAATCCGTGGCCGTACTTGGGAAAAACTCTGAAGTGGTAACTGAATTGGTCGCAAATGTACCCTGACCTGATTCCGCATCAGCAAATTCCACATTCCAGGTAGTTCCTCCGTCGGTTGATACCGAAATGCGCAAAGAATCACTAAAAGATTGGCTATACCTGCGGTGGGCATGAGAAAAGGACATCTCAATTTGCGTGTTGTTCGAAAAATCTAATTGAGGAGAAATCAAAAAATCTCTTTCGCCGGTGGCATTGTCGTAAGTATACAAACGTATTCCGGCAGATATGCTTCCCGAAATATTTCCGTTGGTTTGGTACAAAGACCAAGTCACACCGTTGTCCGGGTTGCTTACCGACCAACTTTGCTGTGTAGGACTAGAGCTCTCAAAAGTCTCTTTAAATATTACTTCCGTTGCGTTGGAACCAATATTGGCATAGCCATTTAACACCAAGGTATCGGCTCCAAAGGAATTGGTTGTAATTAAGGTAACGTCGTAATTGCCGGCAGCGGGATAACTTACCACAGGGTTTTGTGCTGAGGAGGTGGCAGGCGTACCTCCTTGGAATGTCCAGCTGTAGCTATTGGCAATACCTGCCGTACTGCTGCCAAAGAATTGAATAGTTCCACCGGGACAGGCCTGAGAAGCGTCTGATCCAATATCAGAAACCGGTGGGGTGTTTATAGTTGCCGCAACACACTGCATAGCTGCAAAGGCATTTATGCGACCTGCACCCATTTGGTTTTGATTAGAGGTTACAGGGTCTGCGGTGGAATACAAGCAGTTTTCTACTTGTTGCTGGGTCATGTTGGGGTTGAGCGACAACATAAGACCGCATAATCCGGCAACAATAGGGGAAGCCATGGATGTACCTTGCAAATCAGCATAGGTATTGGACATGTTGTTGCCAATATACGTAGCACGGATCCCGGTACCGGGTGAAGATATATCGATCCAGTTGCCGTAATTAGAAAAAGAAGCTTTTTGGTCGGAGGTTGACGTTGCTGCTACAGTAATCACACCGTTGTAACCTGCAGGGTAAAACACGGAAGTTGAATTGTTATTCCCGGCAGCAGCCACAGGAATACAACCCGCATTTCTAGCGTAATCAATAATGTTTTGACCGGTTTGTCCTCCGCCGGAACCTCCCCAAGACATGTTAATTACATGCGCACCAGCATCCGCAGCGTAAATAACTCCGGAATACCCGTCGGTGATGGTCTGTACTTGGTTGCTTGACCTTACCGGCAACAATGAAATACCCCAACCAATGGAAGCCACGCCAATATTGTTGTCGGTGGCAGCCCCAGCACAACCGGCAACGTGCGTTCCATGACTTTGGTTGGACACGTGCGGCATGGGGTTGTTGTCATTATCGGCAACATCAAAACCACTTACGTCATCTACGTAACCGTTGTTGTCGTCGTCAATATTGTTGTTGGGGATTTCTCCCGGGTTGGTCCACAAAGCAGGAGCCAAATCCGGGTGGTCTACCTTAACGGCATCATCTACAATAGCCACTATAATATTGGAAGAGCCTACAGATAAGTTCCAGGCATTTTCTGCTTGAATATTGTACAAAAACCATTGGTCGCCGGAACCGGAGGCAGGACCTATATCGTTGGGAGTTAGCGTAGGACGCATAATGGGCACAGCCTCTGCATACTCAACAAAAGGGAGCGCCTCTAACTCCTTAATGAGCGATTCTATTTTTTGCCCTTCGGAAAAATAAAGCTGGTAAATATGAGATACGTCGGTGGTTTTTGCCCGGTAAAAAGGCTTGCGCAACCTTTGTATTCCATAGGTGTTGATGGTATTTGGGCTAAGAAATTCCGCTTCGCTTAGCGGCACATTTTCTTGAAAACCACCCAAATCCGGGTATTTCAACAGTTTCAGATAAATCTGTCCATCCCAATAGTCCGGATGAACGTTTTGGGCGGAAATTGCAGTAGAAAATGTAAGAACGAGTGCAAATAATGCAGAATAAAGAGCTCTCATGTAAACTGGCTTTGTTTTACCAAAAATAAGAAATTACGAACATCTAACAATTTAGAAGTCCAAGATGTTTAAGCTTTCACCTGTAGGACTTCAGCCATTTTTTTACCAATATCGGCCGGTGAACTTACCACATGGATTCCGCAAGCGGCCATGATTTTCATTTTGGCTTCGGCAGTATCGTCCGCTCCACCTACAATAGCTCCGGCATGCCCCATTCGGCGTCCGGGAGGTGCGGTTTGACCTGCAATAAAGCCAACCACAGGTTTGGTAGCATGGGACTTAACCCATTCTGCTGCTTCGGCTTCCATAGAACCGCCAATCTCGCCAATCATAATAATCCCGTCGGTTTCAGGATCGTTCATCAACAATTCAACGGCCTCTTTGGTGGTGGTACCAATGATGGGGTCTCCTCCAATTCCAATGGCTGTGGTAATGCCTAAGCCGGCTTTCACCACTTGATCGGCTGCTTCGTAAGTCAAGGTTCCAGATTTAGAAACGATGCCAATGTTTCCCTTTTTAAAGACAAAACCGGGCATGATACCCACTTTGGCCTCATCGGCAGTGATTACCCCGGGACAGTTGGGCCCAACCAACCTTGCACTGCGTTGACTTAAATAATTTTTCACCTCAATCATATCGGAGGTAGGAATGCCCTCCGTGATGCAAACAATCACTTCTATGCCTGCATCAGCCGCTTCCATAATGGCATCGGCAGCAAATGCCGGCGGAACAAAAATGATAGAGACATTTGCTCCAGTGGCCTTAACCGCATCAGAAACGGTATTAAACACCGGTTTCTCCAAGTGTGTGGTACCACCTTTGCCGGGAGTCACTCCTCCCACTACTTGAGTGCCGTATTCCAGCATTTGGGTGGCGTGAAAGGTTCCCTCATTGCCGGTGAATCCTTGTACAATGATTTTCGAATGTTTATTTACCAGTACACTCATGGAGATATTTTTTTGATGCCCAAAGATAGTTGCTTTGCATTGTTCCGCAAAGCAATTGTGTTGCCTAATACCTGAATTCGCATTAAGCTTAGGTATCGCTAAGCACATACACCAAACCGTTCCGGCTTGACCTAAAGGCCAATACACCCCAAGAGGTCAATTTGGCCATAATTTGAACCGCTTTGTATAAGGGAATACCCGCCAGTCGACTAAACCTACGAGGTGTAATGAACGGATTCTCCTGCAAAAAACGTAAAAGTTCTTGCTCAATTTCGGTAAAGGCCAGCACGACCGGCCTGGGATCTTGAGCAAATTTCCAGAGGTGCCGAACCACTTTGTCGCTCAAGCAATCTTCGTCATCTATTCTCAAATAAGAGACCCAAGTTCCGTCCTCCTGTTTTATTCGGTGTGGCCTTTGGGAAGAAGCGGAAACCTCTACCTGCAGCACCACTTTGCCTTGCACCCGGTGTGCTTTGGCGTGAAACTCCACTTTAGGCTCCGTAAAGTATTTTGCAGCAGTGTCTATCATATATATCTCCTCATCGGAACGAATACCGGAGATTTTCCCATTGTCTTTAACACCTATCAACAATCGCCCGCCATCGGTATTAGCAAAAGCACAAAGCGTACGGGCTATTTTTCGGCTATCGGACACCAAAAACTTAAAGTCTTGCCTTTGATGTTCGCCCTCTTTAATCCAATGCTCTACCGGATGCATGTGCTCCTATTTTTTTAGCCGTTGTACCCTAAACTGACAGTATTTCACTTTTTGGCCCTTCTTGCTAATGTACTATTAGATTATCAATAATCCTTATCCAATCCCCGCCTTGCTTGCCGGAACGTATTTTTTTGAACAAACGAAACCCAAAGGCCTACTTTCCGTATTAGAGCCATGCTCATTCCATGCGATTTTTCGCAAAGGTTACTGAATACAGGCTTTTGCGAAATGATAACCAACCAAGGTTATGCCATACTGCCTCAATGGCTTCCCAAGGAGGAAACCCGCCCCTTAAGTGAGGCTCTAGAGACCCTTTGGGATAAGCGCCAATTAAAACCGGCCGCCATTGGTCAAGGCGAAGAAAAAACCAGACGCAGTGAAATTCGCGGCGACTATATTCTTTGGCTGGAACAAGAGTCATTAAAAAGCACCGACAAGCTTTACTTTCCGCTCATGGAGGCAAGTGCGTCGCTTTTGAACCAACATTGCCTGCTTGGTATTCGAGATTTGGAAGCACATTTTACCGTTTACCCTCCGGGAGCCGGGTATAAAAAACACCAAGATCGGTTTAAAGGCGACGACACCCGAATCCTTAGTACGGTGCTGTATTTGAACGAAATGTGGCATGCAGACCAAGGTGGCAGCCTGCTGATTTACAGCGATTCGGGAAACATTGAAGTTATGCCCGAAGAGGGTACGCTGGTATTTTTTCTCTCCGAATTATGGCATGAAGTTAGGCCGGCACTAAGGGAACGCAAAAGCGTAACCGGATGGTTTTTAAATGAATTGAAGCTATTCTAAGGATTTCCCGGGAAAGTCCAAGGCCCTTTTTAGCTGTTCTACTGTCCTAAAAACAATAGGACACAGGCGGTATTGTTCCCAAACCTGTTTACGAAACCTAAAATGGGGGGCATCCAAATGGGGATAATCTTGGCAAGAAGCCGGCCGTTTGCTGTACACGGTGCAGCAATTCCCCTCCAGGTAGGGACAGGGACGGGCTTTTAGAAACCTTCTGCCTCTATGACTTAAGTCTGTCCTCTTTTCCAAAAAATCGTCTAAGGACATGGACTCCAACTTGGCTAAGCGCATGCTGTCCTCAGGGCCTAATTCCGGCTCCAAACTTCTACAGCAAGCCCCGCAGGAAAGGCAGTCTACTTCTTGAGCCGTTTTTTGGTACAGCTGAGCAACCAAAGGGTCGAGTTGCTTGGAAGAGAATTGCTTCAAAAACTTTCGAAAAGGCTGTACTTCTTCTTTTACCCGATTCAGGGCCAAAGAAAGGCTGGCGCTATCGATAGGTTCCATAAAACAAGTGCACTACAATTTGGGCATGGCACAGGGATGGAACGGATGGCCCGGAAGTGCCAAGCTTAGGAGCTGCCGGCCGAAGGAGGCGGAGCGCAGCAAGCCCCCGCAGGCCAGCAGATCCTTAGCTTGGCACTGAGGACCAGCAGAGACAGCCCGGTTGTGCCCCAAAAACATAATCAATCGATGTACTCAATGCGCACCACAGGTGCGGTAGGATGCGACTGACAGGTAAGGATATAGCCTTCGTTCACCTCGTCTTGGCTAAGGATGTTGTTTTCGTCCATTACGGCGGAGCCTTCGAGGACTTTGGCCATGCAGGTGCTGCAAATGCCGGCCTCGCAACTGAAGGGCGCATCCAAGCCTGCTTTGGTGGCCGCTTTGAGGATGGTGGTTTGGTCGTTAATTTGAACCTCGTGGGTTTCGCCGTACAAAGAAATAATGACTTTGCTGCCTTGAGCCGGCGCCTCGGGCTTGGGAGCGGTTTGGGTGGCGCCTCCGCTTACAGGTGCAGTAAAGTATTCAATATGAATTCTTTCCGGACTAATATTCAAAGATTCGAAGCCCAATTTGGCTTGCTCCATCATGCCGCCGGGACCGCAAAGGAAATAATGCGTTTGGCTGTTGTCCGGAACCAGTCGTTTTAGGGTTTCGGCCAAAACGGGGGCGGTTAAAGGGCCTTTTTCGGCTTGGTTGGACCCAAAATCATCGTCCAAAAAGTGCTGTACTTGCAGTCGGTCGCCATAGCTCTGCTGCAACTCTTGAATTTTTTGCGCAAAAATGATGCTTTGCGCATTTCTATTGGCGTAAATTAAGCTCACTTTAGACTTGGGTTCTTCCACCAAAACGGTGCGCAGAATGCTCATCATGGGTGTGATTCCGCTTCCGCCGGCCACCAGAACGTAATGGCGTTCGGCCGAGGGATCGATGGGAATGAAAAACCGACCTTCGGGAGGCATTACTTCTATGGTTTGGCCAATTTGCAAATGCGCATTCAGGTGGGTAGACATGCGTCCACCCTCTACCCGCTTAACCGTAACGGTGAGGTTGTCGTCTTGCCTTGGTGCACTGCACAGGCTGTAGGCGCGACGCACCTCTTCGCCGCCAATATTCATGCGAAGGGTTAGGTACTGACCGTGGGTATAGGCAAAGGTAGATTTAAGGTCTTGGGGTATTTGAAACGAAATAGAGATGGCGTCTTCGGTTTCGCGAATTTTGTTGACTACAGATAAAGGATAAAATTGAGCCATAGGTTCATTAGATTTACAGCCCTAAAAAGGGGGCGTGAATTCGGGCGCAAATTAACCATAAATCGTCATACATGAATCAAAATCGGGCATTGGTGGTGGGAGCCGCAGGGCTAACCGGAGGTAAACTATTGAGCCTCTTATTGGAGTCTCCTGCCCACACAGAGGTTATTGCGGTGGTTCGATCGCCATTGGAACTGCAGCACCCTAAGCTAAAGCAGCTTGTTTTGGATTTTGAGGCTGTAGAGGAATGGGGAGAGGAAATTGCCGCCGAAGAAGCCTATTTGTGCTTAGGCACAACCATCCGTAAGGCCGGGTCTGTAGCCGCTTTTAGGGCGGTAGATGTTGAACTCACTATTGCCATTGCCAAGCGCTGCCAATTGTTCGTGCACTCTGCCGTGGTGCTTTCTTCGCTGGGCGCTTCCTCGGCGGCCTTGAATTTTTACCGCAAGGCCAAAGGCGATATGGAAAGCAGGTTTATTCGGTTAGACATCCCCCGAAAGGTAGTGGTGAGGCCCTCTTTGCTGTTGGGGGAACGAAAGGAAAAACGTTGGGCCGAGCACCTGGGTAAGTTTATGCTCCGAATTTTTAGACCCTTACTTAGAGGGCGTTGGCAAAAATACCGCGCCATTGAAGCCGAAACGGTGGCTCGTGCCATGATGCATTTAGGCACTGACCGAAGCAAAGGCATTTACTTTTATGAATCCAACGATTTGGAACGTTTTGGGTCAATGCCTTAAAAAAGCTTGGGCTCGTCGTCTAAATCAATGATTTTATCCTCACCGGGCGGTTCCGAGGTCTCTTGGTGAGTTTCTTCTTCCTCTTCAGGAACGGGCAAAGGCTCGCGCCATTGAAATTTCTTTATTTGCTGCTCCGGCAATCGATTTCCTTTGGCTTTTTCGCCCCGGACAGCCACCATTTCTGCAGGCTCTAGGAGCATACTGCGCTTTTCCTTTCTAGGCCCCCAAATATAATCTACCTCCAATACCGGTTTGGCATCCACGGCAAAGGCCTCGGCTCTGGAATCCTTGTGGTCGGTAATAACCAAGGTAGGCTTATCTTCTGTTTCGGGTCGGAAACGCTTTACCATGTATAGCTTCTTTTCCCCGTCAAAATAAACCAAGGTGGCACTTTGTCCTTGTTTTAGTTTCCCTATAAACAGCGCGTTGTCTTCAAAATGCAAACTCAGGTCGGGTTTTACCATGCGGTAATACCCTTCTCGAGTAACTTCCAACAAGCGGTCGCCCGCTCTAAACTCGCCCAAGAACCGACCTCTTTCATCGGCATTCAAGCGGCGTGTTTCTTCATCAAACCAAAACTTAAGCGCCCCAAGGGTGGACTCTCCTCTAGCCTTGGAAACAATTCTTCGAATCGCATATTTGCTTACTTGATTGCCTTTGGCGTTTCGGTTTTTCACGGCCAAGCTACCCAAATCCAAGTCAAAGACCTGCTTCCTCAGTTTGGGGCGTGGTTTTAGGTAAATGGTGAGTTGCTCCGACTCCCCATTGGGATTCACGGAAAAGTAAAGCACCTGGCTCCCCGGCTTTTCGCTAATGAGTTGGTATTCTTTGTCGCGGGTAGCAGAAGTTACCTGAAAGCGTTTCATGTAGGTAGCTCCGGCACGGCCTTCCCGGTACAGCAAATGATATACCGTTCGCTGATCGTCGCGGTTCCACACCGCCAAATGCATAATTCCTTTACCGACATACACTTTATCTGCCACTTTGGTTATGAGCAGGGTGCCGTCGTTTCGGAAAACAATAAGGTCGTCGATATCGGAACATTCAGAAACAAACGCTGCGCCTTTTAAGCCGTAGCCGGCAAAGCCGTTTTCTTTATCCAAGTAAAGTTTCTCGGTACGTGCCACCACTTTGGTAGCCTCAATGGACTCAAAAGAACGGATTTCGGTTTTACGCTCTTTTCCGCTTCCGTACTTCTTTTTAAGGTTGCTATACCAAGCAATAGCATAGTCTACCAAATGCGCCAAATGGTTGCGCACCTCGTTCAGCTCTTCTTCCAGTTTTCGGAGCTTCTCATCGGCCTTAAAGCCGTCAAATTTAGAAATCCGTTTAATTCGGATTTCGGTGAGCTTCACCAAATCGTCTTTGGTAATTTCCCTGTAAAATTGAGGCTTAAAGGGTGCTAAACCGGCATCAATGGTTTCCAAAATGGCCTCCCAGGTTTCACACTCCTCAATATCCCGGTAAATTCTATGTTCAATAAAAATTTTCTCTAGACTGGTATATAGAATGTCTTCTTGCAGCTCTTTTTCACGAATCTGTAATTCTTGCTCGAGCAAACTTTTGGTGTGCTCGGTATTGCGCTCCAAAATCTCTTCTACAGGCAAAAAGACGGGCTTGTTGTTGTAAATCACACAGGCATTGGGCGAAATGCTTACTTCACAATCGGTAAAAGCATACAAGGCGTCCAAGGTTTGATCGGGCGAAGTACCCGCCGGCAAATGAATCAGGATTTCTACATGCTCTGCAGTATTGTCCTCAACCTTTTTAATCTTAATCTTGCCTTTTTCGTTGGCCGATAATATGGAGTCAATTAAGCTGCCCGTGGTAGTTCCAAAAGGAATTTCCTGCACCGACAAGGTCCGCTGGTCTTGAATGGTAATTTTGGCACGTACACGAATTTTCCCTCCCCTTAATCCGTTGTTGTATTTGCTAAAATCGGCCATGCCTCCGGAGGGGAAATCAGGAAACAACTCAATGGGTTTGCCCTTCAACACCGCAATACTGGCATCCAAAAGCTCCACAAAATTGTGGGGCATGATTTTGCAGGCCAAACCCACAGCAATCCCTTCCACCCCCTGAGCCAGCAGCAAAGGGAATTTCACCGGTAAGGTCACCGGTTCTTTATTCCTGCCGTCGTAACTTAAGTTCCATTCGGTGGTTTTTGGATTAAATACTACTTCCTTGGCAAAAGGCGTCAATCGCGCTTCTATATACCTGGAAGCCGCTGCACTGTCGCCGGTAAGAATATTTCCCCAGTTTCCTTGGGTGTCAATCAACAGTTCTTTTTGACCTATTTGCACCATGGCATCGGTGATGGATGCATCGCCATGGGGATGATATTTCATGGTATTGCCAATAACATTGGCCACCTTGTTGTACCTGCCGTCCTCCAGCTCCATCATCGAATGCAGAATGCGTCGCTGCACCGGCTTTAGGCCGTCTTCCAGAGCAGGTACGGCTCTTTCCAAAATTACATAGGAGGCGTAATCAAGGAAATAGGTTTCGTACATACCCGAAATCCCCGACTGCTTTTGCTGTTCCGGAGTTCCCTGCGGCAAGGAAGATGAAGTATCCTGAGTATCCATTGACCTGCAAATATAACAAGTGAAGTGGTTTGTTGGGCTTTATTAGGGCCGCACGGCGTTGTAAGGTTCCAAAATTCACTTAAAGAAAGCCTCTTGGCCTCCATTCTCTGCTAGTGCATAGCCCAAAAGTCGCCTATCCGGCTGTCTGCGGTACGTCTTCTGTGCTCAGGCCGTCACCGCACTACTTTTCACGGGGCTTCCTCCGGTCGCCCGCAAAAGCAGGCGGTGCCAGGCCTTCGCCCAAAACACGGTACCTGCTTCCATCCGGGCGGCATGATTCTTCGGAGCTATTTGACCCAAAAAGGGAATTCCGTATTTTTGTGGTCTCCTCTTGGCTTCCCCGTCCCCCGGGGAATTCCCGAAGCATTTGGAGCTTAAAACGCTGTGCTTATGCTTCAGGAAAAATTGCTACACTACGCTTGGTATGTAAACCCTTGGACGGGACAAGAACTGCAGACGCTGCAAGGAAAACCCTTGGAAATTTTACATCCGGGACACCTAAACATCCATGCCGGACCCGATTTTAACAATGCCCGGCTACGTATCGATGGGCTGGAATGGTCAGGACAAGTCGAAATCCACGTAAAAGCTTCCGATTGGTTCCGCCATGGGCACCAAAACGATCCCATGTACAACAACGTGTTGTTGCATGTGGTATACCAAAACGACCGAGAGGCGGTAACCCAACAAGGCCGAACCTTGCCGGTATTTGAATTGCACCAGCGCTTGCCCCAAGCTTGGCTTCAAAAGCATCAAGACTTAACCCACAACCTGCATAGCTTGGCCTGCCGGCCCTTCTTTCCTTTGCAATCTCTTCCCAACGACCTGTGGACCGAGCAATGGGTGCTTCAACGCCTGCGCCATAAAGCGCAAACTTGGAAGGAACGCTTGGAAGTGCTCCACCACAATTGGGAACAATTGCTTTGGGAGTCCATTCTCCGAGCTCAAGGACAAGGATTAAACGGCCTGCCTTTTCAACTCTTGGGCAGAGCCTTGCCCTGGAAATTCCTAACCCGTTGGCGGTTTGACCAAGAAAAATTACTTGCCCTGCTCTTTGGGCAGGCAGGCTTGCTCAGGGCTCAGGATAGCTACGCCCAAACACTCGCAAAAACACACCAAGCCTTGGTTCACGCCCTGCCTGACCAACCGCTTCCTTCCTATCTATGGAAATTTGGTGGAGTACGCCCATCGGCTTGGCCAACCCTTAAGTTGGCACGTTTAGCAGTAATGGCACAACAGGTGCAACCTTTAACGGAGCTTTTGCAAAAACAGGCACCCGAAATTTTAGCAGCCACATGGAGTCAAGCCCTGCCGGATTACTGGCAAAAGCATTACCATTTTGCTAAGCCAAGGCAAACCAGAACTTCAGGACAGTCAAACCATGCTTGGCACGGAACCCTTATCAACGGCATTGCCCCCATTCTGTTTTTGCGTGCCGAACTAAGAAACCAAGGTTTCGCCCATCAACAGGTATTGGATTGGTTGGCCCAATTGCCATCGGAAAACAACAGAATCACTCGATTGTGGAAAGGTTCCGGCTTGCCTATGCGCCATGCCATGGACAGTCAGGCAGCTTTGGAACGCTACGAACGGGCGTGCCAAAAAAAAGCCTGTTTGGATTGTGCTTTAGGCAAACATTTGGTTTTTGGATCCTGACCCTTCCTATGCAACAGATGTTTGCTCTAAAATAGGGCCATAAAGCAATCATGACGCTAGAGTCGGCATGGAACCAGGGGCAGAATATCCTGCAAACTGCAGTCCCATACATTAGAAAACAGGGATAATTTAATCGAATTACAACCATAAAAAAGGCCTGTTTTTGGGCAAAAGGTGCTAATATTGTGCATGAAAATTTTGGTAACCGGTGCCAATGGCTTACTTGGACAAAAACTGGTAGCTAAGCTTATCGACCAACCCGAACACAAACTTTTGGCCACAGGGAGAGGAGTTTGGAGAGGAGAGGAACTGCCCGCACTCAACTATCAAAGTTTGGATATTGAGGACAGGCAAGCCGTACTCGATTTGCTCGAAAAAGAACGACCGGACACCATTATTCACACCGCTGCCATGACGCAGGTGGACTTATGCGAAACCGAACAGGAGGCTTGCCAAAGAGCCAATGTAGATGCCGTTAAGCACCTGTGCGAGGCTTGCCAAAGGTTTGGCATTTATCTGGTTCATGTAAGCACTGACTTTATTTTTGACGGAGAAGGTGGCCCTTACGACGAAGCAGCCCAGCCCAAACCCATTAGTGTGTATGGCCACAGCAAATGGGAAGGCGAAAAGGTTGTAATGCAACTCGAACACCCTTGGTGCATCATTCGCACCGGCTTGGTTTATGGATTAACCCACCGCATGAGCCGCAGCAACATCGTACTTTGGGCACACCAATCCTTGAAAGAAAAGAAAGAAATTCGGGTAGTCGATGACCAATTCCGCTCCCCAACCCTAGCCGAAGACTTGGCCGATGCCTGTATTGCCGCAGCCCAAAGGCAGCCTTGCGGTGTTTTCCATATCTCCGGCCCCGAAATCATGAGCGTCTTTGACATGGTCCAGCGCATCGCCGCCTTTTTTGGACTAAGCACAGACACCTTAAGCCGCACCGATTCTTCCAGCTTAAACCAACCGGCAAAACGCCCGCCCCGCACAGGTTTGGTTATCGAAAAAGCCCAAAAAGAGCTGGGCTATGCCCCGCATAAATTGGAGGAAGGCTTGGCCATTGTGCAGGAGCAAATGCTGAGCATTTCCCAACAAACCTTATAATCCTTCCTCGTTTTGGCCTTTGGGTCTTCTTCAAGAATTGTATCTTCGGCTATTGCAACCTAAAGATTAGCACTCTATGGCCAAACAAGAACAATGGGGCTCACGCGTAGGATTAATTTTGGCTATGGCAGGAAATGCCGTAGGTCTAGGCAATTTTCTGCGCTTTCCCGTCCAAGCCGTAAATAATGGCGGCGGAGCGTTTATTATTCCATACCTCATTTGTTTCCTTCTTATGGGCATCCCGCTCCTCTGGATGGAATGGGGCATGGGTCGATTCGGCGGCAAAATGGGCAACCACTCTACCCCATTCATCTTTGACACCCTTGGCCGCAAAAGGCTTTGGAAATACTTTGGCGTCTTTGGCATCTTTACCAATATTGCCGTTGCCTCCTATTACTGCTACATCGAATCTTGGACACTTTCCTATGTGTTTCATTCTATTGGCGACACCTTTACCGGAGTAAGTCAGGCCGATACCTCCTATTTCTTTTTACGCTACATAGACGTTAGCAAATCCACCACCGGCATTCCCTTCGAAGGAGTAATTTTCTTTGTGATTTGCTTAGTACTCAATACCTATATTCTCTCCAAAGGGCTTTCAGGCGTTGAAAAAGTCGCCAAAATTGGAGTACCCATGCTCATTGGCTTTGGGGCACTTTTGGCCATCCGAGGGCTCACCTTAGGCACCAGTGCCGCAAGCCCCGAATACCCCGAGGCCAACGCTTGGGAGGGCATCAATTTCTTATGGACTCCCCAATTTGACTCCCTTGCCAATCCTAAAGTCTGGTTGGCTGCCGCCGGGCAAATTTTCTTTACCCTTTCCTTAGGTATGGGCACCATTCACTGCTACGCCAGTTATGTACGCTCCAAAGACGACATTGCACTCAATGCTACCACCTCAGGCTTTGCCAACGAATTTGTTGAAGTAGTCTTGGGAAGCCTTATTGTTATTCCTATTGCAGCAGGGTACTTGGGCATCGACTGGGTATTGGACAACGCAGGTTTTGGCATGGCCTTTCAAACCATGCCCTTCTTGTTCCAGCAATGGGGTTTAGTCTTGGCCAAAATTGCCGGAGTACTCTGGTTTGGCCTCTTGTTCTTTGCCGGAATCACCTCATCCCTGGCCATGGGCACCCCTTGGATTGGCTTCGTAAAAGACGAATTTAAACTGCCCCATAAGGTGGCCGCTTGGAGCTTTGGCCTTATCATTCTGCTCTTTGGTCTGCCTACCGTGCTGGGCTATGTGAGTGGCTACGACGAAAACGGAAAAATTTCCTTTTTGGCTCAACCCATTTTTGATGAGTACGACTATTGGGCCGGCACCGTAAGTTTGGTCGTATTTGCCTTGGCAGAAGCTATCTTATTTGCTTGGGTATTTGGAATCAACAAAGGTTGGAAAGAAATCAACCGAGGCGCCGACATGCGCATCCCCGGCATTTTTAAATACATCTTAAAATACATTACCCCACTTCTCCTCCTGTTTGTTTTTGTGGGTTCCCTTATAACCCCACCTTCCATTACGGTGGTCAAAGCAGATATAAAGGACCCATCCAAGCAAGAATTCTTGCAGAACCAAATGCAGGAAGCCGGTTTTGTAGACATAAAAGTCAAAGGAAACTCGGTGCAAGGAGAAATGTCAAAGAACGATTTTAAAGCCTTGTTCCCCGGAATCAAAGACTTTAGAGGCTGGATTGAAACCTCAGAAACCGGCCTAACCAAAGAAAATTACCGCCTCAACGACTACCAGGACTGGGGACTGGAGTTCAACAACCTCATCAGTGGTAAAGGTTGGAACTTAGACAACGAAAGCCTTATCAAACGTGTAATGAATGGTGCTCAACACCAACGCATTCAATTGCATAAAGAAGCTATGGCCCAACTGGGCGAAAGCCGGGAAGACCTAAAAGCCCGCGAAAACCACACGGATCAAATCCAGTTGATTGAACAACAAATTATGTTGGCCAATATTGGGCGAACCCTGCTGGTAATTCTGTTTAGTGGCATCGCATTTTTGGTCTACATGGCCTACCTCAAACGCAAAAAAGAAGGACGCGCATGAATACTTCAGCATTGATTACCATGGTGCTTACCCACGGTACCGTAATTTCTCTTTTGATTTATTTTTCGCGAAAAGTTCTTAAGACGCCACCAAAAGCCGAACAGGCAGACGACGAAAGCGAAGAAGCATAAGCGATTATATGTTGCAGCTATGAAAATTATTTGCGTTGGCAGAAATTACGGCCTTCACGCTGCCGAATTAGGCAATGAACTGCCCAAAGAACCGGTGTTGTTCCTTAAACCCGATTCGGCACTTGTTCCCAAAAACAACCCTTTTATTATTCCCGCTTTCTCTAATGACATTCACTACGAATGTGAACTCGTGCTTCGCATTGGCCGTGCCGGAAAACACATCCAAAAAAAATTTGCCCATCGTTACATCCATAGCATTGGCTTGGGTATTGACTTTACCGCACGCGACCTGCAACAAGAACTTAAGTCCAAAGGACTCCCGTGGGAAAAAGCCAAGGCATTTGACGGCGCTGCTTTTGTAGGCGACTTACTTCCGGCAGAAAGCTTTGGCGATTTGCAATCCCTTCGCTTTCAATTGCTGAAAAACGGCTTACCCGTACAGGATGGCTTTACCGGAGATATGCTCTTTTCCATACCGGCCCTTGTGGAGGAGATTTCCCAATACTTTATGCTTAAAATAGGCGACCTTATCTTTACGGGCACCCCGGCAGGGGTAGGTAAAGTAGAGGCAGGAGATCAGCTGGAAGGTATGTTGGAAGGTCAAAAGAATTTCAGCCTTAACATCCGTTAGTTTGTTTACTCTATAATGGTAACTCCCGGAAAATCGGCTTCATTAAATTCAAATTCCGCTTCGCTCAAAGGAGCGTTTGGCTTAAACTGATGAATGGTGTAAATGTATAAGGTGCCATTCTTACCAATCACCACGGCGCGGGTAATCCGCAACTTTTCTTCGTCAATATCCAAGCGCACAATGGTATAATCCTTTTCCTTGGGTTCTAAAGGATACAAGTCCACCACGGTGATTTTCCGTCCATCCTCAACTTTTTCTTCGCGAATTCGAGACTTAAACCCTTCCTCATAAATAGTAAACATAGATTCAGGGGTAAGCGCGTCCTCATCCAGCTCATCTACAGGAATCACCTGAGCCTCATTCATTTCCCGACTGTAACTGGTCACTTGCTTTCCATTGCAAACAATGAGCAAACTGTCCATTTCCAGGACATACTTTTCGCCTTTCATTTTAAGCTTGCCCTTGCGTTCTTCGCGAATGTCTTGCTCTTTGTTGGTCACTAAAAAGCTAAATGCCACCTCTACCGTTTCGTAAGATTTAGTCTTCTCACTCAACTTATCCAACAGGGCCTTTGCTTCTCCAACATTCTGAGCTTCCGCAAGAAACCCAAAAAAGCTCCACATCCCTACCACCATATATACCAGGTACTTCATCTTGTCGTATTTGTTTTGCATAGTACAAAGAGCGTTCCAAAGGTAAGGTCTTTGATCGAAAAGCGATTCAAAAGACAAATTAGATGCATGAATATTGGATTGGGCGGCCGAGCAGGCTTTTCGCTTGTAGTCCTCGTTTCAAGGCCGGGTTTTGCAGGCTTTCCGGGGAGCTTCCTATGGTCGCTCCCGGCAAGCCGCAAATACCAAGGCCTTGAAACTGTGGGCTACCGCTGCAATCCTTGCCGCAAAGTTCCACCTCCAAGGGCAAACGCTCCCCCAGATTCAATCCAAATAAATATCTAAACTGGCCTCATCTTTAATGAGTACTTCTCTGGGTTTACTTCCCCTATTTGGCCCTACAATGCCTACAGCTTCCATTTGGTCAATGAGCCTTCCCGCCCGATTATATCCAATGTTTAACTTGCGCTGCAGTAAGGAGGCACTTCCCTGTTGGCTCTGCACAATAATGGTAGCAGCCTCGTTAAACAAGCTATCTTTCTCCGATGGGTCTAAGCCTCCCTTGGCACTTTCTTCATCGCCTTCATATTCCGGCAATAAGAAGGCCTCCGGGTAGCCTCGTTGCTCCCCAATAAAACGGACAATATCTTCAACCTCAGGGGTATCTACAAAAGGACATTGCAAACGTACCAAGTCGCTACCCAAAGAAAGCAACATATCTCCTTGCCCAATCAGCTGTTCTGCCCCTCCGGCATCCAAAATGGTACGCGAATCTACCTTAGAAGAAACCCTAAATGCCAAACGAGCCGGGAAGTTTGCCTTAATGGTTCCGGTAATAATGTTTACCGAAGGCCGCTGGGTAGCAATAATAAGGTGAATTCCCACGGCCCTTGCCAACTGCGCAATTCGGGCAATGGGCATTTCCACTTCCTTTCCTGCCGTCATAATCAAATCGGCAAATTCGTCTATAACCAAAACGATATAGGGCAAAAAGCGATGCCCCTCCTCGGGGTTCAATTTTCTGGACTTAAACTTACTGTTGTATTCCTTTAGGTTCCGGACTTTGGCTGTCTTAAGCAGCTCGTAGCGGTTGTCCATCTCAATACACAAGGAATTCAAGGTGTGAATTACTTTTTTGGTGTCCGTAATAATGGGCTCTTCCTCGTCGGGCAATTTTGCTAAGTAGTGCTTTTCAATAATGCCATACAGGGTAAGTTCCACCTTTTTAGGATCTACCATCACAAACTTAAGCTCCGAAGGATGACGTTTGTACAAGAGGGAAACAAGCAGTGCATTAATTCCAACCGACTTACCTTGGCCGGTAGCACCGGCAACCAACAGGTGGGGCATTTTTGCCAAATCGGCTACATAAACCTCGTTGGAAATGGTACGACCCAAAGCAATGGGTAAATCGAATCGGGTTTGGGCAAATTTTTCGCTTTGCATAACCTTGCGCATCCCCACCACAGCGCGGTTAGAATTGGGCACCTCAATGCCAATGGTTCCTTTTCCGGGAATAGGAGCAATAATTCGAATGCCATGAGCTGCCAAACTCAGGGCAATATCGTCTTCCAGGTTTTTGATTTTTGAAATGCGCACCCCCGGAGCCGGCACTATTTCGTATAGGGTAACCGTAGGCCCAATAGTAGCTTTAATTTTCGCAATTTCTACCCCGTAGTTGCGCAGCGTTTCTACAATTCGGTTTTTATTGGCTTCGAGCTCTTCCTGATCCACTTTTAGCTCCGAATTTCCATGGTCTACCAACAAATCAAGCGGTGGAAATTTAAAACCACTCAAATCTAAGGTGGGATCATAGCTTGTATCTAACCCTTGTCTAGGATTTCCTTCCACGCTCAGATCTGCCACTTCGTCTTGGGCCTCTGCAACTTCCACTTCCATGGTTAAGTCCTCTTCGGGATCAGGTTTTGGAGCTTTTGGAGGGGCTTTAGGTACTTCAAAAGAAACCGTATCTCCCTCCTGAGGGCTAAACGCCTCCTCCTGAGGCTCTTCATCCCCTTCTCCCTCAGCAGTAGGAGATTCCGCCACAGCTTCTTCCTTAGGAGCCACATCCCTTACCAGCAAATCGTCCTCGGACACTTCGATATCTTCTGCTGAATGTGCCTCATCTTCGGTGGAATCCTCGGGAATGGCACTTCGGTGGGTATATACTTCGGGCGGAGGAGCACTTTCTTCTTCATCAGGTATCTCTTCTCCCACTTTTTGAGCCGACCTCCAGAGCCATCGAGCCACTATAGGTTCGTACAAAACCACATAGGCCAGAGCAGAGGCCAAGAGCAAAAGGCCGGTACCTAAGCTACCCACATACAAAGAGAAAAAGTGAGTGATTTTTAATCCCAAAGCCCCTGCAGCTAAACCATTTTGCAAACCGGGCACCAAAAGTCCCAAAACTGCCGATAGCCAAACCATACCAAAAACAAACCGGCTGGAGGGCAAAGAAAACCAAGCCAAAGGTCTTTGAGTAAACCACCTAAGGGCTGTGCGCCATAAGGGGGGGAATATCAAGAAAAAGGACCAACCAAAACCGTAAAACATACACTGGTGGGCCAGCCAAGCTCCAAAAAAACCCAAGCTGTTTCTGGGCGGTTCGGCCATATCTGCACCATGATGAAGTACCGACTGGTCAAACTTCCAATGCCTTAGGTATTCAAAGCAGGCAGTAAACAAAAAAGCAGAGAAAACGAGTAGTGCAAGGCCGCTAAGCTTTCGATTGGAACTGTTTGACCAAAACCTTTTAAGAAAAGTCGGGCGACGCAATTTTAGGGCGCTACCTTTTGAGCGTGGAGCCTTGGCTTTTGGCTTCGCTTCTTCTTCGGGAGCATCCCGAAAAACGTTCTGGGGAGTTTGCTTTCTTTTCTTCTCTTTGGCCGCCATAAGGGGGACAGGGTATTCCTATCAAAAGTAAGGGCATTTATCAGGCTTCAACGCTTTGCTAATGGTTATTTTCAACAAGCAGCACTTAACAACCCCTATTAGAAACGTTCAAAAACCCCTGCTCCGTATAAAGCGTAGTCATATTTGCAAGGGTCGGCAGGGTCAAAATGCCTTAAGGTCAAGGTTAGTTCACGAACAGCCTTCCAATCGTCTTGTTTTCGATGCAGCAAACCCAAGGTTCGAGCTGTTTTGCCCGAGTGCAAGTCTAAGGGAAGATGTAAGCAAGCCGGGCTAACCTTTTTCCAAATTCCAAAGTCAACACCTTCGATGGCCGGACGAACCATCCAGCGCAACCACATGTTCCAACGTTTGGCAGCAGCCCCCTTTAAGGGATTTGGCAAATGCTTTCCGGTGCGCCCCGGCTCCCGCTCACCGCAAAACAGCCTTCTAAACCTAAACCATACCGGTCCCAAATCCTCTTCTTCGCCCTCTTGGGCTTGTAAAAAAACCTGTTCCAAGCATCCATACCTTGTGTAAAGCTGCCGTAAACAGCTAAGGAAAAACAAGCAATCGGTGCCATTAAAGGTCCTATGAACAAAGGAGGAAAATGGCTTCAAATCTGCCTGAGTATGGTGTAGGATAAAATCGTGTGGAGCATTATCCATCCAATCCAACAACAGTTGGGCATTTTTTAAAATCGTCGGGCGTTGGCCCCAGCTCAACGTTGCGGTCAAAAAGCCTGCTATTTCTCGGTCCTCTTTGGCCTTAAACTGATGCGGAATAGAAATAGGGTCGGTAGCTATAAAGTCGGGAGAGGCAAATTGCTTAAACTTGACCTCTAACCAATCTTTCAGACCGGGCTCATCCATGACTAGACTCCTCATCCCCGGCCTCTTTGAGAAAAGGTGCTAAATTAGGAGGAGACCACTCTTTGCTTTTCAGAACTTTCCCATCCTCTCTAAAAATGGGCCGACCCTGAGCATCCAGTTTGGACATATTGGAGCGATGAATTTCCAAAAAGATGGAATCCAAACGCTCCATAAGGCCGTGCCTTAGGGCCGTTCCCAGCAAAACATAAAGTTGATCGCCCAGTGCATCTGCAATCCCTTCTAAGTCTTCTTTTCGGCAAGCCTCAAGGTATTCCTCGTTTTCTTCCCTCATTAGGGTGTACCTCAAGGTAGCCTCCTGCAAAGAAAGCAAGTCGGGATTGCTTTTATTGCCAATGAGGAAGGCCGTGTGAAACTCCGCTACTTTTTCGCCTAAAAAGCGAAGGGTTTTTAAAGGTTTAGCCATGCTTTCCAAAGGGTTTCCTGAGCTTGGGTTGGGTTGCTCCGGCGCACAAATTCAATACCGGAAACCCAAGCGACTGCTCCGGGTTTCAAGGTCTTTTGCTTGGATTTCATACCGGACTTCTTTTGTTTGCCCAGCCGAATATCCAAAGGTTTGTCTAAGGCAAAAGCGAGGCGCTCCTTTTTCAGCTTCGCTAAATCTTCTTTGTTTTTCAGGGAAATACCTCCAACTTCGAGAATATAGGTACCCTCTTTTATGCCAAGCTTTTTTCCCAATTCGGTAACATCGCTGCTGCTGCTCACATAATAGGCTTGCGCAGAGCCATCGTACAGGAGCCGCTTTATATCAAAACCTAAGTCGCGCACCATTAATGTATCTCGGTTTCTAAAATCTACGCCAACCCAGTCAAAAATTTCTTTTAAGGGCAAAGGCGCAGGTCCCGCCACATGCCTTTCCAAAAAATCCGCAGCATGTTCGTGGCCTAGGGATCGAATCAAGATGAACAAGGAATCGTCAGGGAAGGGCCGGTTTGGTCCATACATTTTGGACATTTGCTCAATAAGGTCAGGATATCCAAACTGTACATTGCCTCCTTTGTGCCTAAGCACCAAATCCAAACAGGCATTAATTAAGGCTCCTTTTTGATACACGTTTCCGTACTCCTCTTTGTGCTCGTCCAAACAGCCCTCAGAAAGTTCTGTAAACGCAAGTTTGTCGGTGTAGGCAGCAGCTCCAACTACCTTTTCCGTTAGCCAATCCAGAAATGCGGTTCCATCCATAAGGCCATGCCGCACTTGAACTAATCCACTGGAGTATTCCGTTCCCCCTTCGTAAAGCCACAAATGCTTACTCATGGTAGGGGCGTGGTAATCGAAATAATGAATGTCTTCGGAATGCAGGTTCAAGGGCGTAACGATATGAAAAAACTCATGGGCCGCCACGTCTCGAACCATGTTTAGAAGCATGGACTCTGTGAGCACCGGCAAGTAATACACCGAAGAGTTTCCATGCTCTAAAGCACCGGCACCGGGAGACCTCATTTGATCGACCAGATAAAAGATAAAGGCATACTTATCCACGGGCAGGCTGTCACCCAAATAGCTATATATAGCTTCCATAACAGGAGAAACCACGCCCATAATTTTCTCGGCACTAATTCTTCCGGATGGATTGTAAACGGCTACGGTAACTTCTGCGCTTCCCAAGCTTTTGGTTACCATATCGGGTTTGCAAAACATAGCGGGTCCATCTACCAGTTGATGGTAGTTTTGGGCGGAAAGCCGCACCCGGCCGGGGGTATTGTCTATAATTTCGAGACCGGTAGCCACCCTGAAATCTGTGGGTACTCGGCAATCTACCACGTAGGGCATTTGGTGTTGAAACCCTTCGACATAGCCGACCAGCCCATGGAAATTCAGTAAGAAATTTTTCCCTTCTTCGAAATTGGTTCCTGCAGGCTCAAAAACCCAATTTTGGTAATTGGTATCGTCAAAAGTATCGTCTACCCAGTATACCAATGAGTCGATGCTTTCTGAATCTTTTAAGAGCCAAGTATTCTGATCTTCCTGTTCCGGGGTCTCGGGTTTGGCTCCCCGATAAGCACGAAGGTCTTTAACAAAGCGGCCAAAATTATACACGCTGTAAGTTCCGGGAACCACAGCCGGCATTCTAAATCTTTGCTGGCCTTGCATGGAATTGGGTAGGTGCCATACCACCCGAACACGGTCGTCGGGCGTTTGATTCATATGCAAATCTACAGCCAAGGTATCCAGGGCATGGATAGAAGAGGCACCCAAAAGACCTAAAAGACTAAGGGTAGAAAATGAAACCAATGAAGTCATGTTCTTAATTAAAATTCCGGTGATTTTAACTCTTTAAAATGACCATTTAGGGAAATTCGGTGGCGCATTTCTTCTTTGTGCTTGACATCGGGGAGCACCTTTTGCAACATTTTCATAACCAAAAGCATACGCTCTGTTTCATTGCTGCAAAAAAGCAATTCGTACTCTTGTTCCGGCGAAAAGCCTAAATAGTGAACCACCTTAAAAACCGCAAAATGGTTTTCCGAAGGTATGAAGTTTCGCGTTACTCCTAAATGATGACTCAGCTCAAACAAGGACGCTCGGAACCGTTGCCAGACTTCCGGAACTGCGGTGGACTGCTCTAAACCCAAGTGCAAATCATGCTTGGCCGTAACCACTCCGGTGGGGAAAATAAAGGTATCTGTCTTTTGGTCAAAGCTTAGTAAACGCACCACTTGCATCCCCTGTGTGCGAATATCCATAGCACCGTCCGGATACGTACGGTATATGGAATTCAGTTTCACAATGGTTAAAAATTCAGATGGACGCTTAGACAACACAGGTAGGACTCCAAACAAGCCATTGCCCTCTTTCACATAATGCACCAGTTGCTTGTAGCGTTGCTCAAAAATGTGAAGATTGAACACCTCTCCCGGAAAAACCACCACATGAAGAGGAAAAAGCGGCAGGAAAAAGGCATCTTCCTGTTGATTAGAATGTTCCATACACAGAGACAAGAACCTTGCAACACCAAAATTGTTTAAGAATTGGGGAATTGTTAGAATACGCACCTTTGCACTATGTATTCACATCGCGGAGATTTCTTAAGGCATTTGGCACAAACCAGTCCTGCGCCCATGGGACTAGAAGTGGTAGCTGCGCGGGGAGTGCGGTTGAAAGATGTACAGGGCCGATGGCTTTACGATTTAATTGGGGGTATTTCGGTATGTAGCTTGGGGCATGCACACCCGATAATACAGCAAGCCATAAAAAAGCAATTGCGAAAATTCTCGCATGTTATGGTTTACGGGGAAATGGTACAAGGCCCTCAGGTACTTTTTGCTAAAAAGCTTTCTGAGTTTTTACCGCCCCCCTTAGACTGTGTTTATTTTGTTAACTCGGGAACTGAGGCTACGGAAGCGGCTATGAAATTGGCCAAAAGAGCCACGGGGAGACCCAAAATTGCAGCCTTTCATGAGGCCTACCATGGGTCGTCTCAAGGTGCCCTTAGCCTTATGGGAAGCGAATACTTTAGAGGAGCCTACCGGCCTTTGCTTCCGGGGATCACTACCTTACATTACGAACAAAAAGAAAGTTTGCAGCAAATAGACCAGTCAACGGCTGCCGTATTCTTTGAAACAGTAAGGGCTGAAGCAGGCACCCGCCCCGTTTCGCAAGAGTTTTTAAACGCCCTTTGCGCGCGCTGCCGAGAAACGGGCACTCTGTTGGTTTTGGATGAAATCCAAACGGGGCTAGGCCGCACCGGTCCTATGTTTTCGACAAGCACTTTGGGTTTTGTTCCGGACATGGTACTCAGCGCTAAAGCTTTGGGAGGAGGAATGCCTATAGGCGCCTTGATTTCTTCGCCCCAATTGATGCGGCATTTTAGCCACGCTCCTATTTTGGGGCATTTAACCACCTTTGGCGGTCACCCTTTAAGCTGTGCAGCAGGTTTGGCCGGGTTAAAATTCATTGCCAAGGAGGGCCTGGGAGAACAAGCCGTTGCAAAGGAAGCTGCTTTTAGGCATTACCTAAACCATTCAAAAATTCAAGGAGTGTTTGGCAGGGGTTTGCTTTTATCTCTGGAATTTGAGCGGGAGGCCTTCAATTTTAAGGTGATTGAGCAGTGTTTAAAGCTTGGTGTGGTAAGCGATTGGTTTTTATTTAATGCGAAAAGTTTGCGCATTGCCCCTCCTTTAATCATGACCGAAAAAGAAATTAAAAAGATATGCGGCTTGATTTTAGAGGCTATAGATAGGGTTGTGGAAGCGGAAAGGAAAGAAACCAGCGGCTAATATCCGGCATTTGTGTTTTGTGTAGTTCACTTTGGAGCATAAGCGGCCCGGTGGAGGTGAAAAACCCGGAGGATGGCTGCCGCTTTGGCTTGGCGGGCGGAGGCGGAGTGGTAGCGAGCCCACGCACCGCTTAGCCAAAGCAGGCAGGCAACCGAGGATTTGGAGCCGGAGACGGATTAGCCGCCCAAAAAATCAATTGGATCGAAGGTTAAAGGATTGCAAACAAGATTTACAGAGGCAATCGACATACTTTTTGCGGAGGATGGAGAGGGCTTCGCGGGGCACCTGTACCGATTCACACCAACAACCGACCGACTCGTCGCATACGAATCGTTGCTTGCATCTGGCACAAATTTTTGCTCCATGTGTAGGTTTAAACTCCACGCAATTAAAAATCTAGCTGAACAGTTACGTCCTTTAGGTAACTATCGAAAGGGGGATGTTGTTTTGAAATGCGGATTTGACCTGCAGAAATTTGAGGGTAAGATTGGTTCAAGGCCTTCTGAATGCGCCACGCCACATGCTCCAGCAATCGAGATTTTTGCTCCATTTGCCGGGCAATAATTTCACGAGCAATTTCATAATTGAGGGTTTTTTCAAGCCGATCGGAGGCTAAGTCATCGGGGCTTGCGGACCAGACCAAGCGCAAATCGACCAAAAACCACTGCCCAATGTGTTGTTCAGAGTCATACACCCCATGGTAGGCATAAAACCGCATTCCGTTCAGCTCAATGGAACAGTTCATTTTTTTGCTTTTACCATTCCAAGACCTTGTTCCAGTCGATTTATGGTTTCTTGTTTGCCAAAAAGGTCCATCATATCAAACAGGTCGGGGCCGGCCATGCTGCCGGTGAGGAGTAAGCGCACGAGCGGCATAACTGATCCGAAGCCCCAGCCTTTGGCCTCAAGGAAGTCCTTGGTGGCTTGCTTGAGGGCATCCGGGCTTTGCCAATCGGTTTCGTTAAGGAGCTGAATAATGGCTTCTACCTTTTCTTGGCTGTCGCTTTTCCACTTTTTGGCAAGAATTTGCTCATCGAGGCTTTGGGGAGCAGAGAGCAGGTACCTAAGGTCCTCTTTAAGCTCAGGAACAAAAGTGGGTCGGTCTTGAACTAGGGCTATGGCCTTTTCGAGGTAGCTTCGTCCTTTAGAGGTATCTACTTCGTTGGCAAGCATATCAGCCAAAATTGCAGGGGATGTTTGACGCAGGTAATACTGGTTGAACCAGCGGGCCTTTTCTAAATCAAACTTGGCTCCGGCTTTAGAAACGCGCTCCAAAGCAAAGGCTTGTATAAGCTCCTCCATAGAAAACACCTCGGTATTGTCGGAAGGATGCCAGCCTAAAAGCGCCATGAGGTTAACCACTGCTTGGGGAAACCAGCCATTTTCGCGGTAACCGGAAGCGGTTTCGCCGTCTTGGCCTTTCCATTCAATAGGGAAAACCGGAAAGCCGAGGCGATCGCCGTCGCGTTTGGAAAGTTTTCCGTTTCCTTCAGGTTTGAGAATCAGCGGCAAATGCGCAAAACGGGGCATGGCCTTTTCCCAGCCCAACGCTTTGTAGAGTAACACATGCAAAGGAGCCGAAGGCAACCACTCTTCACCGCGTATAACGTGTGTGATTTTCATGGAGTAGTCGTCTACTACATTTGCCAAGTGATAGGTAGGCATACCGTCGCTTTTGAACAGCACTTTATCGTCTACATGGTCCGATTTTACAACTACCACCCCGCGCACGATGTCTTCTACCCTAATTTCTTGGTTGCGTGGGACATTAAGTCGGATCACGTAAGGGTCCCCTGCCTGAAGTCTTCTTTGCACCTCGTCGGCAGGCAAGGTAAAGGAGTTTTTCATGTGTACCCGGGTAATATGATTGTATTGCCAAGTGGGATTTCCTCCTTTTTTCATGCGGTTTCGCATGTCTTCCAATTCCTCAGCAGAATCGAAGGCATAGTAAGCGGTACCTTCGTCAATCATTTTTTGGGCAAACTGAGCATATATTTCTTTGCGTTCCGACTGCCGATAAGGGCCGTAAGGTCCTCCTTTCTCGGGGCCTTCGTCCCATTCCATGCCAATCCAACGTAAAGCTTCCATAATGTAAGCTTCGGCTCCCGGCACGTAGCGGGTTTGGTCGGTATCCTCAATGCGTAACACAAAGGTTCCCCCATGCTTTTTAGCAAACAAATAGTTGTACAATGCAGTACGGACACCGCCAATATGGAGTGGACCTGTAGGGCTTGGGGCAAATCGAACGCGAATATCAGAAGACATAATTGGTCAAAATTTGGGCAAAGGTAATGAATGCAGTAGCTTAAAAGGAATTGGCCCAATCGGAATTGGGGAAAGAATCATGCCCATTAGGCAGTGGGTTAAATGCGACCGAAGTACTTACGCAGCACCCATTCGGCAAGCAACAAACCGGCAATAAGCAAAAGCCACCACAAGGCATCAAGCAAGGGGTCCAATTGCAGTTCTTTTCGTATTACCGTAGCAGAGGTAGGGGTTTCTGACAGCAGCTTTTCCAAGCCTTTGGTATCGCCAAAGGCCAACATTTTTCCTCCGGTGGATTGGCTAAGAGTTTGGAGCACATGAAGACGTGTTCGGAGGTCGGAGATTTCTTGTTTAGACGAGATTACCTGAATGCTACCCGTCCTAGGCTTGACCTCGGCTTGGCCTTCCCAGATGGCCTTCCACTGGTAAATCCCTTGAGGAAGCAATCCTGCATCTAAGCTGTACCCTTGTGCTGAGGCATTAAAATAGAAACTGTAATTGGCACCTGACTCATGGGTTAACTCCAAGGCCAGTTGCTGGTTGGGCAAAGGCTCCAATGCCTCGTCATATACCTCTGCAAAGAAACGGACATTTTGGTCTGAGGCAAACTTAGCTTTGGTGCGTACACGAAAACGGCTTTTGTCCTCACGCAAGGCCAGCCACTGGACTGCTTTGCGGAGTGTTGCATCGAAACCGGAAAAGCTGTTGTGATTTTTGTAATAATGCAAGCGCCAACGCCATAAACCTTCACCCGCCAACACAGCATGCTTCCAATCATTTAGGGAGGCAAAGCCCCAAAGCAGTTGACCGGTGTTGACTCTCCCAACTTTTCGTTGCATAAACACTTCGGTGGGTGGGAGTGCCTGATAATTTCCGTAGGGACTCAACAAGGGAGGCCAGTCGGCAGGCTCCCAGTCCGCTTCCG
Organism: Bacteroidia bacterium; assembly: GCA_030427255.1. Lineage (GTDB taxonomy): Bacteria > Bacteroidota > Bacteroidia > CAIKAF01 > CAIKAF01 > CAIKAF01. The sequence continues at coordinate 223,554 of JAUHWY010000002.1, read as the reverse complement.
GCTGAAAACTTCGGAAATTTGGAGTCATAAGGCCGGTAACCAAGTCCGGTTCGGCATTGCTTCCGGTAATGCGAAGCAGGGTTTCCAAGGAATTAAATGCCTCCAATTGTGTTTGGCTCCCTAGAATAAACCAAGCGGGGATACCCAATGCTTTGAGCTTACTCAACCAACCCGGATTTTTATTAGGCAAGTTGTGTAGTATCACCAAGCTGTACTTTTTCAGTCCTGTGGGATCTACCTCCTCAAACATGCTTGTTTCTACCTCAAGGTCTGCACTTTGCCCCAATGCCTGAGCCAAGGCACCCAAATCAGGATGTGGTGCTGCGCCCACGATAAGCACTTTTTGTCGGCTATCAATAACCTCCACCACAAAATCTTCGGTATTGTTGGCCGGGAGCTTATCCGAATCGCTAAGGCTCACTTCCACCGAATACCTTTGCAAGCCTACATTTTTGGCTTCGGGTGTATATTCCAGACGAAAGGCATCGCGTGTGCCATTCACCTTCCATGAACTTTCCTCCACCAGTGCTCCAGCCTTAAGCAAACGTATTTGGAGGGTTTCTCCGGCAAGCCGATCGGCTTCTAAGAACACCTCCACGGGAAAAGTATTGCCAAGGTATGCGATTTCGTTGTGCCTAATGTCTACTACACGTGCATCTGCAAAGCGTGTGGTATCTCCTAAAGGCATGGTATACAAAGGAAATGGAAAATCAAGTGCTTTAAATGTGGGGTCCATTCCCTGGTTCACAATACCATCCGACAGGAGCAGCACCGCCGCTACAGATTGGTTGGCAAAACGCAGAGAAACCGCTTCTAATGCAGCCGAAAGGTTGGTTTGATTGCCTTGCAGCGAGGCGGGACTTTTTCCCGGCAGCACTTCTCTGTCAAAGCTAAGCCAATGGGTTTGATAGGTCTCTTCCATGGAGTTTAACCAAGGGCTAAGAGAGTCGTTAAGCCAGGCGCGATATGCATCCCCCTGAGGATGAGCCCCCATAGATGCAGAAACATCACTAAGAACAACAAATTGTGGTTTATCGTCCACCTCTAACTGGCGCCTCAAAACGGGTTCCAGAAGTAAAAAAGCGAGTAAGGAAACTGCCAAAGTCCTGAGTAAGCCAAGGCCTAAACGCTTGGGCTTGGAGAAAGGCGAAGAAAAACCATAGGTTAGCCAGGCATAAACCAAGCCAAGAGCAAGGCAAGCAGGAACGAACCACCAAGGATATGCCAGACTAAGTTGCATGTTTAGGGCTTAAATTTGCATACCGCCACAAACATTAATCACCTGACCGGTAATGTAGGATGAGTCATCGGAGGCCAAAAACACAACCAAGCGAGCTACATCATGCGGTGTTCCACCTCGTTTGAGAGGAATATGCTGCAACCATTGTTCTTTTTGGGCGGCATCCAGCTCGGCTGTCATTTCGGTTTCAATAAAGCCGGGTGCTATGGCATTGCAACGGATATTTCGGGAGCCAAGCTCTTTAGCAACCGATTGAGTAAAGCCGTTCATACCGGCTTTTGATGCGGCATAGTTGGCCTGTCCCGGATTCCCTCCTTTGCCTACTACAGAAGATATATTTATAATGGAACCACTCCGTTGCTTAAGCAGGGTGCGTTGCACCGCCTTAGTAACATTAAAAACCGACTTTAAATTATTCTGGATAACCTCATCAAAGCTCTCTTCCGACATGCGCATGAGTAAGTTGTCGCGGGTAATACCCGCATTGTTTACCACAACATCCAGCCGTCCAAATGCCTCCAAAATTTTACCTACTACTTCTTCGGTTTGAGAGAAAGAAGCCGCATCGCAAGCAAAACATAAGGCTTGCACACCCTTGCTTTCCAATTCCAAACGCAAAGCCTCGGCAGCATCCTTAGATGAGCGGTAGGTAAAGGCTACGTGAGCGCCCTCCTCGGCTAAAGTTAAGGCAATGGCGCGGCCAATTCCTCGAGATGCCCCGCTTACAAATGCAAATTTTCCTTCGAGTATTCCCATGAGTTATGTTTCCTAAATATTAAAATAATTTATGATGCATGACTGAAAGAGCTTATTCTCAACAGACATCTTACAAATATCCGATAATCCACGAAAATGCCTTGCAAAACAAGAAATATAGGCCGCAAAAAATAAAGCTGAGGCCAAGCAAAATAACGACCTTTGGGCATGGCTTGGCAACAAAGGTTTGGTTGGCTAATGATGGTTTGCTTCTTATCAGGGGGCATAGGAGCCTTTTGGCTGAGCTTTGATTACGATATTGCCAAAAACGTATTTGGAAATAGAGTTCAAGCGCATTCAGGATTAAGCGAAGGCTGGTTGCTTTTAGGTATTCGGGAAAGAGATATCCAAGGAGAAAGGTCCGATTTGGAAGCCATGCTGCAGGCATTACCTCACACAGACTCGGTTTTTTCGCTGAGCAACCTCAAACTTCCATGGGGCCTTGGCCCTTTGAGTGCTCAAAAAAGTGCGCTGAAACCCCATGAAAAGTATCCTCCCCCCAAAGTGGCAAGCCACTTCTTGGTGGACCGCCGTGTATTTGATTACAGGGACAGCTCTTGGTTGTATTTGGCCAAACCCCAAGAAGGACTCTCTCAAGAAAAACACGAACACATTTATAAGGCTTTAGTCGCCCTTAAAAAAATAGAGCCCGGTTTAAAAGCCATAGGAAAAAGTGTTTGGCAACATCATTTTTTTAAAGCGCTAAAAACCGACGCTCTTAGGCTAGCGTTTATAGGCCTTGGCTTGCTTTTGATTTTTTGTTGGAGGTTTATTCGACCGCTGCGCATGGTGGGGTACATTGCGCTGGCTCTGCTTGCCGGCCTTTGCGCTTGGCTTGGACTTCTTTCTGTTTTTGGCCCGCCTATTCATTTGCTTTTGGCGCTTTCTCCAGCCTTAATATTGGCCTTGGGCATAAGTCAATGTTGGCACCTTTTAAATGCTAAAAAAAAGAGCGGACACACTGATTTACGAGGCTTATGGCTATCCGGCGCAAGCAGTATTATAGCCCTCTTAGCATTAACAACAGCGCCGGTCCCTATGGTTCAAAGTTTTGGGTTTTGGACGGCCCTGGGCCTTGGCCTACAAACCCTTTGTATCGGCTTTTTTTTAGCCCCTAAGTTTTTTTCCAATAAAGCTACCTTTCGAAGACAGGCTCCTGCACTAAAATGGGTAGGCTGGTGGCCTTTGCTCCTTTTACCGACCCTAAGTATCGGACTCTTTTTTCTTAAAACCGATCTAAGCTGGCATAAAGAACTCTATTCTAACCAATCATTAAAGGAGGAAGAACAGTGGTTTGAGCAACGCATAGGAGGAACCATTCCCTACTTGTTTTCTACCCAAGCCCCTGATGCTGATTGCATACAAGATTCAGGCTGTTTACGTTCTTTGGAGTCCATGGAACGAGAACTTCAAAGCCATTTTACTTTGGGCCCGCTTTGGAGTCCACTAGATGCCCTAAGGCTTGCCTCACAGCAACTTGGGAAAAGCCCTTGGGGAAGCCGCACATTAAGTCCCCTAAGCCCGAAAGAACAAACGCTGGTGCCAGGCTACCTTGAGCGATTGGAAAAACAATTGGGACATCCTTTAAAAAATGAGCACCATTGGTTTTGGTTAGCTCCGGGACCGGCCCGAGGCACCGCCGCATTAAACGACCTTAACAGCGGCAAACTACCTATGCCACAAGGCTTATTTTTTGATGGCCCAAGCCATGCTTCAGACCTCATTAAAGGTTTAACCTACAGTTTGCCCTTGAGTTTTGTTGGCCTTTGGCTGCTTTTTGTTGTTGCTTTCGGCTTTAAAAACGGTAGTTTGGCTTGGTCCAGTAATGTATTACCCCCGGCAGCATTGGCAGGTCTTGCAGGATTGCTTGGCTTACCCCTCAACTTAGCCTTACTGGTAGCTTTGGTGGTGGTTTCCGGTTTGGCCTCCGACGATTCTTTGCATCTTATGGTTTCGTACAAAGCCCAAAAAAGAGACGGTTACCCCAAAAGCGCTTGGAAACGTGCCCTCTTACAAAAAAGCAGAGCCATGTACCTAAGCAGCCTAACCCTTGGCATAGGCTTGTTGCCTTTGGCCTGGTCTTCTTTACAAACCAGTGCTCAGTTTTGTCTCTTTATGTGGTGCGGAATGGCTTTGGCCTGGTTGGTAGACCAATGGCTGCTGCCATTGCTATTGAAAGCAGTAGGAAACAAGAGTTAAACTCACTTGCCGTAAGTTTCAATAAAGGACTGAATTTGACGCTTTAAATCACCCCTATGTGTATGGTTTAAGTCTGTTTTAAACCTGCCAGCATCTTGATGGTACTGCTGGTAAACAACAAGACGTGCATTGACTTTACCGGCCTCTTTAAGCCATTGCATTTCTCCCAGATCCTCATAGGCTGAGGCTTGTACAAACCAAAAGTCAAACCACATGTTGCGTAGCATTTCAGCTTCGGTTCGATGAGGCCTAATTCCCGCTAAAAAGGCATAAAAGCCTATGGTCTTTTGCACCATAAAATCCATAAAAACCTGCCGCAAATTTTGACGATTCAAATGCGCTTGATAGGCCTTCATTGCGGTTGAATCCCCCAAAAAATTTAAGTAGCGTTTTGCCGCTTCTTGCCCCACATGCTGCGCTAAATTTTCATTAAAAGCATCGTTTCCGGGGACATAAACATGCTGATGGGTGATTTCATGAAACAGGATTTCGTATAAAACTCCGGGCCTTTGGTTAAGCATATAGGTAGTGACCGGGTCCGGCAAGAAACCCAAGGTAGACCATGCATTTACGGGTCGAACAGCAACAGAATAGCCCCTCTTTCGCCATATACCGGCCTCCCTTTCGGCCTCAGAGAGATAAAAAAAACCTTTATACCCCAAACTTCCTAAAATCGGATAGTGCCATTCCAGCCTTTGGAGAGAAAAGGCCTTAGAACCGCTCACCACATACAACAAAGGACTTTCGTGGTGCAAATAGGTACTGTACGCTCTTCCGGGATCAAGCCCTAAGCTATCCTTAGCAAAACTCAGTGCACCCGGTACTTGAGACAACTGCTTTTTATAAGCCAAGGGAACCTCAGCAAACGGTTTGGAAGATACCATGAGCTCAAGGTTTCCCTGTGCCAAATGCATAAAATAACTAATGGGCTCTAAAAAAGTAATTAGAAATCCAAAAAGCAGCAGCCGTAGTATAAAAAGGAACCTTTTCACCTGTATTTTAATCCGAGGTTGTTCTGTTATTTATTTTAAAAATAGACATTCGTAGATTCTTTCTATTTCATTTTATAAATTTTTGTTGTTGCTTTGCCACAAATTATGATTCATGAACGATTCTTCAGTTTTTAAAGCCCTGTTAAGCAAAGAAATTGAAAAGCGCGAGCAAGAGTTAAGCGCACTAAAAAGTGTTTTGCAAGGCTTAGACAATTCCCCTACTCCCCAAACAGAACCTACAATTGCGGCCTCCGAAAGTGCAGCCACCGCAGTAGCTGCCCCCAAAAAGCCGGCTGCAAAAGTTCCTCGGAGAAAGCTTTCCAAAAAGAGAAAAGGAAGCCTCATTTATGCCGTAGTTAACTTGCTTGGCAAACAAAAACGCTTCATGGACAGCCGGGAACTCAGCGAAATCATAAGCAAAAAATACCCAAAATTGGTCAAGGACGACGAAAAATTCGAGAAATATTTGGCTGTGGTTCTCAGCAACTACAAAAGAAAAGGAGAACTTACAGGAATTAAAAAGAACCACAAAGGCGAAAAACTCAACCGTACTTTCTGGGGCATGTACAACTGGGTAGATACCGAAGGCAATCCGCTAGACACCATTAAGGTAGAAGCCTAAAGCTCTAAGGTCACTCCACCCTAAGTTCCCAAACCAGCACCTCACCGGGGCTGGACCGCATCACCTGGCGTGACCTGAATTCCTTTGGACCTGTCAACAACAAAACCGCCGTATTCGGCGCAACCTCACCTTCATTCAAAGGCACCAACCCCAATCGGTAGGTGCCTTTTTTTAAGGTCAATTCCGCAGAAATCCCTTGCCCTGTTATGGCCACATCCCCCATCCATAAGGTGTCGTTCAAATACACCGAAACACTATCTCCGTCCACCTGTTGGGCATCTCTCAAATTCAGGTTAAAAGTACCCTCCGGCACATCCATTGCCGGCCACGGCCGCTGCTCCACCAGGCCTTTAGGCAACAAAACCACCTGGTTTTCCTTTTCTTCCCCCACCGTACTGTCCTCCAGAACCAAAAGCTCCTCTTTGGGTCGCCAAATTTTTATTAATCCATCCAAACCTGTAGTTACCAAAGCTTGCTCATCTGCCGGCATCCATAAAGATCGCACCCCACCTTCATGGGCTTTCCATTCGGCCAAAACCCGTAAATCATCTGCATGAAGCACATATACTTTTCCTTGAACATCTCCGGTTATTAACCAAGGCTTGCCGGGCGCCTTAAACAATCGGCAATAGCCAAGCTCGGTAGGATACAACAAACGTGAAGCCGCCGGCATCTCTCCCGGAGCATCTATGGGCCAGCGATGCACCGTCCCCGAAGCCCAAACATACAATTGATTTCCACTGACCAAGAGGTTGTTGCTAACGGTTGGAGAAAGGTAGGTTCGAAGCAATTTCCCTTCCGGCAAAGACCGAACAAAAATTTGAAAACCATCGGCATACCACACCTCTTGCTTTGTGGCATCCAGCCAAGCATCCGTTATTCCGTAGCTGTACCCGTTGGGATAAAACTTGGAGGCCGCCAATCGACGGATATCCCGCATGCGGTCGGGATTACCCACCCGAACCAAACCATCCGAAGTTTCCCTCAAATTGCTGTGGTATCCGGCAATGAGCAAACTGGCATGTTTGGGATTAAAATTCACATAGCAAACCACATCAAAGGAGGCAATAAAGGCTTTGAGCAAAAGCATGCCCGGATACCTAAACTCTCGAATGCGTCCCGATCCATCGGCAGAAAATATACTCGCTCCACCCGGAGCAACAACCAAAGCGTTGATTCCCGTTTGGTGTTCCTCCAGCCATTGGTTCTGCTCCAAAGAGGGCCAATCCCAAACTACCATGCGGCCCTTATTATCTGCCGACAAAGCTTGCACTCCACCGGGCAAACCTATCCATTGCTCTACCTCTGTGGCCCCCCTTTTTCGGTGCGCATGCAACACCGTGTCCAACTCAAATGGAGGTACTTGCCCCCAAAGAAAACCGAGGCAGGGCCAAACAAAAACAACAATTAAAACTGCCTTTTGACAATTGTTGACCATTTTTGCCTGACCAAACCGACTAAAGATGCTATTGAGATTTTTCATTGCCATGTGGCTGTGTACTCCTATTCTTGCGCAGGCACAGTCTGCCGATGAGCTTACAATGTACTTAAAAAAATTCGCTCAACGAGAGGGAATGGCCGGTGCATCTTTTGGACTTTCGCTCAGACATGTTCAAAGCGAAGAAAGGGTAGTCGAATGGCGCTCAGAAGCCTACTACACACCCGCCTCCGTGCAAAAACTCATCACTACGGCCGCAGCAATGGATGTTTTGGGCCCCGATTTCCGCTTCGAAACTCAATTTTGGTTGCTGCCCGGAGAGGCCGGAGCCCAGCCCTCTTTGGTGATTGAAGCCGCCGGAGACCCCAGCCTCGGATCAACCTGGTTTGGACAAACCAACCCCGATAAAATACTACGGGAAATACATGCCTGGCTACTTCAAAACAAGGTGTCCCGACTGGAAGCCATCTACGCAGACCTTGGAAACTTCTCCACCCAAGGCAATCCGGACACTTGGGTTTGGGCCGACCTAGGCAATTATTTTGGATGCCCAAATTCCGGTCTTTGTTTCGCCGACAACCGTACCGACCTGCACTTTCAATCCTATGCCCCCGGAAGTCCGGCCAAACTTTTGTCCGTGTATCCCAAAGTACCCGATTGCCGTTTTGAGTCTTTGGTCACCGCAGGACCTCCGGGTTCGGGAGATGAGGCCTGGGTATTTGGTGCACAAAACCAAGAAAATCGAATAGTTAGAGGAAGCATTCCACCCAACAAAAACGATTTTGTGGTGCGGGCTTCCGTCCCCAACCCTCCCCTATTTGCCCTATATCAGCTGCAATTAGGCCTACAAAACAAAGGGATAAGCTGTGGCTTTTACAACATACTTCCTTCCGAAGTCCAATACCGCGAAAAAGCACGCTTGCTGGGCACCTGGAAATCCCCTCCTCTGTATGAGCTGGTAACGGTAACCAACACCTTTAGCAACAACCTTTTTGCGGAACAACTGCTCTGGGCATTAAGCCCCAAAAACGCCAAGGAAAGAGGAGGAAAAAGCGGTTTGGAGGGGCTTTTGCAATGGATTGCGCAGCAAATGCCACACACGGGAGGCATTTACCCGGTTGACGGCTCCGGACTCAGCCGACTCAACGGACTAAGCCCCGATTTTTTAACCCGATTTTTATGCCACATGTCCCAAAAGCCCTGGTTTGAGCGTTATTACGAAAGCCTTCCATTAGCCGGAAGCCGTGGCACCCTAAGCAGTTTCAACAGCGATGGGCTCAAAGGCAACTTACGCGCCAAGAGCGGCTCCATGGAACGTGTGCGCGCCTACGCCGGATACCTCACCGCAAAATCAGGCAAACAATATGCCTTGGCCGCCATAATCAACCATTTCGACACCGAATCGGCTCAAGCCCGAAGAGAACTCGAAGCCCTGTTTCAATTGCTGTACGAAACTTATTAGGCTTTTTTGGGGGGCTTTCCGGCTCTCGGGCATAGTGCCTTTGGCCCACCGGCTGCGGCTACCGGCTCCGGGGTCCCCCGTTAATTAACGGGGGCCTCCTCGCTCGGTGCCGCAGCACGGTGCGCCTGCAGTCAGCTATGCTCCTCCATCCGGGCCCCGCCCACACGCAAACCCCTCTCTTACTTTAAGGCAATTTTTGTACCAAAACAGTCCAACAAAGCTAATCTACTAGGCTTCAACACTCCCTTTTTGTATTTTTGCACCATGAGGTATCTGGCCTTTGACATGGGAAGCAAACGAACCGGTGTAGCCGTAACCGATCCTTTAGGTATGTTTGCCCAAGCACTCACCACTTTGGAAACCCCCAAGGTCCTTCCCTGGCTCCAAAATTACCTCGAACAAGAAAAAGTTAAAGGCTTGGTATTAGGTTTTCCTCTGAACCACCAAGGCGAAGCCACCGACGCCACTGCCTTGGTTTTAGATACCCAAAAAAAAATACAATCGGCCTTTCCCAATTTGCCCATTTTTTTGGAAGATGAAGCCTTCAGCTCCAAACAAGCCCTGAACACACTTATCCAAGCTGGAACCAGCCCCAAAAAACGAAGAGAAAAAGGGCTTATTGACAAAGTTTCTGCTGTCCATATTTTGCAACGATTTCTGCAAAACCAAACCACCGCTCTATGATTTTACCCATTGTGGCCTATGGCGATTTAAGCTTGCGCCGACCTACCCGAGAAATTGAACCCGAGCACCCCAATTTGTCGGAGTTCATCCAAAATATGTGGGATACTATGTATCAAGCCAGCGGTGTAGGACTTGCGGCTCCCCAAGTGGGTGCATCCATAAGGCTTTTTGTTGTGGACGGCAGCAGCTTCGCAGACGAAGACCCGGAAATGGAACACTTTAAACATGTGTTTATTAACCCGGAAATTTTGGAAGAAGAAGGCAAAGAATGGGCCTTTAACGAAGGCTGCTTAAGCATTCCCGGCATACGCGAAGACGTGCAACGCAAACCCCGAGTTTTGTTGGCTTGGGACAACGAAAAGTTTGAGCCCCAAGAAGCTTGGTTTGAGGGCATGGCGGCACGGATTATTCAACATGAATACGACCATTTGGAGGGCATCCTGTTTACCGACCACTTGGGTCCATTGCGTAAAAAAATGCTCAAGAGCAAATTGGAACGCATAAGCAAAGGACAAGTCCATGCCGATTACCGCATGAAGTTCCCAAAAAAATAAGCTCCTTAGGACTTTCCAAAATTATAGCCCCCTTTAATAACCCCTGCGATGTTCTATATTTGCCGGCTTAATAGGGCATTTAATCTCTAAAACAAACCAAACGATATGGCGCTAAAATGTGGAATAGTGGGACTCCCAAATGTGGGCAAATCTACCCTCTTCAATTGCTTAAGCAACGCCAAGGCGCAGGCCGCCAATTTTCCATTTTGCACCATTGAACCCAATGTGGGTACCATTCAGGTTCCTGACCCCAGACTTCAACGTTTGGCCGATTTGGTAAAACCCCAACAGTTGGTGCCTGCCACGGTAGAAATAGTAGATATTGCCGGTTTGGTAAAAGGCGCTTCGGAAGGCGAAGGTTTGGGAAACAAATTTCTAGGCAATATCCGCGAATGCGACGCCATTTTGCATGTGCTTCGCTGTTTTGACGATGACAACGTAACCCATGTAGACGGATCAGTTAACCCCGTGCGCGACAAAGAGATTATTGATACCGAATTGCAGCTTAAAGATTTAGAAACGGTTGAAAAACAAATCTCCAGGGTCGAAAAAATGGCAAAAATTGGCAGCGATAAGGATGCCAAAAAGAAACACGAACTGTACCTCAGTTTAAAAGACCATTTAAGCCAAGGTAAATCTGCCCGCAGCCTGGAAGTTAGCGAAGAGCAATCGGTTTTTTTAAAGGAGTTGTTTTTGCTCACCGCCAAACCGGTGCTGTATGTGTGCAATGTAGACGAAGCAAGCGCCACCACTGGAAACACCCACAGCGAAGCGGTAAAAACTGCCGTAGCCGGTGAAGGTGCCTCCATTTTGGTTATTGCCGTAGGTATTGAAGCAGAAATTGCCGGCTTGGATGACCCCGAGGAACGGCAAATGTTTTTGGAAGACTTAGGCTTAAAGGAGCCGGGTGTAGCCCAATTGATTCGAGAGGCCTACCACTTGCTCGAATTGCAAACCTATTTTACCGCCGGAGAAAAAGAAGTGCGCGCTTGGACCATTCGCAAGGGCATGTCTGCTCCGCAAGCGGCCGGTGTAATTCACTCCGATTTTGAAAAAGGCTTTATTCGTGCCGAGGTAATTGCCTTTGAAGATTACGATAGACTGGGCTCAGAAACCGCAGCTAAGGAACAGGGGAAATTGCGGGTAGAAGGCAAGGAATATACGGTGCAGGACGGCGACGTAATGCATTTCCGATTTAACGTTTAAGCGTTCGGAGCACTGCGCCCCCGATAGAGGCAGGTAGCCCACAGGGCGGGGGCTTTTTTGGCCAAGCGCGGTGGACGTGGAGCGCATGCGAACGCTCCGGCGGGCTATGGCCAATAAGCCCCCGAACGAGGACTACCGCCGAAAGCGGGATAGGCGCCCAAATTTTAAACATGCTTCTACCCTAAGCTGGTTTAGCCTGTTCATAGGCCCTTCCCTCAAAAAAAAATCGTATTTGGGTTGAAGTTATGGATTAAAAATGGGGGTGCTTGCAACCAATGGCTGCGATTTTGTATCTTTAAAGTACAAAAACTAATTATGCGACCTATTATTCTTTTCCTCTTGTTGATGTGCAGTTTACCTTCGATGGCGCAAAGCAATGATCCCATACATCCTGTGGGGCCGCGGCACAGCCTAATGGGCGGCATAGTGCCGGCCGGTTTGGGGCTTCAATATCAATACCGATTGTTGGAAGTGCCGGGAGTGCAATTATGGCTTGGCGGCAGTATAGGTACGACAAAATATACCTTTCTTTCAAGAGAAGGCAACCATCAGGACGATTATGGCTTTGCGCTTTCGGTGACCCCCTCCCTTTTGTTGGGGAAAAAGCGGGGTAAATTGGAGCTATCTATGTCGGCCACAGCTTTTGGAAACACAATTACTTCGCTACAAGGCCCAGGCACATTCCTTACCCAACGGTCAGTAATGTTTAGCTCAGCAGCAGAGCTGTTTTATATAGGTTACAGGCTACAACCTTTAGAGGGTCGTGGTTTTACCTTTATGGGCGGCATAGGCATTGCGACCTATGGCAATTCCGGGAATGTTCCGGTGCTTCCAAGCTTTCGTTTGGGAGCCGGATACTCTTTTTAGATTAGGGCAGCGCCCCAAGCTTTTGCTAACCAGGCCAGATGACCGGCGTGGCTTGCCTCATGGCGTATGCAGTGGCCAATGATGTGGCGTCGGGTGTCCTCTCCGCCAAAGGCTGTGCCGGTGGTGGTGGGCAAGCTCAGTTCCTCGCTGCTCATTGCGGCGATATGCGCAAGTGCTCTGGTCTGAATTTCGGCTAGGGCGTCGAGGACTTCTTGCAATGGAGGGCATTCTTCGGGCGCAGGTACCGTGCTACCCAAACCAAACTGACGGGCCCAAGGCAGTTTTAGCCTGTCGCCGCCGGTGGCATGCAACAATAAGAAATTGCTGCTCACGGCTAAGTGGGCTAAAATCCAAAAGGGAGAGTTTAAGGGCTTTCCCTCAAGGCTCAGCCTACCGTGCAGTTGATTGGTTGGGATTTTATGGAAGTAATTTAACGTTTGCTCTCTGGTTTGACTGAGCAAAAGGGTGAGTACTTCTTGTTCGGACATAAAAATGATTTAAGGGTTCGAAGCTGGAATATGGGCAATTACTTGCATGCTCGTTCTAAAGGCCAAGCATTGCTCTCCAAAGCGCGCCACATGGTCGGCTTGAAGCTTTTGGGCGAACTCACTTTGGTAGCGATCCAAACTTTCTTGATCGTGCGCGGTGTACTGCACGCTGTAGGTAATTCCCCCTTGAGGTTCATCGAGCAGTAATTTGCTGAGTCGGGCATCGAGAAAACACCCGGTGGCAAGCACATCTGCCAAATGCTCTCCCAGCATGTAATCCAACCAAGCATTTTCTACTTGTTCTTGCACATGAACGGTTACGTTGTATACAATCATAGCTTGGAGTTCGTGTGGACCATTAACAAGGCAAAGGCATCTAGCGGTCGGTACTGGTCCAAAAGCAATTTGGCCAAGTGTTCTGCGGAAAAATCTTGGGAATGCTCTTGCAGGAAGGACTGAAGTTCAGGGCTTTGGTACATTTCACGGCAGCGCTCCGGCGAAGGGAGTTCGGGCAGATTACCCAATTGTCCCAAATCGTTTCCGGTGAGCAGCTTTGAGTTTTTTATAGAGTCAGGAAGGGCATCTATACCAACGCCCCCTTTGCCTGTAGGTTTGGGCACTTCGAAAAGAGCTTCTCCTTGCGCTCGAACGTACCAGTTGCCGCCGGCTCTGGCCACAGCATCCAGTTTAAAAGGGTCGATGGCCTCTTTAGCATCCAACACCCTGCTATGAATGTGGATTAGAACCACTTCACAAATAATGAGGTTTCCTGCGCCTCCGGAGCTTCCGGTTTGAATGATTTCCCTAACCTTACATTCCATGTGAAAGGGAGATTCCTTAACCCTGGGTGGCGCAACCTTTAGGGAAGGCACGGGGCTAAATCCGGCCTTAATAAATTCGTTAATGCCGGAAGCATATTCCCCGCTGGACAGAGAAACTTGCTGTACCATATCGTAAGAGACGGTATGGATGACCACTTCTCCGGTTTCCTGAGCATTGCGCAGGGTATCTTTGGTGGTATTGTCACGCACCCTTCTAGCGGGCGAAAAAATAGCCAAAGGAGGATTGGAGCCGAATACATTAAAAAAGCTGTAGGGGCTCAAATTGGGATTTCCATCGCGGTCAACGGTAGAGGCAAAGGCAATGGGTCTTGGCGCCACACCACCGAGCATGAGACCGTGCAATTTGGGCACGGGCAGATCTTTGGGATCGAAGGTCAAAAAATCACTCATGGTAAACTCCCATGGATTCAAATTTTGCAATGCGTTGCTTAATTCGGCGTTCGGAACTCATTTTTAGCAGCTTGGGCAAATGCTCGAGCAAGGTAGCCTTGACAGCTTCGAAGGCGCCTTGGTGGTTTCTGTGGGCACCACCCAAAGGTTCTTCAATGATTCCATCGATGAGTTTGAGGCGGAGCATGTCGTCGGCGGTAAGCTTTAGGGCCTGAGCGGCTTGCTCTTTTTGCTCCCAACTGCGCCACAGAATGGAGGAGCAGGATTCTGGAGAGATTACCGAGTACCAGGTATTTTCCATCATAAACACCTTATCGCCTATGCCGATTCCCAAGGCCCCACCGGAAGCGCCTTCCCCAATCACAATGCATACAATGGGCACTTTGAGTTGGAACATTTCGATAAGGTTTCGGGCAATGGCTTCGCCCTGACCGCGCTCTTCGGCTTCGATGCCGGGAAAAGCCCCCGGAGTATCGATAAGGCAAACCACAGGCAGGCCGAATTTTTCGGCTGTGCGCATAAGCCTCAGGGCCTTTCGGTAACCCTCGGGGTTGGCCATTCCAAAGTTTCGGTATTGACGCATTTTGGTATTGATGCCTTTTTGTTGGCCAATCATCATGCAATTGAAATGACCAATAGTACCCAAACCGCCAACCATGGCTTTATCGTCTTTTACGTTGCGGTCGCCGTGCAGTTCAATAAATCGCCCTTCCGTAATGGCTTGCATGTAGGCCAAGGTATAGGGCCGGTCGGGATGCCGACTCAACTGCACCTTTTGCCAAGGGCTAAGCTTAGAGAAAATTTGGCGAGTGGTTTCTTGAATCTTTTCTTCCAGCTCAGCAATGCTGGGATTCATATCCACTTGAGCCTTTTCTGCAGAGGCTTTTATCTTTTCCAGTTCCTCTTCCAATTCCTGAAGAGGTTGTTCAAAATCCAAATAATTCATAACGTTCAATCAACGTTGAGCAAATTTAGCCAAAATAAAAGCGATGACCACATAAATAAAGTTGGGAAGCCAAACCCCAAGCCAGGGTGAAATCACACCATTGAGCGCAAAACTAACGGTCACCTTTTGCAAGAACACATAGGCAAAGGCCAAAGCTACGCCAAAAGCAAGTTGCAATCCAATGCCCCCCCGTACCTTTCGGGCACTGATGGGAACAGCAATTAAAGTAAGAATGATGGCAGCAATGGGATTTGCTGACCTTCCGAACTTTTCAATTAGAAAATAGGGCAAAAAGTTTGACCCTCTTGACCGTTGAAACTCAATAAAATCAGCGAGCTCCTTGTTGCTCATTGTCTCCACAATTTTTACATTACGGATAAAATCGGCAGGTTTTACGTCAAGTGTGGTATCCATGGATTCCCCTTGGCGAATGCGCTCACCTTCCGGACCAATATGACGGGCCAAGTATTGGCGTAGGGTCCATACATTGCGGAGAGAATCGTAGCGTGCTTCATGGGCCTGAATGCGGTATACCAAACGCAAGCCCTCTTTTTGGGTAAAGCAAAATTTAAGCGCAAGGTTCTGCGAAATATTAAACGACTCGGCATAGACAAAACGTTGGTTTCCCAGCGCTATGTGCTCGTCGCCCGAACTAACTCCTCCCTTTCTAAAGTAGGTATTTTCAAATTCCAGTCGTCCTTCGTTGGCCTTTGGAATCACCAAGTTGGTTAATCCGTAGCTCATAGCTGCCACCACTGTTGAAGCCAAAATAAATGGCCAAAGCAACCTAGTATAACTCCAACCGGTGGTAATAATGGAAATAATCTCGAGCCGGTAGGCCATTCGGCTGGTAAAGTAAATGACCGAAATAAAGACAAAGAGTGGGCTAAACAGATTAACGAAATAGGGAATGAAGTTGAAATAATAGTCGAATATCACTTCTCCAAGCGTAGGAATTTTGCCGTATTTACCCATGAAGCCATCGATTTTCTCCGAAAAGTCGAACACCACGGTTATGGCAATAATAAGGCTGATGGCCACCAAAAAGGTGAGCAAAAAATTCCGGATAATGTACCGGTCGATTTTGGAGAAAAAGCGCATGCTATAGGCGTTGACCCAGCTTTTGAACTTGCTGATCTTTCCAAACAGAAAAATCACCTTGCAAGATATGACTCCGTGCTTGGCGCATCAAGTCCAAATAAAAACCCAGGTTGTGCAAGGTAGCAATCTGCGCCGCCAACCGTTCGTTTGAAGCAAACAAATGCCTTAAATAAGCTTTGTTGTAATGCGCATCTACATACACCTTACCGTGGGGGTCTAATGGCTCAAAATCTCGCTCCCACTTTTTGTTTTTAATATTTATAATGCCTTCCCAAGTGAACAACATGCCGTTTCTACCATTCCGGGCAGGCATTACACAATCAAACATATCTATACCCAAAGCAATGTTCTCCAACAAGTTAATTGGAGTGCCCACGCCCATTAAGTAGCGAGGCTTGTCTTTGGGTAAAATGCCGTTGACCAAATCTACCATGGCATACATATCCTCGGCTGGTTCTCCAACCGAGAGACCACCTATAGCCACGCCTTCTAATTGGTCTAAGGCAGCAATATATTCCGCAGAAGCCACCCTTAGGTGCGGATAAACACTGCCCTGAACAATTGGAAAAAGGGCTTGGTGTTTTCCGTACAAAGGTTCGGTTTGATTGAATCGGGCAAAACACCGGTCCAACCAATCGTTGGTAAGCTTTAAGCTTTTGGAGGCATAGTCTTCGGTGCAAGGATGCGGTGGGCATTCGTCAAAGGCCATAATGATGTCTGCTCCGATAGCTCGTTGAATATCCATGACCGATTCCGGAGTAAATACATGCTTAGACCCATCGATGTGCGAACGAAATGTAGCTCCCTCCGGAGTAAGCTTTCGGATATCGGAAAGCGAAAAAATTTGAAAGCCTCCCGAATCTGTGAGTATGGCCCTATCCCAGCCCATGAATCCATGCAATCCACCGGCTTCCTTTAAAATGTCAATTCCCGGCCTTAAATACAGATGGTAGGTATTCCCCAAAATGATTTTGGCATCCAAATCCTCTTTGAGTTCCCTTTGGTGCACCGCCTTAACGGTACCTAAGGTACCCACCGGCATAAAGACGGGTGTTTGGATGGTTCCTCGGCCTGTATGCAGGCTTCCTGCCCTTGCCGAAGAAGAGGAATCTGTATTTTCTATGTCGAATCGGTGCATATTCTCAGCAAAAGTCCGCAAATTTCGGCAATATCTATGGACTTGATTTCCTACTTGGTTGCACTTTGGGCTTTGGCATGGATGCTTGGCCTGCTGCCTGTATTCCTTTACCGGAATCGGAATAGCCCCGGGCAATGCCCCGGGCTGTCGGTGGTTATTTGCGGCCGAAACGCACTAAGCCACTGGCAAAACAATCTTCCCCTTTGGCTAAACCAACAAAGCTTGACGGTTCCCGTGGAATTTGTTTTGGTGGACGATGCCTCTACCGACCAAAGCTTAAGCTATTTGCAAAAAATGGCAGCCGAAGATTCCCGCATTCGACTGGTTCATTTAAGCGAAAAAACAGGGCTAGGAAAGAGAAAAGCGCTGTTGGAGGGAATGAAAGCGGCTCAACACAAGCAACTATACCTTAGCGATGCAGACTGCCGGCCTGCCACAAGCCATAGTTTGGCTGCCCTTTTGTCGTGCTTTGGAGAAATGCCCACCCTTTTTTTGGGTTACGGAGCCTACCGGACTAGACCGGACCTATGCAGTAAATTTGTGGTTGCAGACGCTTGGATAATTGCCAGGCAGTACCTGAGCCTTGCCTCATTTGGCATAGGCAGCATGGCCGTGGGTAGAAATATGGCCTGTCCTAAAAAAGAAGGCATAGAAGCACTCCTAAAGAGCCAAGTGGAGGGCTTGCAAAGTGGCGACGACGATTTGTCTCTATTTTACCTTTGGAAAACCGTTGCGGCCAAAGCATGGTCTGTAGCCCCATCCACCCAAACCTTAAGCGATGCTCCCCTTGGCCTTTTGGATTGGGCGGAGCAAAAACGCAGACATTGGAGCACTGCGCCGCATTACCCTAAGGGAATTAAAGCGCTTCATGTAAGCTATTTGTTGCTACGTCTGTTGGCATACCCTGCCGCTCTTTTGTCTGTAGCTAATCTTCTTGCTCCGGCCGCTGCCATTATGACTCTTTTGGCCTGGCTTTGTCATGCAGCCGCAGCAGTGGTATGGTCTTTGCGCACCGGAAATGCTAAGCAAGCCTTTTGGCTAATTGCTGCAGATTTAATTTATATTTTCGTACATCCTATACTTTGGATTACTCAAGGTGTGGGCAGAGGAAAAACATGGGACTAGAAAATTTTTCGGATCGGGCAAAAGACGACTACCAATTGGTGCGCAAAGCTGTGGACGAAGACGACCAAACAGCCTTTGCAGAGCTTATGGAACGCTACCGCGAGTCCATCTATTTTATGTTCCTTAAAATGGTGCATAACAAAGACGACGCCGAAGATTTAATGATTGAGTCTTTTGGCAAGGCCTTTAAAAACCTGCACAACTACAAACCTAGCTATGCCTTTTCTACTTGGCTTTACCGCATTGCCACCAACAACGGCATAGACTATATCCGTAAAAAAAGGGTGTCTACCACCAGTCTGGACAACCCATTCACCAACAAAGACGGAGACGAGCTGAATTTGGAAGTTCGCGATTTTCGACCCGACCCCGAAGAAGAGCTCATTAAAACCCAAAAGAAAAATAACCTTCGAGAAGTCGTTTCCACGCTAAAGCCACGATACAAACGACTTATTGAGCTCCGCTATTTTGAGGAGTTCAGCTATGAAGAAATTGCCGACGAGCTCAACATTCCCATTGGAACCGTAAAAGCCCAGCTTTTTAGAGCCAAAGAGTTATTATACAATATTTTAAAGGGAAAAAAGAACCGATTTTAATATGGAAAACCCGGGCATAGACTGGAGGCGGTGGTTCCCCTTTTTAACGGATCAACAAATAAATCAGTGGCAAGCAGCCAAGGAAGCCTATTTGGATTGGAATCAAAAAATCAATGTCATCTCTCGAAAAGACATCGATGCCATTGATGTACACCATGCGGCCCATAGCTTTTGCTTAGCCAAATTAGTGGCGTTCAGTCCCGGAAGTCGCTGTTTTGACATTGGCACAGGCGGCGGCTTTCCCGGCATTCCTCTGGCCATTGCTTTTCCGGAAACGGAATTTGTTTTGGTAGACTCCATAGGCAAAAAGCTACGGGTGGCCGAAGCCGCAGCAGAGGCCGCAGACTTACAAAACGTCCGCACCGTACATAGCAGAGCGGAGCATCTTCGCGAAAAAGGCGATTATGTTACAGGCCGTGCAGTACGCCCATTGTTTGATTTTTATCGCCAAGTGAGGCACCTTTTGCACCAAAAATCCACGGCTGAACAGGCCGGAATTTGGTATTTTAAAGGCCCCGAACCGGAGCCTTTGTTTTCCGGTTTCCAGCAAAAACCTCATCGCCACCTGCTTCACGAACACTTGGGCATGGATTGGTTTTTAGAGAAAACCCTATGGCACATTCCCTTGGCCGCACACCAAGCGCAGATACCATGAACCAAAAACCACTCATATTGCCTGTTAAGGGCCAAAGCCCTGTGTGGGGAAGCGACTGCTGGATTGCCCCAAACGCCACCATAGTGGGCGATGTACTTTTAGGAAATCGCTGCACGGTTTGGTTTCAGGCCGTTATTCGGGGCGACGTGCACCGCATTCGCATGGGAGACGAAGTAAACATTCAAGACGGCGCAATAATCCATGCCACCTACCAAAAAGCGGCCACCGAGGTGGGCCACCGAGTATCCATTGGACATAGAGCTTTAATCCACGGCTGCACCATCGAGGATGAAGTATTGATAGGGATGGGAGCTATCGTTATGGATCATGCTGTGGTACCTTCCGGCTGCATCATTGGAGCGGGAGCCTTAGTTTCAGAGGGTAAAATTCTGGAAAAGAACACCTTGTATGCGGGAATCCCGGCACGGCCCATACGAAAAGTAAGCACGGAAGAAAGGGAGCGTTTAATTTCCGGGACTGCAGATCGCTATCCTATGTATGCCGGCTGGTATCCAAAAGTCTGACTAGAAAAGTTTTGGGCGCCAATTCGCGTGCGCCCCTTTAGCAACCTTGGTTCAAGCCTTTGGCCTAAGTCGGTACAGGGTCTCCGCTTGAGGCGGAGCCGCTGCCCTCCAAGGCCAAATGGCTTTCTACCTTCGGTTGGCTATCGGATTGCCCGCGGGCGCTTTGTATCTTTGCAGCGAAATCAGGTAAGAAATACCTTGAAATTTTCTAGGTTCCGGCATATCGATACATGCGCTACGGAGCGCACCGCAAGGGATGGAGGCGGTACCCCACAGCCCCAAAGCAGTGACGGCCAAGGCCTAGGAGGGCGGAGCGCAGCAAGCCCCTCCTTGGCCTATGGGCGACCTGTTTTGGGGCGAGGAGTAAAGCCGACAGCCCGACCCGGATTTCCGGGTGCGGCCATGAGTAAAAGAATGCTCCTATTGAGTATTTCACCCTTTTTAGCCGGAATTCTTTCGCTTTGGGGAAAAAATAATATTCTTTTTTTTCCTTCACCCTCAGTTGAACTCAAAGGATTAAGACTTTTTAATACAGCTATTTACAGGGTTTTCAACAAAGCCTTGTTCTTAATAGTTTCAACTAGTATTCAAATAGTCCCTTCAAACACCGGAATCGATTGAAATGCTATTTCCATTTATTAAATGAAGTGTTTAACTTAGTATTCGAATCAAGAAGCACAACCGCCAAAACATGTCAAGGTTCATTCCCACATACCTGACTTTTGTTACCGCTTGGATGATGGCTTTCCCCCTGTGGAGTCAGGCCATTATTCAATCCGACGGGTCAACGCACAACGATACCTTGTTCGTTTGTTCCGGCACGCCTGTAGGCTTTTCGGACGCTTCCGGTGGAACGCCCAATGCTTGGACTTGGAATTTTGGCACGGGCACTCCCGGAACTGCAACCGGTCAAGGGCCACACAGCGTAAGTTTCAATAGCAATACAATAGTTTCTCTTACGGTAAATGGCCCGGGAGGAAGCAGCACAGATACCCTGGTTGTGGCCATCACCAATCCAAACGCGGCGGTAAACATTGGAGGAGGAGTAAATCAAGTAACCTTTCAAGGGGTAAATTACCATACGCGATGCGTAAACAGCCCTTCAGCGGGAATTATTTTGTCCAACAACATCACCGGCGCCAGCCCCCATGCCACTACCACCATTAATTGGGGCGACGGTTCGCCCAACACGGTTATTAATGGTTCTTGGACCACTCAGCCCAAGCTTTACAATCAAGGCACCTATGTGTTGCAGGTAACGGTGACGGACGGAGCATGTATTGACACGGTAAGTTACAACGTGTTTGTTGGCTCTTCGCCGGCAATTGGCTTTACCAACCCCGGCACCAGTTCTTTCTGTTTGCCCGACTCCATTACCTTTCCTATTTCCAACTTCAGCAACAATACGCCCGGCACGCAATACACCTTGAGTTTTAACGACGGATCAACGCCGGTTATTTTTCAACACCCACCACCCAGCAGCTACACGCATAATTTTCTTTCTACCTCTTGTTCGGTAATTGCGCAGACCAATCAGGGTTCCTACCAAAATGCCTTTCAAGGCACCATTACGGCCGACAATGCCTGCGGCAGTTCGAGCGTTTCCGTAGCTCCTATTTATGCATCTAGTTGGAATCAAGTAGACTTTGCAGCATCTGACACCTCTGTCTGCACCAATGCTTTGGTGAGTTTTTTCGATCAAACCCAATATGGAATTGATGTTACTATATCGGGCTGTGATTCTACTTCGCCTATTGTTTGGACCATAACGCCAAATACCGGATGGAATGTAGTTAATGGCAATACAGGAAATGACTTTGGCTTTACGGGGCAGAGTTACGATGCTTCCCTTTGGACCACAGGAAGTACCCAACTAGATGTTCAGTTTAGCCAATCGGGTATTTACCAAGTACAACTAATGGCGGGCAACGGTTGTGGGCCTGATTCCATGATTCAAACCATTTGCGTTAACCCGGCAAACCAAGCCGATTTTAATTTGAGCGATACCATCGGCTGTGTTCCTTACACTGTGCAGGCCACCAATATTACTCCGCCTACCACCTGCGGAACGGAGCAATACCTTTGGAGGGTGAGTCAAAGCGACCCGGCAGGTTGTGGTCAAACCGGGGCCTTCACCTTTGCCTCAGGGGATTCGCTTTCGACCAGTCCTTCGTTTACCTTTCAGAATCCGGGATTGTATACCATACAGTTGATTAACAATCCCATTTTAACTCCGGCGGACTCCAGCCGCTGCCCGGCAGATACAGTTACCAAGACCTTTTTGGCCAAATCGCCCCCTTTTGTTGACTTGAGCCCACCGACTCCTGCTTGTCAAACAGCGGTAGTCAGCATTCAAGATTCTGTGAATGCCTGTTATGGGCAAAACGCACCAACTTTTGTTTGGAGCATGCCTGCTGCAAGTCCTTCAACCAGCAACCAAGCCAATCCGGGCCCATTGCAATTTAACTCTACCGGCTCCCATCCGGTAAGCTTAGCCGCAACTAACGAATGCGGAACCAACAGCGATACGGTGCAGGTGGTCATAAGTTTACCGGCCACCATTTCTGCAGGACCAGACTTCAATGCCTGTATGGACACTCCCATTCCTTTAAATGGGGTAGCGGGGGGAAGTGCCACCACCGGAAGCTGGACAGCAGTGCCAACGGGCAGCTTTAGTCCTTCGCCAAACCAGTTAGGTCCCAACTTTATTCCACCATTAGGGTATACCGGTCCCCTACAATTGGTAATTACCAGCGACGACCCCATTGGTCCTTGTCCTGCGGTGACCGACACCTTGGACATTACTGTAGACTTGCATGCTCAGGCAAATACGGGTCCCCTAGCCGATATTTGCGAGGGAGACTCTGTAGTACTTCAAGGAGGGTTTAGTGGAGCTGCTTCTTCGGCATTATGGACAAGCTCAGCGCCTGGCTCCTTTATTCCGACAGCTACCGACACCCATACCGTTTTTGTTCCTGCCACCGGGTTTACCGGCCCATTGCAACTAACCCTTACTACGGACGATCCACCGGGTGCTTGCGCAGCAGATAGTCAACAAGCTAGCATTACGGTACATCCCATACCGGATATACAGGCGCTGCCAATGGCTCCTCGGATTTGCTCGGGTGACAGCCTTTTGGTTCAATTAAGCTCCACGTTTCCGGCAACTACCTTTCAATGGACCGTTTCAGCCAATCCACAATTGACAGGCATGCAAGCGGGTCAGGGGGATAGCATTGTTCAGGTAATTCAGAACCTAAGTACTTCGGTTCAAACCGTACAGTACACCATTACCCCAACCAACAACACCTGTCCAGGGAACCCCATTACCATTACGGTTACTGTAGACCCGGCCCCGGTAATTACTCCTGTTGCCGACCAAAGCTTGTGTGCTCAAACAGCTGCACCGGCCATTGGCTTTACGGCACAACCGGGTGGAGTGACCTTTCAATGGCAAAGCACAAGCAATCAAACCGGTCTTGGTGTTGGTGGCTCAGGCAATATTTCCGGTTGGACCACACCACCCAATGCAGGGCCCGGAGTTTTAACAGACACCGTAATGGTAAGTCCATTTTTGAATGGATGTTCAGGCTTAACGGACACCTTTTTGGTTCAAGTGCAACCCACCCCGCAGCTAACCACCAATCCACTGAGCCAAACCGTATGCTCAGGAAGTTTAACAACGGATCAAGCCTGGCAGAGCAACATTCCAAACACCACCTATCAATGGAATTTAAGCAGCCAAACAGGTGTAAATCCACCCGGCCTAACGTCCGGAACAGACACCTTGGGTGCGCAAACACTTAGCACCACAGGGTTCACCAATGGAATCGTGCAGTATACCGTAACGCCACAAGTGGGAGGTTGCCCCGGTCCAAGCCAAACCTACACCATAACCGTTCAGGCATTACCAAATGTGATTTTACCTGCGGGTCAAACCATTTGTCCAGGGACTGCCATGCAGGTAGTAACTCCAAGTTCTGCCATACCCGGAACCACATTTAATTGGACTTCCACGGCAACTGCAGGCATTGGTGGAAATACCCCAAACGGAACAGGCAACTTACCGGCAGACGTGTTAACCAACAGCCAAACCACTCCGGGCACCGTTACGTATACCATTACACCAACGGTAAATGGTTGTGCGGGCACCCCGGTAAATTACACGGTTCAGGTAGAGGGTAACCCGGACGTGATGGCCAACCCCGGCAACCAAAGCATTTGTGCAGGCCAAACTAGTCAAGCGGTTGTGTTTAGCAGCAATACCCCTGGTGCAAGCTTTCAATGGAACTCAGGTCCTCCGGGCAATATCACCGGAGCTCAGGTAAGCGGCAATGGGAATTTGCCTTCCATGACTTTAAACAACACCGGCCTAACGGTTCAAACCATAAACTATCAAGTTAGCGCAGTAAGCCCCAATGCCCAATGTGTGGGAACTCCATTGGTGTATTCCATTACGGTAAACCCCTACCCTACGGCTCAGGTGAACCCAAGTGCACAAATTCTTTGCTCCGGAGACACCGTATTGATTGTAGCCACGGCAAATGTTCCCGGCACCAATTTCAATTGGACGGTGAGCAATCCCGGAAATGTAGGTGGTGCTTCTAATGGAAATGGAGACACCATTCAGCAAGTAGTAACCAACCTAAGTGGCAACAACGCTACGCTAAGTTATACCATTGTGCCCGATGTAGGAGGCTGTCAAGGACCTGCAGTGCAAGCCACAGCACAAGTACTTTTTGCCCCAGTAATGACGCCCTATGCAGACATAACTGCCTGTGCCCAAAGCAATGTTAGTCCGGCCCCTTTTGCCTCGCAACCCGGAGGTGCCGTTTATGCGTGGACCAGCAGCAGCAATCAAACGGGTATCCAAGGAAGCGGAACAGGGAATTTACCCGCTTTTGCCAGCTCGGTAAATGCAGGATCTACTCCCTTTGTAGATACCGTTTGGGTTAGCCCAAGTCAACAAGGCTGTGTAGGCGCTACAGACACCTTTACGGTAACCGTTTTCCCGACACCCCAGGTTACCAACACCCCTTTGAGTCAAACAGTGTGTTCGGGACAGGCTACCCAGTTGGTTCCTTTTACTTCTCAAGTGCCCGGAAGCAGTTTTTCTTTTTCTCTGGCAAGTAACAACCAAGTACAACCCGGCATTCCTGCCAACGGAACAGATAGCTTGCCTGTAATGGCGCCTCAAACGGTGGGGTTAAACACAGGCACTTTGAATTATAATGTAAGTGCTACGGCCAACGGCTGTACCGGTCCGGCGGCGAACTATCAAATTACGGTCAACCCTTTGCCCGACTTGCAGCTACCAAGCGACGATACCATTTGTAATGGCAATTCCACACAGGCCATTAATCCCGGATCAAGCCTGAACAATGTAACTTTCACCTGGCAAAGTCAGGCTTCGGCAGGAATTAGTGGGCATATTGCCTCCGGCACAGGTTCCATTCCTACACAAACCCTTACCAACAGCCAAACAACCACAGGCTGGGTAGACTATATCGTACAAGCCGATCGCTTGGGCTGTGCAGGAAGTCAAGATACTGTAAGGATTTATGTACACCCAACAGCGTCTATTCAGGTTAGTCCTCAAGCACAGACCATTTGCGCAGACAGCCTAAGCGGCTCCATTCAGTGGAGCAGCAGTACGCCAAATGCAAGCTTCCAATGGACTTCCTTGGTGCCTGGTGGTTTGGGAGGGATTCCGGGTTCCGGAAACGGCAACGTGGCAAGCTTTACCCTAAGCAATAGTCTCACTTCTACAGATACCGTTTGGATATTTGGAACAGCAAGTTTTATGGGCTGCCCGGGTCAGATAGATTCTGCTCAAATTGTGGTGCATCCCACCCCCGATGTTACCGCCAATCCCTTAAGCCAAAGCATTTGTTCCGGACAAGCCTTTTCTGTGGCATTAAATGGACAAGTTAGTGGCACATCCTATCAATGGGTTGCCGGGAATAACCCTCAAATTCAGGGAGGCCAAAACGGAACCGGTTCCAGCATCAACGACAGTTTATTTAACAATAGCAACAGTACTCAAATACAGCAATATACAGTAACGCCAAGCGCCAATGGATGTCCCGGACTGCCGATTCAAATTCAGGTTAGCGTGCGTCCTTTACCTGTGGTTTCAGGTCTTGCCAACCAAACGGTCTGTTCGGGACAAGCATTGGCACCCACCAATTTTGTAAGTAATCCGGCTGGTGGCAGCTTTCAATGGACCAACTCAAATCCGGCCATAGGATTAGCGGCTAGCGGCACAGGTTCCATAGGAAGTTGGAATGCCCCCATTAATTTTGGTCCGGGAAGTCTAAGTGGGCAAATCATCGTTGAGGCCACAGTTCAAAATTGTACAGGCCCTGCCGATACCATGACAATTACGATCCTGCCTGAACCTACGGCAAATGTGAATCCAAGCCTTTCAACCATTTGTAGTCAAGACTCCACCCTTTTGGTTATTACCGGCAGCTTGCCCGGAACGCAATACAATTGGACGGTACTGAATGGTGGAAATTTTGGCGCAATTGGAGGCAGTGGCGACTCTATTGTTCAAGTGCTCACAAACCCCGGCCCTAATGCCGGCATAGTAACTTATGAAATTACACCCAGCCTTCAAGGTTGTGTTGGACAAGCAATAACAGGTACGGTAAATATCACTCCTTTACCTCAAATGACGGTGAACCCCGGTCCAAGCCAACTTTGCTCAGGCAGTAGTACCCAAATTCAATTAAGCAGCAATCTTCAGGGAACGCAATTTAGTTGGGTAGTAAGCAACCCAGGCAATGTAGGCGGTGCTCTAAATGGAACGGGAAACCAAATCAACCAAAACTTACAATACAATGGGCTAAATCCTGCCCAAGTTAGCTATCAAATCACCCCCACCTATCAGGGTTGTCCGGGACAAAGTCAAACGGTAAATGTAACCGTACAACCCATTCCTGTGGCCTCGGCTCTGCCTAACCCGGTACAAATTTGTTCAGGTCAGGCCGTAAACTCAGGCCTAAGCAGCACGGTGAACAATACTCAGTATCAATGGGCCGTTTCCAATAACCCGCAAATTACCGGTGCTCAGGCAGGCAGTGGAGATAGCATTACCGATGTATTACAAAACACAGGCAACACGGCACAAAACCTAAGCTATTCGGTAACCCCAAGTGCAGGGGGTTGCACAGGAGCTCCCATCCAAGTTCCTGTTCAAATAGCTCCGGTAGTACAAATTGCTGCCAACCCACAAACACAAACCATTTGTAGTGGTCAAGCAGCTGCCGTAAACTTCAGTTCGAATGTTCAAGGAGCCGCAATTGCCTACCAATACACAGGTAATAACCCGGGCATACAAGGTGCTGCTTCAGGAACCGGAGCTCTTTTGAATCAAACCATTACCAATTCGGGTGGAGTAGCTCAGACCCTAAATTATATAGTAACCGGAACTACGCTAGGTTGCCCCGGCGATACCACAGCTTTTCAAATAATTGTGGATCCTCTGCCTCAAGTAAATGCGGGTAATAACGTAAATTATTGCCTTTTGGATCCCAACACAACCCTAACCGGAGCTAATCCGGGCGGAGGTACCTGGTCGGGTGTTGGAGTGAGTCCCAATGGGCTATTTCAGCCACTTTCGGCAGGCACAGGTGCGCATCCCATTTATTATCAATATGCTGACCCACAAACCGGATGCGTGAACCAAGATACTTTGGTGGCCACCGTTCATCCTATGCCAACAGCAGCAAATTTACACGACTCCTTAGCCTGCGTAAACGCATTTGTTCCCTTCAACAATTTAAGCAGTGGTGGGGCGAGCTACTTCTGGGATTTTGGAGATGGAAACACCTCTCAACAGGCCAGTCCCGTGCATGTATATAACAGCCCCGGATTGTATACGGTTACCTTAATAACTACAAGTGCGAATGGTTGCAACGACACGGTTCAAAACCCAATCCGGATTATTACTGCTCCCCAAGTACAATTCACACCTAACCCCAACAATGGATGTGCGCCCTTGCAGGTGCAATTTATAAACCAAAGCAGCGCTTATGCCGCAGGCTGGAACTGGAGTTTTGGTAATGGCATGAATTCTGCCATTGAAAACCCAAGTCCCATTTGGTATGCCGGAAGTCCAAACATCGACACCACCTTTATGGTGACTTTAACGGCTACCAATATCTGCGGAACCGCCAGCTATACCGACAGCGTACGGATTTACAGCCAGCCTACAGCTTTGTTTGGCACGAATATAAGTCAGGGATGCTCGCCCCTGCCGGTTCAGTTTTCTCAAAACAGCATTGGCGGTCCCACAAGCTACCTTTGGGATTTTGGAGACGGCACAAGCTCCAACCAAGCCAACCCGGGCAGCCATACCTTTGTATACACCGGCTTAGTAGACACCACCTATATCATCAGCCTTACGGTTAGCAATGCTTGCGGCACCTCTACCCACACCGACAGCGTTCGAGTATTGCCTAACACCATACAAGCCTTTTTCAACACAAACCCTCAGAACGGCTGCGCCCCATTACCTGTTCAGTTCAGCAACTTTACCAATGGAGCCACCAGCTATAGCTGGGATTTTGGAGATGGCAACACCAGCAATGCCGCCTCACCTAGTCATGTATACACCCAAGGAGGCAGCTACCAAGTGAGCTTGGCCGCAACCAACGGCTGTTCATTTGACACTGCATTTGCTACAGTTACGGTAGGAGGACAGCCTCAGGTTAGCTTCACCGTGCAAGACTCGCTCTGCGGTGGCGATGTTTTTCAATTTGTAAATACCAGCCAAAACCTCAGCAATACCCTTTGGGACTTTGGCGATGGACAAAGCTCCAATTTAAATAGTCCAAGCCATGTATATCAACAAGGAGGTAGTTATTTGGTTAGCCTAATTGGAACCGACCCCATTGGGGGATGCACCGACACCTTTAGTTTGCCTGTAGTGGTTTTGGCAACACCCCAAGCCTCCTTATTCCTTTCGGACACGGTAGGCTGCGCACCACTTTCTGTCCAGTTCACGGAGACTTCAGGCACAGCTCAGTTCCACACATGGGACTTTGGCAATGGAAATACTTGGGTTGGTCCCACAGCGCAGCATACCTTCCAAGCCGGTTCCTATCAAATCATTCATGTAGCCAGTAATGTCTATGGCTGCTCGGATACTGCACAAGCCTTTGTTTGGGTAAACCCCAACCCCACGGCTGATTTCCAATTGCCCTTAACGCAGTCCTGCACCTTCCCTATTCAGGTGGCGATAAACAATACCAGTCAGGGAGCGCAAGGGTTTCAATGGACCTTTGGCAACGGTCAAAGTAGCCAACTAAATCAGCCCATAGTTGACTATACCACAGCAGGTAATTTTATTATTCAGTTGGTGGCAACCAATAGCTTTGGATGTACAGACACTGCTACGGATACCATTTCGGTAAACCCCGCCGTAAGCGCAGATTTCCGTTTGGAGCCATTTAATGGTTGTGCACCTTTTGCTCCGGTATTTGTTAACCTGTCCACAGGCGCCAACACCTATACTTGGAACTTTAGCGATGGGGGAGGATCTAACGACGCTGAACCAAGTTATATTTTCCCCAATCCGGGCAGTTACGATGTTCAATTGATTGCAAGCAATAGCATTAGTGGCTGTGCCGACACCCTGTTTATGAGCCAAGCCATAAATGTGCATCCCAATCCAACCGCCGCCTTTACCATAAGTCCCCAAGCAGCTAGCGTAATTGAACCACATGTAGATATGCTGGATGGAAGTACCAACGCCACCTATGTATATTACGATATGGGGGATGGAAATTTCTTTGACTTCCCCAATGGAGGTTACGTTTTCCCTGAGGTAGATACAGGCTACCACACCATTTTACAGATTGCCGTAAATGAATTTGGTTGCATGGACACAGCAGAACAACAAATTCGTTTCTTTGGAGAAACCACCCTATACATCCCCAATGCTTTTACACCCAATGGGGACCAAGTAAACCCCTTCTTTAAAGTCTATGGCCGTTTGGTTGACGACTTTCACTTGGAAATATTCACTCGGTGGGGACAGAAAGTATTTGAATCCAGAAAAATGGATGAAGGTTGGGACGGCACCATGTTTAATCAAGGTGGAGAAGCTTGCAAAAGCGATGTGTATGTCTACCGCCTAAGTTACCGCGATGTAATTGGAGAACCGCATTACCTGCGCGGACACGTAACCTTGCTCAACAACGGCACCGAATAACAGTTCAGGCCTCTATCCAATCTCTACATGGCCATGTAGAGATTCTCAACCTGAAAAACAGCTGATTATCAGCCGTTTGCACTTTTACATGTAGAGATTTTTTAAACCCAACTTTCCCAAGCTTGAGGAGAAGCCCCCCATTTCGGAGCAATGCAGCGCTCAGGGCGGAATGTTTACATCCTAACAAAAGCCTCAGAACAAAAACTCGGAGGTGTCAAGCATAATGGCGTGAAGACACGGACTCTAGGGCTTGGATCAATACTTGATAAGCGTGCAGCCGAAAATAAATATAGCGCCCTATCATAAGCCAAATATCCTCCAAAAGGAAGCCAAAGGTCAAGTAAGAAATAACGATTAAAATGGCGAATCCGCACTGGGCTGCGTACCTTTGCGGGAACACCGAAGCAACATGCCAAAAGATCAATCCATAAGGTCCGTACTTATTATTGGGAGCGGCCCTATCGTTATAGGACAAGCCTGTGAATTCGACTATTCGGGAACGCAAGCGGCACGCGCCCTCAAAGAAGAAGGCATTAGGGTGCTGCTCATCAATTCCAATCCGGCTACCATTATGACCGACCCGGTGGTTGCAGACCAAATATTCCTAAAACCACTTGAGCTGGAAAGTATTGTAGATATTTTGGAGTCGGAGCAAATAGATGCAGTACTGCCCACCATGGGAGGACAAACCGCCCTAAACCTGTGTAAGGAATGCGCCGAAGCAGGCATTTGGGAACAGTTTGGCGTGCGTTTGATTGGCGTAGACTTGGAAGCAATCGATCGAACAGAAAATCGAGAGTTGTTTCGTCAACTCATGCACCAAGAAGAGGTTCCCGTGGCCCCTTCGGAAACGGCGAACTCCTTCTTAGAGGGCAAAGATATTGCGCAACGCATTGGCTTTCCATTGGTTATTCGACCCTCTTATACCTTAGGCGGAACGGGAGGTGCCTTTGTGCATGACCGTGAATCCTTCGACGATTTATTGAACAACGGCCTCCATGCCAGCCCCATTCATGAAGTGCTTATTGAAAAGTCCATCTTTGGTTGGAGTGAGTTTGAATTGGAATTGCTTCGGGATGCCAACGACAATGTGGTCATTATTTGTTCCATTGAAAATATGGACCCCATGGGCATTCATACTGGCGACTCCATTACGGTAGCACCTGCAATGACCCTTCCCGATACCCTTTACCAAGAAATGCGCGATCTGGCCATTCGCATGATGCGCGCTATTGGGAATTTCGCCGGAGGTTGTAACGTACAGTTTGCAATTCACCCCGAAACCGGAGAAATGGTAGCCATAGAAATCAACCCAAGGGTTAGCCGCTCCTCGGCTTTGGCCTCCAAAGCAACCGGTTATCCCATTGCGCGCATTGCTACCAAACTGGCCATAGGTTATACCTTGGACGAACTGGAAAACCCAATCACCAAAACTTCGGCCTTATTTGAACCCACCTTGGACTATGTCATAGTCAAAATTCCCCGTTGGAATTTTGACAAATTCAAGGGTGCAGATGCTTCTTTAGGTCTTCAAATGAAATCGGTAGGCGAAGTAATGGGCATTGGTCGATCTTTTCAGGAGGCCTTACAAAAAGCTTGTCAAAGCCTGGAGATTGGCAGAAATGGTTTGGGTGCCGATGGAAAGGAATTACGAAACCGCGACCAAATCCTACAAAGCTTAAGCCACCCTTCTTGGAATCGGCTGTTCCACATCTACGATGCATTTAAGCTGGGTTTGCCTTTGTCTACGGTACAACGACATACCCAGATTCACCCTTGGTTCCTCAGTCAAATCCGGGATTTGGTAGATTTTGAACAAGAGCTCACCCAATTCAGCATAGAAACCTTGCCCTTGGATCTACTGCGAAGAGCCAAACAAAAGGGATATGGCGATCGACAAATTGCTCATTTAACCAATTGCCTAGAAAGCGAAGTATTTTCAAAAAGAGAAAAAGATGGAGTGCATAGGGTGTGGAAGCAAGTGGACACCTGCGCGGCAGAGTTTGAAGCATTTACCCCCTACTTCTATTCCACCTTTGACGAGGAGAACGAGTCTACCACCACCGACAAAGCCAAGGTATTGATATTAGGTGCCGGACCAAACCGAATTGGACAGGGCATAGAATTTGATTATTGCTGCGTTCACGGGGTGTTGGCCGCTAAAGAGGCCGGCTTCGAAGCCATCATGGTCAACTGCAACCCGGAAACGGTGTCTACCGACCCGGATACCGCAGATAAACTCTACTTTGAACCCGTTTTTTGGGAACATTTATACGACATCATTCGCCACGAAAAACCCCTTGGTGTTATGGTGCAACTCGGCGGACAAACAGCCCTTAAACTAGCCGAAAAGCTCGACCGATACGGCATCCCCATTTTGGGCACCGGATATGCCTCCTTGGACTTAGCAGAAGACAGAGGTCGATTTTCACGCCTATTGCATGAGCTTAACATCCCCTACCCCAAATTTGGCACGGTTAGAACCATTGACGAAGCCCTGACCCTAAGTGCAGAACTTGGATTCCCCCTTTTGGTGCGCCCCTCCTACGTGCTGGGTGGACAAAAGATGAAAATCGTGCTCAACAACGAAGAACTTGAATCGCATTTAATTGAACTTCTAAGAGATATTCCAGGAAACAATATTCTGCTGGACCACTTTCTAGAACGTACTATTGAAGCCGAAGCAGATGCCATTTGCGATGGAAATGAAGTGCAAATTCTTGGAATTATGCAACATATTGAACCTGCCGGAATTCACTCGGGCGATTCCTATGCCGTTCTGCCGCCCTACAACCTTGGAGCTTTGGTGATTGAGAAAATTGAAGAATACACCAAAAAAATAGCCCTTGAAATGGGAGTTAAAGGCTTAATCAACATACAGTTTGCCATAAAAGACGACGAAGTGTTCGTCATTGAAGCGAACCCTAGAGCCTCACGCACTGTCCCCTTCATTTGCAAGGCTTACGGTCAGCCCTACGTAAATTGGGCAGCTAAAATTATGCTGGGTACCCACACACTAAACGATTTTGAATACAAACCAAGGTTGGAAGGATACGCCATAAAAATCCCCGTCTTTAGCTTCAATAAATTCCCCAAAGTCAACAAAGAATTGGGACCTGAAATGAAAAGCACGGGAGAAGCAATCCGATTTATCAGCAGCTTGCGCGACAGGTATTTCACCAAAATCTACACCGAACGAAACCTCTACCTCAGTCGCTAAGCCTATCTTTGCGTCATGAAAATCTGGGCCATAGCACGTACCGTTTTATTAGTGATAGGCATTTACTATGCCCTAAAATTCCTAATCCGTCTATTTAAAGCCCGCCAAGGAAGCAGCAACTCCAACAGCACAAACCGAGGCCAGTCCCAGCCCCGAAAGCAAAAAGGCACCATAGAACTAAAAGCTAAGGGAAGCAGAAAAGACAAGGACGGCAACGAAATCATAGAATACGGGGAGTGAATTTGGGCGGGCCCATAGGGACGGGCTCTCACCTTTACTCCTCACCCCAAAGCAAGTCGCCCATAATGCTTGCCGTGGCTTGCGTTGCGCCGCCCGGCAAGCCCTTGGGCGTCTTTGCTTTGGGCTTGTGGGGTATCGGCTCCATCCCTCCCGCTTAAGCTCCGTATGAATACCATAAGCTAGAAAGAAAGGACCCTTTTCAAGCGATTTCCTTATAAGAGAAAATCAAAGGGGGATTTTGAAAGATGGCCTTAGAAGGGCAAATCGTCTTCTCCACCACCACCGGGCATAGGAGGAGGAGGCGGGGCAGCAGGAAATGGAGGTGCTGCGGCTCCGGAAGGCGCATTTGCTGCCGGCGGCGGAGCAGCAGCAGCATCGGCCGCTTGAACCTTCCAAGCTTTTACATCGGTATACCAACGACCGTTATATTCACGGCTTTCAACGTCAAAAGACACCTGCACTTTTTGGTTTTCCTGAATGGGGGCGCCGTCGATTTTATTTCCCCAAACGGCTATACACACATCTTTGGGGTATGGGCCTTCGGTTTGAAGAATAAACTCTTGTTTGCGCCAGGGGCCATTGCGGCCTTCGCCGCTTTGAAGGGGGAGAACTTGTTTAATCGTGCCGGTTAATTCCATAGAAACTGTTGAATTTCCTGCAAAGATACAAAGCCTTCAGGTTTCTCAACGAATCATATTAACGACTCCGGTATATTCCCATTCCGACCGACAAGGGGAGGTATAAATCACCTTGTAGACGTAAGAGCCATCGTCGAGTTTATTGGCACCGGAAGGATCAAGACCTTCCCATCCTTTCCGAGGGTCATCGGTTTGGTACACAATTTGCCCCCACCGGTCAAACACCAAGAACTCAAAGCTTAGCCAAGCGGGATCCAAACCTCGGATGTAAAAGATTTCATTGAGTCCATCACCATTAGGAGTAAACGTGTTGGGAATAAATAGGCCATCTGTTTCGTCGGTATACCGCACAAAAATGGTGTCGGTGTAAAAATCCTCGCAATAATCCACGCGTACCACGTAATTATCTTCTCTAAATACGTAGGCGGTATCTCCTGTGGTACCATTCCACCAAAGGTACTCGGCGTCATCGCCAAGATTTTCGATATAAATGGGAGCAAATCCACTATCGCAGACGGTAAAGTCATCGCCCAGGGTTATTTCGGAAGGCAGCAGTTGTTTAATATAGACCGAGTCGGTGGTTTCACCGCATACGCCGGTCCAAGTAAGGGAGTACCAACCACGTTCGGTAATCATAAGGGTATCTCCTGTCGACCCATCGGACCAAGTGTATGGAGCAACGGCACCCGCAGAAGTGAGGTAAGCGGTATCACCTGGGCAAACCAAGGAATCGTCGAGGATATTAAATTCGGCATTGGCTCCCATAACAAGGGTTACCGTATCGTAAACCGTACCACAATCGTTACCCACTTCCACCCAATAGGTTCCTGAGGCTTCGATGGTAAGCGATGAATCTGCGGCTTGGTCATTCACCAAGTAGTAGCAACCGAGGCAAGAATAATCAATAAACAAGTCTGCGGTATCGCACACTAGGCGGTCGGGGCCCAGTTCCACAAAGGGTTGTACCGAAGAGGTAACAGCCACGGTATCGGAACCGACCCCACACTGAGAGGTAACTTGCACCCAATAATTACCGGGTTGAGTTGGGGCAATAGACCCGGCGGTTGAACCGGTTGACCAAAGGTACGAGCACCCGGAGCAGGTGGCATCAAGAATTGGAGGAATACCGGAGCAGATAAGCCGGTTGAGGCCGAGGTTGGGGGTGGGAATTGATATAATATCTACAAAAATAGTATCCCGAATTACGCAATTGCCCAAGTTAACTTCTACTGAATAGTCACCAGTATTAGAAACGAATATGGTATCAGTTGTCGCTCCAGTGCTCCAAGTATGTAAAAGTCCTTGATTAGCTAATGGGGTAAATAGCGGTAATGGGCTGGAAGCACAAAGACTTGTATCATTAGGCCAAAAAGGCGAAGGAACATTGGAAATTGGAACTAACACAATAAAGCCTGTGTCACACTTTTGAAAACAATGATCGTCACAAACCTCATAAAAAATAGTGTCCTGATTTAAGAAAACATTTGGAAAAACAACATCAACCTGCGTACCATTTATTGAAGCTTGAACCCCTTGAGGAATATCAATAAGGGATAATGAAAAAGCAGTAAAGTTGGAATCCAAATCATTGATTAGTGGTGAAACCTGAGCCGCAAAACCTTGATTACACGGGACTATAATTGAATCAGTTATTGCAACAGGTTTGAAGTTCTCCAGAAAAAAATTAGGTAATCCAAAATATTCTTCATTGAACCCTTGGCCCAAATCAATACCAGAGGAAAGTGGGTTACAGGCTAGGCCGGCAGCATTGGGGTTTTGGATAACACCCAAATAACGATACCCATTTGTCGGCTCCCGGTGAACAAAGTAAATTTGCTTGTTAGGCCCTCTCCTCAAACCGCTAACAAAATCATTATTGCCACCCATATTATCATACACTATTACGGGTGGGTTTCCTAAATTTGATAAGTCAACTTGATATATCTGCCCACCCGACCCTGCGCCTGGGTTGCGCATTTTTGAAACATACACTTTAGTACCATCAAATGAAAACTCCGCATCCAAATTTCCGTCAAAAAAATTGTTACTTGCACCAAATGCTGGGATAGCGATTGGGTTAGAAAGAGCCCCGATAGCAGGATTAAAGTCAATAATATAGGATGGGTCAGACTCAACACCACTAACCAAGAAAACTTGTGTTCCTAATCGATTAGCTCTTATTGTTCTTATGTCGCCTAAAGCTGCTGGCAAAGGAAATGAACTGGAAAAGTTAACACCTCCAGCAGAAATATTGAATACCTCAATCGAAGAGCCGTTTCCATTTCCTATTAAAAGCCAGTATGCATGATTACCAACACTTTGAATAACTGTAAAACCTTCCCAAGAGGGCTGATAAATAGGAACATCCTTTTGAGCCATTACAACTTCGCCAAGTGGATTGCCTGGAGTGCCATTCCCTTGTGCTGACATGTCTATAATTGAATAAAAGACTCCTCCGGGAGCATTTTCTCTAACCGCGGAATTGTAGATATAGTAATATTGGTCACAATTAGCTGGATTTGGAACAGACCAAGCCGACTGAAAATTACCAACATTGCCTGATAACCCCGCGCCATTCGTCATAGTCATCCCCGACGCATCGTAAAGTACAGTGCCATTACCATAGAACAAAAGGTTTCCACTGATGGGGTGAGTGCCAACAAATCGACCTTCACGCCCCATCGGAACGGCATTACCTGTGGTAACATTAGGAACATAATTGGGCAAAGGAAATTGAACGCCTAAACTTGTAGCATCACCTAAATACCAGTTTACCCGTTCACTCTGAGCAAGTGCAGAAATGCCCAAAAAGTATGGTATTAAAAGAACAAAAAATCTCAAAGCTTTCATGATTTAGAATTGGTTATCAAATTTAAGACAATTTAATTACAATCAACGGAACAGTTGAAAAGACTTTACAAGCCTAGTTTGGGTACCGGGAGAACAAGAGTCACCAAGAATAACTACACAATAGTAAGTCCCTTCTGGAACGTCCATCTTGGGCTCCCATGGTGTCTTAAGGCTGGTTGAATGGAAAAGTTCAGAACCCCACCTATTGAAAATAAAGAATTCCCCGATCAAGCTTGAGGTACTAAGGAACTGTAGTGGAACAGGATGAAAAAAATCATTAATTCCGTCACCATTGGGTGTGAAAACATTTGAAAGGATTGCATTTGAAATATCTTCGGTCATAGACTTTTTAAATAAATTAAAAAAGCGCACACTATCACAATAGAGGTAGGAAACCGTAATTGACTCGTTTTCCTTAATCCAAATCTCTGAATTAATATGGTTTCCAATACTGTCAAAAACAACAAGAGCTTCAGGAAATTTAAATAGCAAAGAGTCTGAACATGAAAGAATTACACTATCAGAAGGCAATGGCTCCATCAAATAGCTAACGTTTATGAAGAAGGTATTCATTCCACATTCGTTGGATGCCCGAACTTCATTAAAAAAGTCACCAAGTACCAAATTGGTATCGCTCGGGATATAGGAATCGTTAACTGCCCAAGTTAAACTAGAGTCACTAGAATAACTTAAAGGACTAAATACGACGGAATCCTCAGGGCAAACAATTGTATCAACAGTCGCTATTGAAGGTGGCTGATTCCTTTTAAATACCTCGAAGTCCTGATAGGAAGAATCACAGCTATTCCAAAAACTGAAGCGATAAACGCCATCTGTATTGGCATAAATTGTATCTGAAACGACCCCAGTATTCCATTGATACGTACAAAGGTCGCATTCCAACTCAAAAAACAAAAGAAGGGAGTCTCCCTCACAAAATATTAAGGAAGTTGTGTCTGGTTCCATCAAGCTTGGTGGGAAAAAGACAGAAATGGTATCACTCACAATACAACTTCCGTAATAACCTTTAACTTCTAATGAGCCAGCTGTATCGATGAAAATAGCAGCACCGTTTGAACCATCTGACCAAATCAATGAATCCCAAGAAACACCATTGGTATCAATAAAGATTGAATCTGGTTTGCAAAGTATAGTTGTGTCCTGAAGAAGGGATATGCTTGGACCTTGATCTGAAACCACAATAATTGCTGTATCGCAAAATGGACTACACCCAACAGTGCAAACTTCATAAATTAAGGTGTCTAAGGAATATGAATTATTACTAGCTACAAACAAGGTATCCCCACTAAATATGCCTGTAACGGAAGAGAAGTTCTGAATAACTGTGAAATTAAAATCAGCTATTGAGGCAACGATGTCGTCATTCAAAAAAGGGAATAAAGTATCAACTGAACTTAAGCAATTCAAGACAACTGAATCATCATTCAATTCTGGAGCAGGGAAAGAACTCAAAGAATTCGAAAACTTGTGGGCAGGACTAAAATTTTGACTAAATGATAAATTGGAGGCAACGTATTGAGGACTAGAAGAATCAGCATTCTGGATCTCACCTAAAGTCATTTGTGTCCCCCCATTCGAACCTTGATAGTCAAAAAACAAAATTTCACCATTGACAGTCCTTTTTAAATCAGTAACCCAATTATTGGAACCTCCTCCTGGGTTAGAATATTGTAGAGTTATTGGAACTGCCGGATTTAGTAAGTCGTACTGGTAAATACCGCCAGCAAGATTGCCATGCCTGTATTTTGCTAAATAAAGCCATCTTCCACTTGGCGACCACTCTACATCAAAAAAACCTGTCCAATAGAAGCTACTGGGCCCTGTTATTGACCCAGGCACTTGATTCACAGCCCCTACCGCTCCGGAATAAAGGTCGAAATCTATAATAATAACTGGCTTACTTTCTTGATTTGAAACAACTGCAAGTTTGGAGGACTCGTAAGAGAATACTAAAGATCTTATATCGTCATAATTGATGCCTAAGGGAATTGTAGACTGATTTATTATTCCACCTCCAACTGTAATTTTAAAGAGCTCTAAATTTCCACTTCCAACTACACCAGTAAATAGCCATGCCACTGTGTCCGAAGGGCCTTTTATAATCTCCAGACCTTCCACAGGGTTTGACATTACAGGAACATTTTTGTGGGTTGGGTCGAGGTCACCAAGTGGGGATGCGATACTACCATTACCTGGCAAATTCATATCTACAATAGAGTAGTATAAACTACCATTACCATTATTCTCAGCAACAGCCGTAGAATGAAACATCATGAAGCGGCCGCATTCACCTGGAATTTGGATGGTTTCACACTTTTCTGAAACTGAAGGGTTGGCAAGTAGCCCTACCCCATTTGGCATCACGTTATGATTGCCATCCCAAACCACATTTCCATTTGAGTAAAATAAAAGGTTTCCAATGATTGGATCAACAACAACAACACTACCCTCCTCAGCAAAAGGAGTTGCATGGGTTGATGTTACAGCAACTGAACCATTTGGAGAAAATGAAAGTCCATAATTCGTTTGCTGGGAGAAAAACCATTGATCATACCCCCCTTGGGCACTCAAGGTCTCACAAACGAAAAAAAAGACTATAAATGTGATAGTTTCGAGTGAAATTGAGGCATAAAACTTCATATTCAAAATTATCAAAAGCAATTGAAAGATTGAAGTAACTCCTCAACCAAGAAGAATTTGGTCATTTAAAGCAGGAAAGAAACTCGTCTTTCTTGCGGCGAGCTACAGGCAATTGAATACTATTTAAAAGCTCGACTTTAGCACCTTCAACCCTGTTGAAACCTGTAACATAAGCGAGGTTTATTAAGAAAGATTGGTGAATTCGAAAAAATCCATTGTTTGACAGCTCACTATCAAACTCCTTGAGGTGTTTTGTAACCCAAAGACTGCCTCCATCTTTAAAATGAAGTTTTGAATAAGTGTTCTCAGATTCAATATAGGTGATATCCATTAAGTCTATAAGTCGAAAACCGCTTAGAGAGGGAATAGACAGTTTTCCACTAGGAACAGGTATCGCACAAATCATCCTTTGTTTACCTTTTGATTTAGAAGAATTTGGGGCGGTTTCTTCTAAATAGTTGTTAAGCATCCCGTTCAAATCATCTAACTCAACAGGTTTTAAAAGGTAATCATAGACTCTTTCACGTAAAGCCCTTATCGCATAATTCTCATAAGCTGTGGTTATAACGATCTTTTTCACATCTCCCTTAATTTCTTCCATCAGGTCAAAACCCGATACAGCACCAATCTCGATATCCAATAAAGCTATGTCATAGCTATTTGATTTTATCCTTGATATCGCCTTTAAGGGATTAGATTCAAGATCAAGTTCTGCTACCTGAACGTCAACAAGTTCAAAAACTTTACTCAGCTGAGTAAGCGCCAGCTGCTCATCATCTACAGCAATTATCTTCATTACATTTTTTTCGCTAAGATAGTGATTTTCGATCCAGTGCAACAAAATTCAGTTTGAAAATGAACGTCCCACCTTTTTAACTTTCGCAAAAGCTCTAAGTGCTCCTTAATGATTTGAAGCCCTCTACCTGAAAAATCTGACTCCTTTTTTGGCTGGCTATTATTATCAGGTCCATTATCGGAAATTTCAACACAAACCCCGTTGGAGTCTGACCTATAAAAAACAATATCAATATGGCCACCACCATTTGGCCTCTTTAAAATGGCATGTTTGAAGCAATTCTCAACAAAAGGCTGAACAATCCCACTTGGGAATTCAAGCTCCAAGACATCCTCTTCAGAACGTATCGTAAATTCAAATGCTCCAGGAAACCTCATATGTTCTAAGCTGAGGTAATCCAATAAAAAATGAACCTCCTTGCTAACTGGAGTTCCGTCAGAAAAGGTCTGCTCAAGAAAACTGCGCAAAACCTTTGAAAACTTTGTTAAGTAAAAAGAAGCCTCCTCAGCTCTTCTACTTTCAACTAGCCCTTTTAAATTATTTAGTGTATTAAAAACAAAATGGGCATTCAGCCTGCTGCCAAAAACCTTACGATCAAGCTGCATTAACCGCAGCTCTAGCTGTGCTTTAATGGCATAAGATTTAATTTTCCAAACCAATAGAAGTGTCAGTATCATAATAAATAATGACAAACTTATTACCCAGAAAGCTGGCGTTCGGTAAAATGGTCTAGTTATATGGACTATAAAAGAGTCCTTATCGATTTCATGCCTTGCAAAATGCTGAACAACTGAAATACGAAAACTTCCAGGCTTGAAACCGGAAAAGTCAATGGAAGACCCATCAAAGCTTTTCCACTCACTACTAACACCGTCCAACCTCCACATGAAATGAACTGAATCCATCGTGAGCATTGCGTTTGTGCCCAAAGAGAGATTTAACACTGGATTCTCTTCAGGAATAATATATTCTCTTTCTAAGTTAGTAGTATGAGATTCACCTTTAACCGCAATAAATAGGTCTTCCAAACTAAATGACCATAAACTTTCTCCTCTATGATTTTGGCGAATAAGGAAGACTTCATCGTCTACAATAGTTGCATCTTTTACGATTCCTGAAATTGAGGCCAAGAAAGAAGATTCTTCCCTAACAAGAACATTTTTGTTTATTCTCTTTAGGCGGTAAATTGTATTAGATGTAATCACATAATATCCCCTAATGCGTTTTGAATAACCAAAACACTTGACGACCTCTCCCAACCTAATATTGAGGTTAACAAGCTCTTTACCATTTGAGACAAAACACCCCCCCCCCTTCATTTGGAAAAAAGTCACTCCATTTAAAGACCCCATAAAATTAACGGGCTCTTCACTTAATCTTTCTGCGGGAAGAAATTTGGTTCCGGATTGTTCCGAAAACCAAAGACCAGAATTATTAGACAAAAAAATCCCATTTCCACCCAAAGATGCCTTACTAAAAGTATTCGGGGATATCTTGTACGAAGATATTGTACCATTAGGACAAAGTGTCAACCCAAAAGTACCCTTGTAAGTCAACATAACACCAATGCTATCCTTTGTCTCAATATATCTTGGGTTCACCCTCAATGACTCATAAGAGGTTGTTGCCCCCCCATCCCCCAATAACAACCACTCCTCTGATGCAATAAAAACTTGGTTAAATAAATAAACAACTTCAGATTCCCAAAGCTTAGGAAGTTCTTGCTTATAATTAAACTTTTTTGTTCTCTGATTACCCCTGAATACTGCAACTTCTTTACTTTCCCTATCGTGAGTAACTGCACCAAGGCCATTCAATAGATTAATTTCTGTTGAAAGTACCCCTTCCCCTGTATATTGATCACCTCTTAATTCTGTCAAACTGATATGTTGAATTCCATGATTTAGACTTAGAACCCAAAGCCCGCCCCCCAAAGAAGGAACTAGTTTCGTTGGTTGAAATCTAAAAGGGAGATGGTACTTGCCCCCAAACTCTCCATGCATATCAAACCACAACAATGAATTGCTACTCCTAAACCAAAGTCGATTATAAAAATGCCCTAAAAAGATCAAACCATCTTTTAATTCAGGAATCACTCTTAAAGAAATTGATTGAGGATCAGCGGTCTCCCTTGAAATAAACCACACTTCATTAGGGTGAAAAGTATGGGTAACATAAATACCCTCTAAACTTTGAAACATTACATAGTTTCTAGATGTCCGAGGAGGAGCATCTGCAAATTGTAAAATACTAGAATCCTTTTTATTGAATATATACAAAGGAGCAACAACAATCGTATCATTTAGATGAAGTAACCGAGCCTTTTCACTCAAAAAACGTATTGATTCAAAAAAGTCCTTTCGATCACCAAGCAAAGAAAGGTTCCCAGTAACTGTGGGTAGATAGAGTTCTCCCACTGGCCCTGAAACAACACCTGGGCCAAATGAACCAAATGGGAATTGACCATCACTATTCACTACGGAAACTTTTGAAACGCCACTATGTGTAAATCGAATTAAATAGGGATTATTCCCAATTAACCACAAGCCCCCTGTTGAATCTTCATATGCCTCCCAAAACTGAAATCCTTCATAGTAGCGCCTTACGTCCAATTGAATAGAATTTCTCCTTTTCACATGCACTAAACCCCTGGAAGTCATTAAAAGCAACTCGCCTGCAATAGGTTCATATAAATCATAGACTTCTTCATCAGCGAGTTTACTATTTAAAAGGTCTATTGATTGAGAAAATAAAGGTGTAAATATGCTACCTTGAAAAAAGCAAATCATTAAAAACATTATGGGAAGGTCCATCAATACATGAACCTTCCAAACATTCTTTCTAATTTTGCTTTGATGGCGATAAAGATGGTTCACAAGGATTTTTTGAGTGCTTTAAAAGTTTTGTGTTTAGCAAAGCAAAAATACGCAAAGCACAATTATGAAAAGCTAAGTAAAGAGTTTGAACACTCACAAAGCCCATTATTCATATTGGGAAATGGGCCCTCACTTAAACACCAAGAAAATAAAATAAACGAGAATCGCCATAAAGTAAAGTTACTAACAATTAATCAATTCTATAAAGCGGATGCGTTTTGGAGATGGAAGCCTGAAATCCATTTGTTACAAGCCAACGAATACTGGTCCGATAATGTAAGTGATAAATATCAAAAACTCCAAAAGGAAACTATCGAAAACCTAATGAAGGTGACTTGGAAAATGTATATTTTTCTTCCACAGCTTGCCACTAAAAAAAACTTTATTAAAGAGATTTCGCAAAATCCGAATCTAGAAATAAAATTCTTTAACCAAGTACCTGTAGATGGGTCAGAAATAATAAACTATTATTTCTGGAACAAGGGATTGGGCACACCTCGTATTCATAACACACTAGTTGCTGCGATTTACCTAAGTCTTATGCTTAAGTTTAAGCAAATCTTTCTATTTGGAACTGATCACGACTGGCATAAACACATTTCTTTGGACAATAATAGATTAAGAACATCCTACAAACATGCATTTTGGCAATCAAAAAACAACACAGTAGAAAAGCTTGATGGGACTGACTTTTTGCTTCACGAGCAATTTAAAAAACTTTATTTGACCTTTAAAGGATACCATGATTTAAAAATTCTCATTCAAAAGAAGGGGGCAGTGGTTATCAATACAACACAGAACTCTTATATAGATGCT
Source organism: Bacteroidia bacterium (assembly GCA_030427255.1). Lineage (GTDB taxonomy): Bacteria > Bacteroidota > Bacteroidia > CAIKAF01 > CAIKAF01 > CAIKAF01. Next base: position 179,410 of record JAUHWY010000002.1, on the reverse strand, counting down.
TACACAAAAGATGAAAAATGGAATCTAACAATATAAAACTTCCTAAAGTAATAAGAGATTGGTTTCAGGTTAGCGAGGATAAACAGATTCTACTCCACGAACCCTACTTCAACCAAGACGAGGAGAATGAGTTGATAAATTGTATTGAATCTACTTATGTATCCTCCGTTGGACCCAATGTGGAGCTGACAGCTACAATGTTATCTACGTATTGCGATGTAACATTTGCCGTACCAGTCTACTCTGGTACAGCCGCGTTACACTTATCATTGATTGCTGGGAATATTGCCGAAGGTGATATTGTACTCACTCAAAGCTTCACATTTATTGCAACGATTAACTCTATCTTATACTGCAAGGCTACACCATTGTTTATTGACATTGATTGGAAGAATTTATGCCTTTCACCCGAAAAGCTACAAGAATTCTTAGAAACCGAATGCATTATTACAGAAGAGGGTACAAAACACATAACCACAAATAAAATAATTAAAGCTTGCATCCCAATGTATAGCTTTGGCATACCTGGAGACGCTTTCCTTATTAGGGATTTATGTCATAAATACAATATTAAACTCATCGAAGATGCAGCAGAATCATTAGGATCAAAAATTGGCACTCAACACCTAGGAACCATTGGAGATATGGGCGTTCTATCATTTAACGGTAACAAAATCATTACATCTGGTTCAGGGGGAATGGTATTAACTAAGGATGAAGAAACCGCCAAGAAAATCAAACATTTGTCAAACCAAGCAAAACTTCCAGATCCAGTTGAATATTATCATGATCAACTAGGATATAATTATAGACTTCCAAATTTAAATGCTTCCTTATTGGTAGCACAACTAAAAAAGCTACCATTTCTGATTTCTGAAAAACAGAAGTTACATAAATATTACTTAGAAACTCTTAAAGCAATAAAATTCCCAGGCTATGTTTTAACTGCGAAAGAAGGAACAATTTCAAATTACTGGCTCAACACCGTTATTTTTGAAAATGAAAGAGAAAGAGCACATAATATAAAAACATGTATCGATGCAAATATTATGGTCCGCCCTCCTTGGCAACCAGCGCATACATTTAAGTATGTCAAAGAAAAGAGTCTAATCTTCCAAGAATTGAGTAACACAATGCAATTATCAAAAGTAGCATTGAATTTACCAAGTTCAGTAAAAAGATAAAAGTAAAAAAATGAAAACATTTGTAATTGCTGAAGCAGGTGTCAACCATAATGGGAGTTTAAGTAACGCCTTAAAACTCGTTGACTGTGCAAAGGATGCCGGCTCGGATGCTGTGAAATTTCAAACCTTTAAAACAGAAAACTTAGTCTTAAAGGACGCCCTATCAGCACCCTATCAAAAGAAAGAAACTGGGCGAAGTTCGCAATTTAAACTTTTAAAAAGTCTAGAGCTGAAATTTGAAGATTTTGAAGAAATTAAAAGGCATTGTGAAAACATAAACATTGAATTCATATCAACTCCCTTTGACATTGATTCACTTCATTTCCTTAATTCAATATGTGTTAAAAAAATCAAACTATCTTCAGGAGATTTTAATAATTTTCACCTCATAAAACATGCCGCAGAAAAAAACATTGATTTGATTTTATCAACCGGAATGACCTCAGAAAAAGAAATAATTGAAACCTCAGACTTTTTATTTAATAAACTGAAATTCGCACCGAATAAAGCTACATTTTTGCAGTGCACAACGGCTTATCCAACTCCTCCAAGTGAAGTCAATCTTTCTCAATTAGTTAGGTTAAAAGAAATACTTCCCTGCCAAGTAGGTTTGTCTGACCATACACAAGGTTACCATAGTGTAATGATGGCTGTTGCAATTGGCATTTCAATTGTTGAAAAGCACTTTACTCTTAGCAGAGAATTAAAAGGACCAGACCATAAATCATCTTTAGAGCCAAATGAATTAAAAGATTACGTCACTAAAATTCGTTTAGCAGAACAATTAATGGGTAACCAAACAATTAAACCAAGTCCAACAGAATTAGAAAATATGAACCATGCAAGAAAAGGCCTTTACTTTTCAAAGTCTATACCTAAAGGAAAGGTTATTTCTGAAGCTGACATTCTAGTCAGTCGTCCCCAGAATGGAGTTTCACCAACACTTTACTGGTCGCTAATTGGCAAAACTCTAAAACAAGATGTTTTGAAATATGCCCCCGTAAACCTAACTCTATTTAAATGAATATAGGAATATTAAGCTCATCCAGGGCCGACATAAACATTTATACTCCATTACTTAAATCCCTTGAGAATGAAGAATGGATAAACGCCTCAATCATTCTATTTGGAGATCATTTTCTTTTCGAAGGTTGGGAAAATATAAAATTTAAAACTATTAGCTTACAAACAATACACACCAAGCATGATGAATTAGATTCAAAAACTGACTCCCTAAAGATTGCATTCTTTTTAAATAAGTTCAATGAGTTTCTCCAGACTCAATCAAAACATTGGGATATTATCATTTCACTTGGTGATCGATACGAAATGTTTGCTGCATCATTAGCACTTAAATTAGCCAATTTTGAAATCGCTCATATTCACGGAGGAGAAATTACATCAGGATCGTATGACAATTATTATAGAGATTTCATAACTAGGTTATCAAGCTTACATTTTCCAAGCACAAAAGAGTTTGGGAAACGAATATCTTGTATTACAGGAAGTAATGAAAATATTTACCCAGTTGGTTCATTGGGTATTGAGTATCTTAACAACTATAGAATAGCCACTCAAGCACAAGAAAAAAGAGATGTTGAAAAGTGCTTTATTGCAACTTTACACCCATATATTAATCAAACAAAAGAAGAAATTAATGATTTCTTTGAAGCAATTTTACAAAGTGGTTATAAAGGTATCATAACCTATCCGAACTCTGATTATGGTCGAGAAGAAATCATTGAAACTATCGAAAAAATTAAATGGCCAAAACATGTTCAAATAATACCCAACTTAGGTTCTAAGTATCCGGAAGAGTTCTTAAAAGCAACCTTAATCATTGGAAATAGTTCAAGTGGAATAATCGAAGCAGGAGCCTTTAATAAATGGGTAATTAACGTAGGTATTAGGCAAAAAGGAAGACCTTTTGGACAAAATGTCATAAACTTACCGTTTAACCACACGCTCATCCAAAATACCATTATAAAACTAATGAATTCACCCACATGCCAAAGTATGAATTCTCACCCATACGGTGACAAAAGTGCGAGTAAAAAAATAATTGAAGTTCTAAAAAAGATACACCATGGTTGTTGATAATCATATTATAGGGACTAATCGAACGGCAAGAGAGGCCTTAATTCAATTAGAAAGGATCACCAATAAGAAAGCTTTAGTACTCTTTGTTAAGGATAGCCATAATAACAAAATTATCGGGTCAATAACGGATGGTGATTTAAGGAGAGGCTTAATTTCAGGCCTTAATCTTGAAGATAAAGTACAAGATTTTATGAAGAAAGAATTTGCCTTTCTTAAAACTAGCTCAAAGAGTTATTATAATGACTTTGAAACTTATAAGGAAAGAAACATAACTATTATACCTTTATTGAATAATGAAAGGCTTTTAGTTAAACTAATTGATTTAAATGTTACAAAAACGATATTGCCTGTAAACGTTCTATTAATGGCAGGAGGCAAAGGATCACGCTTGCGCCCTTATACATTAACCACACCTAAGCCCTTACTTAAAGTTGGCGAAAAACCAATTATTTGTCATAACATAGATTGGTTGAATAAACATGGGATAGATAATTATAATATATCAATCAGGTATTTAGGAGACAAAATCATCAAATCCTTAAGAGAAAGGTACAAGGGAAATATACATTTTAACTTTATTAAGGAAGAGGAGCCATTAGGAACAGCAGGAGCTTTGAACCTTATTGATGCAAAGCTAAATTATGAAGACACTATTTTAATGAATAGTGATTTATTAACCAATTTGGATTTCAGGGGCTTCTATGATTACTTTAAGGAAAAAGGGTTAGATTTAGTAGTCGCAGCTATTCCCTACACTACAAAAGTTCCATATGCGATTTTTGATTTAGAAAACGGATTAATTACCAGCTTATCCGAAAAGCCAACTTACACATATCTGGCAAATGCGGGGATCTACTTAATGAATGAAAGAGTCAGGAAACTTGCTAACAGCTTTAAGTACTTAGATGCTACCGAATTAATTGAGCAATGTCTTTCAAATGGTTTTAAAGTTGCGCCATTCGAAATGAAAGACTTCTGGCTAGACATTGGGAATCCAATGGACTATGATAAAGCTAATCAAATAATTGATTCTGTAAACTTCAAATAACTTATTATGAGAAATATATTAATAACTATTTGTGCTCGAGGAGGGTCCAAGGGTATTCCCAATAAAAATTTACTACTTATCAATGAAAAGCCATTAGTTGTTATTACGATAAATCATGCTAAAGAGTTAGCCCAAAGAATAAAAACCTCTAAAATTAACGTGTTAATTGGCCTTTCTAGTGACTACGACAAAATACTAAATGAAGGCAATGGTAGTGTAGATTTCCTGAGATCAAGGCCTCAAAAACTAGCCTCCGACCAGTCAGGCAAAATTGAAGCAATAAATGATCTAATTCAATACTGTGAGGCAGAATCTAACTTAATCTTCGATACAGTTATTGACCTTGATGTTACTGCACCTGAACGCGAGGTTGAGGATATAATATCCGCCTTAAACCTTTTGGACTCTGATAAATCCCTTGATCTAATTATGAGCGTAAATCACGCAACTAAAAACCCATATTTTAATATGGTTGAGAAGGGGCCAGAAAACACTTACAAAATTTGCAAAGATTCAGATGGCTATTTACGGCGACAAGATGCTCCCAATGTTTATGAATTGAGCGCAGCATTTTATATATACAGAAAAAAATTCTTTGAAATGGGCTACAGAAAAGTTACCGATGCAAATTTTTCGATTAAAGTCCAAAAAACTAAATGCATTGACATTGACTCAATTGAAGATTATCTCTATGTAAAATTTAAGCTAGAAAAAAGGTATGAAGTTTAAATCAATTGGAAACGGGTCGATAGCCCGAAAGCATATGGAAATACTTAAAAGCTTAAATCCCAAAATTTCCTTTGAAATTATTGACTCAAGGAGTGAAAAGGAACAGATAAGTCAAACAGACTTTTATGATGCTGTTTTAATTTGTTCCCCCACCTACCTCCATACCAAACATATCCTTGATAACCTTCATTTAACTAATAACTTATTTATTGAAAAACCAGTTTCCCACACCGTTCCAAAATTCACACCCAAACAAATAAAATCTTTACAAAACATCAACACATTGATGGGTTGTAACCTTCGATACCTTAAAATAATTCAAAAATTAAAAGAGCTTCTGGAGTCAGGAATTATTGGTAAGATTTGGTCTGTGCATTTCGAGTGCCTTAGTTATTTACCAGAATGGAGAAGTGGAAATTTTAAGGAATCATATTCAGCCAATAGCAATAAAGGTGGTGGAGTTCATTTAGACCTAATACATGAAATAGACCTAGCTTATTTCCTATTTGGAACGCCTTGCAAAGTAATGTCATCGTTAGAAAACTGGGGTGAGCTAGAAATTAACTCGTTTGAAACTGCCTCTTATCATCTATTATACCACGACAAAATGACTGTCAATATTAATTTAAGCTACCTTAGCAAAACAAATAAAAGGGAAGTGAAGCTTTTGGGAACTAAAGGGCAAATGAAGGCTAACTTATTAACTGGTCAATTAGAGTTAAATGATACTCTTATAGAAGTTTTCAATGAAACAATAAATGATACTTATGTTAGCCAATGGACAACCTTTCTAAATATTATTACAAAAAAACAGAAGTCAAATAATACTATTTTTGACGGCATAAAGGTTTTAAAGGTTTGCAATGGAGAAATCTAACACATCAACTTTTGCAGTAATTGGAGGTAATGGTCTAATCGGGAAAGAAATCACTAATATTCTTCTTTCAAAGAGCCATACTGTAATTTGTATAGATTTGGAAAAAAGCGCTATTACCCATCCCAACTTACATTCAATAGTTTTTGACATAACCCAATTCCAAAATTTTGAGGATTTCCTGCATACAAACTTTTCAGAATTTAAGCTATCTGGTGTAGTAAATTGTAGCTATCCAAGAACTAAAGATTGGGGAGCTTCGCTTTCAAATATTTCCTACGGTTCTTTTTCTGAGAACCTTAACCTCCATCTCAATAGCTACACGTGGATATCAAAAGTTTTTGGTGATTATTTTTCGAATAGGAAACAAAAGGCCTCTTTGGTAAATTACAGCTCTATTTATGGATTTCTTGGTCCAAACCCCAACTTGTATAATGACCTAAATATGGGTGTTCCATTTCCATATGCTCCAATCAAGGCGGGGATTATAAACGCCACAAAATATTTAGCATCCATTTATGGGCAGAAAAATATTCGATTTAATTGCGTAAGCCCCGGCGGTGTTTTGGATAAGCAAAATCCTAAATTTGTGGCACGCTACTCTAATATAACACCCTTAGGCAGGTTAGCTACTCCATATGAAGCAGCTGCCCCTGCAATATTCTTACTATCAGAAGAAAGCAGTTATATAACAGGACATAATTTAATAGTGGATGGAGGATATTCAATCAGATAAGACAACTAATATCTGTATAGTAGGAGCTGGGAATATGGGTTATCGACATGCTCAATCCCTACTTAATACATGTAGCACACTCTTTTTAATAGATCTCGATATTCAAAGAGCTGAAAAGGTTTCAGAACTATTAGAATCTGAAAATCCCAATGAGTCATTTTCAGTCATACCATTACAATCTATTCCAACCGTTTTTATTGATTTTGCAATAATCGCAACAGATTCTACAAGCAGGTTGAAAACCTGTCAGGAACTAATAAGAAAAACTGCGCCGGATGTAATTATAATTGAAAAACTGCTTTTCGACTCTTTAGACAACATCACAGAGTGGCAAACGATTAGTAATAATACCAATGCTTTTGTTAATACACCAAGAAGAGCTTATCCTATTTACAAGAAATTAAAGTATCTAACAGCCGAATATTCTTTGAAAAAAGTCCTGGTAACAGGTTCTAATTGGAACATGGCAAGTAACTCTATACACTTTTTAGATCTCATCTGCTTTCTTGCAAACAATGGTATCGATGATAAGGTGTTAGTTGCTGATGCTAATCTAAATTGGTTCAAATCAATAAAAAGAGAAGGTTTCTACGAGGCTACAGGATGGATTCAGGGCTTAGTTGGTAGCACAAACTTCGAGTTTATAAGTAAGGAGGAATCTTGCAACTTACTCATCCATCTAGACTATGGTACTTTTGTCATGGAAATTAATGAAACAACTAAAAAAGTCAAGTTATTATCAAAAAAAGAATCCCAATTAGCAAATTTAATTCCCGAAAATATAACACTGCCCTATCAAAGTGCATTAACATTAAATTATTGGAAAGAGTTCAAAGATTATAAAAAAATAAACTCATTGCCGACATTAGATGAATCATTAAAACAACATTCTGCCCTAATTGAGGCTTTTACGGACACATTTTTGTCTTGTAATCCTAACCAGGCCTTAAAAATTACATGATTATGAAGATAGCTATCATTGGTGCAGGCAGAATGACAAAAGAGTACATAAAAGCAATTTTGTACGCTTACCCCAATTGTACTATTGAGGTATTTGGGAATAGCTCTCAAAATTGTGAAAACATTTCCAAAGAGTATAAGGTCAAGGTAAGCTCCGGAGGTTTTGAACAATATATTGACGTTCTAAACACCCACACACACTTAATTTTAGCAACACCAGTTGATAAAATAGAAAGTCATCTAATATTGTTAGATAAGGTTTTGAATTCTAAAATAAAAATATTAGCAGAGAAACCTGCAATACTCAATATTTCATCTATCGGAAAACTTACGTATCCAAATAGGATATTTGTTGCCTACAATAGACGATTCTTACCTAGCGCTCTATACACTAAAGAATTAATCAATAAAAATGGGGTAATAAGTTGCTCATTTGATTTTACAGAATGGAGTTCTCGTGTTCTAGCTGCACAGAGTTCTAAATTCATATTAGCAAATTGGTTAGAAGCAAATTCGTCTCATATTTTAGATTTAGTATTTTTTTTAATCGGCTATCCAAAGGAACTCAAAGCATATACCTCGGGTCATTATAGTTGGCACAACCCTGTAGGTTTCACCGGCTCTGGTAAAACTGAAAAAGATACCCCTTTTGTTTTTAACTCTGACTGGAGAAGCGCAGGAAGATGGTCTATAGAAATAAAGTACGATGGAGGAGCATGGCATCTAAGCCCAATTGAAACTTTGCAATCACAGATTAGGGAATGTTTAACAAAAGAAATTATTGAAATCCCCGAAAAATATCAAGAGCCAAAAAGCCTTAAACCAGGTCTATTTAATATGATTCAGGCTTTTTTTGACTCCAACCAATTAAACAAACATTTAGCAACTATTGAAAATCAAAAGAATCTTTTGCAGGTTTGCACAATGCTAAGAAACGGGTCTTAATGATTTTCAACTCATTAGAATTCATAATATTTTGGCCTATTGCTACCATAGGTTATTTCTTGCTGCGGCAAAATATAAGAATGACATTCTTATTAGGTTGCTCAGCGTTTTTCTATATGTTTTTTAAAGCGGAATACATAATAATTCTTGCTGCAACAATTATTATAGACTTCGCTTTAGGAAGACTCTTACATGAAACGAAATCAAACAAAAGAAAAAAATTATACCTTTTTCTTAGTTTAGGCACAAATTTAGGCCTGCTCACCTACTTTAAATATGCCAACTTTATTATTTCAAATTACAACTACATAGTTCCAAACGCCGAAATAAGCTATCTAAATATAATATTACCAATCGGCTTATCATTTCATGTATTTCAATCTCTAAGCTACATTTTTGAAATTTATTACGGTAGAATTTCCCCAGAAAAGTCAATCCTTAGGTTTGCTCTTTATGTCATGTTCTTCCCTCAACTAGTAGCAGGACCAATTGAAAGACCGCAAAACATTTTACACCAGTTAAGAATTAATTACTCCTTCTCTGTAAACAGAGCCTTCAGGGGAATAGAAATCGCAACATGGGGTTTTGTTAAAAAAATGGTTATCGCAGATAATTTAGCAACTGTATCAGATTATTACTTTAACAACCCCAATACAGAAAATTCCGCTTTTACACTATTTGCTATTATCGCTTTCACATTTCAAATTTACTATGATTTTAGCGGCTATTCAGACATTGCCATTGGGATAGCTAAAATTCTAGGAATAAAGCTTATGATAAACTTTAAGCAACCTTATGGAGCAACATCCATAAAGGCGTTTTGGGACAAATGGCATATTTCATTAAGTACTTGGTTTAGGGATTACTTGTACATACCTTTAGGAGGAAATAGGGGTTCAAAGTTATTATGGCTAAGAAATTTGTTCCTTGTATTTATTATAAGCGGTTTATGGCACGGAGCATCCTGGAACTTTATAATATGGGGTGCTTTTCATGGCTTACTAATAATATCTTACCATTTCTTTTCTAAAAGAGAAGCTACAAAATTTTTATTTTATCTACCTAAGGCTTTAGGATTGATCTTCACATTTATAAATGTGTCAATAGCATGGATATTTTTTAGATCAAATACATTTAATGATGCCATCTTTACAGTAAAGTCTTTATTCACAAAAGTACCTAGTATAGTGGATTTCAATATCCAAAATTTGACGAAATACTTCTTATTGCTATGCATTTTTTTATTAGTAGAAAACCTTTTTCAAAAAAGGAAAATTAAAAAGGTTTTTATTCGCCATCACCTTCTCCGGTTTGGTATATTCATTATTGGACTACAATTAATTTTCTTATTTTCAGCGACAGATAAACAACATTTTATATACTTCCAATTCTAGGATAGATGAAAAAGAAATATCTCTTTTTTATTAAATTAATTATTGGACTTGCACCTATTAGCATAGTGTCACGATTTGACTCATTAAGTAATAATGAACATAGTGAGAGAATTAAACAATATGCAACAAGACAAGAGTTTTACAATACAATTTTGCTAGGTAACAGTCATACTTACAATGGCATAATTCCAGAAATTCTTGACTCACTAACAGAAATGACATCATTCAATCTTGGCCTACCTTCTGCTGGTCCAAAAACAATAGATCTTATAATAAAGGACTTAAGCCTACAACAACGCCTAAAGCCAGAAACTCTAATTATAAATATTGGGCCTGAGATGTTTACAGTTGGTGCCGACAACTTTGAATTATTTCCTATTCACAGACACCTTAAAAATCCTAAATCCCATTTTTTCATGTTTCAGAACGGAAGCGTACCATTCTCGCAGCTATTACCTAGTTATTTTAAAAGTTATAGAAAAGCTTTTTCATTTTTTTTCAAATATGAGCCAAAGAATGGAAAACAAAATAATCACATTTACAAAGGCTTTATTCCAAAAACAAAAATTTATAATGGCGAAAAAAATGAAGCATATCTCATATACCGTAACGCAGAATTTGATTGGGAAAGTTTTAAAGATTTCTGCGGGATCATATACAGACTCCTAAAGCAGGATAAATTTGTTTTCATTCATGAGCCTCCAAATAATAAGCTGGGTCAATATTTCAATGTCATATACTTAAACAGATACGAAAAGTATAAAGGCAAGATGGTGAACTTTTTTAACCCATTTCATAGGTTTTCTTATTTCCAAACTTCAGAAAGCTCTTACACGAGCGATTATTTTGGAGACATTGATCATCTTAATATGCGTGGTGCAAGAAAATACTCCTTATTTTTATGCAAACAAATCAACAGTCGTGCAAAAAGTATTTATTACAGGAAGTGAGGGTTTTATTGGTAGCCACTTGACGGAAAAGCTTGTTAGGTCAGGTTATGAGGTTACCGCACTTGTTCAATACAATTCATTTGGCCAAGAAGGTTGGTTAAAAAACCTATCTCAAGAGGTTCTTAACGAAACTAATATTTTGTTTGGAGATGTAAGAGACGGAGAGTTTATTAGAAAACAGACAAAAGGTTTCCATAAAATATACCACCTAGCTGCACTAATAAGCATTCCTTACAGTTATAATAGCTCCAAAAGCTACATAGAGACAAACTTAATGGGTACATACAATATCTTAGAAGCAGCACGCACGAACAACATACCAAACACTATAATAACTTCAACATCTGAAGTTTATGGGACAGCTCGGTACACACCTATTAATGAAGAACACCCCTTACAAGGACAATCCCCCTATTCTGCCTCTAAAATTGGTGCTGACAAGCTTGCAGAATCTTATAACCTCTCTTTCGATCTTCCAATTACCATAGTTAGACCATTTAACACCTATGGGCCAAGGCAATCTCCACGTGCAATTATTCCTACAATTATCCTACAATTATTAAATGGAAAGGAAGTTATTGAGTTGGGTGATTTAAGTCCAACTAGAGACATGGTATACGTAAAAGATACGGCAGAGGGTTTTAAAGTAATTTCAGAAGAAGCAAAATGCGTAGGGGAAACCGTTAATATTGCCACAGGGCAAGAAATTTCCATTGGTGAAATCGCTAAAGCCCTTATTAACAAAATAAATCCTGCCGCTAAAATCAAGCAAGATCAGAAAAGAATGAGGCCTTCAAAGAGTGAAGTGAGGAGACTTTTGGGATGTAACAAAAAACTTGAATTCCTTACAGACTGGGTGCCATCGATTTCCTTTGATCAAGGAATTAAGGAAACTATTGATTGGTACACCGATGAAAAAAATCGAAATCATTTTGGACAAAGAGACTTTTACCTTTAAAAAGGTTTCTTGAATGGCATCAATTAAGCGCCAATCAGTTTATGGAATTGGCTATGCCTTAATTGGCGTATTCTTAGGCTTTATTATTTCAGGAATTGCCCTCCCTAATTTATTAGAGAAAGAGGAAATAGGTTTCCTAAACCTAGTTGTAAGAATTTCTACGGCCGCAGCTTTTGTATCTAGTCTAGGCTTTTTAAGCCCTAGGTTCTTTCCTTATTTTGAAAAAGAAAAAAATGAAAATGGCTTCTTACTCTTTTCATTAACTATCTCCCTCATCGGATTTTTAGTAGTAAGTAGTCTCTATACATTTACTTATGGGTACTTTTTGGATGACCAAACAGTCCCAAAGGATGTTCCATTCAACTATTTAATAGTTCTCCCACTAACGTTTTCTTTTAGCTTATTCTATATGTTGGATTACTATGGAAGATGCAAAAAAAGGAGTCAACTTGGTATATCATTACGTGATTTTTATCAAAGACTTGCAATCCTTTTAATATCCCTTCTCTTCTTTTTAAATATTATTTCAAAGTCTTTCTTCATATTCAATTACTTTTTCATCCTCTTTTTAATGACACCTGTCCTTTGGCTGACTCTTTCATATAAATCAGGACTTCGCCTGAAACCCTTTAGCTTTAAAAAAATTAAACCTAGTTTGAAAAAAGAAATGTTTTCTGTAAGTCTTTTTTCACTAATATCTGGTGTGTCTAACTACTTAGTCACTACAGTTGACCTTATTTTTGTAAATCTCTTTATTGGTCTCCAAGCCACTGGTGTCTATTCTGTCGGAGCCTTTTTTGGTTCTTTTATTCTTATCCCTGGTAGGGTAATTAACATTTCAAGCAATCAATTTATTTCTGAGTCCTTTGCTAATAATAACCATGTAAAAGTATTGCAGGTGTATAGAAAATCATGCGTTTACCAGGGGATTATCGGAGGAGCATTCTTTGGCTTAATCCATATAAACTTGCCGATTGCTTTCTTGATAATTCCAGAATATACCTCCGCTGCCCCTGTTATTTTTTGGCTTGGTTTAGCAGCAGTTGCAGATTTAGTTTCTGGTATAAATACAACTATTATTTCGTTTTCTAAACTGTACAAATACAACGCACTTTTAGTGGTCTCATTTGGAATTTGCGTTATTATTTTTAACTATTCTTTTATACCCATCTACGGAATGACAGGAGGCGCCTTTGCCACCTTCCTTTCTATGGTAATCTATAATTTTGCTAAGTATTGGATACTTTTTAAGAAGTTTAATTTCAGCCCTATTAGCCTTAGGCTTGTATCTGTTGTTTCTATAATATTAATTTCTGGAATTTCCTTAAGTAAAATTAATATGGAAGGGAATCTTTTTCTCATACAGACTCTTAAAACATTGGCATTTACATTAATCAATGCTATAGTAATTTTCAAGTCAAAACTTATTGATTGGAGCGACTTACTCCCCTCCAAAAAACCAACAACCCACCAATAACCAACAACCACAATACTACACTACCTATCCTACTGTAACCCGCAGACCTATACACCGTCTCCGGATAAAAATACCAGCGTACCTCATGATTCCCCGCAGGTACCTTTAAGCCGCGAAGTACATAATTTACACGTATTGGGCTGGCAGGCATTCCGTCTATCTCTGCTTTCCAACCTTTGTCGTAATATATCTCTGAAAATACAACCAGGCCTTCTTTGCTTTGGTTAACCCTATACTTCACCTCCTCTGGTGCCCATGTCAGTAACTCTGCACTTCCTAAGCTATCCACCCCGGGGCTTATTCCCGAAACTTCCTCAGAAAAGGATTCCTCAACCACCGCAACCCGCTTCAAATCCTCTCTCCGCATCACTTCCCCTATGGCTGCATCGGCATCCGAAACCATAACTACCGAATCCGCAAGCCAAGCCGCACCATACCTATGAAGATTCATAAAGGGAGCCGCTTGCTTATCATAAATCAGGTATTTGGTATTCAACATATTCAGAGCTGCCAATCCCTTAAATGCCTCACTCTGTTCCCTTACATCTCTTGCCCTTTGCAAACGACTCACCAATACACTCAAATCTCCTCCCAATCTCCGCTCTACCAAATCTTGGTAACGACGAATCTTGGCCCCATGATAACCACCTATGGAATGATGAAAAAACGAGGTGGTGCCATCGTTAAACGTCGAAACGGCTATGCTCGCTACTCTAAATCCCGGATCCGGATCATCCATAATCATGCGATCCGCTGCACCCGCTGTCATGGAAGCCGATTTGGGCTTCTTCACCTCAAATTTATCTTCGGTTAAATAACGGCTGTCTACTAAAAATAAGTCAACTCCCACAATCAAACCCAAGGCTACACCGGCATGCAATGCCTTTAATTTTCCTTTGAGATAGTAAAACAGAACCCCTGCACCCAATACAACTACCAATAGGCTGCGGAGCAAATCGGCTCGAACAATAGAGGCTCTTGCCGATTCTAATGCATCCAATATGCCCCCTGTATTACTTCCTGCCACGCTTTGAATGGCATCGGCATCGCTGGAGGGAACCAAATCTTGGAACAAGCCGGGAGCCAACCAGTTCAACAGCAAAAATCCTACGCCCGCACCTCCAATATAGAGCCCTAATTTCTCTTGTGGCATCTTTAAATAAGGAACCTTCTCCTTTAAGCGCTCTTTGTTAAACAATACCGTATCTAAGCTAAGTCCAAACAATACCGGCAAACAAAACTGAGGAACCACCATTATGGAGTTTACCGCTCTAAACTTGTTGTAGCCCGGAAAATAATCAATAAAAAAGTCTGTCAATATGGGGTCGTTCTTACCCAAGGATAACCACATCGTAAGCACAGTGCCCGCAAACAAAGCCCATTTTATGCTCGAACGCACCAAGAACATGCCCCAAAGTGCCATCAAAAACACAAAGGCTCCAACATAAATGACTCCTCCGGCAGCATCTTGCTTTCCCCAGTATTGATCTAAATAAATACCCTGCTGAAAGGCTTGGCTTTGAAAACTCTGCAAATTTCTGGCCTCCTTAGGGTCCAGACGCTTCATGGCCTCTTCGTTATTGACCAAAGCGCCATTACCCGGCCCCTTGTAGTTCGGAACAAATAGCGCCCAAAAATCTCCGGTAGCATAGCTATATCCGGTTATATAACTCCTTGGCAAACCACCGGTTTGTTCTTCCTCATCCACTACGGCTGCTCCGCTCAATTCCGATGGAGCACGCGTACTCACCTTTTGGTACTCCAAAATGGGCATGATCCGGTTCAGGTTGGCTGCTAGAGCAGCCACCATGGCAATGGCCAACACGCCACCTCCAATGGCCACATGCCTCACCTCGCCGGCTTTTATGGCTTTTATGGCCTCAACCAAGGCCCAAAAGCTTACAAAAAAGGCTCCATAATAGTACACCATTTGATAGTGACCGGCCATTATGGCGCAGCTCATGCCAATACCCGCCAAGCCTGCACCTGCTAAGTATTTCTTTCGAAACACCCAGGCTACTCCGGCCAAAAACCAAGGCAAATAGGCAATGGTAAGCACCTTACCAAAGTGACCGGCACCCAACACCACCGCCACATAGCTGGTGAACCCGAAAGCCAAAGCCGAAGCTGCCGCTGTTACCGGCCGCAGACCCAAAGCCACCATAAACAAATAAAAACCGGCCATGGACAGCCACAAGTACAAAGCCACCCTAGGCAATCCCAAACTTAACACCTGATGCACAATGGGACTCACATAATTGCCCTCTGCTTTAAAGTACACCAAATACATGGGCATGCCCCCAAACATACTGTTGGACCATAAAGGAGCGGTTCCGTTTTCCTCCTCGTATTCCATGGCCTCTTGAGCCGCACCCCGCCACATATCGTCGTCGTGGGCCCGAAGCTCCATGCCTTGAAATACTTCTGCCCGGCCATACAATAATGCGGCAACCAACAGCACCGCTAATGCGGCCAAATGAGGATACAAAAAACGAAAACGGTCCATAGCTCTTTGTTTAACCTTGAATTCGGTCTGCGTCAGTCATGGCCGCTTGCACGGCCAAACTAACTTCATGACTAACCCGCAAGTTAAGGGTTTCGGGAACAATACGCTCCCTGTCTAAACGATACACAGATTCTGCAATGGCCTTGGCTGCCGCCAACTTCATAGCCGTCGTGATGTGCTTGGCATGCCCATCCAAGGCACCTCTAAATATACCGGGAAAGGCCAATACATTGTTGATTTGGTTGGGCAAATCACTCCTGCCCGTACCTACCACGGCCGCCCCCCCTTTGTATGCTTCTTCGGGCATAATTTCCGGAACCGGATTGGCCAGAGCAAAAATGATGGCGTCCCGGTTCATGGTCTTAATATCCTCGGCATTCAGCAAGTTTTCCTGGCTAACCCCAATAAATACATCGCTGCCCGCCAACACATCTTTTAAACTTCCGGTTACATTGTTTGGGTTGGTCCAACTCAACAAGCTGCGCTTAGTATCGTTCAAATCTTCTCTGGCCTCATGCACTACCCCTTTAGAATCGCACATAATCACCTCTTTTACCGCCAATCCGCTTTGATTTTCGCCACGAGTGGCACTGTCGAGCAGTTTGGCAATGGCCACACCCGCAGCTCCGGCCCCGTTAATCACAATTTTAAGGTCGCGAATTTCTTTGCCAACCAGTTTGCAGGCATTAATGATTCCGGCCAATACCACCACGGCCGTACCATGCTGGTCGTCGTGAAATACCGGAATGCCTAAATCTTGAAGCCGCTCCTCTATTTCAAAACAGCGTGGAGCCGCAATATCTTCCAAATTAATGCCCCCAAATACAGGAGCAATCCTACGCACCGTCTCAATCACCTCTTCGGTATCTTGAGTAGCCAAGCAAATGGGAAAGGCGTCAATGCCGGCAAATTTTCTAAACAACATGGCTTTGCCCTCCATCACAGGGATCGAAGCCTCTGCTCCAATATTGCCCAAGCCAAGCACCGCCGATCCATCCGAAACCACCGCTACGGTGTTCCGCTTAATGGTGTACTTCCATACATCCATGGGGTTCTGATGTATACGCTTGCAAGGTTCGGCTACTCCGGGAGAGTAGAGCAAACTCAAATCGTCGCGAGAGGCAATCTCCATCTTCGGTTGTATCCGTATCTTGCCTCTTAATTTCTCATGTAAAAACAGCGATTGCTGAAAATAATCCATATGGGTATTCCGTTTCGGTGACCAAACATAGGAATTTATACGCATGTCCGAACTTTTGCGCACCTACATATTTGCTGCTTTTTGCTGCTTTTTCTTTCTTCCCCTACAGGCAAGAAATACCTGCACGCCTTGTTTCTTAAGCAATCCGGGCGACCAATGGCTTTGGAATCCTAGTCAAAACCGGCTTCAGGTGCAATGGCAAGGCAAAACCCTTAGCCGAAGCATAGATACCCTAACTTGGTTCGCCCGGAATTATCCCAACGCATCCAACGCCGATTGGGTGGCTTGGTTTGGCACCTTTACCTTACCACAACCCCTGCCGGAACCGCCCAAAGGCTTTAGAGTGCTCATAGACCCGGGCCACTGGGCCGCAAACCCTACCGATGCTAAACGCGAAGGACGACTGCTGCCCGCACAACTGCCCAACGGCAAACAAGACACCCTCTACGAGGCCATGCTTAATTTACACACGGCATTTTTACTCAAAGATTTGCTTGAAGAAAAAGGCTATCTGGTGCAATTAACCCGCAACAAACCGGGCTCTTCACTCGGCATGACCTTTATGGACTGGTTTCACCACCACCGCTTTCAAACCCTAGAACTGGCACTCAAAGAAGGTATTGTAGATAAAACCACCGCACAACAACTCAAAAAAACCGCTCGACCCGACCGTTGGCACCCGGCACTCTTTCACCACATGGACCTGTGGTACCGCATTCAAAAGGCAAAAAACTTCCAGCCACATGTGGTTATCAGCATCCATTTTAATGTGGGCAACCAAAAAGCTATGGCCGATGGGACCTATCCCTTAACTTCCGAAAACTACGCCATGGCCTTCATTCCGGGGGCCATGCACCCCTCCGAAATTGAATCGCCCCTCGATATGGCCGCGGCCCTCCGCTGGCACAGCACCAAGCTTTTGGACAAAAGTGCGCAGCTCGCAGAGTTCTTTCTGCAATTTACCAACGACAGCCTGGGTGTCCCCCCGGTATCGGACCAAAACCGGCTATTTTACTTGGATAAATACACCAAAAAGGGACCAAAAACAGGTATATATCACCGAAACCTCGCCATTTTAAGGCATAGCCCCTATCCCATTGTGCTCATTGAGCCTTTATTGCAAAACAATCAAAAAGAGTTCGAATCCCTAATGCTCCAAAAGGCAGGCCAACCGCCCTTTGACCATAGCCCCCGCCTTTGGAAACTGGCCCAAACTTGCTTTTGGACCATAGAAGCCTATAAAAATCAAACATTTCCAACACATGAGTCTGGACCTTAGCAACATAGAAAGCAACATCAAAAGCAAGCGCAAAGCCAAATTCCAAGGCATGTTCCGAGCTCCGGGGGTTTTGGGGAGTCTCGCCTGCCTGGCCCTTTTCATGCCATTTGTACTTGAAACCTGCGGCAAAAGCACGCTCGAAAGCTACCATGCCTTCGATATTGCCACCACCAACACCCCACAAGCAGGTCCCAAACACGCCCTACTCGCCTGGGGCATCATTCTCCTCAGCCTCAGCATTTGGGCTTGGTACCTCCTCCCCAAAAACCTCCGAAAAGCCGCACCATTTGTCAACAGCTTGCTGGGCATTGGCCTCGCTGCCACCTTGTGGATCTCCATTCTGGCAAATCCTAACCCATGGTTCAAAGACAAAACCACCGACAACGAAGAAAGCAACCACAGCATAGAAGCCGGCTTTGGCCTGGTAACCAACCTCATATGCCATGTAGCCTACCTTGGCTTTGGCCTTTGGTTGCTCAGTTCAGGGGTGTCTAAACGTAAAAAAGTATGAGACCGTTGACGCGTTGTGTTTTCAAGGCGAATTAAGGCACGGACAAATCGAAAGGCCGGAGTTTACTGGTTGTAAATGAGGACCTTGAGATTTGGCCGTAACGCAGCCCCGGACGTTACAGTCAGGGCAGGATCGCCGCCAGAATAGCAAGGCATCAACGGTCTCAGAGTGAATTTGGGCGGTGGCCGGGCCTTCCGCTTTAGTCCTCGGTTTGGAATCGGGCATCCCTAAGTCCCCAAGGGGCTTCCAAGGTCGCCCTTGGTGCCTAAGGGCTGCTCCGCTCCAAACCTCCGGGCTATCGCCTCAGTCCCTACCGCATAATCCGCTAATCTCCGGCATTACAAGCTCAAATAAGAAAAATCTTGCGCATCCTCTATACGCTTCACAGAGGCCATCAACAAGCGAATTACCGACTCCACATCCTCCATGGCCACAGTCTCTACCGTAGTGTGCATGTATTTTAGAGGCAAGGAAATAAGCGCGCTGGGAACTCCTTCGCCCGAATAGGCAAAGGCATCGGTATCGGTACCGGTACTGCGTTCGGCAACCTGCCGTTGAAAATTAATTTTTTCTTTTTCTGCTACATCAATAACCATGTTCAGCAAGCGGTTATGCACCGCAGGGCCATAAGTCAATACGGGCCCTTTGCCGCAGCGGATTTCCGGATCGTCCTTAGGATAACCCGGCGATTGATTGTCGTGGGTTACATCGGTAACCAACGCCACATTTGGCTTTAAACGTCGAGAAATCATTTCGGCGCCTCGTAAGCCAATTTCTTCTTGTACAGCATTAACGGCATATAAACCAAAAGGCAATGCATGGCCTTCCTCCTTAAACCGCCGCAAGACTTCGGCAATCATGAAACCGCCAATTCGGTTGTCTAAGGCGCGTCCGCACAGGTAGCGCTCCTTGTTCAAGAACATGGGCTCGTCTTCAAAAGTAGCTACACAGCCAATGTGTATGCCCATCTCCTCTACCTCTTCTTTGGAATCGGCTCCTACATCTAAAAAAATGCTTTTCATAGAGGGAGCTTCTTCCTTGTCGCGCTGCCTCACATGAATGGCCGGCCAGCCAAACACGGCCCGAACTTCGCCTTTAGGGGTATGGATTCGAACGCGCTTGGAAGGCGCAATCACCGGGTCGCTTCCTCCGTTTCGCTTTACAGAAATGTATCCCTTTTCGGAAATGGAGCTAACAAACCAAGCTATTTCGTCGGCATGGGCTTCAATAACTACTTTATAGGGAGCCTCCGGATTAACCACCGCCGCTACAGAACCGTAGGGATCGGTAATGCAGTGATCGGCATAAGGTTTAATGTAATCCAACCAAAGTTGTTGACCGGAGCTTTCGAAACCGGTTGGGGAGGCGTTGTTGAGGTATTTTAGTAGGAATTCACGGGCTTGTGTATGCATAAGGCTTCTTTTCTAATGTTGAGAACAAAAAAAACGCCCCAAGGGATGGGGCGTTAAAGAATTATTAAGAAATGGACTATTTCTTAGGATAAAATTCATCGGAAACAGTGAGACGCTTCCGGCCTTTACGGCGACGAGAAGCAAGTACTCTGCGTCCGTTGGCAGTAGACATACGCTTACGGAATCCGTGTTTGTTTCTTCTTTTACGAATGGACGGCTGAAACGTTCTTTTTGACATGGCCTATGAATTTGGGCGCTGTTGCGCTGATGTATCTTAACTGTCTTTTTTGAGGACTGCAAAAATAGTAGTTCAAGGCAATTAATCAAAACATTTGCACTCTTTTTCCGTATAAATGCACAAAAGAGAATCATCGGCCAGGGACCGGTGCGGAAACCCACCCTTGGGCTGCTTGTTGGTTTGGGGAGTGCTAAGCCCGGTGGCGCGCAGCAAACCCGGCTTAGCGCCGCCAAACCCAAGCAGCCAAAGGGTGCGTTGCAGCGAGGGCCCGTCCGGCCGCCAAACACCTATTATTATGCCATCGGCAGATTGGGAAGTAGAAGGAATGAGTTGCAGCGCATGTGCCGGAGCGGTAAGGGAAGCTCTGGAAAAGCACCCTCAAGTCAAACATGCCGAAGTAGCCTATAATGCAGGCCGGGCAAGGGTTCAATGGGAAGAAATTCCACCGGATTTTGAGGCTTTGGAACGTTTGGTATCCGAAGCAGGTTACCGACTCCGAGCCAACGAAAACAGCCGGGCATCTCAAGCCTGGAAAGAGGCCGGAAAAAGACGTAAAAAAGCCATTCAAACGCGAAAAAAAGAAAGCTTTTTGGCCTTGGCCATTTCGGTTCCGATTATGGTAACGGCCATGTGGTTTCACGATGCTGCAGTAAGTGCCTGGTTGGGCCTGGTAGGTGCAGGCATAGTGTTGGTGCTGGGCCGAAGCTATTTTATTAAAGCGTGGCAACAACTAAAAAACCGCTATTTGGCCATGGATACCCTGATTGCTTTGAGCACAGGTATGGCTTACATATTTTCTGCAGCACAGTTGCTGTCCGGTAATCCGGAAATGTTGTTTTTTGAATCGGCCGCCTTTATTATGGCTTTTGTGATGCTAGGTAAGTATTTGGAAGAAAAAGCAAGAGCTTCCTCCTTAGACGCCCTAAGCAGCATGGCGGAGTTGGAGGTTACCGAAGTACGGCTGCATCCCAACGGACAAATCATTCCTTTGGAAGACCTTAAGCAAGGTCAGGCGTTTATGGTGAGCCAAGGCGCCCGAATTCCTGCCGACGGCGAGGTCTTAACCGGGCAGGCGGAGGCCAACGAACAATGGTTTACGGGAGAATCGGAACCGGTGCTCAAAACTCCCGGAGCCGAGGTGCTGGCAGGTAGCTTGCTCATTAACGGTCAATTGGTAATAAAGGCGCATCAAGTTGGGAAAGAAAGTAGCCTAAACCAAACCATGCAAGCTGTGTTGGAAACGCTAAGCAAACCGGCCCCGGCTCAACGTTTGGCCGATCGAATTTCGGCACGTTTTGTTCCAGGTGTCCTTGTTTTGGCCTTGGGGACCTTTTTTCTTTGGACTTTTCTTCCCAATGGCGCCTGGTGGATGGGGCTAAAAGCAGCCTTAACGGTTTTGGCTGTGGCTTGTCCTTGCGCTTTGGGCTTGGCTACCCCCACAGCCATAAGTGTGGCGGTAGGTTTGGCCGCTAAAAAAGGAGCCATTATTCAAAAACCGGAAATGCTGGAGTGGATGGGAAAAACCGACCTAGTTTTTTTGGATAAAACCGGCACCTTAACCGAGGGGAGACCTAAGGTTTCAGATGCCCAAGCCGATTCCCGGCAAAGGGCTTTGGCAGGCTATATGGCGCAGCGCTCGGTGCATCCGGCGGCTCAAGCGGTAGCTGAATTTGTGGAAGAAAACGAAACGCCCAAGGATTGGGAAGCCAAAGTGGAGGAAATACCGGGCAAAGGCTTGCAAATGCAGCTTAGTACAGACGAAATATACTTGCTGGGTAAGCCCGGTTGGGCGGCACAAAGTGGTTGGCCGGAAACCGAGGCCGGTTTGGTGGTTTTGGGCAATGGAACGGAAACGTATGCTTGGTTTGCATTGGAGAGCAAAGGGCGCAAAGGCATGCCAAAGGCCATAAAAGAATTGAAACAAATGGGCATCACTCCGGTTTTACTCACCGGCGATAGCATCGGCGCCGCCCGAGAAATTGCGGATCCCTTGGGAATACAGGAAATATGGGCGGAGCATAGCCCTTCACAAAAAGCGGAGAAAGTGCGGGCGGCCAAGGCCCAAGGCCATTGGGTGCTCATGGTAGGCGATGGCATAAACGACGCCGAAGCTCTGAGCGAAGCACAGATGAGTATAGCCATGCAAGAGGGCAGCGGGTTGGCTGTCTCCTCGGCAGGCATGCGTTTGCCGGCTGCACAACTTCCGCAATTGCCCAATTTAATACGACTGGGAAAAAAGACCCGTCAAACCATTCGTCAAAACCTGGCTTGGGCCTTTTTATACAACCTATTGGCTTTGCCTATTGCTGCCGGAGCCTTATATCCCATTACCGGATACTTGATGGATCCCATGTGGGCCGGCTTGGCCATGGCACTAAGTTCTGTTTCGGTAGTGGCCAATAGCATACGGCTTAGATTTAGCTTTCGTAACTTTGATACCAAATGAAACTACCAATATTTAAAAAACCCTCGGTTCCTCATCGGTACCGATTCAATACCAGCCTTAAGTGTGGAGGCTGCATATTGGAATTGGAAAAGGTATTCGAAGGGAATCCTAAGATTTCCCGCTGGGAGGTTAGCTTAAATCAAAAGCCACTAATTTTGGAAATTACCAGCATGTATACTGCTGAGCAAGT
The DNA here is from genome assembly GCA_030427255.1 of Bacteroidia bacterium. Taxonomy (GTDB): domain Bacteria; phylum Bacteroidota; class Bacteroidia; order CAIKAF01; family CAIKAF01; genus CAIKAF01. The sequence goes on along the minus strand of JAUHWY010000002.1, from coordinate 156,272 downwards.
TCAGGAATTGGTAAAGAAAGCCGGATATACCGCCGATTTAATTGAAGAATTACCTTTAGACACTCCCAAGAGAAAATGAGTCAAAACGCCCAAAACATCTTATCAAAAGCGGGTTTGCGCAAAACCAATGCCCGTGTGGAGATTATTGCGTTTATGGACGAACAGGAGGGGGCTTTGGCTTTGGCCGACTTAGAGCGGAGCCTATTGCATTTGGCCGACCGAGCCACCCTATACCGCACCCTAAAATCTTTTGAAGAAGCCGGTGTAGTGCATAAAGTTGTGGATCCATCCGGAGTGCTGCGCTATGCCCTTTGCCAAGAAAGTTGCCAGACCGATGAGGCGCATCAGCATGCGCATGCACATTTTAGCTGCACCTCTTGCGGAAAAATGATTTGTTTGGAAGAGCTTGACTTACCACCCATGACCCTTCCTGAGGGTTTTGTGGCCGAAGAAGCGCAGTTGGTGTTTACCGGTATGTGCAAAAGTTGCCGTTAAGCCTTAGGCTTTGAGCCAAAATCCTTGAAAAATCCACCAGCCAAATCTCACAATCATGGAAGCCTTTGCGGGCTCTCCCCGAAGCAAATAGCCCAAAGCTAAGAGCAAGGTTCCTGCCGATTTTGCAGTAAACTCCAAGTACCTTTTAAGTTTTGGCAGAAAAGGCAGTTCGGCTACTTCTAATTTTTCGCCCTTAGCAAAACCAAAGCTGAATTTTCTTAAATAATCCGGATTGAGCTTATGCTTATCCACCAAATGATGCACTACCAAATCGGGGTAATACCAAACGCGCATCATCTTTTCGCGGCCTTTGACCCTGCCAAAAAGCTCCTTTTCTTCACCGGCGAGCAAAATGGCCCCTTTTCGACCGAGATTTGTATTAAAAACACCGTAGGTATCAAAAAAACGGCGGTGGTAGGTCATATTGGAACCGCAGGGGAACTTGCCCCAAAACAGGAGCGGCCCGTCTTTTTCTCCGGGATCAAATTGACCGGTAACTCCCCAGTAATATTTGGTATACCATTCGGGTTTTCCATCTACAAAACCCGGAATGATTTTTCCTCCAATGGCATCCAGCTCAGGACGTTGATCCAAATATTCCAAGTTTTTGCGCAAAAAGTTGGGTTCTGCGAGGGCATCGTCGTCTAAAAAAGTTAAGATAGGGGCTTGCGCTTCGGCAATGCCGCGGTTTCGGGCATGGCTAAGTCCCTGATTGGTTTCGTGAACCAGTTTAAGGTTCATTTCAGGGCAAGATTCAATAAACGCGGTTACCACCTCCACCGAGCGGTCGGTGCTGTTGTTATCTACCACCACTACTTCGAAATCTTGGTAGGGAAGGTCTTGCTTGGAAAGTGCATTAAGCGCTTTTCCAATGTATTTTTCGCGGTTATAGGTACAAACAATTGCCGCAATTCGTGGTTGGCCCATGCGGCAAAATTACATAAAAGCATGGGGCAAAGCAGAAACAGTCCAAAGGCAAAATTTGTCGATTGGCTATACTTTCTATCTTTACCCCGAATACCACCGACCGGCAGGTTCGGTGCCAAAGCCAAACCTGATGAATGCACTGCTAAACAAGCCCTTGGTACGCATCGGAGTTCCTGTTTTGCTCCTTTTTTTTGCCACCTTTAGAATATTTGGCAATATAGGCTTGGAAAACAGGCCGGCCACGGGCTACGACGAGCAAATGTGGACCAGCGCCTCGGTAAGTAGTTGGGCCATGTTTGCCCAAGGCCATGTGCGCCCAACAAAAGAACTGGACAATTGGTTTCCCACCTATGCCTGGAAGCACGAACTGGACATTTTTACCGGCGAAAAATGGACCCAAGGGTTTAACCCGGACACGGTTGCTTTTCCTTACGATTACATAACCCTTGAAAACGAAAATCAGGGCTATTCTCAACTCATAAAATACGACACCCTAAAATTCCCCAGAAAAGATTTTCAGTGGTTTGATCGAGCCACTTGGACTTTTGGTTGGAAAGCGCCCAACTTGGGCAAATACCTTATGGGGGCTTGGTTGGCAGTTAGTGCCGAAGGTACGAACCCCAACGGTTACTTTAAATTTGAAACTCCGGAAGGAAAGCCAAGCGGCGCACCTTTTGCCTATACCCCGCCTGAGCTAGTGGCCAAAGCCAGAATAATAAATGCCTTATTTACCTTGGGCAGCATTTTGCTTGTACTGTGGCTGGGTGCCATGGTTCAGTGGCCTGTAACCGGTTGGTTGGCGGCCCTGTTGCTGTTGCTAAACCAAGATTTTATTGACGTAAATACGGCTGTGGGTTTAGACTCATTTGTGGTGTTCTTTTCTTTGCTTTCTGCAGCCTTTTTGATTAAAACCTTTTTTGCGCTGCAAAAAGAGCAAGGGATAAAGCTTGTTTTTCTTTGGGCAGGAGCCACCGGCTTGGCTCTGGGCGGAGCAGTGAGTAGTAAGCTCAACGGCGCCATGATGGTGGTGGCTGCTGCCTTCGCCTTTGCATGGCTTGCCTACTGGGCATACAAACACAAAAAAACAAACACGGTTTGGCTTCGAAAATTCATAGGAGCCGGCCTACTTACCGGAGGGCTTCCCGTGCTTATGTTTGTGGTGCTTAACCCTCAGGTTTGGCATGAGCCGTTGGGCCGAGCCAAAGCACTTCAAGAATCTGCCGACGGCTATTTCGAAAAAAGAGCAGTGATTTTAACCTTCACTCAGTTTTACGATCCTTTGCAAGCCATGGGCAACAGCCTAAATGCCCGGGTGCAAACCGGAAGGATGGACCCTGCTGCTTTTCAGGGCCTCGTAAACCAGCTCAACAGCTTTGGAGCTAAGATTCAAAACGACCGAAACAAGCCGGAAACGTATGCGCAGGTGCTTCCAAAGCGCTATGCAGAACTTCAAAAAATACATGAGCAATTTAGCACCGCAGCCGATACCAGTATTATGGAAAGCGCCCCCTTTTACAATTGGGTAGCCATTAAAAACGAGTTTGGCCCGGCTTTTGGCCTTATGATTAAGCGTACAGGAGTACATCCGGGCGAAGGTCCCGGCCTGCACTACTACGGTACCTTTGGCAATTTGATTCCCATAAAAAACAATCCATTGGACTTATTGCTCTTGGTCTTTGGATTGCTGGTGATATTGCTGGCTTGGTACAAAGGACTCTTGGAGCACCGTATGCCGGCAGTGGTTTTGGTGTTGTGCACCCTTATGGTGGTTTATGGCAATACCAATTTCTTATGGCAAGATTGGAGCAGGTATTTTACCGTGTTTTTGCCTTGGTATAGTTTAATATCGGCCTTTGGGCTTATATATTTGCTGCAGCATAAAAAGGAAGTAAAGCGCCTGTTTAAATTTTAGAAGGCCCATGCGTATTCAATTGTTTTTTATTCGGAAGACCAAAGCTTGGTTTATGCGCTTGCATTTGCATGTTTTGGTAGAACCATTTTCGGGCTTCCTTTTGAACTTGGCCTATTTGAGTAAAATGAGTGCTTGGAGAGCCAAGCACAAGCATTTGGCCTTGAACGACTTTATGAGTCACCGCTACGACTACAACAAAAGATTGCAACTCCATGCCCACGTACTGGAAAGTGAAGAGCTCAAGGGCCCCATTCATTACTTGGAATTTGGGGTAGCACGTGGCGAAAGTATATTGTGGTGGTTGAATCACAACAGCCATCCGGAATCTAAGTTTGTGGGCTTTGACACCTTTACGGGTCTACCGGAAGATTGGAACGTGTTTAAAAAAGGAGACATGAGTGCCGAGGGGCAGGTTCCTGCAACGGATGACCCTAGGGTACAATGGGAGGTAGGTTTATTTCAGGATACCTTGCCCGGCTACTTGGAAAAAAATCGGCCGGAAGGACGCTTGGTAATTCATTTAGACGGCGATTTGTATACCGCCGCCTATTTTCCATTGAATGCCTTGGCACCCCACCTAAAAGCGGGCGACATTATCTTATTTGATGAATTTGGGGTACCCACTCATGAGTTCAAAGCCTTCACTGAATTTTTTGCTTCGTATTACAGAGATTATGAAGTGCTGGGGGCACTCAACAACTACCTACATTTGGCCATAAAGCTAAAATAGCAGCGGCCAAAGCCTTTTCAGCGTCTTAGTCCTTGCTTTTTTCTGCGGGGAAAAGGCTGGTTTCGATAAGTTCCACCAAGGTATGCCCCAAAAGCAAGTGCATTTCTTGAATCCGGGAAGTTACCTGGGCAGGAACGAGCAAACAAACGTCACACAATTCGTGCATAGTTCCTCCGCTTTTGCCTGTAAAGCCAATGGTTTTAGCACCTAAAATCCGTGCCTTTTCTAAACCGCGAAGCACATTTTTGCTGGTGCCCGAGGTACTGAATCCAATGCATATGTCGCCGGGCAGACAAAGCGCCTCTACTTGTCTGGAAAAAACCATGTCAAAGCCAAAATCATTGCCTATGGAAGTAAGTGCGGCCGGATCGGAGGTTAAAGCCACTGCCGGGAGACCTTTTCTGTCCAACTGATAGCGTCCTGTAAATTCAGCAGCCAAATGCAAGGCATCCGCAGCACTTCCCCCATTGCCAAACAACCAAATGCGGTGTCCATTTTGCAAGGCATGCAAGCAAAGGTCGGCCGCCTTGCATAGAGCGGAGGCGCATTGGGTATGGGTAAGTTCACTTACCTTTTGATGTTCTTCGAACAAATGGTTCACCAAATCTTGCATGCCAACACTATAAAATACAAAGGTAAGGGCTAAGAAACGAAAGAAGAACACAAAAGTGGAGTAGTCTCTTAGTTTTGTCACGGGCCCCTGATGGAGGCAAGTAGCTTGTGCAGGCCAAAAGCCGGCAGGCCGTGCAGCGAGGAGACCCCCGATGCTTCGGGGGGCCCCGGAGCGCCGGCAGGCCGTGCTTTGGGCATGTGCAACTACTGCCGAGAGCAGGATAAGGCCCCAAAAAAAATCAATCCGGGAAAAGCCAAGAGGCTTGCACCGCTACTGTACCGGGCTGTGCTACAACGAGTCCGGCGGCTTGATTGGCAAGGGCAATGGCTTCCTCCTCGGGGAGGCGAGCGGCGATACCTGCGGCTAGTACGGCAACTACCGTATCGCCGGCACCACTCACATCGTACACTTTTTGGGCTCGTGCTTCAAAAAAGCGGACCGTTCCTTTATGATACCAGGCCATCCCCAGCTCGGAGAGGGTTACCAAAATGTGTGGAATATTCCATCGCCGGGCAGCGGCATGCAAATGGGTTTCAACCTGTGAGCGCTTAGGCAAAGAAAATTGCCCCAAAGCGGCACAAAGCTCTTTCCAATTGGGGGTAATCCAATCGGTGTTTTGGTAGCGATTCCAATCGGCATGTTTGGGGTCGGTTACCACAGGAATTTGCTTTTCCCGGGCCAACCGATATACGTGGCTAAGGACCTCGGGACTTAGGCAGCCTTTTCCATAGTCGGAGCAAATCCAGACCTGTGCTTGGCTATCTTCCAAAGCTTTTGGCAACTGCTGCACCGAAGTCATTTCCGGGTTTCTAGGTTCTTGGTCTAAGCGAATCATTTGCTGACCGCGGGCCATGATGCGCTCTTTGGTAATGGTGGCCTGATTGCTGAACCAAGTGCGGCAATGCACATTGGAGTCGCTAAGCAAATGCAACAGTTCTTTTCCCTTTTCGTCGTTTCCTACACTTCCGAGCATGTGCGTTTTGCAGTGTAAGCCGGCCAAATTCATGGCTACATGTGCGGCTCCTCCGGGTTGGTGAATTTCGCGTTCTAGGCGAACCACAGGCACCGGTGCTTCGGGAGAAATGCGCGTGGCTTCACCATGGCGGTAAATATCGAGCATCATATCGCCCAACACCAATACAGGTACCTCATGAAAAGGGTTTTGCATGTTGCAAATTTAGCAGGAATGCGGAATTGGTGGTTGGTATAAGCCGGTGGAAACAAAAACAAAGAAAGAAATCAGCGCGTAATGGTATCAGAGGGAGGTCAATTATCTTTGCGGCATGCGTCCAGGCATTAAATACATGTTGATGTCCACCCTTTGGTTTGCGCTCATGAATTTGTGTGTAAAAATGATGCCTGGAATACCGGTGCAGGTGGTGTTGCTTTTTCGTTGCCTAATTACCCTAACCTTTAGTGGTTGGGCCATTTACCGCATGGGAGTTTCGCCTTGGGGCAACAACAAAAGCGTGCTGTTGTTGCGCGGTTTGTTTGGCACTGCCGGACTCACGGCCTATTTTATGACCTTGCAGCATATTCCATTGGCTTCTGCGGTGACCTTGCAATATTTATCGCCGGTATTTACCGTATTGTTTGCTCGGTTATTGTTGGGGGAGCGATTGAAATGGCTGCAGCTCTTGTTTTTTGCCATCTCTTTTGCCGGAGTGGTGGTGGTTAAGGGTACCGATCATAGAATAGCTTTGCCTTTGTTGGCTTTGGGCATATGTTCGGCCCTGTTTTCGGGCTTGGCCTATAATATGATTCGGAAAGCCCGAAAAACAGAGCACCCAAATGTAGTGGTGTTTTACTTTCCCTTGGTGGCTTTGCCTTTGATTTCGGTGTGGTGTTTGTACGATTGGAAAACGCCAACGGGTATTGAATGGCTGTGGCTTTTGGGCACGGGAGTGAGTACTCAGTTTGCCCAAATGGCTATGACCAGAGCCTTTATGGCAGAGCAGGTGGCCTCTGTAGCAGGCCTGCAATACTTGGGCTTGGTGTATTCTTTTTTGATTGGCTGGATAGGTTTTGGAGAATGGTTTTCGGGTTGGACCTTTGCGGGCATGTTTTTGGTGGTAGCAGGTGTATTGGCCAATATCTTTTATGCCGATTGGCAACGTAGAAATCGAAGGTTGATGATGCGGCAAAGGCCAAAATACCAAGTGAAACCCCAAGAAGAAAAGGGCAAAGCTTAGCAAGAGAAGCAAAAAAACCGCTAAAAATGCACCTTTGGGCAGCCCCAATTAGCCTTTTTGTAAGACAGAAATCGGTTGAGTTTTAGCGATAAAGAGGGATATATGTCCAAACAGGGGGTAGTTGGTTTAAAAATAAAGCCCTAAGTTTGCAGCCAACCTATGTTTATTAAACCAAAACGCATGATGAAACGTTTTACATTATTTGCTGCTTGTGGCCTTTTGGCTGCAACAGTTTCTGCTCAGCGTCCCGCTGGTACTTTTACAGCCAATGAAACTGTACGTTCTGCCTTTAGCCCTTCAATGATTGCCAAAGTAGACTCCAATTTGACTCCGTCTTCTTATGGTGGTCAAGGATGCGATACTTTGCGTCTCTATACCTTTAACGTTCAAGGAAACCCCGGCGGATTCATTTTTGGATTCAATGCCTTTTTGGACAAGCAAAAAGGGTATATGTTTAATGCCAACGGTACCGTACCCGGAGCCGGATTTGCTTTTGGAGTTAAAGACTTAATTGATACTACTTCCATGGGTGGAAGCTACGTAGCACATATCTACACCGAGTCTTCTCCGGGTATGTGGAGTTTGGCGGCTTCTTCTACCCCCGTAAGTTATGCCAATATCGATACTGCTTTCGGTCAAAACGGACCTGGCATTACTCCTTTCCTGTTTATGCCTGCAGTTCAGGTGAACGGAAACTTTTTGGTAACCGTTGATGTTTACAGTCAAGCCGATACAGCTAGTGGTGTAGCTTTGTGGTCAAACGGCCCAACTTGTGGTTCTGACATGTCTTACGAAGTATATACCGGTGTAACCGTAGCAGATACTATTTCTAAGATTTCTGAAACTTGGACTGGTGCAGGCGGCAGCGCTTTGTTGGCTGACCCCTTTATGGGAATTACCGTGCAAGGCTTTACCGGTGTAGAAACCTTGACCAGCAACAGCCTTATGGCCTATCCTAATCCGGCAAACAACATGGTAACCGTTGGTTTCGGTGCTGAAAATGCAGCTCAAGGAACCCTCGAAATCATGAACTTGGCTGGTCAGGTTGTACTTAGCCAAAACATCGAAGTTGTTTCCGGCAAAAACATGGTAGAAGTGAACATTGCTGACCTTGCGTCAGGTGTATATGCTTACCAAGTAAAAACCGGTGATCAACAAATGACCGGCAAATTGGTGGTAAACCACTAATTCAAGCAAATTCATTGTGAAGGCCTCCGATTTCGGAGGCCTTTTTTTTTGCCTTTAAAGAAACAATACAGACTTAGGCCCAAGCTAAAACAAGCCGCTGTTCTATCTTTGCCCCATGATGTACGATTTTAAATCCATCGATCAACAAGCTCAAGCGGCCTGGGAAAAGGCCCAAGCCTTTAAAGCAGAAACTGGTGCCCCGCGCCCCAAGTTTTATATTCTGGATATGTTCCCTTATCCATCCGGAGCCGGACTGCATGTGGGACACCCCCTAGGTTATATTGCCTCAGATATTGTGGGCCGCTTTAAAAAAATGCAAGGCTACGAAGTGCTGCACCCTATGGGTTTTGATGCCTTTGGGTTACCCGCCGAGCAATACGCCATTCAAACCAACCGACATCCGGCCGATACCACCAAAGAAAATACCGACCGTTACCGCGAACAGCTCAAAATGCTGGGGCTGGGCTACGATTGGAGCAGAGAAATTCAAACTTCCGACCCCAACTATTACAAGCATACCCAATGGTTGTTCTTGCAGCTCTTTGATCATTGGTACGACCAAAGCCGGCAAAAACCGCAGCCCATTAAAAACCTTATCGCTCATTTTGAAGCAAAAGGAAGCGAAGGCATTCAAGCGGCAGGAGGTGTAGAAGAACCTTTTACGGCAGAGCAATGGAACCGATTTACACCGGAAGCACAGGCCGATATACTCATGAAGTACCGGCTGGCTTACCAATCCGAAGCTTGGGTCAACTGGTGCGAAGCTTTAGGTACGGTGCTGGCCAACGACGAAGTAAAAGACGGAAAGTCGGAGCGTGGAGGACATCCCGTAGAACGCAAGCAGCTCAAGCAATGGTTTTTGCGCATAAGCGCCTACGCCGACCGACTGTTGGAAGATTTAAACGACCTGGCCTGGTCCGAAGCCATGAAGGAAATGCAGGCCCACTGGATTGGGAAATCCGAAGGCGCCAAACTGCATTTTGAAGTAGAAGGCCATGACTTTTCTTTGGAGGTGTTCACCACCCGACCGGACACCCTTAACGGAGTAAGCTATTTGGCCATTGCTCCTGAACACGAGCGCCTGCATGAAATCGTTCGTCCCGAAGCCACGGATGCCTTAGTCTATGCCAAAGAGGCTTCCAATCGCTCCGAAAGGGAACGCCAAGCCAACGTACATCAGGTAAGCGGTGCGTTTACCGGAGCTTATGCCCGCCACCCGCTTACCGGGGAATTGGTACCCATTTGGATTGCCGATTATGTATTGGCAGGTTATGGAACCGGTGCTGTAATGGCAGTTCCGGCACACGACAGCAGAGATTTTAGGTTTGCCAAGCATTTTAAGCTGCCCATCAAACAGGTAATTGTCCCCACCGACTCCAATGCCGGCTTAGATGAAGCATGGGAGGCTAAAGAAGGAACGCTCATCAACTCCGAATTCTTAGACGGAAAAAGCGTTAAAGAGGCCATCCCTGCCATGCTCGATTATTTGAGCAAAAAAAACCTAGGTAAGCGCGAAGTGTTGTACCGCCTGCGCGACGCAAACTTTTCGCGGCAACGCTATTGGGGAGAACCTTTTCCCATAGCCTACCGAAATGGCATGGCAGAGCCGCTGTCGGAAGCCGACCTTCCGGTAGAACTGCCTAAAATGGACGACTTTAAACCCACAGGAAGGCCTGAATCGCCTTTGACTAAAGCCAAAACTTGGGTAGAACTCCCCGATGGAAGAACCCGTGAAACCGATACCATGCCCGGATTTGCCGGCTCATCCTGGTACTTTTTACGGTTTATGGATCCCCACAACCAAGAGCACTTTGCCGGTGAACAGGCCCTTAACTATTGGCAAGACGTGGATCTGTATGTGGGCGGTACCGAACATGCCGTAGGACACTTGCTCTATGCCCGCTTCTGTCATAAATTTCTTTACGATCTGGGAAAAGTACCAACCAAAGAACCCTTTAAGCGCTTGGTGAATCAGGGAATGATTTTGGGACGCTCCAATTTGTTGTTGCGACACGCCGAAACCGGGGACTTTTGGTCGGCAGGCTTGGTTCAAGATCCCGAAAGCTTCCACAAGCTCCACATCGATATCCGATGGGTGGAAAACGATCAACTTTCGGTAGAGCGGCTATTGGAAATGTATCCGGATAAAAACTCGGATCAAATCCACGCAGAGAACGGCATGGTGCGCCTTTTGCCGGAAGTCGAAAAAATGTCCAAGTCCAAATTCAATGTGGTAAACCCCGACGACATAGTGCAGCAATACGGCGCCGACACCCTACGCATGTACGAAATGTTCCTGGGCCCCATTGAACAGTCCAAACCTTGGAACACCCAAGGCATTGAAGGCGTGCACAAATTCCTGAAACGCCTTTGGAAACTTTGCGTTTCCGAAAACGGAGAATGCCTACTCAACAACCAAGCGCCCTCCAAAGATGCCCTAAAAAGCCTGCACACGCTGCTCAAAAAGCTGCCGGAAGACCTGGAACAGCTTTCCCTCAACACCTGCATTAGCGCGTTTATGATTTGCCTAAACGAACTGAGCAACCAAAAGTGCCAAAGCTTGGAAATTTTTAAGCCCCTTTGCTTGGCCCTTTCGCCCTTTGCTCCGCATACCGCCGAAGCTTTGTGGAAAATTATGGGAGAAGAGGGCTTGGCTTGCCAACAAAGCTGGCCCAAACACAACGATTCCTATTTGGTTTCAGATACACACCTCTACCCCGTTTCTTTTAACGGCAAAAAACGCTATACCTTGGAACTGCCCAAAACCATGAGCAAAGAAGCCGTGGAACAAGAAGCCCTAAACCACGAAGAGGCCGCCCGCTGGCTCGATGGCAAAGCTCCGAAAAAGGTAATTGTAGTGCCGGGCAAAATCGTGAACATCGTGGTATAAATTATGGCAAAAAGCGACCGAAGTACAAAACGCATCAGCAAAGCCTCGCTTAAGCGCTCCCTGCGCTTATACGGCTTTATGAGGCCCTACATATGGCCTTTTATTCTTGGCTTAGCTTGTTTGGTGGTGAGCAGCTCCGCCTCCTTGGTCGTGTTTTCTTCCTTAGGCAAACTCATCGATTTTCAAGGCGAAGCTTTGAGTCAACAAGTGAATAAACTTACCCTACTCTTAGGGGGCGTTCTTTTGTTGCAGGCACTGGCTTCGTTTTTTCGGATTTACACCTTTGCCTGGGTCACGCAACGCACCATTGCGGCTATTCGACAAGCCGTGTTCGACAAGCTGCTCAGCTTGCCGATAACTTGGTACCAAAAACAACGCAGCGGAGAAATTTCGAGCCGGGTTACCGCCGATATTTCGGCGGTGCAAGACTCGCTAACCACCTATTTAGCTGAATTTATCCGCCAAATCATCATTGTTTTTGGCACCGTGTTTATTCTTATGGCCTCTTCGCCCAAGTTGGCCCTTTTTATGATGGGTACCCTTCCGGTAATGGCTGTTTTGGCTGTATTTTTTGGGAAATACGTCCGTCGCCTATCCAAAAAAGCGCAAAATGAGGTGGCCGAATCCACCCATTTGCTCGAAGAGGTGCTCCAAGGCATATCCACCGTTAAGGCCTTTACCGCTGAGTGGATTCAGTCGGCGCGCTACAAAAAACTTACCGATGCCGTCATTCAAACCGGCATGCGCAACGCCGTATATCGGGGCTTGTTTGCCGTTTTCATTATTCTGTTTTTGTTTGGTGCCATCATCGCCATCGTTTGGTATGGCTCCCATTTGGTGGCACAAAACGAATTGTCGCATGGCGATTTGTTCAGCTTCTTTATGCTTAGCGGACTCATGGCCGGATCAGTGGGCGGATTAGCCGACACCTATTCTCAAATGCAAAAAGCCATTGGAGCCACCGAAAACCTATTGGACATTTTAGATGCTAAGGTTGAGTTGGACGAACTTAAATCAAGCCATAGCTTGCCTCGGCCCGAAGGACATCTGCGCTTTGAGCAGTTGAGCTTTGCTTATCCCAACCGACAGGAGCAACAGGTATTGCAGGACTTGAACCTGGACATCCCTGCCGGCAGCACCTGCGCTTTGGTGGGCAGCAGCGGCGCCGGAAAATCTACCTTATCCTATTTGTTGATGCGGTTTTACCAACCCGGTTCCGGCCGCATTCTTTTGGACGGCAAGGACATCCAAGACTTGGACTTGGGCGCCTACCGCTCCCTTTTGGGCTATGTGCCCCAGGATGTGATGCTGTTTAGCGGCAGCATCCGAGAAAACATTGCCTATGCCAAGCCCCAAGCTACTCAAGCAGAAATTGAGTACGCCGCCAAAATGGCCAATGCTGCCCAATTCATTCAGGACCTTCCCCAAGGCTATGAAACCCAGGTTGGCGATAGAGGCACCCAGCTCAGCGGTGGTCAGCGGCAACGGATTGCCATTGCACGCGCCGTCTTGGCCAACCCCTCCATCCTAATCCTCGACGAGGCCACCAGCAGCCTCGACACCGCCTCCGAAAAGCTGGTTCAGGAAGCCTTGGAACGGCTAAGGGAAGGGCGCACCAGTTTGGTTATTGCCCACCGCCTCAGCACCATTCGCCAGGCCCGACAAATTGTGGTGCTGCAAAAAGGCCGCGTGGCCGAAACCGGAACCCATGAGTCGCTGTTGGCACAAGGCGGCATTTATGCCGGATTGGTGCGTTTGGATGAAGGATCAAACGCTTAAATCAAAATTGTTTTTTGGGTTTTGGCCGCCTGAACCGGGCCCTCCCTCCTGCCCGGACTTGGGAAAACCTCGTCCTCATTAGGCCGTGCGGGGGCTTCTTGGGTCGCCTCCACCGGCCTATTCGGTCGGGTTTTCCCAAACCCGTGCATCCGTGCCGGTCCCTGGCGGTTAAGCTCCGAAAAAAAGACCGAGAAAATAAAATGTCGATTAAGGGTGCCAAGGCACATCTTCGCGCCCCGCATCCGCATTAAACTGACGGGCCAGCGTAAATAAATAATCCGAAAGGCGGTTCAAAAAGGCCAGCAATTCAGGAGCCAAGCCCTCCTGTTCGTTCAGGGCCGTGCACAAGCGTTCGGCACGTCGACATACGCACCGAGCCACATGCGCTTGAGAAGCCGAGGACGCTCCACCGGGCAAAATAAAGGTCTTGAGCGGCTCCAAACCCTCATCCATTCGGTCAATCCAAGTTTCCAATTCTTGCACGGCAGTACCGGGCCAAGCCGGCAAATGCGGATGCTCCTTTCCCGGAGCAGCAGCCAAATGTGAACCTAAGACAAACAAATGGTTTTGAATGGATTGGATTTGGGGCAAATAGGCCAAGCCTTCTTGGGTAGAGGCAAGCATGCCCAGCCAAGAATTCAGTTCATCTACCGTACCGTATGCTTCAATACGCAAATGGTGCTTGGGCAACCGCGTGCCTCCAAACAGGGAAGTTTCACCTAAATCGCCCTTTTTGGTATAAATTTTCATGCCGTTCCAAGGTTTGGGGGAATTTCGGGGCGGATGGGTTCGTTGGGCTCATCCGATTCTATAAGACCGTCGCGCAGGCGCACAATACGGGTCGCATGCCGGGCAATGTCTTCTTCGTGGGTTACCAAAATAATGGTATTTCCTTCGGCCCTAAGCGCATCAAAAAGGGCCATGATTTCGTAGGAGGTGCGTGTATCCAAGTTTCCGGTGGGCTCATCGGCCAGCAGAATGGTAGGTTCGTTTACCAAGGCTCTGGCCACGGCCACCCGTTGCCTTTGCCCGCCCGAAAGTTCGTTGGGTTTGTGTTTCATTCGATCGGCCAAGCCCACCTGTTCCAGTACCGTCTTTGCACGTTCCAAGCGCTTGCTTTTGGAAACGCCGGCATAAATCAAAGGCAAGGCTACGTTTTCAAGGGCGGTGTAACGCGGCAACAAATTGAATGTCTGAAAAATAAAACCGATTTCATGGTTTCGGATTTCGGCCAATTGATTGTCGTTCAGCTTACTTACATCTTTACCATTGAGCAAATATTTGCCACCACTGGGCGAATCCAGGCAGCCAATTATGTTCATAAAGGTTGACTTACCGGAGCCTGAAGGCCCCATAAATGCTACGTATTCGTTCTTTTGGATAGAAATGTCGATGCCTTTAAGGACCTCAATGATTTCCTTACCCAAAATGAACCGTCGCAAGAGCTGTTCGGTGCGAATAACCTCCATGAAGCAAGTTTACCAAATAAAATGGCTTGTTGCGGTTAATAAAGGTGAAAAGGTGGGGGAGGAGAAAACCTAGCACAACAATTTCGCGTACTAGGTATCAATAGTTCATTCCAAAAGCCCAAAGCGGTAACACGTTCCGGTACCCATATTCAATATCGTCCTTTACAATGAAGGATTTATCCGCTTGTGTCGCTTGATTTTGTTGTTTGTGCTTACCTCCAACCTCAAAGGTATACCCCTCTACTATAAAATCGGATTTTTTGGAAGAAATGACTTCATTATTTACGCGCATTTGATTGAAAAAGAATGTTTCTCGCACATTTCCAACATTGGATTTTTCCCCTACCAAGTTGAATAAGATATTGGTATTGTTTAAATAAACCTTTTCTACTTTTCCCAAGCCTCGTAAACCGCTTGTTTCATTCCGTAACTGCCCTATTAGCCCTGCCTTTTCCATATACATGAAATAGTCGTCTAAAGAATTCCGGCTTACCCCAATCATTTCGGAAATTTTGGAAAAATTCGGCTTAAAGGGAACACTTTCAGCAATAATCGAAAGAAGTCGCTTTAACTTTCTACTCGTTCCCACATTTAGGTTGGCATATTGGGGAATGTCCGTTTCTAAGGTTAGGTTAATGACTTGCCCAAGCCGCAAATGCATTTCATTTTCTAGTCCAAAGGGATAGTAGCCTCGCTTTAAATAATCCTTAAAAAGGGGCAATGGGTGTTGAATGGCATTCAGTTTTACCTCATTATTTATGATTTGACTTAAACTATAGGTCTCATTATCAAAGTCATGAAACAATTTCAAATATTCACGAAACGATAGTCCTTCCAAGGTATAAATTAGGGCTCTTCGACTCAAATCAGAGGAACCTTTAAGGATATCCAATACCGAGGAGCCGGTAAATACCACACTCAAGGACGGAAAGGAGTCGTACATATTCTTTAATTCGCTCGACCAGCCGGGGTATTTATGAATTTCGTCAATGAATAAGTATTCTCCGGCATTTCTGAAAAAATCATCGGCTAGATCAAAGAGCTTGTTGTCGGTAAAATAGATATCGTCAGCCGCTACATAAAGGGCTTTCTTAGTATCCAGCTGCTCCTTTATATGCTGCAGAATCATGGTAGTTTTTCCTACTCCACGGGCACCTATAATTCCAATCATTCGGCTATCCCAGGCCACCTTGTCGTACAAATAGCGCTTAAAGTGCCAAGGTGTGTTTTGTAAAAGCGTTTCAAATTTTTGATACAGATGGGTCATAGCCTAGCTACTGGAATCCATCAAAGATACAAAATGCACAACGCATTGAGCAATTTTCGAGAAATTTGCTCATTCTGTTGTGCAAATTTCGCTTATAGATTTCTACTCATGGGTTGGGTTGGCTCATGGAGACCTTTAACGCGTTGCAATTCCGTTGGCGACCCTGTTCCTGACGCTTTGTGCTGACGCTTTGTGCTGACGCTTCGAGTCAGCATCTTCGAGTCAGCATTTTCGAGTCAGCATTTTCGAGTCAGCATTTTCGAGTCAGCATTTTGGAACCAGCATTTTGGAACCAGCATCTTGGAATCAGCATCTTGGAATCAGTAACATAGTCCCTGACGCTGCGGTCAAGGTTATAAACTTGAAAACACAAGGGGGCAAGGGTCTCCCTTTTTCTATTCGCTTAACCTAGTTTTAAGGTCCATTCTCTCATGTAGAATTCTAACAATTTCAATGCTTTCATCAGAAATCCACCGATAAAAAATAACATGCCTTCCGGCTTTTAATCCACGAAGGCCTATGCTTATTTCGTGATATTCTTTTCCGGCATCCGGATGCTCACCAATTCCAAAACACGCCTGCTTTATGGTCGAATAATAAGTATCCGCTTGCTTTTCAGACCATTTTTCAAAAGTATAATCCCAAATGTTCTTCAAATCGTCAATGGCTTTTTGTCTTAGTTTAACTTTAGCCATTCTTCTTTTCACTCTTGAGTTTTTTAAGGTTTTTGTCAAAGTCAAAGTCTTCTACCAGGGGACTATTCAGTCCATCCTGAATGGCATTTCGTAAAGCGATGGCTTTGTTTTCTTCATTTTCCAACAAACGAAGTCCGGCACGAATTACTTCGCTCACATTTTTATAGCGTCCTTGGGAAACTTGGGCTTGTACAAACTGTTCGAAATAATCTCCTAATGATACGGATGTATTTTTCATAGCGTTCTAGATTATTCAAATATACCAAATATTGGTATGTCTTCAAATGTTTGGGGCTGTAGTATAGTTTCTCTACAAACCTGAAGTGGTCGAATTCCTTAGTCAATTTAAATAAAATTTAGTGGTTCTTGTTGTTCGGTTTTGTTGGGGCTGCGGCTTTTTACACACTTTTTTAGACATTACCATTTTTTTACACCGAAAATCCCCACACGGAGCTTAAGCGCCCCGGCGGAGGCCAATTAGCCTGCCGAAGTGGGGTGCTTAGCCGCCGTGGGGGCAAGAGCGACCACAGGAAGCCCCTTGGCCAGGCATGGCGGCGTAGCTTCACGAGACCGTTGATTTACACCTATTCTGGCGGCATCTTTGCGTTGTGGCCAAACCTCAAGTTCCTCATTTACAAATTGTAAACTGCGGACTTTCGATTTGTCCACGCCTTAATCTGCCTTGAAAACGGCATAAATCACAGGTCTCTACCCCACAAGGCAGCTAATGGCCGGAGACGGATTAGGCGCCCAATAAAACCCAAACCAAATTGAGACCGTTGACGGGTTGCTATTCCGGTGGTGGTCTGGGGTGGTCGGCCTTATTAGGCAAATTAAAATCAAATTCAGTGGTTCTTGGTGTTCGGTTTTGTTGGGGCACTGAAGCCTTTTCACATTTTATTAGTCATTACCGGCCTCTTGTTTTAGATCTTTCTTGGACACATTTTTTTGGTTTGCCCAAAGTTGAGAGGCCTTTTGGAGGTTAGGAATATGGGCTTGGCGGAATGCTTACTTCAATTCTTGCTCTTATTTCGCCGCTGTGAATTTCACTTTTGGGGTTCAACTATTATTGTCCACGAAATGGATTGCAATCGCTCTTGAATCATTTTTAACGTTTCTAATATATCCTCTTCATTTGGCAATTCGCCATAAACCAACCTCTTAAAAACAGCTGAATAAGTAGGGTTTATTTCACTCCAAACCCTATCCAATTCTTTGAAGATAAGGGCTTCCTTTGGGTGGTGCATGAGCCATTTATTATTATTCCTGAAACTTGCCACATCATCATTGGCTACTTTCAAAAGCATTTCATCGAAAGACTTTGAATGAAAGAATTCTGAAAACACCTCTTGTTTCAGTAGCTGATGCAAATCGTAGGTGTGGCGTATCTTTTTCTTTAAATCTTCTATTGGATTTTCACCATAAGAAAAACGAACCAAGCTCATTATTTTTTCGCAAATGGTTCTGATAGGCTCTAAGACCATTACATCAAAAGGAAGCAAATTATTTTCTTCAGCAATTTGGGTTTGTTGAGTATCTACCATCATTTGCCCTACGAATGAAATGATGCTTTTGGTGGTGTAAGGCTCATAATAACCCAACCAAGTAGATTCTAAAATGATGACGTCTCTTACTTGCCCATAATCGCCTTTGAATTCTTTGTTGTAGGAATGTGCCGTTTTTCTATTCATCCCCATTTTATGGGTGATGCCTTCAATAGGAACTTCCGGTAAAATGCTTTCTACAACCTTGCTTACAGTCTTTAATTTTGATTTTAACTTGCTGTCTGTTTCTCCTTCACGCCTTAACACCACCAAATCAATATCTTCAGAAAATCGGTCTATCATTTGGTAACATTTAGACAGTGAGGTACCGCCTTTGAATACGGTGTCTTTGCCTATTTCATTATTGAAAATGGTAAACAAAGCAAAGGTCACCCAATAGTCTTTTTCTACATATTCGGGCCTTAGCTTCATTTCTTGGGCAGTAAACCGAATAGCATCCTTATAAAGCGCTATGTTTTCGTGCAGCCTCATTCGATATACCAATTCGATTTTGTGGGCAATTCACTCTCCTTTACGCCCAATTTTATGGTAGTTAGTGGGTTTAAACTCTCTTTTAACTTTTCAATGCCTTGTGCTTTGCTGCCTAAATTTTCCAATATGGCGCCTACTAATGCCCGCACTCTTGGTGGATATCGCAAAGCATATTTGAGTAAGCATGCGGTTTGCATTTCGTTTAGCTCTTTTACAATGGCCCTTAGTCTACTTATTGCCTGAGCCACAGAGCAATCAGGAATTTTTTTAATGTCTTTGAATGCATCCAACAAGCCTAATGTCTCCCAATTACCATCGGTCACTTCGGCATAACTTTTTACGGCATCAGCCTTTAGGTTTTCCCGATTGATGTTGATGCGTTTTCCTCGACTGGCAATTTTAATGCGGAATGCCATTTGAGTAGTTAAACCCAAACGATTGTAAAGTGAAGTGCCTGTTTCGTAAGCCACTCGCTTACCGTTCTCAAACAAATAAGGGCGGAGCAATTCGCCGTAATCGGGTTTTAGTTCGCCAAATACGGTTTGCTCAGGTTTGTAAAACACCCCTTTGGAAACTTTCTTTATCAATCCTTCTTTTTGCAGCCGTTCTAAGGCTTTGGCGGCTGTGGTATAGTCTTCTTTGGCAATACGCAAATCGCCATACCCAAAGGTTTTCCCTTCGGGTAGTTGTTGTATTCGTTTGCGTATTTCTTTTGCCAATGCCATAATGCAAAGATAGCCATGGTTTTGCAATGTCAAGTTATTGGCGCTAAAAACTTGACATTTTGTACTAACAACCTTCTTCCTCTTTCTTTCCGTTCGAACCTGTTGGAATTTCCTGCTAGTTCGATTTTTGGGGAAGCTTACTCCCGGACATACTATACCTGCGGTTGTAGGTAGCCTGCAAACCCAATTCTAAGCATCTAAATCTACTTTGTTTAATTTTAATTTGGGCTTATTTAATCTCAATATATTCCGTTTCAGTTCATCTCTTGTTTCAACTTCAATGAATGTAGGAATTAAAACATCAAAGCTTATTTTGAAAATCCGGTGTATTATAACCAAATCTTTCATTGAGAAGTTTGACACCCCATTTACCAATTCAGAAATATAGGATTTGCTGTGCCCAAGCAATGCACCCAAATCCTGTTGAGTCATATCATATTGCTTCAGTTTCTTCCTGATCGCTTCTTTTCTTCGAGTATAAAACTGATTTTCTTTATTTATAATTTCTTCTGCTTTATCGGAGTCTTCCATTTGCTTATCAGAAATACTGCTTTCATCCCTCCAATGCTTATGCTCATAGGCTTCCATTAAGTCAAGCAATCTTTCTCTAACAGGTATCAACGAAGCATCCTCTTTTATCATCCATCTTAGTTTTCTCGCCAGTAATGAGGCCTTTTCCAAATCATATTCGTTTCTTAATTCTTTGATCTGGTTTACATCTCTTATATCAATCAAGTTTTTCATAATCCTATTATTTTATCCAGCTGTGCGCCCTTAACCATTTCTCAATTACATTCCGGTTATTTTGGAATATTTTCTCATAATCTTTATGTGATCCTGCCCAAATTACCGTGGCTCTATCGTCTTCAAATTCAATGAAAATCATTGTTCTATGAATTTTTATATTAAAAAAGTAAAAACCTTCGCTATGAACAGAATCAGCATCGCTTCTTGACTTAACCAGTTCATTTGGGTTTTTCCAATTTTCTTTTTCAATCGTTTTAATTAATGCATCAATCGCGTTTGTAAGTGGTGCGTTTCCTCGATTTTTGCGTTTCAGTTTTTCAAGGATTCTAATTCCATATAATCTCACTGATTTTTATTTACATATAAAAGTATCAAATATTTCCGAACTAATCAAGGTGATGTTCCAGTATTTTTGAAACCTCATCTTGCAGAAGGGTTACTGCATTTGTTCGTTCAATCGATTGTCCAACGGACATTATGAACCACTTCACTCCTGAGGTGGTCGGTTTCTTTAAATAATATAAACCAAATTTAGTGGTTCTTGGTGTTCGGTTTTGCTGGGGTACTGAAGCCTTTGACACACCTTTTAGGCATTACCGATTGTCTTATCCATTAGTCGATATCTTTAAATTCTTTTTCAATCTCTTCAATTTGAGGTAAATCAGATTTAAGTTGATCGGGAACGGCTTGCGAAATTTGATAATCAGAAACGCCAAGTGCATTGCCAAGGCCCTTTAAACTATATTCAGCCACCACTTCATTTTTTCCCTTACAAAGCAGAAGACCAATGGTTTCGTTGTCGCCTTCCTTTTTTAGTACATCATTGGCCACGTTCACGTAGAAATTAAGTTGGCTGGCATCACCCGGTTTGAATTCACGCGCTTTTAGCTCCACAATGACATAGCACTTCAATCTGGTATGGTAAAAGACCAAATCGGCATAAAAATCATCGCCACCTACTTCAAAGTGCATCTGCCGGGCTACAAAAGCGAAACCCTTTCCGAGTTCCAGTAAAAATTTGGCAACTTGGTTGGTCAACTGCTCTTCGATATTTCTTTCATCCGCTTTTTCTTTTGCTCCTACAAAATCGAAGATGTAAGGGTCTTTTAGTAGATAATTGGCGAAGTCAGATTTAGCAGAAGGAAGTGTTTTATTAAAATTGGTGACTTTATTGGTCTCTACTTGTCGTTCAAACAACCCACTTTCAATATGCATGGCTAAAATATTTCGACTAATGCCATGCTCGATACAATGGTGCATGTACCAAAGTCGTTTGCCAAAATGGGGCTCCTTATCCATCAAAATAATGTGATGCGACCAGGATATTTTAAAAATAACAGACGATAAAAAAGCAGCATCATCATTTTGTGCAACCCCTTGTTGCACGATTTTATCTAACTGATAATTAGTAACTTGCAATTGTGCAACAGCCTGTGGCACAAATTGAGAAACGATATTTTGAATACTTTTTTGGGTGGGTTCAAATTGCAAAAGCCGTTTGGAAGCATCGTTCAATTTTTTAATCATCGGTACCGGATATTGCAATGCAAACTTCCGCATGTATTTCAAATTTCTGATTGAAAAACCTTTTTGATTGGGCAATTCTTTTTTCAAGTCCTCACTCAAAAAATCAACCACTTTGGCGCCCCAACCTTTCTGTGATTGATGGGCAAGAATTAAATGCCCCAGTTTCCAATAGAGCAAAAGCATTTCTCGATTGGCAGCCGTTACCGTGCGCACCTGAGCAGTCTCAATTTGCTCCTTAACCAGTTGGAGAAATTTTTTATAGGCTTTATCCATCAATCTATAAATTTTTCCGTGATGACAACTTCAGGTGTTACAATTAAGTGAATTTTGAAGTGGTCGCCTTCTTTAAACAACCCTTAAATCAAATTTAGTGGATTTTATTGGTAAAATTTGAGGCTAGGCATAATCAGCAAGGAAGCAGGACAGCACCCATCCAGAGGTTTTTGATTGGGGCCTTCCTTCCATAGGAAAAGCAAGCTCCGTATCCGCCCCTATACTGTGGTGCGCCCATGCCCCAAGCAAGCCGCACTAAGGCTGCGGGGGTTAAAAACCACCTCCTCGCCAAAGTGCGGCTAGCCTGGGGCAAGGTCGGCCCCTCCGTTTGGGGCGGGAGGCCATTCTAGGAGCTTTTATATTCTATAAGACCACCAACAAGGACCTTCTTGAGCCATGCGAGTGCCAGAGCGACATTAACTTAGCTTTTCTGACGGATGGAAGGGTCAAAAAGTGCATAGCATATCCGGAGTTTTAATAATGCATTGGTTTAAAAGTGGATAGCATATACCTCGTTTGGGTTTATAGGGGGTCAAAAAATGGATAGCATATACCTCAATTTGGTATATCAGGGGGTCAAAAAGTGGATAGCATATACCTCAATTTGGTATATGAAGGGCTAAAAAGTGGATAGCATATCCGGAATTTTAGTAATGAATTGGTTAAAAAGTGGATAGCATATACCTCGGTTGGGTAATGCATTGGTCAAAAAATGTATAGCATATCCAAAATTCAAGTAATGCATTGGTTAAAAAGTGGATAGCATATACCTCGCTTTGGTAATGCATTGGTTGAAAAGTGGATAGCGTATCCAAAATTCAAGTAATGCATTGGTTAAAAAGTGGATAGCATATACCTCGCTTGGGTACATGAATTCATTTACGATGTTCTTTCTGTTACTGATTCAAGTACTGCAACTTTCTCTTTGAGATGATTCCGGTAAAACAACAAATCACCATTTTCAATTAACGAATCACCATCAAAGTTGCGAGCATATCTTTCCAGCAGTTGATAACATTGTTGTTTATTAATTTGGCGGTTATCGCTTAGGTAATCTGCCATTTTCAGCAAAAGAACTTCTTGCGCCTTCAAGGTTTCCTCCGCTAGAGCCATTGCCTTTAAAATCCATGTTTCTGCTTCCCTGCATAGTTCACTGCCTTGATCATGTAAATAGTTTCTTGTCTGCGGGTCTTTTGCATGATAAGCCGCTGGCAGTTTCCCCATTCCGCATTGTTTCAGCATTACTGTAATGAAATTTGTGGCTTTCTCAATGTCTTCTTCTGCTCCCGTTGTAATGTTTTCTTCTCCGAATATGATTTTCTCTGCTGCAAGACCGCCAAGAAATAAGGCAAGACGGTTTGTGATTTCTTTCCGAGAGATGTACTTCCATTTGAATTTGGTGTAAACAAATCCACCTGTTCCGGCTTCTGCGGTATTTGAATAAATCACCTCTGGAACCGTATGTAAAAGAATGGCTGAAATAATTACATGTCCGGCTTCATGTACTGCGGTGATTGCTTGAACATCATCTTGTTTGTTCTTTCTCAGATTTTCAAGGTTCAGTTGCTGGTGAAAGGAGAGTGAATGGATTTTCAATTCCTTATCGTAATAATCGGCAAATATATAGTTGTCTTTTGCCTTAAAAATAATGCTTGATACAACAAGATTTTTTAAAATCATTTCTGAAATAACCTTTCCAAGTTTTGTATGGATAATCTGATGAATGGTGGTGAAAATGGGTCTTGTACCTTGTGTTGGGTATACCCCTTCCTTGTATATCAAATCATGCACCGATTGGTCAAATTGGAGTTTGATTTTTTGATAAGCGTTAACTTTTTCAACAATTTTAGACAGCTCCAATTCAATAATTTTTTGGAATGATTTTTTGCTGAAAGCAGGATAAATGATGTGCATATTCCCAAGCCGTGCTATCTGTTCATTTCGAAATCGCTTTTTGAGGGCTTTCTTAATGATGGGCACATTGATTTTCATGGATTGTTCGTGAAACTCGTCTGCATCCATATCAGGATTGAAGTCATTACTCATGGTGTATGCCTCATCAAGATTTCCAAGTACAAAAATCAAGCCTTTAGAACAGTCAACCGGTTTGGGGCTGTTTCCAATGGAGAAAATGTCAAACAAGAATTTGAGGGTTTCATTTCCATTAAGTTCCATCAACATTTCTTTTACTTCAAAAGATGTAGAAAACTTTTCTTTTGCTAATGAAAAAATGTCTTCATGATAGGAGGTCGGTACAAAAAGTACATTGTTGGTTTCCAGCTTGGTTTCTGAACCTTCAATCTTCTTGTACTCCCTTCTCAAATCCATATACTCAATGAAATACTCAATTTTTGAAATAACCTTTCCTTTTGAAACACGCACTCCGTTTTTCAGCAAATACCTAAGTTTTTGCATAAGGTCATGGAGTTCTTCAAGGTGGTAACTGTACCGTGAAATCTGAAAACGGCCGGTATCCAAAAGCTGCCAGATAATGCGGGAAGCCGTTTTGTCCATTTCTTTTCCGTTTTCGTCAAGGGTACGGGCATGTTGGAGCTCGTCAAAAGCTAATAAAACCGGATAGCCATTGACGTTTTCGTAAATTCTTGCAAGTTGACCTTTTATGGTCCAACCATCCGTGTCGTTTTCGCCTAGGTCAAAATGATAGAACTTGGTACCAAAATCAATAAGTTGGGCAAGCCGACTTACCAGTGAAGATTTACCTACACCGGTTAGCCCCCATAAATTGATAATAACTGGTTTCTCTTGCAAGTCAGGAAATAAATACCATGAACTAATAGCACCTACCACTTCATCAATTACATGGTCAATACCAATGAATTCCCTTTTAAGGGTTACTTTGGCTTTATCCAGTATTTCTTGTTTTTGCACTATTTCCTCGTGCCTTGCTTGGATTTGCTTTGCCATAATTTTATTTTTTTTGACAAAGCTATTGTCTTACTACGCCAAAGCATGTCGAAGTGAGAAATCAATTGTAATTCTTTAATGCGCTGGTTAAACTTTCCTTGATGTCATTCGCAAGCCATTTGGGTTCTATAACTTTGACAGTTTCCCCGAGCATCATGATTTTTTGTTTGAATTCGAAGTTTGGAATGATTCTTAACCTTACCTGAACTTCCTTCTCGTTATCCTCAATTATTTCTTGTGATTTATGTAGTGGCAAAGATTTCACATATTTGGCTTGAAGTGGCGTGAAAGAAAGAACTACTTCTTCCAGTTCATTGAAGGAATAGGTTAGGCCAACCGTATTTTCAAATAACTCAGCCGGATTAATCTTTGCCTTTGGCCTGAATGCCTCTTTTTGAACTTCCAAATTCAAAATCCGGTCAATGCCGAAAGTTCTGAATTCATTTGAGTCACCGATTACTCCAACCAAGTACCAGCGGTTTTGATATTCCTTAAGCAAATAAGGTCTTACGAAGTATTTACGTTGTTTTCCGGAATCAAAGTTTTCATGGGTAAAGGCAACACTCCTGTGATTTTTGATTGCGAAAAGCAAAGGTTTTAGGTACTCTATCCCTCTCAGGCCTCCGTACGATTCAAAGGAAATGTAATTGAGTATGTCTTTACTTTCTTTAAGGCTTTCGGTCAAAAGTTCGGCTGTGTTGACTATTTCGAAAAAGCGTAGAAAACTGTCCATATTGATGCTGGACTTGGTGTCAATGCAATAGCCACTTCGGGAACGGTCATATTTAATTTCGATTCCAAATTCAAATCTGATTTGCTCTATATCTCGTTGAATTGTCCTTGAAGAAACTTCAAATCCATGTTCAAAAAGATAGTCTTTTATTAATTCAAATGTGGGGTATTGATTTCTCCCAATCTTTTCGATTATTAACGTGTATCTTCTTATTGTTCCATGTTTCGACATATATTTCCAAATCTTAAAGTCTACGAGGCCGAACAACTCCGGTGGGAAGAAAATCTTACCCTTCCCGCATTTTTCCAAACCGTTGTTTTGGCAAGTTTTATAAATCTTAATTGCCCTTGGAAGCTTGAATGTTCAATTTTTCTAAAATAACCGAAATGGTCTTGGAAATCTTTTGGCCACATTCCTCTTCCATAAGTGTTTGTTCGTCTATGTAGGCCACAAGCCAATCTCCATGGCGCTTTGGTTGATATAATTCACAAGAACTAACCCCTGACTCAAAAGCCTTAATGACTTCCGATGATTGGCTTTTCAATGCGACACATACCGGCTTACCAGATGTTTCCCAATAGGTAAGCCAAATACCAAAAAATAACGCATCATTGTCGTCCGGCATTTCAAAATAAAAGCCATACTCGGAAAAATGCTTTTCTTTTGTCCATTTAAGATTATAGCCTTGATTACCAAATCTATTATATTGGCTATCGATGATTTCCATTGTCTTTTTAAGGCTCTCAGGGAAACGTTTGCCGAACATAGTAAATGTGTTTAAGCTGTCATAAAAAATTGTACGAAGTTGAAACCAGTCAACAATAAACTCTGAGTATTCAGCGAATAATGGTGAGGTGATTTCGAGCTCGTTATCGGTGATAAGTTTTGAAATGGTTTCCCAGTGAATGACTTGGGTAAAAATGTTGTCCGTATCCTTTTTGACACTTTCGAGATTGGCATTGTATGTTTTAAGGTCGTAATAATTTTCTGGAATAATTAGGATTAGTCCTTTTGCTCTTGCTTTACTATCCTCCTTTAGGTAGGTGTAATAACCTTTAGGTTGATTCTCCGTTAGGGATGTATTATATACTTTGATTTCAAAAAGTATCTCAATATCGTCAGTTATCAAAGCAAGGTCAGGTCTTCCGAACCTTGTAATGGAAAATTGTGAATCAAAATCGTCATAGTCTATCTTGCTCGAGTCAAGTTCAATTTCTATTAGGCCAAGAAATGACTGTCTGAATGCCTTAAAGCGCAGGAAATTTCTGAAGAGTTCAGTGAATGAATTCTCGTTTGTTACGATTCTATTGAAGATGGTAGTTTTCATCTTTTAAATTGTGCCTGAATCTTCATTTTTGCTAGTTCTAGGTGCATACTTCTACCAACTCCCCTTGTATTACACAACTTTATTGATGATACAACTTTCTAGGTCTTAAGGAAAACAAAACTTGGCTTAGGCCATAAGGATTTGGGTGATTTTATCTTCTCAAATTTATTCTTTTAGACTCAAATATCCAATTCGTCTACCTGAGGATCTAACTTTCCCTTCCCCCCACCCCAATCCCAACATGTAGAGATTTTTGTCTTAAAAAGCCCTTAATAATCAAATAGTTAATCAAAAGGATGTAGAGATTTTTTTTCACCGAAAATCCCCACACGGAGCTTAAGCGCCCCGGCGGAGGCCAATTAGCCTGCCGAAGTGGGGTGCTCAGCCGGCGCGGGGGCAAGAGCGACCACAGGAAGCTCCTTTCCTCCGCGTAGCGGCGTAGCTACCCCACAAGGCAGCTAATGGCCGGAGACGGATTAGGCGCCCTCCCCCCTTAATCAAACTCCAAAACAAGGCCATCGTAGGCCAATTGCATGCCCTTGGGTAGGGATTGGCTGACCTCCTCGTGGCGGCCCAAATAATGCGATATGTGGGTGAACCAGGCCTCCTCGGGCGCAAGGTGCCGGATGAGCGATACGGCCTCCGCTAAATTGAAATGCGATACGTGCGGCTCCAAACGCAAGGCGTTCAAGGCTATGGCTTTTGCTCCTTCCATTTTCTGCAATTCCTCCGGAGCAATGTAATTGGCATCGGTGACGTAGCAGAAATCACCAATTCGGAAGCCAAGCACCGGCAAGCGGTGGTGCATCACCTGAATGGGAATGATAGGCACATCGCCAATTTGGAAGGGCTCCAAACCTATGGTTTTCAACTCCAAGTTGGGAACGCCGGGGTACTTTTTCTCCGCAAAGGCATAGTGAAACTCGCGGCGCAAGGCGGTTTCTACCTGCGGGGTGCAATAGAGCGGCATGTCGGTCTTTTGGGCGAAATTAAAGGCCCGCACGTCGTCCAAGCCCGCCACATGGTCTTTGTGCTCGTGGGTAAACAGCACGGCATCCAAGTTCTTTACTTGCTCGCGGAGCATTTGCTGCCTAAAATCGGGGCCGGTGTCGATGACCACGCGGGTATTGGCGGTTTCGACCAGGATGGAACTGCGGAGGCGCTTGTCTTTGCTGTTGGCGGAGGTACATACCTCACAATCGCAAGCAATTACGGGTACTCCCTGCGAGGTTCCGGTGCCTAAAAAGGTTATTTTGAGAGGGCCGGACATGCTTAGGCCGTCTGGGCTTTGCCTTTCCAAATGCTGTTCAAAATGGCTAAACTGCGCTCAATCTCTTCTTCGGTGGTGTAGCGAGAAAAAGAGAAGCGCACGCCGGGGCGTCCGACCGGGGCGCCAATATGTGCCAAGACATGGCTGCCGGTTTGGGCCCCCGAAGAACAGGCACTGCCGCCGCTGGCCGATATGCCGTGGATGTCCATTTTCATGAGAAACATTTCGGCGTCGGGAGTTTCCGGAAAACTTACGTTGAGCACGGTGTATAAATCGGTGCCGTCGGTTACTCCGTTGCATTCCAATCCGGGAAATTCGTTTTGCAGGCCTTCCAACATGCGGCGTTTGAGGCTGCGTATGCGGGAGGCATGTTCGTCCATGCCTTCCACGGCCAAGCTTAGGGCTTTGGCCAGCCCGGCGATGCCGTAAAGGTTCTCGGTGCCGGCGCGCAAATTGCGTTCCTGGGCGCCTCCGGTAATGAAAGGGGCCAGTTTTACGCGGTCGTGGTCGATGTACAAAAATCCCACTCCTTTGGGGCCGTGCAGCTTGTGTGCCGAGCAGGTGAGCATGTCTACCGGCATGTTTTTTACATCAAAGGGGAAATGCCCCATGGTTTGGACGGTGTCGGAATGAAACAGCGCCCCGTATTGCCGACACAGTTGGCCTACCGCGTGCAGGTCAATGGTGGTACCGATTTCGTTGTTGGCGTGCATGAGCGATACCAGGGCTTTTTCGGATTGGGCCAGTTGATTTTCAAGGCTTTCCATATTTAGCCGCCCAAGGCGGTCGTGGGGAATCCAATCTACCTTCACTTTTCCTTCGGCTTCGAGGGCTTCGATGGTGTGGGTAACGGCGTGGTGCTCAATGGGGGAGCTAATGATGTGCCGAATTCCCATGACTTCTACGGTTTTGCGCAGGGCCATATTGTCGGCTTCGGTTCCGCCGGAGGTGAAGCAAATTTCTGCAGGAGCAGCTCCAATGAGTTCGGCGATTTGGCGTCGGGATTTTTCGAGATAGGCCCGTGCCTGGCGCCCATGGCTGTGAATGGAGGAAGGATTTCCAAAACAATCCCTCATGATGGTTTGCATTTCCTGGATTACCTCTTCGGCCATGCAGGTGGTTGCGGCATTGTCTAAATAAATGCGGTTCATACCTTGCTGGGGCTAAGTTGTTGAATGTGGTTCAGCATTTCCTCGGCCAAGTTATCGGCCATTTCTTGGTTTGGAGCTTCGGTGTAGATTCTAAGGATGGGTTCGGTGTTTGATTTGCGAACGTGCACCCAGGCATTTCCGCGGTTTATCCAAAGTCCGTCGATGGTTTGGATGTCTTCTTGGGCGTATTGGCTGATGAGCTGTTGAAGCACTTCGTCGGCCGGGGCTTTTCCTTCTAGGTTCACTTTGCGTTTGCTCATGGCATAGGCCGGATACTTTGCCCTGATTTGGGTTGGTTTCAATCCGGTTTCGGCCATGAAACTGAGGAAAAGTGCTACGCCAATGAGGGCATCTCGGCCGTAGTGCAAATCCGGGAAAATAACGCCTCCGTTACCTTCACCACCCAGCACGGCGCCTACTTCTTTCATTTTTTGCACCACATGGACTTCGCCAACGGCAGAGGTAAAGCGTTCGCAACCGTGCCAAGCGGCCACATCGGCCAAGGCGCGCGAAGAAGAAAGGTTGGAAACCACGGGTCCGGGGCGCTTGGCCAGCAGGTAATCCGCCATGGCCACTAGGGTATATTCTTCGCCAAAAAAGCTGCCGTCTTCGCAGACAATGGCGAGTCGGTCTACGTCGGGATCGACCACAAAACCTACGTCGGCACCGCTTTCTTTTACTTGCCGGCAATAGCCTTCCAGGTGTTCGGGCAGCGGTTCGGGGTTGTGTGGGAAGCGTCCGGTGGGTGTACCGTAGGGGTTATGGATTTGATTTACGCCTAATGCTTTAAGCAAAATGGGCAATGCTACGCCTCCGGAGGAGTGTACCCCATTTATGGAGACGGAAAAATTGGCTGCGGCAATGGATTCTTGAAGGACGAAAGGATGCTGAACAATTTGGTCTACATGTTCGTCTATAAAGGCATCGGCCAGCTTAACGCTTCCCAATTGAGCCACTTCTACATAGGGGTTTCCGCCTTGCTGCACCAATTCCATAAGGGCTTGGCCGTCGGCTGCGGAAAGGAACTCGCCTTTTTCGTTGAGGAGTTTTAGGGCGTTCCATTCCACGGGATTGTGGCTGGCGGTTAAAATAATGCCTCCTTGGGCTTTGTAGGCGGGCACGGCCATTTCAACGGTGGGCGTTGTAGAGAGGCCCAGATCGGTAACTTGTATTCCGCAAAAGGCTAAGGTATGCGCCACCATATTTGCCAAAGAGGGACCGGAGGGTCGGGCGTCTCTTCCCAAAATCACGTGAATGTTTTGGTTGGGGTAGCGCTGTGTAAGCCATTGGGCGTATCCGGTAGCAAACTTCACCATGTCCGGAGGCGTTAAATTTTGGCCCGGCACACCACCGATGGTGCCACGAATACCTGAAACCGATTGAATTAAGGTCATAAAAAACCGCTTTTGTGCAAAGATAGCCAAAACGGATAGTATGCCTTGGAATCCGTACCTTTGTATTGACTTTTCATTATATGCAAGAATCCGAAGACCAGAGTTACAACCTCCAACTTATCCAAGCCTTTGAAGACGGGCAAAATTCAGGCGAAATGCGCTACTTTGATTCGGAAGAGTTTGAAGAAATCACCTCTTATTATTTAGCCATTGAGGACACCGAAAATGCGCGGGAGGCCATTTCTCATGGCTTAGACCAGCATCCCGGCCACTCGGATTTACTACTAATGAACAGTAGGGTTTTGCTTCATGAGGGCAAATTGAATCAGGCGCTAAACCAGCTTGATGAGCTGTTGTTGGAGCAGCAAGACAACGATGAGCTTTGGGCACTAAAAGCCGAGGTATATTCAGAGCTGTTGGAACACGACTTGGCCATTTTGTATTACCAAAAAGCCTTGGAAGTTTGTGATCCGGACAATAGGGCTTACTACCAAGTAGAGATGGCTCATGAGCAAATTTTAAAAAACGATACGGATGCTGCCCGGCGCACGCTTAAAATGTGCCTTAGGTCTTATCCGGACTATGAGCCTGCCTATACCTCGCTTTTTGTTTTGGCGAATGCCAATGATGAAGTGCAGGATGTATTGGCCTATTTCAAAAGGCTCACCGACAAGAACCCTTACAATAAATTGGCTTGGTATAGCATGGGCTTATGCTACAAGCAGCTGGATTTGCATGAGGAATCGGTGCACTGTTTTGATTTGGTGCTAACCATTGACGAGGACTTTTATGAGGTGTATATGGATTTGGCCAACGCTTACATGGCCATGGAGTGGTGGGGCAAAGCCCTTGAAGCTTTAAAAACTGCCCGAAAAAGCTATAATGACCCAACACAAATCCTTTATTTGAGGGCGGAATGCTATTTCCACCAAGAGCGGTATAACAAATCGCTGTTTTGCTTCCGAAAAGTGGCCCATTACTTACCTGACCATGCCGAGGCCTGGTTTGGCATAGGCCTTTGTTTGCATGAATTGGGGCACTCAAAGGAAGGCTTAGCGCACCTAAACCATGCTTTAAGCCTGGATTCTGAGAGTTTTGACATGCGACTTGGCAAGGCCAATATGCTCAAAGAAATGGGTGAATTTGGTGAAGCAGAGAATGTGTATATTCGACTTTCGGAAAGCCACCCCGACCATTGGGAATTGTTCTTTGACCAGTCCGATTTGTATGTTCGGATGGATGATTTTAGCATGGCAGCCTCTTCCTTAATGGAGTCGCTGAAAATTGAGCCGAATTCTGCAGAAATCCTTTACCGGCTTGCCGCCATTCAATGGCGAAGAGGCCTAAAAGAAGACGCTGCATCTGCGCTCAACCAGGCCTTGCTTATCGACTATGCAGGACATAAGGACATGTTGGATTATTTACCTGACTTAGAACAAGACCCATTTATTATCGACATTATTGAAACCCATAAATCCCATGGAAATTAAGCTCCCTTTTGTTCCCGAACGAAGCCAAAAGCCCAGAAACCATGGTCTTAATATGGTTATGGACAAAGGCCTTAGCCTTAGGCAGGTAGAAGACCTATTGGACACATCGCACGCGCTTATAGATTTTGTAAAACTGGGCTTTGGCACCTCTTTGGTGTATCCGAAAATCAAAGAAAAGCTTCAACTTTATAAATCCGCCGGAATTAAGCCATATTTGGGTGGAACTTTATTTGAAGCCTTTGTAAAGCGCAACAAAGTAGAAGATTATCTTCGGCTCATGGACGCATGGGATTTGGATGTATTGGAGGTATCGGATGGTTCCATTCGAATTGCTCCTGACCTTAAGTGCGAACTCATTCATGCCATGTCCAAAAGAGCCTTGGTGCTTTCGGAAGTTGGCTCCAAAGAAGAGGGCATTTTGATTGCTCCCAACAAGTGGAAGCAAATGATGCAAGATGAGCTGTCTGCCGGAGCGTGGAAAGTAATTGCGGAAGCGAGAGAAAGCGGCACCGTGGGCATTTACAGGCCTTCGGGAAAAGCCCATACCCAATTGATCAATAAAATATTGGGGGTAATTGAAGCCGAAAACATCATTTGGGAGGCTCCGCAAAAGCCGCAACAAGTGTTTTGGATAAAATTGCTGGGCGCCAATGTGAACTTAGGCAATATTGCCCCGGAAGAAGTGATTCCTTTAGAAACCCTAAGACAAGGGCTAAGAGGCGATACTTTTTTCCATTTTTTACCCAAAGATTTGGCAGAAAACGAAGTACAAAACCTAAACATCCCCGATACTTCCTCTTACCTTAAGAAAACGTCCAATGAAGGAGTTAAGCGTAACCGAACTAAAACAAATGCAGGATAAAGGCGAGGCCTTTACCCTAATTGACGTTAGAGAACCTTACGAAGCCGAAATTTGCCATATCAATGGCACTCTTATTCCTATGGGAGAAGTTTTGGATCGGCTTAGCGAAATCCCAAAAGAGGGAAAAGTGGTGATGCACTGCCGCTCCGGTGGGCGCTCCGGTACCGTAATTCAGGTGCTTGAAGAAGAGCATGGCTACACCAATCTCTACAACCTCAGCGGAGGCATTTTGGCTTGGTCGGCACAAATTGACCCAAGCCTACCTTCCTACTAATTATTAGCAAATCAGCCTATGAAGGTTTTCGGCACGCTCACTATATTGTTGAAAGGTATGGCTATGGGTGCCGCAGACGTGGTTCCCGGGGTTTCAGGTGGAACCATTGCCTTTATTACCGGCATTTATGAGCGTTTATTGAATGCCATTAAAAGCATAAACCTTTCCCTTTTAGGAACCCTTAGGTCTAAAGGAATTGCCGCTGCTTGGAAACAGGCCGATGCCGGATTTTTGCTGCCACTACTTGCCGGGATTGCCATCAGTTTGGTGAGTTTGGCACGACTGCTCACCTATTTGCTCGAAAACCACCCCATTCCCATTTGGTCCTTTTTCTTTGGGCTGGTGCTGGCCTCGGTTTGGGTGGTGCAAAAGCAACGAAAAACCAAGCATTGGAACCAGATTCCGGCTCTCCTGGTGGGCGCAGGCCTAGCCTTTTGGATTACCATGGCGGTGCCTGCCGAAACACCTGAAGCGCTTTGGTTCGTTTTTTTGTCCGGTGCCATAGCCATCTGTGCTATGATTTTACCGGGCATTTCCGGCTCCTTTATTTTGCTCATTTTAGGAAAGTATGCCTTTATAATGCAGGCATTTAAAAACCTAGACCTCCTTACTTTGGCTGTTTTTGCTTTGGGTTGCCTAACGGGCCTGCTAAGTTTTGTGCGCCTTGTTTCTTTCTTCTTTAAAAAATACCACGATTTCACGGTAGTACTGCTCACCGGCTTTATGTTGGGTTCTTTACCCAAACTTTGGCCCTGGCGCATTCCTACCCTTGTGATGGAAACGGCTAAGGGACCCAAAATCATTCAGGAAAGTGCGGTTCTACCCAAGGAATATGCCCTACACACCCAGCAAAACCCAGAGTTGATGTTGGCCGTTTTAGGTTTGGTAGTTGGTACACTTTTGGTAGTAATGCTTGATTTTGCCCCCAAACCAAAAACCCGGGAATGATTTGCTACGGACTTATCGGCTACCCGATTGCTCACTCCAAAAGCCCGGAGCTGTTTGAGCAGATGTTCCAAAAATTTGACTTAAAAGGGAGAGAATACAGGCTGTTTCCTCTCCAAGATCCCTCCAAGGTTTATGAGCTTGCCCAAGACCAAACCCTAAAAGGCCTCAACGTTACGGTTCCTTGGAAGTCTTCTATTATCAATTATTTAGACGATATCGACGAGAAAGCAAAAGCCATCGGTGCCGTCAATTGCATTTCCATTGAACATACTTCCGGCGGGCCTTGGCTAAAGGGATACAATACCGATGTTATGGGGTTCTGGGAGGACCTTAAAGCTTGGGGCCTTCCCTCAAATCCCAAAGCACTGGTCTTAGGCAATGGAGGCGCATCCAAGGCCGTAACTTTTGCGCTGGAATGGGCAAACATACCTTACCAAGTTTTAGCTCGAACCCCTCGAAATTCAATGGAATTGGATTGGGCAAAGGCTCCATGGACCATTTGGAGGGAAGCCAACCTCATTGTGCATACTACTCCGGTAGGCATGACGGGTATCGGTGACCGAATGCCCTTTGTTCCTAAAAACGGCTTAGACCACCAACCCCGGGTCTACGATTTGGTCTATGCCCCTTCGGAAACCCCTTTTATGCTGGAAGCACAGGCGCAAGGCTGTAAAGTAAAAAATGGCTTAGGCATGCTCCAAAGGCAAGCCGAGCTTGCCTTGGGGCTTTGGGAAAAGGATTTGGCTAAGGCGCCCCAATAGCCATAAAGCTAAAGGCTCGGTCTTCAGGCAAACCGCTTTCGTCATAGGTTTCTATCCGAAGCTGGTGAGCATCTGCTGCGGCCAGTTGCACAGGACTGGTGGCATAATTCATGGCTCCGCTGGATTCAAAGGCTTGCGAGACTAAAGCCACGGGAACATCCGCAAAGGCCTGACTAAACCGAATAATGTATACTCCTACGCCGGTTTTTTGGACCTCAAAACCACCTCCCTTCATGGGCATTCCGTCGCCGCCTACGTGGCCACGAATTAGGCGCTCGGCCACCATTTGGTTTTGCACCGGCACGGCAACCTGGGTAGCAGGAACCTGTACAAGCCAGGACTGGTAGGCCCCTTGAGGTTGCACCGGGCCAAAAGAGTACCCCGAAAACAGGAACTGCACATAGCCGGTTTGCCAGCCGTCGCCGCCCAAATCCCAAGCTTCCAACAGGTAAGGGCCGGGAGGTAGTGGCATGGACTGCTGAAAAGCCATGTGTTGACTGGGGCCGCCAGCCCCCGAAGCTACGGTTTGGCCTTGCGCGTTTTTCAACGACCATTGATTTTGGTGACCTTGAGGGCCATACCAGACTTGCAGCATGGTTGAGGTGCTAGCGGCTTGCTGCCATTGATAAGCGGAATTTAAGGTCAGAAGGCCAGACCCACCGGGCACCAAGCGCCCCTGAGCATCGGCAACCACATGTTGCATGCCGGTGCCGGCCAAAGCCCCGCTTTGCAAATAGCCGCTGGCATGCAGCTCGCCACTGGAAGGCCGCAACACAATGCGCTGATTTCCCGAGGGCGGAAGCCATTCGATGGGACTTTCGGCTTGCCAAGCCAAGCTGCTGCCATTGGACTGCAGCGAATGAAGCAAAGGTCCGGGCAGCCTTAGGGTGTCTCTAAGCCAGGTTTGACCGGCCACTTCCAAAGCACAGCCGGGTTGAAGCACGCCAATTCCGGTGTTCCCTTGCACCAATAAACCATTGGGAGGCGCTTCAATTTCCCCGGCATAGGAGTGGCCAATAGCCACATTGCCTTGGATGTCGAACCTATTGATGGGCCTAAAATCGACAAAGCCAATTCCGGCCGCGTGTTGGGGGTGGAGGACATGAATCGGCAAGCAGCATAAGGCTGCAATCCAAGTTTTCATGTCGATTAAAATTTGACTTAAAGATAATACAAAACCACCAAAAGAAAAAATAAATCGCATTCTAGGTATACTGTATATTTCTAAAATAGAATAATAAAACTCATTTTTGGGAAAGCCCTACCACTACTCCCCTATTCTACACCCATTTGCCTCCATTTGCCCTCGGAAAGCCCTACTTTTGCCCTATGAAAGCACTGTTGGTTTCTCTGCTCTGCATTGGCATTTTTGGATCTTCTCCCGATTCAGACGAGGGTTTCGGCCCCGAAAAACTGCTAAGAACCCCCGACAGCCTTAGGGTCCAAACGACCCAAGACAGCCTGATTGCCTTACACTTGGAAACAGATGAGCCACGGCCCTTGATTCAATGGCTCCAATGGGAAATTGTGCAAAACCGAAGCTCCTCAGCACTTCAGGTACTCCAAAGCCTTTTGCCTCGCCAAGACGTTCAAGGCATAGATCAATTCCATGCCGCCATGGCCTGGGCGCTCCAAAAGCAAGGAAAGTATAAGAAAGCACTGCCTTACGCCCAAAAGACCTTGGCGCTAAATCCCCAATGGTGCTTTGGTACCGGAAATTTTTGGGTAAAATACCTTGAAGCCCGTGCCAACCCTTTGCAATCTCCGCATACCTTTTTAGACCTAAATACAGAAGTGAATCTTAGGCATAAGAAGGAAACCCAAGGCAATCCGGATCAAATACAGGCCTGGGAAAAATTGCGCAGGGAGCTCTCCGACTTTATGGAGCATCAAGGCTTTTTGCTGCCCTCCAACGACCCTTGGCTTGCACAACTTTGCCTTGATTTGGGCGACCTGTATTTTTTAACCGGAGAAAATGAAGACGCCAAGCTTTGGTGGCAAAAAGCGCAAGAATTAAACCCCGATTTTGAACCAAACATTCAAGACCGAAAATCCGTTTTACGTAGTAGCTTTTTGCAGTATTTCACTTGGTGGAAAATATTAATTGGCGTTTTAGTCCTTGGTGGTCTTGCTTGGTGGCTTTCGCTCAGTGCATCCATCAAAAAAACCGGAAAATGAGGCTAGCGTTGCTATGAAATTTAAATTAGAATCGGCTTACAAGCCTTTGGGAGACCAGCCCATGGCTATTGCTGAAATTACCCAAGGAATTAAGTCCGGCATCCCCTTTCAAACGCTCTTGGGAGCAACCGGAACAGGAAAAACCTTTACCATGGCCAATGTGGTGGAACAGGTGCAAAAACCCACTTTGGTATTGAGCCACAACAAAACCCTAGCGGCACAGCTGTATGGAGAATTCAGGCAATTCTTTCCGCAAAATGCCGTAGAATACTTTGTGTCCTACTACGACTATTACCAACCCGAAGCCTACATCCCTACCAGCGATACCTACATTGAAAAAGACCTGAGCATCAACGATGAAATCGAAAAGCTCCGTCTTTCGACTACTTCGGCCCTGTTGTCCGGCAGAAGAGATGTGTTGGTCGTGGCATCGGTTTCCTGCATTTACGGCATGGGAAACCCTGAGGATTTTTATGCGCAAACCATTCGCATTAAGGTTGGAGACCACATCAGCCGCAATAAATTTTTGTATCAACTTATTGAAGGACTCTACTTTAGAACCGAGCAGGAGTTTAAAAGAGGCACCTTTCGAGTCATTGGCGATACCGTAGATGTCTTTTTGGCTTACGCCGAAAATGCCGTTCGAATTTATTTTTGGGGCGACGAAATTGAAGCCATTGAACTTATTGATCCGCTTACCGGACAAGCCTTGGACAAAATGGATCAGTTTACCATCAATCCTGCCAACCTTTTTGTAACTACCCGGGAACGCATCAAAGGCGCGACTTATAAAATTCAAGACGATTTGGTGGCTCAAATTGAGTTTTTTAAAGAAACCGGCAAGCCGCTGGAGGCCAAACGTCTGGAGCAAAGAGTAGAATATGACCTCGAAATGATTCGCGAGCTGGGTTATTGCTCCGGCATCGAAAACTACAGCCGCTATTTTGACGGTAGAAAACCCGGTACACGCCCTTTTTGCCTGCTCGATTATTTCCCCGACGACTGGCTGCTCATCATTGACGAAAGCCACGTAACCATTCCCCAAATCCGCGCCATGTACAACGGCGACCGCATGCGAAAAACAAATTTGGTGGAATATGGATTTCGCCTTCCGGCAGCGCTTGACAACCGCCCCCTAAAATTTGAGGAATTCG
The DNA here is from genome assembly GCA_030427255.1 of Bacteroidia bacterium. Taxonomy (GTDB): domain Bacteria; phylum Bacteroidota; class Bacteroidia; order CAIKAF01; family CAIKAF01; genus CAIKAF01. Next base: position 118,340 of record JAUHWY010000002.1, on the reverse strand, counting down.
AAGGACTCATTAACCAAGCCGTATATGTGAGCGCTACCCCCGGCGACTACGAACTCGACAAGTCCGAAGGACTTTTTGCCGAACAAATCATTCGCCCCACCGGATTGCTGGACCCGCTCATTGAAGTGAGGCCCACCAAAAACCAAATCGATGATTTAATCGAAGAAATTAACCTACGGGCAGAACGCGACGAGCGGGTGTTGATAACCACCCTCACCAAGCGCATGGCTGAGGAGCTCCACAAATATTTCCAAAGATTGCACATCCGCTGCCGCTACATTCACTCCGAAGTGGACACCTTAGAACGCGTTGAAATTCTAAGGGAATTAAGACTGGGCATCTTTGATGTGCTTATTGGAGTGAACCTGCTGCGCGAAGGATTAGACCTGCCCGAGGTGTCTTTGGTGGCCATTTTGGATGCCGACAAAGAAGGCTTTTTACGAAATCAACGTTCGCTCATTCAGACCATTGGACGCGCCGCCAGAAACGTAAACGGCACCGTAATTATGTATGCCGATCGGGAGACCGATTCAATGAAAAAGGCCATAGAAGAAACCGAGCGCAGGCGCGAAAAGCAAGTGGCCTACAACCTAAAACACAACATGAAACCGACGCCTTTGGTGCGCGACCGCGAAGCCATTCTACGCAGCACTTCCATGGGCGGGAAGAGTAAAAAATACGAGGATTATAAGCAGCCCGAAGAAAGTGCGCTGGCTGCCGAAGCCAACTTGGACTATGCAGGCCCTGAGGCCCTGAACAAACGCATAGAACAGGTGCGCCGACAAATGGAAAAAGCCGCCAAAGCCTTGGATTTCATTGAGGCAGCGCGCCTTAGAGACTTACTCTTTGAGTTGCAGGCCAAAAAATGAGACTGTTGATGCGAGGCTATTCTTGCGGCAATCCTGCCCTGACGCTGCGATCAGGATTAAAAACCCTGACTGTAACGTCAGGGTCTGCGTTACAGCCAAATTTCAAGCTTTTTGCCCTGACCGCAGCGTCACGGGGTCCTCATTTACAATTAGTAAACTCCGGCCTGTCCTGACCGAAGCGTCAGAGGCCTTTCAATTTGTCTGCGCCTTAATTTGCCCCTGACGCCTTGGTCAGGGTTATAACCTTGAAAACACCACGCATCAACAGTCTCAAAATAAGTTTTTTTTGGTTTGGGCGGCTAAACGGGCCCTCCCTTCAAGTCCTCAGAGCCAAGCCCTGTGGGGCTAAAGCGTGCGTGGGCTTCCTTCGTCAGCCTACACCGCTCAAGCCCCACAAGGCTTAGCTCCTCCGGGCTTTCCGTACCGGTCCCTGCCGCAGATGGTCTAAACTAAACAATCATCAATGCCCTTTAAGGCCATGTCAAAACGTGGCTCTCCCTCCCCGCTCACCAAGGCAAATGGCTTTCTCGTAGCTTGGTAGCAGGCTGTATAATAATCCAAACGCTCCCACCGTCCATCGGGACCTTCCCTTAAGGGGTCTGCTTCCCAAGGAAGATCCGGGCTGCAAATCAAGGCCAAATCCCAAGGCTCCAAAGACCAAAACTCCTCTAAAAAATCTAAGCGCTTTCCATAGGCGAGTTTGGCCCAAAGCATGCCATTAAATCCATCGGTGTCCCAAACCACCCAACCTGCAAACTCTAAAGAGGCCTGCCAAGCCTCTACTTGCTTTCGGTACAGGGTTTCCAGCTCCTGCCAAGACAAAGGCAAGGCCTTTCCCTCCATAAAACTCCGCGCCAGCTCAGGCACACAGCGGCCTCCTAAATGCCGGGCCAAGGCTTGCGCCAAAGTAGATTTTCCGGAACTTTCGGGACCGGCCACCACCAAAACCTTAGCTTGCTTTTTTTCCATCCTTTTCCCAGCGCATCCATGCAAAAATGGCCAAAGCCGTCAACAACAAAAAATGAAGGGCCGCGAAGCGCCATTCTTTATACGCATACATAGCCGCCATCACCAAGTCTACAGGCACAAAAATGGCCCAACCCAATTTTTGCTTTTTGGCCAACAAATAGGTGCCGGCAAAGGCATAAAAGGTGGTCATACCATCCAACAAGGGAAGACTTGCCGAGGGAATCATCCCTACCAGCCAACCAACCAATAAGCCCAAAGGAGCGGGCAAAGTCCACCAAAGAAGCACCTGATCCTTAGGAAGTTTTGGTACTTTAAAGGTGTTTTGCTCCGGTTGTTTCCAACTCCACAAACCATAAAAGGCAGCCAAAACATAAAAAACGTTCAATACCACGTCTAAGTAATACCCCGAAAGCCAAGCCATTACTACGTACAGGGCCGAGGAAACCATGCCAAACCACCAACTTATGGAATATCCGAGACCGGCCAAAAGGGTAAAGCCCAAGCCTAAGACAACGGCTGTAGGCTCCAACGCATCGGACCAAGCAATCATCGCCAGCTTTGCGGGCTTAATCCTTCAAAAAGTTGAGCCATGTGGTTTGGGTTTTCTTCCAAGGCCTGACCAATAACGACCAAATCGGCGCCGGCTTGCCATGCTTCTTGCACCTGCCGGGGGCTTCGAATGCCTCCACCAACCCAAAGGGGACCTAAGTTTAGGGACTTTATGGCTTGAATTAAATTGGGCGGAACCGGGTTTAATGCTCCGGAACCTGCATCCAAATAGTGCAGCTTCATGCCCATATAATGAGCCGCCAAAGCCGTGGCAGCGGCAATGCCTGGTTTATCGGCAGGCACCGGCAAGGTTTGGGACACATAATGTGCGGTGGTGGTTTTTCCTCCGTCGACCAATTGGTAGGCAGTGGCAATGGTTTCCAAACCGGTTTGCCGCACTTTTGGAGCCGCTTGCACTTGTTGGCCAATAAGAAACTCCGGATTTCGGCCACTCACCAGGCTCAAAAACAATAGGGCATCGGCTTCTTGAAGCACAGGGTTTCCGGGGCCGGGAAAAAGCACCACGGGCAATGCACTCACCGTTCGAATATCGGCTATGACTTGCTGACCGGAGCGGCCGCTTTCTTGCATGCTGGTGCCCAACAAAATAAGGCTACAGCCATTGCGTTCTGCAGAGGCAAGTAAGCCCTCCCATTGGGTTTGAGGAGCTTTGTCGGGGTCTAGCAAAAGCGCCCAAGTTTTGGTTCCGCTTTTGTGGCCTTCCCAAATATATGACCAGATGCTGCTGTGCATAATGAATGCCTCGAAGGTACGGCTTTTGCCGTATTTGTACTTCTGTTTTTGGAGGCTGCTTTTTTTGTTGGAACAAGGTACTGCGCCCCGGGTGAGCCGGAAACCCCGGAAGTCGGAGACCATTTGTGGCTTAGCGGGTGGAGGCCCGACCCAAGAAGGGCCCCCGCAGCGCTTAGCCACAAAAAGTCTGCGGCTGAGGAGTTGGAGGGGAGACCGGAAAAGGCGCCCAACTTTAAACTTCCATTAACCGATCGCTATCAAAGTAGTGCATGCCGGGGCTTAGGGGCAGGTGCACAAGCCGTAACATGCGCTCAAAGTCCTCATTATGCGCTACAAAATCAATTTTTGACACGTCGACTAAGGCTACGGGCAGGTTTTGCAGAGACCGAAGCAATTCAAAATATCCGGATTGAATGTTTTGCAGATAATCCTCTTGAATTTCTTGTTCGTAAGGGCGTCCGCGGTGGCGGATGTTTTGCAGCAGCCGCTCCCGGTCGCTGTGCAAGTAAATGAGTTTATCGGGCATGGGTAGGCTGTCGCGAATGATTTTAAACAGCCGTCCAAACAGTTCAAATTCGGGTTGGTCGAGTGTAATTTGAGCAAAGATGAGCGATTTTAGCACAAAATAATCGGCGACAATGCCTTGCTGAAATAAGTCGGGTTTGCCCAGCTCGTCTTTTAACTGCTGGTAGCGCTCGGCAAGGAAAGATAGCTCTAATGGAAACGCATATTTTTTTCGATCCTTGTAAAATCCGGGCAAAAAGGGGTTGTCGGAAAACTGTTCCAGCACCAGTTTGGAGCTGAAGTGTTGAGAAAGCATGGTGGCCAAGGTGGTTTTACCGGCACCGATATTGCCTTCGATTACGAGGTACCTCCAGGGGTTTTCGGTTTGCCTTAATCCATCCATCGCTCTACGGTTGACATGTCGGGAGAAAGCTCCTTGAGCTCGTGCAATTGCTTTTGCAGCAAGGGGTGAACGAAATCAGGGACGATATCTACCAACGGAAACAGCACAAAATTGCGCAAATGAAGACGCGGATGCGGCAATTCAAGGTCTTTTTTATTCACAATTTCTTCACCCAAAAACAACAAATCCAAATCGAGCTTCCGATCGGCATAGCCTTGGCTTTGGTCGGGCTTTCCGCTCAGTTGTTCCAAACGCTGCATATTGCGCAGCAAGGATTCGGGCTTGGAGCTGTAAGGAAAGACCAAAATCCGGTTTAGGAAATCGTTGGCGCTTTGGTAGCCCCAAGGGGGGCTTCTGTACCAAGGACTAGCCAAGCAAAAGCCGGTGCTGGACCAAGTGCAAGCGGCAGCTAAGGCTCGGCCAAACCAATAGGGCGTTTGGGGCTGATTGCCTCCCAGCTGAATGCATGCCAATGGCTCCATGGCCGAAAAGTACAAAACTCCGTTCTACAAGCCCTCCCAACTTATGGCGGATTCTTTTGTTATAAGGCTATGCAATGGACATTTAGCAGCCCTTGGTTTAAGGCCTCTCTTCAGGAGGTGGTAAAAGGCTTTGATGAGCAGTTATTTTCGGCACTAAACCCCAAGTGGATGCCCATGAAAGTAGTACGATTTGACGGCTGTGCCCCCGGCGATAAGGTGCAATTGGCCATTGGTCTTCCGCCTTTAACCATGGCATGGACCAGCGAAATAACCGAGGCCGGAAACGAGGCCACCCGTTGGTGGTTTGTGGACGAAGGCACCGACTTACCCTTTTTCTTAAGCCATTGGAAACACACGCACCGGGTAGAAAGCCGCGAGGGAAAATGCCGCGTAATTGACCACATTGAATTTGAATTCAGCAGCCCCATATACAAAATGTTGCTGCCCTTGATGCGTAAGCAATTCAGCTACCGCGAAAAGGTATATCCGGCTTATTTTACTCCATAATAGGATTTGTACCAGCGGATGAACTGTTCTACACCGGTTTGGATGGAAGTGTTTGGCTTGTATCCATATTCGGTAATGAGCTCGGTAACGTCGGCGTAGGAAGTAAGCACATCTCCGGGCTGCAGAGGCATGGGGTTTATTTCGGCCTTTTTGCCCAACTGTTTTTCAATTTCATGCACATAGTCCATGAGGTTTACCGGGCTGCTGTGTCCAATATTAAGCACCCTAAAAGGTGCCGAAGAAATATCGGGCTGCGGATGCAAAGGGTTAAATGAGGAATCGGGCTGGGCAGGTTTGTCCATTACGGCCTCAATACCTTTTACTATATCATCGACATAGGTAAAGTCCCTCCGCATGTTGCCGTGGTTGTACACATCGATGGGCTTTCCTTTTAAAATAGCTTCGGTAAACAAAAAGAGGGCCATATCGGGTCTACCCCAAGGTCCGTACACCGTAAAGAAGCGAAGACCGGTGGTGGGAATACGAAACAAATGGCTGTAGGCATGCGCCATGAGTTCGTTGCTGCGTTTGGTAGCCGCATAAAGCGATACCGGATGCACGGTGCTGTGTTGGGTAGAAAAAGGGATTTCGCCGTTGAGCCCATAGACTGAGCTGGAACTGGCATAGACAAAATGTTCGGGTTCGATTTTGCGCATGCCCTCAATCATATTCAAGAAGGCCTCTAAATTGGCATGCAAATAGGCTTCCGGATGGGTTAAGGAGTAACGTACGCCTGCTTGGGCAGCCAAATGCACTACCAAATCCGGCTTTTCTTTTTCCAACAGCTCAAACAGGGCCTCTTTATGGCATAAATCCAGCTTCCAAAACCGGAAAGGGTATCGGCTGCTTTGAAGTGGCCCGGGGTCGTTTAATCGTGCTTTATCTAAGCCCAACTGCTCCAATCGCCCTGCTTTAAGCTCCGGATCGTAATAGTCGTTTAGAACGTCAATACCCAATACTTCGCCCCGGCCATTATCCAAAAGGTGTTTAGCCAAGTGAAAACCAATAAAGCCGCCCGTTCCGGTAATAAGGATTTTTTTCACCTTTGTACATGCATGTTTGGGCCAAAAATAGAAAATACAGTTAAGGACACATGGTATTGTTGAAAGTTCTCCGGATTCATCAATGGACCAAAAACCTGTTTTTGTTCCTTCCCTTGTTCTTTGCCGGGGCATTTTTGGAATGGAACCCCCTACTGAGCTGTATACTAGGTTTTGTACTGTTTAGCTTAACGGCCTCTGCGGTTTACATTATTAATGATATCCGCGACGTAGAGGAAGACAGGCTTCACCCCGAAAAAAAACTCAGACCTTTTGCCAGTGGAGCTTGGTCTATTCGCAGCGGTCAAGTATTGGCAGCCCTGCTTATTGGAGCTGCCTTTGCTGTAGCCTATTGGCTTCAGCCCAATTTTTTATGGGTGCTTTTAGCCTATTTCGCCATTAATTTGGCCTATAGCGCCGGGCTTAAAAAAGTAGCTTTACTCGATATTTCCATGATTGCCACCGGCTTTGTCTTACGCGTGGTGGCCGGCGGTGTACTGGCTGTGGTGCCGATTTCTTCTTGGATTATTATTATGACCTTTTTGCTGGCTCTTTTTCTGGGACTGGCCAAACGCCGCGACGACTTGCTCATTTTGCGTGACTCCGGAAAAAAAATGCGGCAATCCTTAGACGGCTATAACCTGCCCTTTATTCAATCTGCCATGGTGCTCATGGCCGGGGTGGTAATGGTAAGCTATATTATGTACACCATGAGCCCCGAAGTTATTGCCCGTATGGGCTCAGACAAACTCTACATCACCGGACTATTTGTGCTCATAGGTTTGCTTAGGTATTTGCAACTTACCTTGGTTTTTGAAAAGTCGGGCAACCCGTCTAAAATTTTATTGAAAGACCGGGGCATTCAAATCAGCTTGCTGCTGTGGGTGCTAAGTTTCGTGGTTTTGCTCTATGCAGATAGGAATGTTTTGCCATGAGTCCTTTTAAACAGTCCATACGCAATTGGGGCAACTTCCCCGTTACCGAATCTTTGGTTTACCAAGGAAAAGAGAGACCGTCTTCGGGTCCCTATATTGCTCGTGGTATGGGACGCTGCTACGGAGACTCGGCCTCGCAAGGCCAAATTTGGTCGAGCCGTGCCAACCGCTGCATGTTGGATTTTGATTCCAACACAGGAGTCCTAACGGCCGAAGCCGGACTAAGCTTGGACGAAATTTTACAAACTTTTGTGCCAAGAGGTTGGTTTCTTCCTGTTACGCCGGGCACCAAATTTGTGAGCTTGGGAGGCGCCTTTGCCAGCGATATTCACGGCAAAAATCACCATGGAAACGGTTGCTTTTCAGACCATGTGCATTGGATTGAATTGGAGAATGCAAAAGGCGAGGTGCTGCGCTGCAGCCGCAAAGAACATAGGGAACTTTTTGAGCTAAGTGCGGGAGGCATGGGGCTTACCGGCCTCATTTTAAGGCTGGCCTTAAAGCTGCAACCTATAGAAACGGCTTACATTAAGCAACGGAGCATTCGGTGCAGAAATTTGCAAGAAACCATAGAAAAAATTCAAGCAAACCAAGACTGGACCCATTCGGTAGCTTGGATTGACTGTTTGGCTCCCGGCAAAGCCATGGGCCGTTCCATTTTGCTCCTTGGCGAACATGCCAAAACGCAAGAGCTTCCCCAAAAGTGGCAAAACAAAGCCCTAAGCCCCCATAGCACCAAACAAAAAAACTTCCCCTTTTTTCTTCCGGGATTTGCGCTTAACTCCTTTTCGGTAAAGGCCTTTAATTTCCTGTACTACCACAAGCATCCTTCGGGTCAAAAAGAGCAATTCGTCCATTACGACCCTTTTTTCTATCCGCTCGATGCCATTGGCCATTGGAACCGGATTTATGGAAAACGCGGATTTACCCAATACCAATTCGTATTGCCACCGGACCAAGTGGAAGGCTTGATTAAAATTATAGAAACCATACGTGCGCATGGCATGGGCTCTTTTTTGACCGTACTCAAACTTTTTGGACCTCAAAAAGAAAATTATTTGCGGTTCCCCAAAGAGGGTTTCACCCTAGCCATGGATTTTCCCCTGAGCCCTAAATTGGAGGGTTTTCTAAGCCAATTGGATGCACTGGTGTTGAAACATGGAGGACGGGTTTATTTGACCAAAGACCTACGCATGCCGCCGGAAATGTTGTTTGCAAGCTATCCACAGGCGGACCTATTTCGTCAAAAAATCAAAGAGAGGGATCCTAAAGCTACCTTCCAAAGTTTGCAATCCCAACGCCTAGATTTGCACTTATGAAACATTGCCTCATTTTGGGAGCGCATTCCGACGTTGCCCTAGCCATTGCCCATCAACTGGCCAAAGAAGGTCATTCCCTTTGGCTTGCAGCCCGAAGGTTTCAGGATTTGGAACCCATACAAAAGGATTTGGAAATTCGCTATCAGGTGCCCGTTAAATGCTTTGCTTTCGATGCTGAAAAGCCGGAAAGCCACCAAGCCTTTGTAGACGCCTTGCCGGAATGCCCCGAGGAGGTGTATTTGGTATTTGGATATTTGGGACCGCATCCCGGCAGCCTAGAGCATCCGACCGATGCCCGGCGCATAGTGCAAGTAAATTATGCGGGAGCTGTTTCTGTGCTCAATGCCTTAGCTTCTGCCATGCAAAAACGCGGCAAAGGCTCCATAGCAGGCATTTCTTCGGTTGCGGGCGAACGCGGGCGCATGAGCAACTTTCTTTACGGTTCAGCCAAAGCCGGACTTAGCGCCTACCTTGATGGGCTAAGAAACTATGGCTACCACCATGGGTTTCATGTGTGCACCGTAAAACCGGGATTTATTCGAACCGCTATGACGGCCGGCATGGATTTGCCCAAGCCGCTTACGGCAAGCCCCGAACAAGTAGCCAAAGCCACCATTTCAGGACTTCGGAAGAAGAAAGGAAGGGTGTATGTATTGCCCGTCTGGCGGTGGATTATGTGCCTTATCCGCAATATTCCGGACGGCATGTTCAGAAAAAAACAACTCTGAGTATGTAGAGATTGGCCAAAAGTCAAAGTGCTGATAACCAGTTATTTAATTTTTTAGATGTAGAGATTTTTGGGCCCCGGCATCTAGAAATTTTTCTAATCTAACCGGCCCTTTTCTGCTGCCCATCTGCGCATAGGCCTATGCATGGCAACCTGCTGCGGTGGCTTTCCCGAAAAATGGGAGCCGCCTCCTCGCCGGGCCCTGCATGGCCTATTGCTTGCCGTGCATTCGTTTAGGCCGGGGGGCCACTCTTTGCAAATTCGTGTTCCAAAGGGAGCTTAAAACTCAATATGCCTTGGATACCTAGGAAAAGGAATTACATCACGGATATTGGTCATTCCGGTTACAAAAAGCAAAAAGCGTTCAAAGCCCAAGCCGTAACCGCTGTGAGGAACGCTGCCAAACTTTCGGGTATCTAAATACCACCACATTTCTTCCTCGGGAATGTGGAAGTCTTTCATGCGACTTTTTAGCACTTCCAAGCGCTCTTCTCTTTGAGAGCCGCCCACCATTTCGCCAATTCCGGGAAATAAAATGTCCATGGCACGGACGGTTTTGTTGTCCTCGCCTAGGCGCATGTAAAAGGCCTTAATTTCCTTGGGGTAGTCGGTAAGAATCACAGGTCTTCCCACTTCCTTTTCTACCAAAAAACGTTCGTGCTCCGACTGCAAATCCGTGCCCCAGCCTTGGATAGGATAAGCAAACTTACCTTTTTTGTTGGGCTTAGATTGCTGCAAAATTTCAATGGCTTTGCTGTAGGTCATCCGTTCAAAGGGCTGCTCAGCCACCAATTTCAAACGCTCTATCAAGCCATACTTGCTTCGCTCCTCTTGCTTCTTTCCGGCTTCTTCTTTGGCAAACCTTTGGTCTAGGAAATCCAAATCCTCCGCACAGTGCTCCAGGGCATACCGCACCAAGTATTTTAGATTTGCTTCGGCCAAATCCATATTGTCGTTCAAATCGGCAAAAGCCACCTCGGGTTCAATCATCCAAAACTCAGCCAAGTGGCGTGTGGTGTTGGAGTTTTCGGCTCTAAACGTAGGACCAAAGGTATAGACCTTACCCAAGCCCAATGCACCTAACTCCGCTTCCAACTGTCCGGAAACCGTTAAATGGGCGGCTTTACCAAAAAAGTCCTGAGAAAAGTCAGGGCTACCGTCGCTATGTTTGGGGGTATTCGCCGGATCCAAAGTAGTTACTCGAAACATTTCGCCGGCCCCCTCCGCATCGCTGGCGGTTAAGATGGGCGTATGCAGCCAATAAAAGCCTTGTTCGTGAAAAAAGCGATGCATGGCAAAAGCCATGGCGTGCCGAATACGAAAAATGGCACCAAAGGTTTGGGTACGAAACCTCAAATGGGCCTTTTCTCGCAAAAACTCCAAGCTGTGTGCTTTGGGTTGCAATGGATAAAAATCGGGGTGTTCAATATCGGAAACGGCATCGCCCAAGACCTCAATTTCGTCGGCCAAAATTTCGGACTGCTGGCCTTTTCCGGCAGAAGCCACCAAAGTTCCTTTGACTTTTATGGAGGCGCCCGGAGTGATTCGGTCTAGGAGCGCCTCCTCCATGTGCTCGAAATCAACTACTACCTGCAAACCCGACAAACAGCTCCCGTCGTTGAGATGGATAAAACGCTTGCTTCTAAAGGTGCGCACCCAACCGCCGGTTTGCACGGCTTGACCTGATGGCTCCATGGCCAATATACGTTTGATGGATTCCGGTAACATAGTCTGTAATTTGCTGGGCAAAGTTAGAAATTATCTATGCCGCTGCATACCACCCGCAAAGCCGGAATTCCTTCGATATGTAAAATGTATACTCCGGGACTAGGGCGCTCAAAAATCCAATCAAACTGATGTTCTCCGTCCACTGGCCAAACTACCGATTTCACTTCACGCCCCTGCATGTCTAGCAAGCGGAGCAAACGCCCCTGCATTCCCTTGCCCTTAAGGTGGATTTCCCCGGTAAATGGATTGGGCCAAACCCTAAGTGTTTGCACTTCTTGATTTTCTATTTGTGCACTAGCCCCCACATAAACGGCACCATTGCTGCTGGCAATTCCTGACAATAAGCCTGCCTGGTTTTCGGCCCGCACCGACAAAAAGGTCCAGCTTCCTTCCGTCAATGCCATGGGCTGGTTAATGGACTGCGCTCCTGCCAAGCTTTGCCAAGCTACCAAATCGCATTGGCCCGGTACACTTCCCAAGCACCATTGGTAGGCTGCTAAACCCGAGTGGGGATCGTCCGAAGCTCCCCAAGAGCCCGGACGCATCAACTGATGTAGCGTATCCACATCCGAAAATATGCCGTCCAACACATAGGGAGGAATCGAAGGGGGCGTAAAATCTAAATGGTAGCTTAATTCTTCCAAAGGTCCCATATTCCCTGCCCCATCTGTGGCAAAAGCAAAAATTTTACCGGCAGGCAAAGCAGGATTGGGATTGGGGTTGGGCAAATGCCCCGGGGGCCAAGCTTGGGTTTGCACCCATTTCGGTTGGCTTGGACTGCGCTGTGGACCACTCAAAAGCTCTTCAAGTGCAAAAACACTGTAGGCGGCTTCCATAGATACCCAAGCCTTTGAGCCCAACAAAGGGGTGTACACAGCCTCGCCCAACCAAGCCCCATCCAACCAAATACGTACGGTACTGTCGGTGCTTGCCACCAACCAATGGTGGGTTTGACCGGCTTGAATAGCAGTTTGCCAAGTCATTAAAGGGCTGCAATGCCCTTGACTGCAGCGGTCTAGACGGGCTTGACCGTTCACATCCCAATACAAACGTAGGCTATGATTGCGTCCCGGCCCCCCAGAGCTGTCGGCAAGAAAATAGAACGAGGCACTGCCCTGCCCTTGATAATTATGCAATGCCGATCGCCAAGAATAAAAGCGACCACCGGCCTGTTGCTGCAAAGGCATACTAATAATGGCTTGAGGAATGGCTTGTTGCTGTACCACCCGACCACTACCCTGCTGCCAACTGCCGGAAAGGATGGACCAACCGGCATGCAAGGCTCCGGGCGGGCCATCAAAAAATTCGGCCAACATGCCTAGGCCGGTGTTGCCCTTATAGTCGAAACCATCGTGGCTGGCCGCTAACCAAAACGCTTGATGCAGTCCGGATCCCCCGGCATCTGAATCCAAAAACATTTGATTAAAATCGGCGCTAATCCATTGGGCACTTTGAGGAATTTGGGTTTGAGGCGCAATACTGTCCCCTATTTGGCCATTCAGCTGTTGCCAAGCACAAGAAAACCCTGTACGCTGAGTGGCACAATCGCTAAGAAAAAGCACATAGAGACTGCTGCCGGAGGATTCTACAGGCCCGGGCAATTGTTGCCCATCAAAGCTCCCCAACAGGGGCGCCAAGGCATTACTCCCATCAAAAACCATAAGGTAGTCCCAATCGCTTTCTGTGTCAAAATGGGTAAAAGACAGGCGCACTCTGCCAGAGGGCACGCTTATGCGCCAGGCCCTAAGGTCATCGTTTGGGTAAGGACCCGACATGGGATAGCTCCATTGTCCGGACGTTCCGCCAAAGTCAAGGGGCGGAGGTATTTGGGCCAAACTTCGGGCATAGCGCATCCAATTCCAATGCAGGCCGGGGTCGGTATGCGTTTGGTTTGGATAGTGTTGGTGTCCTTTGGTTCGTGTGCACGAGCCCGGTCTAAAGGCATATCGGTATTGAGTGGCAGCAGCCCAAGGCCACCAAGCTGTTCTAAGGGTGTCTATGCCATGGCGGGCCGCAATTCTCCGGCTTAAACCTGCAGAAGAAGCATACATACTGTCGGTATACCAAGCAGGATTAGAAACAAAGCCTTCATGCTCAATTCCAATGGTATAGTTGTTTTCTGTGCCCACATGCCATGCCCTATCGGCCTCATCTACCATTTGTAATAGGTAGCCATCTGAGCTGCGTACCAAATAATGGCAAGATACATTGGAGGGACAATGTTGAAACCAGGCTATAGTTCCAGCAAAACTTCCTTGCATGGTATGTACAGTAATGGCGCTTGGCGGCACACCCTGCCGGCTGTTGTAATTGCAGGAAGGTGCCGGATTCCATGCCGCAAAAGGGTCATTTCCAGACCTTAGGTTTAAAGATTCAGGCAAGCCCTCTGGAATTAGTTCCTCCAACTTAATTTCGGGTCCTCCTAAATGAGCCCAAGCCCTAAGTACTTCGTCGAGCCAAAAAGCTAAAGGCGTGGTGCTGCCACACATAGCCTCGGAGGGAATGTACGAAATAAGTGCTGCGGCCCATAACCAGTCCTGAGGCAAAGGGTCCTGTACTCCATCGAGTACGGCATCTAAGGCCTTATGCCAAGCCCTAAGTTCGGCCTGAGGAGAAGCAAGCAAACTGTCGAAAGGAATACCGGTGGCAGCCTCTGCCAAGCCTGCATTCTCTCGAAAAAGGCCTTTACCATCGGCAAGCCAACCCATAAAACCAATGGGAATGGGTTTTCCGTTGCAAGCATCCGGCATGTTAGGACCAATCCATTCCCAGCGGCAGTGCTCCCAAGAAACGGCAGCAGATAGACCTGCGGGATGATGAGGAAACTCCCGATCTATTTGCTCAAAAAAGGCAGGTGGAGCAACTCTTTGGCTGCTCAGCTGTTGCATACATAATATGCACAATAGAAACAAAGTACGCATAGGCTCTTTTTAGCTTAAAACTAGCCTGCTTGCCTGTGTTTAGTCGTATATTAAACGCTTATAAACGTTTATGCCTGTAATTGCTCCTATACATTCCCTGAGCTTGTGGTCTTTTGCCCGCAAATACCTGTTGTTTGCGGTATTTTGTTCCTGGGGTTTTGCAGTACAAGCTCAAGCGCTTGATTCCACTGAGATGGAAGAACTCCCAAAATTCCGTGTAGGCCTAGAGGCCGGAGCTCTATTTTCTACCTTGAGCGGCAGTGGCGTCGTGGCCCTTCAATTGCCGGGAATTACAGCAAGCTTATTTTTAGAAAAACCCATCAACACCCGATGGGAAGCCGCAGCAGGAGCAGGCTTTGCCATGCGCGGATTTGTTCGTAATCCTGACCCGGACAATGGAGATTTTGAGCAACTAACAGCTCGTTTCAATTACTTGGAGCTGCGCATAGGGGCAAAATATAAGCTGTTGAACAATAGAAATCTGGCTTTGGAAGCTTACCTAATGCCGGCCGTTTTGCTTGGTCAATCCGTCAGAGATGCCTTTGGATCTGTAGGCAATGTGCAGCAGGGCGAACCCTTTGACCTGGGCATCAGTTTTGGTGTTTCTTATGCTGTGCATCCAAAGTGGTTGTTCACTGCTCGATTTAGGCATTCGGTATTGCCGGTTATTAAAAACGTGGATGGAAATACGCAGTTCAACCCGGTATTCGGACAGGTTAATTTAGGCCAATTTCATGCCTCCTTAATGGCAGGTGTCCGCTACACATTCTTTGTTGCTCCATGAAAAAGTTCCTATTCTTTTTTTTGCTGGTAAACGGTAGCCTTGTTGCCCAGTTGCAATGGAATGCGCAACAAACCCAAGCCCAATTTACTGAAGAGTGGAAACATTGCGGCTATGCAGTGGAGCAATTGCAATGGGCCTATGGAAGGCCGGATAGCAATGCATGTTGGCATATCAAGGATTTACCGGCCCTTAGCCAAGGTTTTGAACTGTGCCTCAGCGCTTCTGCTCTGCAAGCACCGGTAAATAAAACCACATTCGAGGCATTTATGCGGGTTACCGGTCCATGCCCTGAGGTGGCATTACAACTTCATTACCGCATGTATAAATCCAAAGGCCAAGATTCCTTATGGACTCAGGAAGAACAAAACATGCTAAACCACTGGTTCAAGGTCCTTCGCAGTGGGTTTGATGAATAATCCGACGTTTTCTACTGGCCTACTGAAGCCTGTAAGTAAGGGAAATACTAATTTCAGAAGGCATTTCGGAACCGTCCATTTGAGTATTCATATGCATTTTTTGCTCCATATCTGCCTCCATGGTAATACCGGTTTCCGGATCCACGCGCAAAACCGAGGTAAAGTCAGAAGAAACCGCCACTTGATTTCCTTGGCTTTCTACCGTTTTTTCAGGAATATCACCCACGGCTTCCAAAACAACCCTTCCTTCTTCCATGCCTAAATAGGTATAGTTTACCACAATGGTTAATGCGTCTTCGCCTTCACCGGTTAAATAGGAGCTTTCCCAAGAATCACCGGGAGCAATTTCAGCCTCGGGGAACTGTGCTAAATAATACACGATTCCCTCGGCACTGCCGGGGCCTCCACTGCCCTTACCCATCTTCTCCATACCGGTTTTTCCTTGTTGCATGAGCACATTTCCTCTACTTCCAAAAGCCGTGTTCACGCTTTGGTTAATCATCTCAGAAAAACGCGCCTTTAATTCCATGGCCATGGCTCCCTCGGCCTTTTCGGGGGCATCAGAATCAAAGCTAGAGGGTCCTATGGCTCGGCCAAGAAGTCCTTTGGGCTTTTGTTCCATGACTATGCGGGTGAGCTTGCTACTCAATAGGCATGCAGTATCTCCATTGCCCGGCCGATAGGTTTGGTGGATTTCCATATGTAGGGTTTGATCCATTTGCATGACCGGCATGTCCATGTCCATATCCAGATTTAGGCTGACCTGAAATTCCATAAGTTCGGAAGGATTCAAGCGCAAGCTTAGCGTTTCGCCTTCAGAAAGTCTTTGATCTAAATCAGGGTTTGAGGGGCTTTTTTCGCCACAGGAAATAAGGCCCAACAACAAGACCGGTACTAAAAAAGTGCGCATGGTATGCAAATCTATTTTTGCAAAAATAATGGAATTGGCCGGCAAAGGAGTTTATTCGAGAAACTTGAGGTTTCTTTTCAATCCTTCGTAGCCTGTGCGTTTCACAGCAGAACCTTTAAACAAGTCTTTGAACAAATCTTCGGTTAGGTCCATCCAGTCTTCCCGTTTCATTTCCAAAAGCTTAGGGTCAGGTTCAAACAGGGCTTCGCTATGGGGTTTGGCAAAACGATTCCAGGGACAGACCTCCTGACAAATATCGCAACCGAACATCCAGTCCTTAAAGGAGCCTTTCATGCCTTCCGGAATGGCCGATTTCAACTCAATGGTAAAGTAAGAAATGCATTTTGAGCCATCCACTTCGTAAGGTTTATGTATGGCCTCGGTAGGGCATGCATCTATGCACCGTGTGCAGGTTCCGCAATAATCAGGCACCTCCACATCGGGCGCCATGGGCATGTCTATCAGCAACTCAGCTATAAAAAACCAACTGCCCAATTTGGGAGAAATTAAATTGCTGTGCTTTCCAATCCAACCTAAACCGGCCTTTTTGGCCCAAACTTTATCCATTACCGGAGCCGAGTCCACAAACACTCTGCCCTCCACAGGCCCCAAATGCTTGGCGATTTCCTGCAATAGGCTTTTGAGTTTGGGTTTAAGTACATGGTGGTAATCCTTTCCCCAAGCATACCGTGAAATTTTAGGTGCCTCTTGGGCTTGTTGACGCTCCTTACCCGGAAAATAGTTGTACAGCAAAGAAACAACCGTTTGGGTACCCGGCACCAGTTTTCTGGGGTCGAGTCGCTTATCAAAATTCCGTTCCATATAGCCCATTTCGCCGTGTAAGCCACGCTTAAGCCAGTCGCTTAGTCGTGGGGCTTCTTCTTCCAAAAAATCGGCTTGGGCTAGTCCACAGGCCAAAAAGCCGGCCTCCAATGCTAAGGCTTTTACCACCTTACTTCTATGGAAGTAGGTCTCAGGCAGACTCATAATTATCGAACAAACCCGGTGAATTACCGCTCCTAAACGGAGACCTGCCCAAATGATGGTAAGCCTTTTCCATAACCACTCGACCTCTAGGAGTTCGGGCGAGGAAGCCTTCCTGAATTAAATAGGGCTCATAGACTTCTTCTATGGTTCCCGGGTCTTCTCCCACGGCAGTAGCAATGGTAGTAAGCCCAACGGGACCTCCCTTAAATTTATCGATTAAAGTCAATAAAATTCGATTGTCCATTTCATCCAGGCCGTAGGCGTCTACATGCAAGGCTTGTAAAGCCAATTGGGCTATGTTCTTTTGAATGGTACCATCGCCTTTGATTTGGGCAAAGTCGCGAACCCGGCGCAGCAAAGCATTGGCGATTCTTGGCGTACCTCTGCTTCTACGGGCAATTTCTTCGGAGGCACTGTCGTGAATCTCTACGCCTAAAATATGAGCAGATCGACGGATAATTCCGGCCAGAACTTCGGTATTGTAGTATTGCAGGCGTGCATTAATACCAAAACGGGCCCGAAGAGGAGCGGTTAATAGTCCGCTGCGCGTTGTGGCGCCTACCAGCGTAAAGGGATTGAGTCCGATTTGTACCGAACGGGCGCTGGGACCGGAGTCGATAAGAATATCTATTCTAAAATCCTCCATGGCCGAATACAGGTATTCCTCTACGGTGGCATTGAGCCGGTGGATTTCATCGATAAAAAGCACGTCGTGGTTTTCGAGGTTGGTAAGCAAACCGGCCAAATCGCCGGGCTTTTCCAAAACAGGTCCGGAAGAAATTTTAATACCCACTCCCATTTCACGGGCAATGATATGGGCTAAGGTGGTTTTGCCCAAACCCGGTGGCCCATGCAAAAGCACATGGTCGAGGGCCTCCTCTCTTTGCCGGGCTGCTTCGGCAAAAACTTTTAGATTATCTACCACCTGATCTTGTCCGGCAAATTCTCTAAAACCTTCGGGTCGCAGGGCTTTTTCGGCCTCGCGATCTCCCGGACTTAAGCGTTCGGATTCCGGATCGAGGTGTTCGTTCATAGCGTAAAAATAGCCATAAATTAAGATTCGGAGCGTGGCAAAGGGATGGAACGGGCAGCCCCTATGGGCGGCTTACATGCTGCGCACCCGGAGCCTGGTGGCGCGCCAGCAAACCCCGGCGACGGGTTTGGAATGCTACACCATACATGGAACTTGAGCGCAGCTGAAAGCCGGCCTTAGGGCTGTGAGTGACAGCCCGCCCCGCAGGGGGCCCCAAAACAACACTCAAAAAGTAAGTACGAAATACAAAAAAAGGACCATCCAAAGGGCATCCACATAATGCCAAAAGCGAATAACCACGTCGAGTTTGCGCTTCTCAAATGGATTGGTAATCAGCAGAAGTTCGCTTACAGGATCTTTGCTTTTGCGCCAAATGGGCAATATTCCATATACCAAAAGGCCAAGAGCCATGAGCACGTGCAAAAAATGAATGCCTGTAATGACAAACACGTAGGAGCTGGCCACATTAACCGTGGGAAATCCATAGCCAAGCATAAAAAATTCGCGCCAGCCAAGCACCTGCAAAACGGCAAAGGTCAACCCCAACGCACCGGATATGCACAACAAAGAAATGGTGCGTTTAACCCGATCTTGTTGGAAACTTATGCGGGCCCTGTGCATTAAACCCGAAGAAAAAAGCAAAACTACCGTACTGACCATAAATGCCTTAGGCACTTGAATCTGCAACATGGCATTTTGGCCGTGAAAACGTTGGGCCGTATACAAACCCAGCATTACCAAAAAGAGGAGCGCGCTGGCAGCCATGCTAAAGTACAGCATGGTTTTAAGCGGATGCAGTTTACCTACTTCCGTCAATCCCAAAAAATGCGTTGATTGTTTTTTTTCGCGTTCTAACATACGTTATAACAAAGATACCATTCGCTGCCGTTTGGTTGCCCGAAGCGGCATATTTTTTGTTTGGGGGGCAAACGGGCCTTCCCCTTTACTCCATTTGGTCCAAGGCACACCGCTTTAAGTTCCGGCGGGAGCTCACTGCGTTCCGCTACGCCGAAACAAAAGCGGATGGCCTTAGCCCAAAACGGGGTATCGGCTCAGTCCCTGCCCCTTAAGCTCCGTGGGGCGTCTGCTGCACAATAACAAGCTTTAGTAGCTTTCATTTTTGGCGCAAAACAATAGCCTAACCCTATGAAGTGAACTGATTCCACCGGCAAATTGTTTAGCATTGCATATGGAAAGCAAGGATGTAGAAAAGTGGGAAGCTATGCTCCGTCAAGGTGCTTACGAGGCACTGCTAAAGGACACCGAAGCAATTAAGGCAAGTAATGCTGAAGTTTTGTTTTTGCGCGCCATGGCTACAGCCAGGTTGCGCAAGCTTTCTGAAGCCCTAGGCTTATTTAATGCCTTATTGGACATGCAGCCCGATCGTGCCGAAGTGCTAAGCGAACGCGCGGTAGTGTACCTGCATTTAAAAAAGAAGTCTTTGTGCCTCTTAGATTTTAATCGGGCCGTGGATTTGCAACCCGAGAACCCCTACCGCTATGCTTCCAGAGCTTATGCCAGAGAGTTTTTTGGAGATATTGAGGGTGCCATTGGCGACTATGAAAAAGCATTGGCTCTGGACCCCGAAGATGCCGTGTCCTACAACAACCTGGGCCTACTGCAAGAAAAGCTTGGCTACAAACTAAAGGCAGAAAAAAATTTCCAGAAGGCCGACAAACTCAATCAAATGCTCAGCGACTGGGATAAGAAGCTGCCCGAAGAGGAAGAGGTGGTGGAAGAGCCGGAAAATAAGGTTCCGAACACTTCATCGAAGCAGCTGTGGAAAACCGCTTGGCAAACTTTAAAACACAAAGAAAGCCGCGCCGAATTTTGGCGTTGGTTGCGAAAAAAGTAGTAGGTGCATCAGTAGCTTAGCTGAACTACCAGGCCCGATGAACTCCGAACATTGAATACCGTGCCATCTTCGAACAACAGGTATTGACCACGAATGCCTCTAAGTAGTCCTGAGTAGGATGCTTGCTTTTGAAGGTTAAGCGAGCTCACCTTTTCGGGATACCTTTGAATGGGATACTTCAAATGTAGGGGCTTTTCTTCCGACAGGAAATACGGTTCAAAGCTAGAGCCAAGGGCTTTAAAAGCCCTGTTGCGGGCCTCTTCCAGAGAAAGTTCGGGGCTATCCAAGCCTTTTACCATAGCCTGCCAGCTGGTTTTGTCGGTAAACAATTGCTTTAAAGCAACTTCAATTAATCCTGCTAACTTTCTGTAAGGGACTTTGGCAATAGCCAGTGCCCGTTCGGCGCCCTGGTCTATCCAACGGTCGGGAATCTGGGTGGATCGGGTAACGCCCACCTTTATGGACTGCGTTGCCGCGAGGTACACAAAATGGGGCTGCACATGGTGGGCCATTTCCCAAGCTGGGTCACGTCCCATACCCAAGTGACCCATGCATAGTTCCGGCTTTAGAATACAATCGGCAGCGGAAGGTGCACTAACAAAACACTCATAGCAATAGCCTTGACGAAACACCTTGATTTTTTTGTGGCAATTCAAGCATTGCATTTGGCCTGAGAACTTCAAGGAAAGCTCATGACCGAGCAAGGGATTTAAATCCAAGTGTTCGTCCTGTTCGGCCCCTACCAAGCGGTATTGAATGGGATCTGCCAAGCGCACTTCCATTTTTTCCAAAACCGTAGTGAAGTACTGCATGCTTAGTCGAGTTCAGGATAAAAAAAGCGGCGGGCAAACCAAGGCCCCAGACGGCTCATAATAAAAGCGGCCAGCAATAAAAAAAGAGTAAGCAGTTGGTGGTTGCTCCAGCGGGAAGCCCAAAACATAAAGGCTTGCCAACCAAATTCCGGATGAAAAACAGCGGAAGCCATTGCGGGCAAGCTTAGCCAAAGGGCTAGGATTTTGGTGCTCGGCAAAGGCAAAGGAATTTTGCACCAAAACCAAGCGGCTACCACCGTTCCCAAAAGCATTAGGGAAATAAAAAAGAGCAAAAAAAGTGCCACATCAGGACCCATAAGGTCTATTCGGTAAATGGAGGGTAGCAAAAAGCCGGCCGGAAAGGCCATGGCAAGCCAGCCTACAAAAAAACCTGTCCAAAGTTTGGCTTTGGGAGATTGCGAATCTTTAGGTGTGCTAGACGCCATAGGGCTGAAAAATAAAGTGAGCTTCTTGTGGATTTTCCGGAACAATGAACAAACACATGTATTTGTCTACGGGTTTATAAGAGGCCACAAACTTTTTTGCTTTGTCCATGGGAATTAAACCAATTCGAATAAAATCTTCGGTGGTGGCAGCATAAAGCGAGAAATGGGTTTGGGCTTCGTCTTGGTTAGCCAGCAAAGTTCCGGCAGGAAAAGGAGGTTTACTCAACACAAAAATGGGGTATTGGGTAAGTTCCTCGTTGCGCATGGTTTCTGCGCTTTCTTTTATAAGCTCCTCGAGCACCTCTAAGTCTTTTTTGACTGACCTTAGGATTTCTGCCTTTGCGTCCATAAGCACAAAGGTAAGAAGCTTCCCAAAGCTCGTGGGAGCTTATTCAAGGATTTCGAAAAGGGCGTCGAGCTTAGGGGTAAGAATTATTTCTGTCCTACGGTTTTTGGCTTTGTTTTCGGGGCTATCGTTGGGTGCTACCGGCACAAATTCTCCACGTCCTGCCGCAATAAGTCGATCGGGAGCAACTCCGGGGTTTGCAGTAAGCAATCGAACAATGGAGGTAGCGCGCAGTACAGAAAGGTCCCAGTTATCGGCAAAACGGGCACCTGACCGTAGGGGAACATCGTCGGTATGTCCTTCAATCATTACTTGAATGGTAGAGTCCTTGGCCAAAACGTCGGCCAGTTTTTGGAGGGCATCTTTGCCTTGACTTCCCACTTCGGTGCTTCCTGAAGCAAAAAGCAGTTTTTCGTCCATAGAAACATATACCTTTCCTTGGCGGATATCGATACTGAGTCCCGAGCCTTCAAAGCCCTTTAAGGCGGCAGCCACGCGTCGCCTCAATTGTTCTACGTCTTTGTCTTTTTGGTCCAAAATAGCTTGGAGTTCTTCCATTTGTGCGGCCTTTCGCTCCAGGGTAGTTGCGAGGCTGTTGAGGGAGTCTTCTCTATTTTGGAGGCGCTCTCGGGTACTTCTGAGTTCGGCCATTAAAGCGCTGGTTTCAGACTCTCGACCTGCTAAGAGTTTGCTGTAATTTTCTTCTAAGAGGCTGTTTTGCTTTTTTGCCTCAAGGAGCCTTTGTTGGTTTTGTCTAAAGGCAAGTCCTTGCTGTGTTGTATCAGTCTGTAGTTGCTCCAGTTGCTTACTAAGCTGACCATTTTGTTGCCGGGCATCGGCAAGATCTGCTCCACAGTTTTGAGCAATGGTTTGCAAACTATCGGCTCTGCGTTGTTGGTCTTCTTTTTTTGCTTCCAGCTCTTTAAACTGGCGAGAAGAAACACACGAGCACAAAAACAGAAGTCCAAAAGCCAAACAAACAATCCTCATACCGCATTTTTTTCAAAAATAGCGGTCTTTTAGGCGGCTAAAGGAGGCCAAGGTTCAAATTTATGAACATTGGCCTATTGATTGTTTTCCTTAGCATTTAAGGAGCTAGGTAAACTTTTTCAAAGCTGCATGCGCCGCTTTGGTCGCAAAGTTGCCAAAGGCTGAAGCCGGAAGGCAGCTCCAAGGTTTGGCTTGTTTCAAGATCCCAAGATTGTAGAAGTTTCCCTTCCAAATTGTATTGTGCAATATGCAGGCGTTGCCCTTGAGGCATAATCTGCAATTTAGCTCCATTTACCTTCCAAAGGCTAGCGCTTCCCTGCGCAGATTTTGAAACGCTCACCGGTGCAAAAATTTCTTGCTTACCATCAAAGTCTTGTTGAATAAGGCGTGCATAAGGCATGTAGCGGGTTGCAAAAACCGTATGCGCATAGGTGCTGCCGTAAGGCAGGGTGCCGCCACCATTCAACTGAGCAACCCGCTCCCAGTGCACTAAGTCTTTAGAGACTTCGATAAAATAATACGCGTTATTAAGCTCTGAGGCGGTCTCCCATTCAAATTCAAAATCCGCACCGTTGTGTTCCGCTTCGAAGCTTACCAATTCAATAGGCAGTGGAGTAACACAGCCGGGAGTGGCATTTCCCAAATCAGAGGGAGTAAGTGGGTTGGGAGAACAAACATTCACCCATTGGCTAAAAGAAGCCGGAGCGTTGAAGGTGGAGCTGCCTTGTAGATTAACAAATGCTCCATTGCCGGGATTGCCGGCATAGGTAAACTCATCGTTAACCGTGGAGTTCCCTTGCACGGTTAGATTTGAGAAGTCATTGAGCTCAAAAGTACCTCCATTAAATACAAAGTCTCCCAGCAAATTCATGGAAACAAAATCGTCGAGAAAAATATTGGAGTTGATGGTGGTTACCGGACCATCCACGTTTAATTCTGTGCTATTGCCAAGGTTAAAGTTACCTCCGTTTAAGGTTAAGCTACCGGTTACATTGATCAAACTTGACTCTCCAACATCTACGTTGGTATTTAAGGTAAAGTTCCCATCAATATCCAATTGGGCATTGTCGCCAACGGCCAAACCTCCGCCATTAACCACCAGTGGTCCATCAATATTGATTTGCGCATTATCTCCAAAAGAAGTGAGGGTATTGAGCGATAAACGACCATTGGTATTTAGGGAGGCTCCGGGAGCAACAAACAATGGGCCTGCGTTAACGGCAAAGCCTGCATTGCGATCTAAATTTAAGGTACCTCTGTTGACAATCTGAGCATTGGTGCTGCTGATGCTGTTGCCAAAACTTAAAGAACCTCCCGGTTCAATTAAAATGATTCCCCCATTTAAGTTGCCGCTATTAATGGTTAGGTCACCACAGACTACCAGTGTGCCGCCATTGTTAATGCTAATATTCCCCAAATTCCCGTTGCCGGTATACCAATACGTTTCGCCATTATTAATGGTTGTGCTTGTTCCCAAAGCTCCGTTGCCACCGCTACACACTCCGCTGGGAGGTATGCTTGGAACAGAGACTTGAGCCTGAACCGAAAGGGCATAAAGAGTCCACACCCCTAAAATGAGGGATTTTACAAAAATTGTTTTCATAAACTGCTGTTCGACTTGGGTTCTCGAACACTGCAAATCTACGCTAGCCCAAACCAATTAAAGTTCGCCGTTTGGAAAATCTGTTCCACGGTTTGGAATCTCACATAACCCTTTGAAGATCAAAAGATAATGAGTAAAAAAAAGTGTTAAATCAGAAATGAGCACTTAAAAAAGCACCCAAAAAGACTACCAAAAGGGCTATTTTCCAAACTTTGGCCACAAAGCTCCCCTTTGTTTGGGGTACTTTTCGAAGGTTTTTTGGTACCAAGCGTGGTGAGCCAAGGCTCTGGGAACCAAATTGGCCAAAGTCCAAACCCAAAAACTCCATGCCGCCCAATCCCATACCATTAAAGCAAAACCAAGCCATTCTACCATCTCTCCAAACAAATTCGGGCAGGACATCCATTCAAATAGTCCACCTCTTGGAATTTTGTACCCGGTTTCGCCCTCCTTTCTTAGCCCAATAAGCTTGTAATCCGACCACATATTTATCGCCGCTCCCCCAAAAAACAAAATTAGCCCTACAACAAATGGAGCACTTAAATACCAGTCGTTTGCATACTGCCTGTGTGCAAAATGATAAGATAAAAAGCCTCCATTTACCGAATTAAAAAGCACCGCCGAAAGCATGATCATAACAGGCATTTGTTTGCCTTTGCTTTTTATTCGGAACGGAAACACAAAAGACCTGTGCAGATAATGCAAACTAAAGAATACAACCATCCAAAGACCCGGCCCTTCTAAAGGGAAACCCCACAGGTATAATCCCCCATAAAGTACCACCAAAACCCAAGCTTCCATCAATACCCAAGCCCAGCGGTTAGGCATTTGAGGTCCCCATCCCTCCCGGTTATGTCTTCCGTAAGGAGCCGCTTGCTTTAACAGATAAAAAAAGGTGAGCAGCCCCAGTCCCATCCAGCCAAAAACCATCCATTCAAAGGTATTCATCGCTTCCATACTTGTTCTTGTTTCCACCATTCTACCAAATCCCTTAGGCTTACTTCCAGTGGTCTGCTGGAGTACCCAAGCTCCCTTTGAGCCTTTTCTGAAGAAATCCTTCGAGGGCTATGTTTCAAAATATGCAATGCTTCTTTGCTAAACACAGGAGCTTTTCCGGCCAAACGCCCCCCGAGTTCTACCAAAGGAACGGTCCACTCCCCTACCCAAAAAGGCAAGGCCTTAGGCCGCTTTTGAGAACCTGCCAAATCCATCAAAACAGCCGCTAAATCATGCATGCTGTACCATTTTCCTGCAAGCAAATATTCAGAACCCGGCGCTGCACGTTCTATAGCCTGAACCGTAGCCTGAGCTACATCACGGATGTCACAAAAGTCAAAGCCCCCGGGAAAAAGTGCCGGTACTTTGCCATGTGCCATACGCCATAAAGCATTTCCCAATAGGGATGGTTTGTAATCGGGTGGCCCCAACATTGAGCTTGGGCTTAATACCACCACCTCCATGGAATCACCGGCTTTGGCCTGATTTCTCAAATAATCATGAGCCGCAGCTTTGGATTGATCGTATAATCCCCCACTAAAATTTAGTGGCCTACACTCATCCAATACCTCATGAATTGGAAAAGGACGGTAGGCATGCACGGAGCTTATATGAACAAAACGCTTCAAGCCTAAACCGGAAGACAGCTCATAAAGCCTTTGAGTAGCTTCTACATTTACCTTAAAAATGTCTTCGCGCTTACCCCGGCCAACGGCAATATATGCCGCTGCATGAACAAGGGCGTTTGCGCCGTTTAAAAGAGCAATCAACGATTCCCGATCCTCCAAACTCCCAACCACCGGCTCCAAACCTTTTAAGTGTTCAAAAAAGACAGGGAGCTCTTTTCTGACCAACAATCGAACCCTATAGCCTTTGTTGAGGAGTAAAGGCACCACATGTTGCCCCAAATGCCCGGTTCCTCCGGTTACCGCAATGCAAGGCATATTCATTTTTTAGTCATAACTTTCCGAAAATACGAATTGCTTTATGATCTTAGTTACAAGCCCGGAAGTTCCCGGCAAAAGAATAACAGAAGCCCTTGGAATTTGCGAAGGAAGTACCGTAAGAGCTCGGAATATTGGCCGCGATATTTTTGCCGGTCTTAAAAACATTGTAGGTGGCGAAATCTCTGAATATACCAAGCTTCAAGAACAAGCCAGAGCCCAAGCCATGCAAAGATTGGAACAGCGTGCCAAAGCTATGGGAGCGGATGCAGTAGTAAACCTTAGAATAACAACCTCGGTAATTACCCAAGGTGCTGCCGAAATCCTAGCCTATGGAACGGCCGTTAAGTTGGAATAGTTCAAAAAAGACCCCAAGCATTCAGTAATTTTTCCAAAGCAAAACCTCGGCTACCTTTTACCAACCATTCTAGGGGCCTCAATGCTTCCGGATTAAGTTTTTCAAGGGCTTCTTGAGTCGTTGAGAAGTAAAGGGCTCCAGGCAATACCTCTCTGCATTTAGCCCATTCGGCTCCAATGAGCACAATTTTTTTAGCCCCGCTTTTGGAT
Organism: Bacteroidia bacterium; assembly: GCA_030427255.1. Lineage (GTDB taxonomy): Bacteria > Bacteroidota > Bacteroidia > CAIKAF01 > CAIKAF01 > CAIKAF01. The sequence goes on along the minus strand of JAUHWY010000002.1, from coordinate 91,945 downwards.
AACTTTTCGGCTATGCGTTTATGCTCTTCCTCCGAAAAACTCCCCAACTCCAACATATCTGCCAACAAAAACCCGTAAGGAGCACGTGCGTGCTTCAAAAAACTATCCACCGCTTTTTCCATACTACTTGGATTGGCATTGTAAGCGTCCAACAATATCTTCCACCCCTGGCTTTCTATCCACTGCGAACGCATTAAAGCAGGCTTGTACCGCTCCAAGCCCCTCCTCACGGCATCCATGGAAGCTCCGGCCCAAACAGCTGCGGCAGCTGCATGCATCATGTTCTCGGCATTAAAAGTGCCGGCAAGTTGAGACCAGACCGGTTGCTCCCAACCTTGCAATTGCAAACCGGGCCGGTGCCCCTGCTCCAAGGGTTTACCCTGAAGGTTTGAGCTCGACTCCCAACCATAAACCCAACGGGCTTGATTGGCGCTGTCCTCCATTAAATCTGCATGAAAGTCAGGAACCAAAGCAATGCCATCATGCCCAGCTAACCATGCATACAATTCGGCATTGGCTTTTCGCACGCCGGCTTCATCCCCAAACCCTTCCAAGTGGTCTTTGCCGTTGTTGGTCACCAAACCAACCTCCGGCTTGGCCAATTCGGCCAAAAATGCGGTTTCGCCTTCATGATTGGCCCCAATCTCTACCAAATACCACTCCGTTTCTGTAGAAAATGACAGCAAACTAAGAGGCACGCCTAAGTGATTATTGAAATTTCCTTGAGTACACTCGGTTTTAAAAGCCTCCGAAAAGCAAGCATAGAGTAATTCTTTTGTGGTGGTTTTTCCATTGGAACCGGCCACGCATAGTACCTTCCCTTTAAAATTCTGCCTATGCCGTGATGCCAGTTGCTGCAAAGCAAGCACCGCATCAGAACAGGTCCAAACCTTTGGATGGTCCGCAAACGCATGATTCTCGCACAAGACCCAAGCAGCTCCCAACCTGAGGGCTTCAGCAACAAATGAATTGCCATCCACCCGACTTCCTTTTAAGGCCACAAAGCCATCGCCGGGGGCAAGCTTTCTATGGTCCGTGCAAACTCTAGGATGCGCCAAATAGCTTTGGTATAAAGAGGAAAGCCAGCTTGTGTCTGTTTCCATGCGTTCAATTTTGCGTGTTCTTATGAGTCTGTTCAAGGCAATAGCTACCTTTGGAGACCAAAATAAGCAACGTGGCCGAAGAATTGCTCATTTCTGAATTTATGTATGATTTGCCCAACGACAGAATTGCAAAATTCCCTGTCAAACCAAGAGATCATGCACGCTTGCTTCAATGGAAAAACGGCTCCATAGACCATCACCACTTTTTTGATTTACCTAAAATCCTACCCGAAAATGCACTTTTGGTAGTAAACAGATCCCGCGTTATTGCAGCAAGGTTGATTTTACACCGAAAAAGCGGAGCTAAAGTTGAGGTATTCTTGTTAAAACCTTCGGAAATAGCCACGGAGGAAGCCATGCAAGCTCATGGAACCCTAACTTGGGAGGCCATGGTGGGCAATAGAAAACGCTGGGCGGAAGACGAATCCCTACTCCTCGATGGCCCCGTGCCGGCCCGCTTTTTCTGGGTAAACAAAAACCTAAATCTGGTGGGGGTGGAACTCACAAACCCTAAGCATAGGTTCAAAGATTTGGTAGATCAAGCCGGAAAAATGCCGCTGCCACCCTACCTCAATAGAGAAGCCGTGGACAGCGATAAAGAAGATTACCAAACGGTTTACAGCAAAGAAGAAGGTTCTGTAGCTGCACCCACTGCCGGCCTGCATTTCACCGATGAGGTAATTGCACAACTAAAGGACAAAGGCATACGCATGCAAAGCCTGGTGCTGCATGTGGGAGCCGGCACCTTTCAACCCGTCACCACCGAAAATGCCAAAGACCACCACATGCACACCGAATCTTTCCGGGTGGAGGCAGAAGTGTTAAAGACCTTGGCCACACACCAAGGACCCATTATTCCGGTAGGAACTACCGCGCTGCGCACCTTAGAAAGCATGTTTTGGGCGGCACAGTTAAACAGCACTTCCATTCCCTCCCACGCTCCCTATGAGCAAAAAATACGCTTCGCAAGCAGGCAAGATGCCATGCTCCATTTGCTCCAAAAATACCCAACAGGAATTACAGGAGAAACCTCCATATACATTTACCCCGGCTATAAAACCCAAATGGCCGACGCCATCATCACCAATTTCCACCAACCCGGAAGCACCCTTATGCTCCTCATTGCTGCATTGGTTGGAGACGCCTGGAAAAACATTTATCAAGAGGCTTTAAACAACTCCTACCGTTTCTTAAGTTACGGCGATGCATCTTTATTGTGGCGTGGCGAATAAGCATATGGCTCTTTTGGCTGCTGCAATCCGCAGTTTCAGCTCAGGATTTCTCCAACGACAGCAATCATTATGAACTGTTTCGGCATAGGTTTCATAGCCTTTTTCTTCGGCAAAGCCCCGGACCCGGTTATGGTCTTCCTGTAGCTAGAATTCGACTTGGCACTTCCTGCACTCATGCCTATTGGTTCGATGAGGCCTGCGGAGGACAAGGCAAGGTTCCCGGAGCACGTAATATTTTTGAGTTTGAAGACGCAACCGCGCATTTGGGCTTCCGAATGCTTCTTTTGGGACTTGAATTTCATGGAAATTGGAACCCTCAAAGGGCGCAAAGTGAATTGACAGAGTGCCTCAACACCATAGACCGGCTTGACTCACTTGCCGGAGCTTGGTACGGCACCTCTACCCAACTCGATGGATTTATCTTACGCGACGACGCCTTAATATCGGCCGCATGGCCCGATACCGCAGGCTGCATGCGCAGTGGTTGGACCTGCCGCAAAAGACCCGGACTGGGCAACCTTATGAGCCAAGACCAAATGGTTTACCTAAGCTTAGGCTATTTCAGTTGGCTCGCAAAACCGACCTGGTTTCCCGAACGTGAACGCCTAACAAAACAATGGCAAAGGCTTTTGCTCCGACTTACAAGCAACGAGTGGGTCATCAAAGACCCCTTGGGAAAACAGGTGCACATTGGCGGATGGATGCTTCCCGGAGCCTTGCCCCTCCGAAAAGCCGCCCTAAGAAAAAAAGTAGACCTGCCCTTTGACTTTCAAACCGAAATGCTTGGACGTTGGCTCTGGTATGCTTGGCAATTGCCCGATATGAGCAAAAACCCTCCGCTCCATCATGAGGTCAACCGGTGCATGCAGTTGGCCTTAGCCTCCCTTGACGCCCGTTTTCCCAAAGCAAAAATGCAGCGCTTTGCCCAAAAGGCCGACCTTGAATTCTATGCATTGCTTTGGTGGCTGTGGCACGAAACAGAGCCGCTGCCTCACAACCTACAGCAAAAACAACAAGAGCTAAGCCAAGGTCTTTGGTCACCTCCACAATGGAAAGTACCCGGCCATACTAACCCTCCACCGGGCTGGCGTTGCGAAAACCGATGGCTGCACCCGGATCGAAAACCCGGCGTGGAATGGGAAGAAAACTGCCTGTTTAATGGCCTAGACCGGCTGCTTTGGTGGCAGCTAACGCATCAATTAAAGAAACGAAATTAGGTTTAGGGCGCCCGGGCGGGCCCTCCCTCCTACTCCACCCTAGGTTTTGGGGGCAAAACTATGCAGCCGGGGCGTTCCGCAAAGCTACACACCCGCCTGCATGTTTTGCCATCCCAAACCCAAGGGCGGGGTATCCGTGCCGGTCCCTGGCGCTTTAAAATCTCCAAAAATTTTTGAGACAATTTACACTACTTCACCAATCCACTAACCTACCCTTTGGGAATTCCCAAAAGTCTGCATAAAGTAGACAACCGTTGAAGACCTGAGTCAAGAGTGCCTTAGCAGGTAAAGAAGCAATAAAGTTGTGCAGTTTAGAAAGAAATACCGAACAATCCGCCGAGTTGGAAGGTCTGGTGACGGATGCTGTACATGGTCCAGTTTCCAATGGTACAAGCTCCAAAACGGAAGTTAAACTGTCCCATAGGACCATGGGTAAATGGACCTGAGTCGGCAAAATCGGTTCCGGGCGCAATGGCCATCATGTAGCCTCCACCGATTCCTATACCAGCGCCACGAACTCCTGCCTGAGCATTTCGTCCATAGTTAAAGTTGACCGTTACAGGTATGAAGAAGCTCATATCCATGGGACCAATATCGTTGATTCGAGTAACGGCGAGGCCATCACTTACGGTTCCTGTTGCTGAGGAAACCAAAGGTATACCTAGGTGGAAAGGAAAATCTGCGCTTAAAGATGCTTTGTAGCCAATGGGCAAAAAGTTCCAACGCAAATGGTAGTGAATATCTGCCATCATAACCATGCCGCTGACTGTAGCAGTAACGTTGTTGGCGACTAGGTTAAAAGAATTGAGTCCTACAGAGGAACCTATAGCGATTTTATGAACTAAGTCAGCGGAGTAACCCGTTTTGGACCGACCAGTAACAAAATCCTTAGTGGCCTTATTGGGTGTTCCCAAAGTTGCACGACGATACGCCTTGATTTTCTTAGCATAGTGATAAGAACAAGACTGAAAACCACCGGCCAAGGTGAAGAACACAAGAAGGTACGTGGTTATTTGTCTTAGCATTGACGACATTTTGTACTACTAAAGTAGTAAGAAAAAACGAGTTTTCCCCAAAACAACGTTTAAAACAAAAAGATTATGCATCTTTTCTATGCTTAGAACGTCAAAACAAGGCTAACTATTGTCTTCGCCCAACACTTTTACCTTAAGATTGGGCAGTTCCAAGGCATCAATCTTTAACTGGCAACTCAGCCGTGAAGTATCGGTAAGCACAGGTAAAGACTCCAGCATATCCAGTTCATCGTCTGAGGCTTCGGGCAGCTCATCATATCCTTGCAGCACCTGCACATGGCAGGTAGCACACAAAGCCATACCGCCACAAGTGGCCAAAATAGGAAACCCTTCGCCCTTGAGTACTTCCATTAAGGAAAGGCCCATGCCTTTGGGAACCTCAAAATGCGACTTACGGCCATTTAAGTCTTCCGCTTCTATGGACACAAAAGATTCGTCCATCATCAGAAGGCATTAACCCCGTTTACGGTGGTATACTTAAAACTAAGCTTTTGGTCGGGGTAGACGAATTTAAAAGCCGATTGAGCCATAAGTGCCGCTTCGTGAAAGCCGCAAAGAATAAGCTTTAACTTTCCCGGGTAGGTATTTATATCGCCAATAGCAAAAACTCCGGGCACTCCCGTGCTGTAGTCAAACGTATCGACTTCTATGGCATTTTTATCTATGTTCAAGCCCCATTCGGCAATGGGACCTAATTTTGGAGTAAGTCCAAACAAAGGAATAAATGCGTCGGTATTTAGCTCCTGAATTTCTTTTTGTTTGTTGGTAACCGTTACGGTTTGCAAATGCCCATTGCCCGATATTTGGGTGACCTCACTTTCCAACAACAAATTCAGTTTTCCGGACTTGGCTAAGTCAAACACCTTTTCTGCGCTTTCCGGGGCACCTCTAAAGGTATTGTTGCGGTGCACCAAGGATAGTTCGGAAGCCACATCCGAAAGAAAAATAGCCCAATCTAAGGCGGAGTCGCCACCACCGGCCAAAACCACCTTTTGGTCTCTGTATTTTTCGGGGTCTAATACCATATAAGAAACACCCTTACCTTCGAATTTTTCTAAGTTGCCTACTGCAGGCTTTCTAGGCTCAAAGCAGCCTAAACCTCCTGCAATCACTACCACTTTGCAAGCAATTTGAGTACCTTCTGACGTAGTTACCACAAAGCTGTCGTCGGCTTGGCGTTCCAGGGTTTCGACTCTTTCACCTAAAGTAAAGCCCGGTTTAAAGGGAGCTATTTGCTCCATGAGTTTATCTACCAGTTCACCTGCTAAAACCGAAGGGTAGCCGGGAATATCGTAAATAGGTTTCTTCGGATAAATTTCGGAGAGTTGGCCTCCCACTTGGGGAAGCGCATCTACCAAATGACAACGCATTTTAAGCAGACCGGCCTCAAACACGGCAAAGAGACCTACCGGGCCGGCTCCTACGATGCAAATATCGGTTTGTATTGCAGATTGTTCCATGACGCGCACAAAAATAGTAAGCTTCCCAAAAACGAAAAGCCTTTTAAGCGTTTTGGGGTGCTTTCTTTCCGTCGATTCGTTTGTCGCTGAATTTCACTTCGTCGGGAACTCCACGTATATCACTCACAATACCTAAAAAAGAAAGCAACTTAAGGACATAAAAGCTGGGGTCAATCTCCCACCAAAAAAAGCCTTGTCTGCAAGCGCCTTGGTAATAATGGTGGTTGTTGTGCCAACCTTCGCCCATGGTAATTAGCGCAAGAATAAAATTGTTGCGGCTATGGTCTTTGGTACGGTACCTGCGCTTCCCAATTTTATGCATCAACGAGTTAATGGTAAAGGTTCCGTGATACAAAATCACAGTAGAAGTAAGGAAACCGACCACCAAAGTAGACCAGCCGGCATTCCAATCGGTCCAACCGGTACCATTAAGTTTGTTGCCCAAAAAATAAATGGCTGCCGCCATAATCACCGGAGGAACTAGGAAAAATTTATTCAAAAACCGCAGCTCAGGGTATTTGGCAAAATCTTGGATTAGCTCATAACGCGTTTTTTGGTAGTCGGGTCCCATAATCCATCCCATGTGGGCATAGAAAAAACCATAGATATTGGCAGAGTGCGGGTCTTTTGGGGTATCGCTGTAGCGGTGGTGCACCCTATGGGTTGAGGCCCACCAAAGCGCTCCTTTTTGCACGCTGGTTTGAGCAAAAAACGCAATTAAAAACTGGTAAATCCTTCCGGTCTTGTAGGTTTTGTGCGCAAAGTAGCGGTGGTAGCCCGAACTGATAAAGAACATTCGGAAATAATACATAAACAAACATACCAACCAGTCTTTCCAAGTAAACCCTGTCCATATCATGAGCAAGGGAGACAAGTGAATCAAGGCAAAACCTATTTGATCTGCCACCCGCGGTTTGTTGCGGCTTTCCTTTTCCAACTCTTGAGGCGCCGGGCCCTCAGGGGAGGTGTAACTTGGTTTTTTTAAGGCTTGCGCCGGAGAAATGTTCTCAGTGTTCATAGGCAAATGTATAGCCGGGCGAAAAATACTATTAAATCTTAATTCTTTCCGGAAATTCGATTCCCGGTAATGTGCCGCTGAGCCTTACTTTTAAAGGTGCCGGCTGTGAAACTTCTTAGCTTCAAGTGTTTGGTAGAACGACCTTGGACTCTCTTTCTCCACCGCTTGAAAGAATTTGGCTTTAATTGGCGTTGCATAAGCCGAATTACATCCGATTCGGTAAGAGAAAACTGAACATAAATGGCCTCGAAAGGAGTTCGATCCTCCCAGGCCATTTCTATTACACGGTCCATTTCTTTATCCGTTAAAGCATCCATAAGGTGTTTTACCACCGAACATATGCCAAGGGGCTAAAGTTCGAATCAAAAGGTAACTTGAGCGTCTTTAACTGCTTTTGGTTTGTTGCTTTGGAACTTACGTTGTCCTTTTGGCTTAAACCCGGTTTGGCTACGCTCCGATTTGAATTTGTCGCTTCTGGGAGGTCTTGAATTCCCGCGTCCACCTTTAGATCCGCCGGAAGGCGACATACCTTCGTTGCCCTCTACAATAGTAAAGGCACGACCCATATTTCCTGCTCTACCTGTTCTGCCGATTCGGTGAATGTAGCTATCGTAGGTTCTTGGAATTTCAACGTTAATAACGTCTGAAACCAAAGGAATATCAAGTCCACGGGCGGCTACATCGGTAGCTACCAAAACCCGGATCTTACCTTTCTTAAATTTATCCAAAGCTCGGTTGCGGTAATTCTGTGACTTATCGCCATGAATTTCGTCGACGGCAACTCCTGCCTTTTTAAGACGAGCGGTGATTTTGCTTACCCCGCGCTTGGTTTCAGAGAACACCAATACGCGTTCTCCGCCTTTTTCCTTGAGCACATCCACCAAGGTATCGAAACGGGTACCTCCTTCGGGCACATGCACCACTTCTTGCTGCACGCTCTCATTGGGCTTGTCGCCCTTATTTACTTCCACCCGAACGGCTGGAGCGCCATCTAAAATGCGTTTGATTTCAGGCTCAATCCGGCCTTGAACGGTGGCAGAAAAAAGCAAGGTTTGCTGACGCTGGGGCATGGCAGAGGCAATCATATGCACGTCGTCCACGAATCCCATGTCTAGCATACGGTCAAATTCGTCGAGAATTAGCACCGAAAAGCCCCTTAAGTCCATGTGCCCTCTTTCCAAAAGGTCCATTAGACGACCGGGAGTGCCGATAACAATCTCGGGTTTGCGGTGCAAGTGGCGGATATCGTTGAGCATATCTGTACCACCGGTAAAGCAAGCTGCTTTGATGTTGGTACCTGCTACCAGTTTATTGGCATTGGCGCCAATTTGTCCGGCCAATTCACGGGTTGGACTAATGACCAAGGCTTTTAGACCGGACTCACCGTCCATTTTACGCTGAAGCAATGGCAACAAAAAAGCCAGTGTTTTGCCGGAGCCGGTACGTGCTAAGCCTAGCACATTCTCGCCTTCCATGAGCGGATCCCAAGTTCCTTCTTGGATCTCGGTCATGCGTTCAATATTTTGACTCTTAAGGTTACGGGCAAAGCCGTGGTAAAGAGCCAAGGAATCGAAACTGCGGGTTTGCATTTGCTCTTCCACAGTAGGCGCTTTGGCCTCTTTTTGCAACATGTCCAGAGAAATAAACTCTCTGCTGCTTTTCTTGTTGTTTCTGGATCTTGATTTTTGTGGGCGGTAATTGTTTCTCTCTTGGTTCCCGCGCTTCCCATCGGAAGCCTGATTTGATTTATGCATACATTGAATTTGTACACCCCGCGCTGGCCGGTAATGACGGCTCTTCAGACCTGATAGAATCGTAAAAATTGGGTTGCAGGTGCGGGATGAGATATTGAATTATGACTGCAAATATACGGAATTTCTTTGGCTTGCAACTATTTTGAGTCCAAGAGACGCTTTACATGGACGAAGACCACCATTCATTAAGGCACTAAAATGCACCGTACACGGAGGGGGAATCTGCGGCAGGGACCGCTGTGAAAAGCCCGGAGCAGGCAAGGCACTGTGGCTTGGCCGGCGGAGGCCCCCGAGGCTTCGGGGGACCACGCACGGCTTAGCCACAGAAACTTGCCTGTGAGGACTTGCAACAAGGGCCCGCCCGGCCGCCCAAAACCATAAAATCAATATATTTGCCTCGAAAAACCTTATCCATGCGCCTTTTACCCTTAATCTTCTGTTTTTTAATCGCTCTCCTTTCCTGTGAAACCACCGACCAAGTGAACAATGGCCGTTTTGCACAGAAAAGGAAATACAATCCCGGCTATGCGTGGCGCATGGCTAAAAACATAAAAACACCCACAAAGGCAACACCTGCAAAACCGGAGCTTGGTCAGGTCTGGGCAGCCATGGGTGCAGCAGAAACCGAAAAGAGGGAAGTCGCTTTGGAGGCAGCCACAGCGGAACCCATTTCTCCAATTCGGGTTTTCTTAAAGGAAGATTGCGACCGAATTGTTTTTATTGATGGTTCGGAAAAGGAAGTGCATGTGGTAGAGGTACGCGAATCTGGAGTGGCCTACAAAAATTGTGGTCAAAAAGAATCCGGCGACATTATTGTGGAGCCACTGGAGCGGGTGCACCGCATTGTCTACGCTAAAGGCACCAGCATGTTGTTTAACGATTTGATAGAACCTGAACTACCGGAGAAAGAAGAGGAAGAACCAACCATCATTGAAAAGGCAAGAAGCGAAAGTTCGGAGGACTCCGATACGGTGACCGGCTCAGAAAATCAAGAGCAAGAGCCATACGTGGGACTCAGCCAGTTGGTGGCAGCATTGCTTTGCTTTTTCTTTGGGGCATTGGGCGTGCATCGGTTTTACTTAGGCTATACCGTTATTGGCATCATTCAATTGTTTACTGTGGGCTGTTGTGGTATTTGGGCCTTAGTAGATTTTATCCGCATCCTCACTGGCGATTTAAAGCCTGCCAATTATGAGGACTATGAAGAAAAGCTTTGACAAACAAAGTCTCAAAGCTCTTTTCATAGTTTTAAGGCCTTTTGTTGCCTTTGGCATTGTCTTATATATATGGAGTCTTCCTGCCGGCTATTTTGACGAGGGCGAACCGGTGTGTATTTCGGTCCGTTTGTTTCAGGTGGAATGCTGGGGCTGCGGACTAACCAGAAGCATAAAGCATTTAATGCATGGTGAATGGCAAGAAAGCTTGGATTACCATCCTTTGGGTTGGCTGATTTCCCTAGTGTTGGGTCTGTTGCTGCTGCATTGGTTTAGAAAAGGATTTTATAGCTGGAAAAAATTAAGGCAAAGGGAGGGCAAATAGTTTTGGCAATTCCACAAACAGCACTTAACTTTGCCCCCTCAATTTAGCACGCGGATGTGGCGTAATTGGTAGCCGCGCCAGACTTAGGATCTGGTGCCGAAAGGCGTGGGGGTTCGAGTCCCTCCATCCGCACTACTTCTTTTAGAATACTTCATGAACATTTCCCAGGAAAAACAAGAAGACCTCGTACTGAAGGTCTCTATTGATGTGGTTCCAGAAGACTACAGCACTCAAGTAAATCAAGCCCTTAAAGACCTTCGCAAACGGGTGAACATGCCCGGTTTCAGACCGGGAAAAGTGCCTCCCGGTTTGGTAAATAAAATGTATGCTTCTTCGGTTAGAGCAGACGAAGTGGGAAAACTGGTTACCGAAAAACTCTTTGAATTCCTTAGAGAAAATAAAATCGATTATTTGGGCGAACCCATTCCGGAAACCCAAGATGCCATGGATTTTGCTAAGGAATCGGACTTTTCCTTTGCCTACTCCATTGGCTTAATGCCCGAGGCTACCGTAGAAGTGCCTAAAAAACACGAACTGCAACGTTTGGTAGTTGAAGTTACCGATGCCCAAATAGACGAAGAGCTCAAAAATTTGCGCAAGCAATACGGCAAAACCGAAAGCCCGGAAGAGTCTCAACAAGGCGATATGGTTTCCGGCGAAATGTATTATCACGAAAACTTGGACGACCCTGAAACCTTTAAAACGGTAAAAGGCTTGTTTATCCCTACCGATCGGATTCAAAAGGAGGAAGACAAAGCGCTTTTTGTGGGCTTAAACAGGGACGATGAGTTTAGCTTTAACCCACACACCCTTTTCGAAGATAAAAAAGCAGCCTCCATTTATTTGGCTACGGACGAGGAGGCGCTAGAAAGCCTTCCCAACGAAGTACTTTTTAAGGTGGTGCATATTACCCGCATGACCGATGCCGAACTCACCCAAGAGTTTTATGATAAAGTTTTTGGAGAAGGAGAAGTAACGAACGAAGAAGAAGCCAGACAACGGCTTAACGACTACCTAAAATCTACCATCCAACCTCGATTGGACGGAAAATTGCTGGGTGAGCTCAGAGAGGCCATAATTGATGCCAATCCTGTTCCCCTTCCCGCATCCTTTTTGAAACGTTGGTTGGCCATAAAAGCCGAAAAACAAAGCGACAATAAAGCACAAGACTTTTTGAGCATTGCCGAGGATATGTTCCAAAACGACGAACGCTACATCCGCTGGCAAGTGCTAAGAGCCAAGGTTGAACAGGACAATAAGATTGAGGTAAGTCAGGAAGAACTCAACCAAGAAGCCGAAACTACAGTACGCAGAAGGTTGCGCGATATGGGCTACCCCTTGCCCGAAGAGCAAATGCAAGCCGTTGTGGCACGATTCAAAACCGACCGGGAAGAAATGGAGCGCATTTACACCAACATGGTTGAGTTTAAAGTGCTTCAATACCTCAAAGATCAAATGAGCATTCCAGAGCAAAACCTGCCTTGGGAAGAAGCCGAAAAAGAAATCCAACAAGCAGAGGCTCCGCAGGCTTAAGCATTTTTAAAGGCTAAGACCCCAACCTTTCTCCGAGGTTGGGGTTATTTTTGATACCTTGTTTTAAATTTTAAGCTATGATTCCGCACGACGAATTCAAAAAATATGCCGTTAAGCACCGGGGCATCTCCAGCATGCACTTGGAAAACTACATGTCTTCCGTTCAAGGCATGACTCGAACCGTAATCGAAGAACGTCCGGTCAATTTTAGAGAGGTCGATGTGTTTTCTCGGCTTATGATGGACCGCATCATTTTCTTGGGCACTCCCATCGACGATTATATTGCCAATATCATTCAAGCGCAATTGCTTTTCTTAGAAAGCGCCGACAGCAAAAGAGATATCCAAATTTACATCAACTCCCCCGGCGGCTCTGTGTATGCCGGTTTAGGGATTTACGACACCATGCAGTGGATTGGCCCCGACGTAGCCACCATTTGCGTAGGAATGGCCGCCTCCATGGGCGCCGTATTGCTTTGTGCAGGAACAGCAGGTAAACGTACCGGATTGCGCCACTCCAGAGTAATGATTCACCAACCCATGGGTGGAGCTCAAGGACAAGCCTCTGACATTGAAATTACCCACAGGGAAATTCAAAAACTCAAAAAGGAACTCTACCAAATCATTGCAGACCACAGTGGAAACCCATTTGATAAGGTAGAGAAGGATTCCGACAGAGACTATTGGATGATTGCCCAAGAAGCCAAAGAATACGGCATGATTGACGAAGTGCTTGTACGCACCAAAAAAGACTAAATGATCTTGCCTTATGGCTAAACAACAGCGCGAAGACAACTGCTCCTTTTGCCTAAGGCCGCGGTCGGCAGTCGATATGCTTATAACCGGCCGTGAAGCCAACATTTGCAACGATTGCTTGGAACAAGGCTTGGCTATTCTCCGGGAAGAAAAAGAACGGTTCCAAAAAGAAAGTTTGGAAACCGACCTCACCTGGCTAAAACCTTCGGCCATAAAATCTTACTTGGACGATTACATTATTGGGCAAGACGAGGCCAAAACTACCTTGGCCGTAGCCGTATACAACCACTATAAACGGGTTATGGCTCCTTCGACTTCTCAAGAAACAGAAGAAGTGGAGCTCGAAAAAAGCAATGTGATGCTCGTAGGCGAAACCGGTACAGGCAAAACCTTAATTGCCCGCACCATCGCCCGCATGCTTGACGTTCCCTTTTGCATTGCCGATGCCACCGTGCTCACCGAAGCAGGCTACGTGGGCGAAGACGTGGAAAGTGTACTTACCCGCTTGCTTCAAGCGGCAGATTACCAAGTAGAAAAGGCCGAAAGGGGCATTGTTTTCATCGACGAAATCGACAAGATTGCCCGCAAAGGCGATAATCCTTCCTTAACCCGAGATGTTTCAGGAGAAGGCGTGCAACAAGGCTTGCTTAAGCTTTTGGAAGGAAGTGTTATTGGGGTTCCTCCTCAAGGCGGCAGAAAACACCCGGAACAAAAACTTATTCAGGTAGACACCAAAAACATTTTGTTTATCTGTGGAGGTGCCTTCGAAGGCATTGAACACCGTATTGCTTCTAGACTTTCGAGGCAATCCATTGGCTTTAGTGCCGAAGAAAGGGCCAATCCACAAACCCAAAATTTGCTGCAATTTGTGACTCCGCAAGACGTAAAATCCTTTGGGCTTATTCCTGAACTTGTGGGGCGAATTCCCGTGGTTACTCATTTGAACCCACTCAACGCAGAAGCCTTGAAGCGAATCCTCACCGAGCCCAAAAATGCGCTTATTAAACAATACCAACGCTTACTCAGTATTGACCATAAGCAGCTCACCATTGAGCCCGATGTCTTGGACTTGATCGTGGAAAAGGCCATGGAATACAAATTGGGTGCTCGAGGCCTAAGGTCCCTTTGCGAAGCCATAATGAAAGACGTGATGTACCACGCTCCCGATTCGGAAGAAAAAGAGTTTGTGGTGAGCCTTGAATTTGCCAAATCCCAATTGGCCAAAAGCAGCTTTGGTTCAGCCGCATAAGTATGGATAAGCAGCTCATTTGCGGCATTCACCCGGTATTGGAGGCCTTGGAAACCGGAGTAGCTCTGGACAAAGTCATTCTTAAAAAGGGGGGCGTGGGCCAAGCCCGAGCACAAATTATTGATTATTGCGCCGCCGCTTCCATTCCTTGGCAAGAAGTGCCCGTTGAAAAACTCAACAGAACCGTTAATGCAAGGCATCAAGGGGTAGTGGCCTGGAAATCCATTATCCGGTACCAAGATCCGGTGGAACTGGTTACCCAAGCATTTGAACGGGGCGAGCAGCCTTTGCTGGTAGCCTTGGATCGGGTAACCGATGTCCGTAATTTGGGAGCACTCTCCAGAAGCGCATTATGCTTTGGGGCCCATGGCCTTTTGGTGCCTTCGAGAGGCACCGCACCCATTCAGGAAGGCGCCATAAAATCCTCTGCCGGAGCCTTGCTGCATTTGCCTGTTTGCCGTGCTTGGAACCTAAAAGACAGCCTACTCGAACTCCAAAGCAGCGGCTTGCAACTGGTTGCCCTCACCGAAAAAGCAGAGACTCCATTGCAGCAATGTCCACTAACCGGACCTACCCTATTGCTTATGGGCTCCGAAGAAGATGGCATCTCCCCTGCGTATTTGGACTTGTGTGATCATAAAGCAGCCATACCTCAGGTGCAAGGCCCTGTAGGCTCCCTCAACGTTTCCGTTGCCACGGGTATTGCCCTTTACGAATGCGCACGCCAACGCCATGAGCGCCCTTAATGAAATCCCCAAAAACTATGCCGAATTCGCCGGCAAACGATGGGGAGAAACCGCCGCAAAGCAGCGATTGGAGGCGCTAAACGCTCCCCCTTTAACCAGCATACGACTTCACCCTCAACGGTCCTTTCCTCAACCCTTTTCCAACACCCAAAAGGTGCCTTGGCATCCAAATGCCCATTTCCTGCAACAAAGGCCCAGCTTTACTTTAGACCCGACCTTTCATGCCGGCGCATACTACGTGCAGGAATCGGCTTCCATGATGCTAAAAGCCATTTTAGATCGACTACCGCCCTTGTTGCTTTGGCTTGACCTTGCTGCCGCGCCCGGTGGCAAAAGCACCTTGCTTCTGGAACAACTTAACCACCACGGCTGGCTTTTGGCCAACGAACCCGACGGCAAACGTTTCCCCATTTTGCAAGATACCATGGCACGCTGGGGCTATGCCAATCAAATGCTGTGTAGGGCTTGGCCCAAACAACTTGCCGATGCTCTTGGTTCGGTGTTTCATGGCATTTTATTAGACGCCCCATGCAGTGGCGAAGGCATGTTTCGCAAAGAACCGCATGCACGCAAGCAATGGAATCCCGAACTCGTTCAAGCTTGCGCCCAAACCCAACAAGGCATTTTAGAAGAAGCCGTGCGGCTTTTGGCCCCCGGCGGATACCTCATCTACTCTACCTGTACTTTTGCGCCGGAAGAGAATCAAGGGCATGCCCAAGAGCTTTTGCAGCAAGGACTTGAACCGGTCAATCTTGATTTTCCGGAAGATTGGGGATTAACGTACGTTGAACCGAATGGATGCTACGCCTATCCGGACCAAATGCCGGTGGAAGGGCTCTTTTTCATGGTTTGGAAAAAACCGGGGCAGCTGCCTCAACACCCTCAACCGTCTCCCTCAACCAAGCTGGAAACCATGAATTTACCCATGCCTGTTCCGGACGCATTTAGCCACCGACTGGTGCACCAAAACACCTATTTCGGCAGCCTGGAGCCTTTGCCCCATTTTTGGTCTCAAATCCCCAACCTACGGTCGCTTGGAACCCCCTTAGCCTACCACAAAAATGGACGATGGCTACCGCACCATGGCCTGGCCCTAAGCCTCCATGCCCCAAATACAACATTGCTGCCCTTAGAAAACGAAGAAGCCCTTCGCTACCTCCGCGGCGAAACCCCAAGCTATCGCGAAGTGGAGCAAACTTGGATAACTGCCGGCTATCGCGGCCTTCCCTTAGGTTGGCTCAAAAAAGCCGGCAACAGATTCAACAATCACTACCCCGAAGCGCTTCGAATACGCATGCACGGAAATTGATGGATGGGGCCCTGCAAAGCACCGGGCCCTCCCTCCAAGCCCCGTTGCCAAAGCCTCATGCATGCAAAGGCTTGCGGGGCGTTTGCTGCGCGCCACGCCCGCAAGCCTGCATGCATGGACTTTGGCTTCCGGGGGCTTTCCGTGCCGGTCCCTGGGCCAAAAAAAAACTCCGTTCCAAAATGAAACGGAGTCCTTCTAATCCATTCATAGGAATTTTATTCTCCCATACGCATAAGGGAAGGAAGTCCCGATTCCCGCTTATAAGAAGTCGGTATACTCAGCACATTCTTTTTCAATTCGGCCAAAGGTTGAATCTTGGTTACGGTCATTATCATGAACAAGCCATCCATTCCCGGCACGGGCAACTCGGTTTCCACCTTCATAGGAAAACCGGGCAAATCAAGCCCTGAAGTATTGGTAGCACCGGATTTTCCTTGGGTAGCAGGCTTAAAATCTTCGGTAATCCAATACTTTGCTTTCATTACCTGGTCACCCTCCGTAATTTCTACCTCATAGAGGCGGCATTTGTAGCCCATAATGGTGGCCTTTTCTTTACTCTTGGTCACCTTGTTTTTGGGCGTATCGGTATCATCTTCCATCTCCGAAGCAGAAACGGTATTGATTTTTTTAGATCCGTGATTAATGATATAAATGCTGTCGGTGGCTTTATCATACAAAATATCTCCAATCATAGCCGCTTGCATGCCACCAATCATACGCGTCAAGGCTCTTTGCTTGGACACAATATTTTCAGAGGCACTAGGCAACATACCCTCAGCTCCCGGAATATCTTGGCTATATGTAATGGAATAGTGAATCAGGCCTTCAAATTCGTTTTGGGCTTGCATACCTAATGCTGCCAAAACCATAAAGCCAAAAGAAATAAGAAAACGTTTCATATCATTAATTTAGTGAACAAAGATACATGGTCAAGGCTCCCAACGAAGCGAATTAACCATTGTTTGGATATCTCTATGCAAAAAAGATACCACAGGAGCCAAGCTATCGTAATTGGCGGTGAAATTAAAGTACAAGCTTCCTCTTAAAAAGTGCTTGCTAGAATCGGTTAGGTAAAATTGAAAAGGAGTTGCGGCCTTTCCTTCCAGTGCAAACAAAGTGCCATACACCTCCTCATTGGGCCTTAGGATGGTTTGCTGCGCTATGGCTGAGGCCATCATAGAGTGGCCGCTAAACACTTGTTGGTGGGCATCGTCGATCAACTCACCCAAAGCCTCACGTGAGGTTACAGGCAAATATGTTAAATAAAGTGCTGCATTAAAGCTAGGATAATCCAAATTGAACCAACAGGGATTGGCCATTTCGCTGTTGCCCACATAAGGGCGAACTTTAGCTCCTTCAAAATAATAAAAAACAAAAGGACAATCGCGGGCAAGGGGCACCGTATCGTGCACGGGCAGGGTTATGGAAGGGTAACCTCTGGGTTTAGGTACCGAAGGCGTTTCCCCACAAGAAAAAGGCAAGAAAGCCAATAAAAGCAAAAGCAAAGGGATAGGAAAACGGTGCTCCTTTAATCGATCGGGAGCGCTCAGCTGCACTTTAACCCGTTTAATTCGTCGTGTATCTGCCGATTCTACCGTGAACTTTATACCCAACATTTCCATTTGCTCCCCTCTTAGGGGCATTTTGCCATGCAAATTAAGCAGGAGTCCGGCCAAGGTGTCGGCCTCTTGCCCTGCTTCCCCCAAATGATCAAAAGGAATATCTAAAATTCTACAGAGTTGAACTAGTGTCGTTTTTCCTTCAAAAACGTAGTTAAGGTTGTCAAGGCGAGAATAGACCACCTCTTCGTCGTCGAATTCGTCATTGATTTCTCCTACAATTTCTTCAATAACATCTTCAAGGGTAATGATTCCGGAGCTGCCACCATATTCATCTACCACAATGGCCATGTGCATTTTCTTCTCTTGAAACTCCTTAAGCAGGTCATCGATAGGTTTATTTTCCGGGACAAAAAAGGGCTTTCTCACCAAATTAGCCCAGGGAAAAGATGCCGGCTGGTCTAAGTGAGGCAGCAAGTCTTTAATATACAATACTCCTTTGATTTGGTCAAAAGAGTCGGTATACACCGGAATCCGGGAATAACCGGATTGAAGAATGGTTTCCAACACCTGCTTAAAATCTAAGCCGGAATCTAAGGCCACAACGTCAATCCGAGGTTTCATGGTTTCGCTAACAGAAATTTGGCCAAACTCTACAATGCCCTTCCAAATTTTTCTTTCTTCTTCTGACACCGAGTCGTCGTGGGTCATATCAATCACTGCCGATAATTCGTCGGGACTAAGGGCAGCCGGGCTCCGCTGCAATTTACGGTCAAAAATACGACCTGAGGCAAGCAATATGGTGCTTAGCCATCGGGTTAACCGTTCCGTTACAATTAAAGGCCCTGTCATTGCTCGAATGAGTACCAGAGGGCGTTGGGTGGCAAAAACCTTGGGAAGGATTTCGCCAAACAGTAAAATCAAAAAGGTAACGGCTACTACCTGAAAAAGAAACACAGCCCAGTAAGGCCAAAGGCTGCTCAAGCTTAAAGAGTCTGTAAGCAAGCCGGAAATAATGACAATGGCAATATTTATAAAATTGTTGGCAATAAGAATGGTAGCCAACAATCTACGGGGATGGTCCAAAAGTTTCCTAACCCTTAGGGCCAATCCCGGTTTTTCTTGGTCCAGTTCATCCAAACCTTTGGCAGAAAGGCTAAAGAAGGCTACTTCGGAGCCGGAAATTAGGGCAGAAAGCATTAATAAGACCGGCAGAATAAACCACCAAATCAAACTAAAAGGGTCGTCGTTACCGTTGGCTAAGGGAATGTCCAAAGATGAGGCGCTTAGTTTAACTTAAAAAGGTAAATCATCTGTTCCGTCTCCGGAAGGCGGAGGTGGAGGCGTATTGGCTTGATTAGGTTCTTGAGCAGAGGCTGTTTCGCTAGGGCTTGTGCGGGCTGCTGTTGGTTGCTCTTGCGCCGGTGCATAAGTGCCTTGCTCATTTCCATCTCTTTTGGAATCCAACATGGTCATTTGGTCGGCCTCAATTTCGGTAATATACCTTTTTTGGCCTTGGTCATCGTCCCAGCTTCTGGTTTTGATACGACCTTCGATATACACCTTTGAGCCTTTCCGCAAGTATTGTCCTGCAATTTCGGCCAAGCGCCGCCACAACACCACATTGTGCCATTCTGTTTGTTCTATTTGAGCGCCTTCTCTATTCTTGTACGTTTCGCTGGTGGCCAAGGGAAATCGACAAACTTGAGTGCCGTCTCCAAAGGTTTTGGTTTCGGGGTCTTTGCCTAAATTACCGATAAGTATTGCTTTATTTACGCTGCCTGCCATAATGATTTTCCTTAAGGGTAAAGATACAAAAAAGCTTAGGGTTTACCAGCTGATGCTTAGGGTTCCGTTTCCGGATCGAACGCCTTGGCTGTGGGAGATATTGCTAGAGCCGCTGCTTGTAACATAACTAGAACCTCCTCCGGCCCCGTTAATTTGCATCCCCCCGCCGCCATACCATCCGCCACCGCCACCGGTTCCGTAGCAGCAACATGCCGAATTCGACAATCCATTTCCTCCAATACCAAATACTCCGGAGGGGGCAAAAGCTTGACCGGGGGAGCAGCCTCCATTATTGTACATTCCTCCGGCACCACCGGAGCTTTGGGTACCTCCTTGAGCCCAAACGCCATTTCCGTTAGTAGAGCCTTGACCACCCGTTAAACCACCACCGGCACCTCCGGCGCCCTGAGCACCACCGCCTCCACCACCGGCAACCAAAATGCGGTCGCTAAGCGTTGTGCCATTTCTGCGAATGTCTGTTGCTCCGCCACCACCGGCGCCTGTACCAACACCGGCGCCTCCGCCATTCCATCCTGCTGCGGGACTGGCACCGGCACCTCCAATATTTATTTGCAACACCTCACCGGGAGTAACCGTTAGGGTGGCTTGTACTCTGCCACCGAGGCCGCCGGCACCGCCGGAAGTTCCCGAACCACCTTGGGCACCGTATGCATCCACTTGTATGCTGGTTACGCAGGCAGGCACCGTCCAACTTTGGGCAGACCCTGTATAATTAAAAGTTTGAGAACCACTAGGCGCACACTGATTTACCGTTATGCCGGTGGTATCTATGGTACTGCATCCGTTGGCATCGGTTATGGTTAAAATCACTTGAAACGTACCTGTATTTGCCCAAGTAACCGATGGGTTTTGGGCATTGGAACTGGCAGGCGTGCCAGACTGAAACTGCCAGGCATAACTTGCGCCTGTGGTTGCCGGGGAGAAAACTACAGGCTGAGTAGTGGAAGGGTTGGCAGGGCTGGTGGTATAGCTTGCCGAGGGAAAGCTTTGACATGCACAAGCCATTTGGGCCCATCCGGTAGGAAAGTAGGTTTCCATACACTGGCTGGTGGTATTGTAAATGGTAAGACCATGTGCAGGGTTGTTGATGTTGTTCCGTTGCGCAGTAGTTAAGCGTGGAAAAAGCAAGCCTTTGTCGGAAGAAAAGACGTCTAAAACGGCGGATGGATCCGGATTGGAGGTATTGATACCCACTTGTTGGGCGTTTAATACCATGCTAAATAAAGCACAGAAAGTTAGGTAAACAAAGGTTTTCATAGGTAACATGTATCAAGGCAAATTAGCGAATCTTTACAACATAATAAAAGATGCTCTTGCCTTTACATTGTTTCAGATAGAAGTTCCCTCTAAAGCAATAGAAGCCCTTAAATCTTTTTGCGGATAGATAATATGACCAAAATAGAAACCCCAATGGTTATGGCCGTATCTGCAAAATTAAATATAGGTCTAAAGATGGGGTCTCCACCAAGATAGGGAACCCAATCCGGCCAGTGAACCGTAAAGTGCAACATGTCCACTACTTTTCCTTGAAGAAAGGGAGCATAGCCACCTTCGGGAGGAAAGGCTTGTGCTAATTGGAAGGTATTGCTTTCGCTAAATATGATCCCATAAAACATAGAATCAAGGATATTCCCTAAAGCTCCTGCAAAAATGAGGGATAAGCTAATGACCAGCCAGCGGTTCTTTTTTTTGCGCACCAGATCAAACAACAAGTAACCGATGAGGCTTACCGCAATGATTCTAAAAATACTTAGAAACAATTTTCCTGTGGTGCCCCCTAGCTCAAGTCCCCAAGCCATTCCATTATTCTCAATAAAGAATAATTCTATGAGTCCGGGTATTAAGCGCGCGCTTTCCTGTAACTCAAAATGGGTTTTGATGTAAATCTTAGTCCATTGGTCAAAGACCAATATTCCAAAAATCAACAGCAAAGGAAGGCGGAGTGCTTTCAATCCGTGCGGTTTTGGGAAGTTTTTGCTTCCATGCTTAAGGTGGCGTGAGGAACTGCCCGAAGCCTTTCTTTAGGAATTAATTTTCCGGTTACCCTACAAATGCCGTAGGTTCCGTTTTTAATGCGCAAAAGAGCATTCTCCAAATTCTGGATAAATTTCTTTTGACGTGCTGCAAGCTGCCCAATCTCCTCTTTGGAAGACACCTCTGCTCCATCCTCCATTAGCTTAAAGGTAGGAGAAGTGTCGTCGGTGGTATTTCCATCCTTATGGGAGAAAGCGTCGATGAGCAGTTCCAGCTCTTTTTTTGCTTTTTCCAGCTTTCCATTAATAAGTTCTTTGAACTCTTCTAATTCTTCTTCTGAGTATTTTACTTTTTCAGCTGCCATAGATGCATGTTTAAAGTAAGGGTTCTATTTGAACATCGGCCTTGAATTCATCTTCTAATTCCAAGGTATGAACCGTGGAGTAGGAATCCTCTTTGGCGTGATCGTATAGTTCTGCTGCTAAAACTTCGGCGCAAATATACGCTTTATTCAAACGCAATGCCTCCTGCACTTGTTGTGCTGCTTGAACATAAACACGAATACGCTGTCCCACTTCCAAGCCTAAATCCTTTCGAAGGTTTTGCACCCTATTCACAAAATCGCGGGCCATACCTTCTGCCAGGAGCTCTTGGTCCAAGGCAATATCCAAAGCCACGGTAAGGTCGCCGTCCACTGCCACTTGCCATCCGGGAACGTCTTCCGATACCACTTCTACCTCATCCAAACTAATGGGCTCGGTTCTTCCTTCCTCCAATTCAAGGTTCAAGGCTCCTGTTGTTCTTAACTCTTGAATTTGGCTTTGTGAAAGGCTTTGAATGCGTTGGTTCACCAATTTCATATCGGCGCCAAAACGTGGGCCCAGCTTTTTAAAGTCAGGCTTGGCCTTAAGTACTAAGAGCTCTCCAATGTCGGTCAAAAACTCAAGTTGTTTCACATTTACCTCGTTCAAAAACAAGAGCATTACCTGCTCTAAAAGTTCTTTTTGACGGGCATCCATAACAGGCACCAAGACTTTTCGTAAGGGCTGACGCACTCGAATTCTCTGCTTTTTTCGCAGGGACAATACCAAAGAAGTGGCACGTTGGGCCAAGTCCATTGCGGCCTCCAGCGATTCGTCTCTTTTTGCCAAGCCCAATTGCGGCCAATGGGACAAATGAACAGAAGTACTTTCCGGTCTTAAATCTCTATACAATCGGTCGGCATAAAAAGGGGCCAAAGGGGCCATAAGGCGTGCCACCGTGTCCAAGCACCAATGCAAGGTGCTGAATGCCGCATCTTTATCATCGGTAATGCTACCTACCCAAAATCTTTTTCGTGAAAGGCGCACATACCAGTTCGATAAAGATTCAGTAACGAAATCTTGAATTAAGCGGCCTGCTGAAGTTAAGTCATAGGCCTCGTAAGCTTGGGTAACTTCTTGCTTTAGGCCCTCCAATCGAGACAAAATCCAAGCATCGAGTTGGGCAGGTACTTTGGGCAAGTCGGGTGTGCTTTTTGTCCAGCCATCCAGGTTGGCGTACAAAGCAAAAAAGGCGTAGGTATTATATAAAGTGCCAAAAAATCGTCGGCGAACTTCTTCTATGCCTTGCTCGTCAAACTTAAGGTTATCCCAAGGAGCTGCATTGGTAAGCATGTACCACCGAGTGGCGTCGGCGCCAAACTTTTGCATGGTCTGGAAAGGATCCACCGCATTCCCCAGACGTTTGGACATCTTTTGCCCATGCTTATCGAGCACCAAACCATTAGAAATGACCGACTTATAAGCCACCGAATCCATAATACCGGCAGCTATAACGTGCAGGGTAAAAAACCAACCGCGTGTTTGGTCTACTCCCTCGGCAATAAAATCAGCGGGGAAAGCGGAGCCTTGCTCAATTTTTTCTTTGTTTTCGAAAGGATAGTGCCATTGAGCAAAAGGCATAGAACCGGAATCAAACCAAACATCAATCAAATCGGGCTCACGGTACATGGCTTGACCGGAGGGAGAAACAAGCACCACCTCATCCACAAAAGGGCGATGTAGGTCAATGGCGTCATAGTCCGGACCATCCTTAAGGTCTCCATAGGGATTTTTATGCATTATTCCGGCCTGCACGGAGGCCTCAATAGCCTCTAGGAGTTCGCTTACCGACCCTATACACCGTTCTTCTTTTCCATCTTTGGTGCGCCAAATAGGCAAAGGAATGCCCCAATATCTAGAGCGGCTTAGATTCCAATCTTGTAGGTTCTCCAACCATTGACCAAACCTTCCGGTTCCTGTGGAGGGCGGGCGCCAGTTGATTTCTTTGTTTAGTTCCAGCAGCCGCTCTTTCATGGCGGTGGTACGAACAAACCAAGAGTCTAATGGATAATACAAAACAGGTTTGTCGGTTCGCCAACAGTGAGGATAGGTATGCTCGTATTTTTCAATTTTAAAGGCTTTGCCTTCTTGCTTAAGTTTTACAGCAATACGGACATCCACAGACTCGTAGCCTTCGGTTTTTTCTTCCTCTGTGAGGTAGGCTTCTTTCACATACTCCCCGGCAAAATCGCTTACCTCTTGGGTGAAACGACCTCTGCGGTCCACTAAAGTAAGGGCACCAATCCCATGTTCTTTGGCCGTTTTAAAGTCATCTGCACCAAAACTGGGAGCTAAGTGTACCATCCCGGTGCCGTCTTCGGTAGTTACAAAATCGCCGGAAATTACCTGAAAGGCCTTACCTTCTTCAGGTTGGGCATAAGGCATCAATTGCCGGTACCGCAATCCTTGCAGCTCTTTTCCCTTAAAGCTTCGAAGCACTTCCCAAGGAACTTTTCTGGATTTGTCTTCGGCTTTGTCCCAAGCCTTGTTCCAATCGGCATCAAAATAGGCCTGAAGTCGCGCCTCCGCCAAAATAACATACTGAGCTTCCCTTGTATAAGGATTAAGGGTTTTCACCAAAACGTAATCGATGTTGGGCCCCACACCAAGCGCTGTATTGGAAGGCAAGGTCCAAGGAGTAGTGGTCCAGGCTAAGCCAAAGGTAGGTTCGGGAAGGGACTCACCGGTAACGCTTTGCCCCGGTTCAAACAAAAACTGAGCAACAATGGTGGTGTCGCTTACCATTTTGTAGGTCCCCGGTTGATTGAGCTCATGGCTCGACAATCCGGTTCCTGCCGCCGGACTAAAGGGTTGAATGGTATAGCCCTTATAAATAAGACCTTGGTCGTAAAAGTGTTTAAGAATCCACCATACCGTTTCCATGTATTTGGTTTGGTAGGTAACGTAAGGGTCGTCCATATCTACCCAATAGCCCATGAGTTCGGTGAGCTCCTGCCAACTACCAGTAAATTTCATGACCGACTTACGGCAAGCGGCATTGTATGCTTCAATGCTGATGGACTTTCCAATATCCTCCTTGGTAATCCCTAATTCTTTCTCTACCTGCAATTCAACCGGAAGGCCGTGGGTATCCCAGCCAGCTTTGCGCTCCACCCGGAAGCCTTGCAAGCTTTTGTAGCGGCAAATAGAGTCTTTAATAGCGCGTGAGAGCACATGGTGGATTCCCGGCATGCCGTTGGCGGAAGGAGGGCCCTCAAAAAAAGTAAAGCTGGGGCTATCGCTTCCACGAATGCTTTGCGCAAAGGTTTTATTTTCCTTCCAATCCTGTTGGATTTCGGCTTGTCTTTCGGCTAAGTTCAGTTCCTTGTATTCGGGATACGCTTTGCTCATGACTCCATGCTTTGCAATTGGGCTGGCAAAGATAACCAAAAGAAGCGGCTAAGGCTTATTTGCCTATATAGGCAATGGCCTTTACCTCTATCGCAATAGGTGTAGGCAGGCTACAAATTTCGAGTGTGGTTCGGCAGGGCTGATGTTCGGCGAAATATTCAGCATACACGCGGTTGTAGATAGCAAAATCGGCTTTCATATTGGTTAAAAACACGGTAATATCTACCAAATCACTCCAAGAGGCTCCAGACTCTTCCACCACCATTTTAAGGTTATTGAATACCGATCGGCACTGGGTTTCGATATCGTAGCTAAGGATATTGCCATGGGCGTCGAGCTCCACTCCGGGAATTTCTTTAGTGCCTCGGCTTCGTGGCCCCATTCCACTGTAATAAATAAAATCTCCTGCTTTGCGGGCATGAGGATAAGCGCCTACGGGTTCAGGCGCACGGTTGGAATCAATACGGCTCATAGTTTCGATTATTTGGAGTATAAAGAAAAACAAAAGAAACAGTTTAAACCAAGGCCCAGGGACCGGTACGGAAAGCCCCCGGCAGCCAAAGCCCATGCATGCAGGCTTGTGGGCGTGGCGCGCAGCAAACGCCCCATGAGCCTTTGCATGCATGAGGTTTTGGCAACGGGGCTTGGAGGGAGGGCCCGGTGCTTTGCAGGGCCCACAAAAAAAAAGCCGATTCCCATAAGAATCGGCTTTATGTATGATGTTTGGCCTATTTAAGGATGCAACACTTTAAAGGTAGATTCAAGGCCATCCTTTTCGATGCGGAGAATGTACATTCCTGTGGGCCAGCTTCCTAAGTCAAGTTGACCTTCGGTGCCTTGCAGCTCGGTGCGCATTACTTCGCGACCTGCTATGTCGGTAGCCGAAAGTTGGAAGCTGTTTCCATTGCCGGGAATGCTCCAATTCAGCACTTGATGGGCAGGGATGGGCCAGATCTTAGCTTGAAGTGGGTTTTGTGCATCCAAGCCCACGGTAGCGCAAGGAATGGTAGGATTGGCAATCCAAGTCATGGTGGTAAAATCGATGTAACAAGCCCAATCGGGATTATCCACAAATGGATTACGGTTGCCTTGCAAGCTGTCTAAAAAGTCGTTGCGGGCAACATCGAAATTGTTGGGAGGGTGGTTGAAGTGCCAATCGAGCAAAAGCTGTTGGTCTTGTGGGTAGTTGATTGGGTTCCCGTTGCAGTTTTCGCCGATGGGCGCATTTAGGTTCCATCCGTTGCCGTTCACACTGTTGTAGCAAATGGTCATGTACATGAGGGCACGGGCTACGCGTCCTTTGTGGCCTTCTGTGGGTTCAAAAACGCGGTTTCCGAGGGCGTTCAAGCCTAAAGTGCCTAAGCCGCTTTGCAAAATGGGTGTTTCCACTTCCCCAAAGGGGTAGTTGCAGCGAATCTCGTTGATGTTTTGAAACACCGGATACAAATTATGCTGGTCGCTGTATTCCGGACGCTCCGGGCTGCTGGCATTAAAGGTAGGCATCCAAGAGTGGCTAAAGGTATGCTCGCGGCTGGTGCCCGTAGATCCGAACTGATAAGGTTCTTGGAAAAGGATAGGCGCGCCACTGTAGGGGCAATCCAACACTTTGTCGTTTATAATTTGACCGCTTACCACAAAAGTGTCCCGGATTTGAAAGCCGCTCACCATGGTTTCTATATAATCGCTGTAAAAAATGGCGGTGTGTGGGTTTACCACATTGTGTAAGTCGCCCACAAAGCTGGAGTTGGTCTCTGACACGCCACTGTAGTAGGTGGGATCCAACATGGTTTGCGGGGTGGTAGTGGAGGCCGTGACCGCTGTTGCGGCATAGTTGGTGAAGGTGCCCAAACCATTGTAGCTGTATACGGCAAACTCATAATTAGTGTTGGCCATTATCCAGTTGGGAATAAAGCTTAAGCTATTTCCAGAAGGCCGGCCCACATAAATTACCTTGGCGTTGCCAATGGTCATTCCTCGTTGGTAGGTTTGGCCGTCGACAGGTTGTGCGCTCAGGGCCTGACCTTCAGAACGCAGAATTAAGTACCCCCCATAGGCATCGGGCCCGGTTTGAGGAAGGTTCATATTGAGGTGGTACCTAAAGGTTTTTAGGTTTGTAACGTTAAAGTTAGAGACGGCAAAGGAAGGGTCCGAGGCTAGGTTTCCGCCGATTCCGTACAAACGCAAGGTAAACACCGAGTCTACGGTATGGTCGTTGCTGTAAATGGTCAGCAGCGCCTCGCGGCTTCCTGCAGCCGCAGGAGTAAAAGTCATTTGCAAGGTTAGGCTGTTGCCGGGCGCAATATTGGAGGGCAAAGCAGGCCCTGTGATGTTAAAGTCGCCGGGATTTGGACCGGAAAGCACAACAGAGTCAATGCTTAAACCACCTGCCAAGGCAATGTTAGCCATTCCCAGGTTAAAGCTGGTGGGGCTGGCCACGGCTGTGCCAACGGGGTTGCTGTTTCCACCGTTAAACATTACATCGCTGCCTTGGGTTAGCTCCAACTTTTGGCTGGTGAAAGGAGGTTGAAGAATAAAGATATTGTCCAACTTAACGTTTCCACCTCCGGAGGCTGAGTTTCCGCTTTGCTTGTCTTGAAAAAAGAAGCGGATAAACCGGGCATTAGGATCGGTAGGAAATGCCGTATCCTGCATGCAAATTTGGTTGTCGGATTGGTCGGGAATGACCTGAGCTCCGGTATAGGTTTTGATGGTGTTCCAAGAGGCACCGTTTACGGATTCTTGAACAACAAAGGTTCCATTCCAATATGGTGCAGAACCAGTTTGCCCTCCAATTTCATAGGCTATGGGACCGGGTTGGGCACCTACTTCGATTTGCAAAAACCTTCCGGTAAAGTCTAGTTTGAAAGACCTAGGGTTTGGGACACTAAAGTCGCAAGTAGAACTGATGTAAAATTCAGAACCGGAGGCCATGTTGCTGGTCCATCCGGCGGGTAATCCGGTTTCGCAATCCCAACTGGTGGGCACGGGAGCCACTTGGGCCTGCAGGCTCCATAGGGGCAAAAGGAATAAGGGGAGGAGGTGTGCACGTTTCATTCGCTCAGTTTTTCGAAGGTCATGTAAATATTAGCATCGTCGTAACGCCGCAAAGTAAAGGCGTTTTCTTGAAGATTTTCGACAAAAAATCGACGTAATCTCCAAAGGTTGTTGTATTGCAGCAAATCCGGGGCCGGCTGAAGGGCCGAGCTAACCGGGTCTAACTCATTCTCTTTTAGCACATACTTAAAGGTATCGACCCTCAAAATGCTATCTAAAGGAGCATAACGTAGGGCTAAAGAAAAGGAGCAGTTGGCTGTGTAGGCATCGTCGCAAGGCAAAAAGGTTATTTGGTACTCCAAACTATCTACAAGGCCAAAGGCCGATGTATCTTGCGGATGAATTTGGGTAATTTCCCAAAGTCCTTCCAAATCACCGGCCAAGCGGTTCTCCTTGTAACATGCCGAGAGCAAAACCGTAAAAAATAGAATGGGGAATATAGATTTCATGGCAGGCAATTAAAAAGTGGCCATTAAAGAGAACATCCATCGAGTACCCAAACCCGCATATACCGTAGCGGAGCTGGCATTGTAGGTAGACCCACCCAAACCGTTGTTGCTGGCATCTGTAATAAAGAATCCATCGGTTAAGTTAAGGATGTTTCCGCGCACATCCATCCGTACTTTACCAATGTAAAAATGGTAGCCGGCATGCAGGTTAATAAAGTAGTAGTCGGGCATACGCCAAGCTTGCCTGCCTAAGTTAGGGCCGGATCCGCTTTCTAAATCGGTAACCTGATAATCTTCGGGCCTAAAATCTGCATAATTGTGGGTAAACAGATTTATTTCCGGCATAATGTATAAGCGCTTGATGGGCATAAACCTCAAACTTAAGGCGTAGCTGTGCTGAGCTGCATCTCCCACTTTTACGCCGGTGGGGTCAAAAACAATCTCCCCGGCGGCTTCTCCATTCAAATTAAAAAATTCACCGCGTGCCACGCGGTTCCATTGCCAATCTCCCCAACTGGCCATACCCTCTACGGTAAGCATTTTGTGGGCTTTCCAAGCAAAATCCACTTCCAAACCCATGTGGCGGGCTCCCATATTGGCTATGTTAACCAAAACAGGCTCACCGTCAATGGTTACCGTGGCCGAGGTCGGCTTGTTGAACCATTCGGTATAATATACATTGCCGTTTATGGTGAAGGAAGGACTACGGTAGCTGTAGCCCATTTCAACACTAAAGAGTTCTTCGTTTCGGGAGTCCCGAACCAAGGTATTGTCGGCGCGCACCAAGGCAGTAAAATAAGGCACCCTGCTAAAGTAGCCCACATTAAAAAAGGCGTTTTGCCGCTTGGTGAAATTGTAGTTCATACCGGCTTTAACCGTGTAACCCGGGCGCACCACCCACTCTGTAGCATTGGTTTCCAAGCCTTCGCTTCCTTGGGTGTAGGTTTGGCCTTGGTAATTTAGGGTGTCTCCAAAACCAATGTTCAAGGTAGTATCTCCTACTTGTAAGGTTTGCTCCAAAAAATGGTTGTATTGTCTGTAGCCGTTAATGGCGCCACTAAGGTTTATAAATGCCGAAATTTTTTCGCCTTTAAACTCAAGCATGGCAAAGGTTCCTCCCCAAAGAATATCGCGTTCAATATGCTGCCTTAGGGTATCTCCTTCAAAAATCAATCGATTGGCCATTCGGTTTAGGTCGTCGGAAGCGGTATACACATCGCCTCCCAATAGGTCGTCCATGGTGCTATACACTCTGCCGTTGTAATACCTAGCATCGGCTCCACCGCTTAGGCTAAGTCCCGCAGGGAGTTTCCAATCAAAGGTACTTAGCAAACCATACCAGCTATGGTCGTTGTGGTCGCGTTGAATAAAATAGGCCGAACGGCGCAAGGTCGTTCCTTGATTTTCTACGGTAAAAGAGGGAGCAGGGTTAAATGCATTCTGATCGTACATAAGTTGCAGATTGATTTGCCCTGCACTGTCTGCCGAATTTACGTTTACGGTGCTTCCGTTCACCATAGCTCTAGTGCCTCCCCCCTGTCCAAAAGAGGCATAGGCCAAGTTGTTTAGGTAAAATTTAGGGCTTGCTCGCCACCTATGATTAAAGCTTATTACGGGTTTATGAAATCTATTTTCAGTAGTATTCATAAACTCTCGCTCCAAATTATTGGCAGAAGCATGCGCATCAAGGCCTACAATATTGTTGGCATAGAGGCTATCTTGAATGGCATTTCCGGTGCGTGTGCGCACCAAATGATTCCATCCAAAATAATACCTGTTACCACGCTCCACTACATTTGCACTGGTATCAATTCCCAAAGCTAAGGCCTGATCTTTGGACAATTGCTCAATGCTTTGGTCGTAGTAAAAGCTGCGCTGCCCGCTTTCTTGAGGCGCGCCAAAGGCACTCAAAGAAAAGGTATGGTTGCCCAATTCTTTGTTGATTTTAGCGAAGTAAAAAAACATTTGACTTCTTAAACCGTCTACATAGCCCTCATTGCTCCTAAAAGACAAGGCGCCTTGCAAGTTCCAGTTGCCTTTAAGTCGTCCGGTGGAGCCGGTGAGCACGGTTCTAAAGTTAAGGTCATTACCCACTTCTTGCTTTACCGAAAAGCTGCGCTCCATGCCCATGCCCTTGGTCATAATATTTATGGTACCGCCAATGGCCGGAATGGCCAGCTTGGAAGCACCTAAGCCACGCTGCACTTGCATAGTGCGGGTCATTTGGTCCAAACCAAACCAGTTGGTCCAAAACACACGGCCATTAAACATGTCGTTCATGGGCACGCCGTCCACCATGACCAGTACATTCTGAGAATTAAACCCCCGAATACTTACACGGGCATCTCCGTCGCCGCCTCCCACTTGGGTAGCATATACCCCCGGTGTGGAATTCAGCAACATGGGTAAATCTTGAGAACCCAGTTTTTCAGCAATTTGCTTGGCCGAAACATTGGAGTAAGCCACCGGGGTTTCTCTTGGACGTGCCACGTCGGCAATAATTTCTACCTCTTGCAATTGCACAGGCTTCATAAGCACCTCCAGGGTCAATTCCGGTTGATTCAACTCCACCGTTCGACTCACCGGTTCGTAGCCAATAAAAGTAATGGAGAGGGTGTAGCTCCCGTAGGGCAAAGGCAAAGAAAAACGGCCGTCCAAGTCGGCAGCAACGCCTTTTCCTTCGCCATAAACTACGGCAGCACCAATCAAGCTTTCGCGGGTCTCGGCATCCAGCACCTGACCGGAGATTCTTCCGGTTTGGGCCAAAAGTATGGAGCCCAAGAAACAAAAGCTTGCGGTGAAAAACCACCGCAAGCTTTGACAACTAAAATACGGATTCATGTACTTAGATACTTACTGGCGCAGCAGTTTTTTGGCTGCAATTTTACCATTGGCCCATTCCAATTCCACCACATACGCACCACTTGCCAAATCGGCCACAGAAAAGCTTAGCTCTGTTACCTGATTGAGGCTCAATTCACGAATCAACGCCCCATTCAGGCTGCGCAAACGCAAACCTACCAAGGGCATTTCCGAACGCAGATTTACCATATCCTTAGCCGGGTTTGGGGCCATTTGGGTATAAGCCTCAGGGGCATCTGCCAAACTGAGTGTGTTGCAATCGCAGGTATGTGTACCCAAACTATCGAAGGTGTCTTCAGGAATGGAATCCCATTCAACCGAAGGGTTAAAGGTTTGAGGTGCCGGATTCACGGTAACCCCTTGGGTAACCGATGGCTTGCGCACCAAGGTTTGGTTTTGTGTCCAGTATTGTAAAAAATAGGGGCCATCTACATTAGAATCGTAATTCACGGGCATGGAGCTGTAGGGAGCAATGGACGTCCAACCGGCGGTGGGACTAAATGACCCCTGATTGTTGGAAGGACGTTCGCCTACCGAAGCAAAAATGTCTACATTCTGCCAAGTGGTGCCCCCATCGGTGGTTTTTTGCAAACACAGGGCATCGTCTCCATTGAAGCACATGGCCCGGCAATCTGCCGTTTGCGGATTACAACCGGCACAAAACAAGGTGTCAGTTTTGGCCTGCAAAGCAGGATCAATGGGCTGGTCTTGACCAGTACCGGCGGGGTTTGTCAAGTTCAAAGCAAACACCACTACGTCTTTAGCCGCCACGGTAAATCCTGCGGGGAAACTCAGCACCTTGTCCGGTGTTACCAGCTCACTGCCGAAATCGGACCCATTGTCGAAACGAATAAAACGGTAACTCCCAAGGTCAATGGCATCGTTGGTTGGATTGTACAACTCGATAGCCTTGTTGTTGCCCGAACCTTCCACGTATTCAGAAATAAATACATCGGCGCAGTTTTGAGCGGTCAAACCCGCACTTAAAACAGTCATCGAACAGATTGTAAACAGTTTACGCATAGTAGTTTTGCTTGATTCTACAGGCATCAAAGGTAAGGAAAGAAGTGCCCGCACCACAAGCCTTGGGTTACTTTTTTATTAAATGAGGAAAAATCTTACATGAACAATGTTACCAATTGGTTTGATTTGGGGGCCATACGGGCCATTCGCTATAGTCCTCCAAGGCAAGCCAAGAGAGCCTAAGCCCTGCGTGGGCTTCCTGTGGTCGCCTCCGCCGGCTAAGGCTCACTAAGCTTGCCTTGTGCGGGCTGCCGCTGCTGTCCCTGGCCCATCCTCTTCCAAAAAAGGATTCATTAAGCCGGAGCAGGTCCCTCTCTCTTCCGCCCGGCTGACTATCTTTACGCATGTTTTCTTCGTCCCAACATCAAGCCCTTTTGGCCGACTGGCAAAAGCAATTCAACCAAGCATTAGAACAATTTTTGAACCAATCTAAAGAGCCTGCCCGGCTTTATGGTCCTATTCAGTATTTTATGCATTTGGGCGGAAAACGCTTAAGGCCTTTGCTCTGCATGGCCTCCGGGCATTTTTGCAGCCAAAAGGCCAAGGAAGCCCTCCCTGCGGCATTGGCCATTGAACTGTTCCACAATTTCTCCTTGGTGCACGACGATATTATGGACGAAGCACCCCTAAGGCGAGGGCAAGAAACCTTACACATTAAATTCGGCTTGGCCTCAGGGATTCTTAGCGGCGACCGCATGTTGGTGCAAGCATGGCAGGCCTTGGAGAATGCTCCAAACCACGCCATTCCCATGCTGCTTCACCGCTTCAATACCACCGCAGCCGAAGTGTGCGAAGGTCAGCAACTCGACATGGATTTTGAGCAAAGAAAGTCCGTAAGCACCCCGGAATACGAACACATGATTCGCCTTAAAACAGCGGTACTGCTTGGCTTTTCGCTAGAAGCCGGTGCGCTTTCGGGGGGCGCCACATCCCAAACGGCACAAGCACTGTATCGTTTTGGCGTTGATTTAGGCATTGCTTTTCAAATTAAAGACGATTGGCTCGATGCATTTGGCGCCATTCAAGAGGTTGGAAAGCAAACCGGCGGCGATATTTTGGCCCGTAAAAAAACGTGGTTGTGGATTCAAGCCATGGAACATGACCAAGAGGCCATGCAGGCATTAGACGGGCTTCCGGATCAGGAACGGGTACAGGCCACTTTAGCCCTATTCCGAAAACATGCGCTTGACCAAAAAGCCCTGGAATTGGCCGGCCGTTGGAAAGAAAAAGCAATGGAAGCTTTAGACGAGGCTAGGCTTTCTAAGGAAGGAAACGATTTTTTTAAGGCCTTTGCCGACTATTTGGTTGACCGCAATTACTGACGCACCAATCTTGCCATGTAAAAGCCATCGGTTTTGCCGGGCAATAAGGTCTTTTGATCCTCCAATTTCCATTGAGGGTTAGCGGCCAAAAACCGTTCGACTTGCTGTTCGTTTTCCTCCGGCCAGATGGAGCACGTAGCATAAACCATTTTGCCGCCTACTTTGCACATGTTGGCGTAGTGCTGCAAAATCTCGGCTTGCTTTGCCTGCACTTGGTCTTTAAAGTCAGGCCGAAGTTTCCATCGCCCATCGGGGTTGCGCCGCCAAACCCCCATACCGGTGCAAGGCACGTCGAGCAACAAGCGATCGGCGCTTTGTTTTAATTTTTTGAGGGTCTTGCCGGATTCAATAAGCCTAGGCTCTACATTACTCACCCCGGCTCTTCTAGACCGCCGTTTAAGCTCCTCCAGCTTTTTCGGGAAAATATCCATGGAAATTATTCTCCCTTTATTCTCCATTAAAGCTGCCAAATGCAAGGTTTTTCCTCCGGCACCGGCACATGCATCGATTACACGCATGCCGGGTTCGGCTTGCAAAAATGGGGCAATGGATTGCGAACCTGCATCTTGCACTTCTATTACGCCTTCTTGGTAAAGCGGATGTTTAAAAAGCGGGGTACCGGCAGGCAACATAAACGCATCGGGAGCATCCGGCCCAAAAAGTTCCATTTCTTCGAACTCCTCGGGAAACCCTTGAGGCATTTTTAAGCGATTCACTCTAAGGTGCAGGGGCGCCGGTTGATTTAAGGCTTCCATTAGTCCATCCCAATCCTCTCCATAGGCTTTTTCGCCCAAGGATTGAATCCAGTCAGGAATGGAATGCCACACGGCAGGAGAAACCCCTGATTTTCCGACCCGTTGGAGCACTTGTTCCAAACCGGGCTGTTTGCACTCTTTGAGCGTAGGAGGGTCCATTTCCTTCCAATGGGCATAGGCGGTAATGCGCTTTCCGGTTTCAAACAAAGTGCCGGCATTGTCTTTGAGCATGGCCAAATAATTGACCCACCTCCACCAACGGACCAATTCATAGCTGTGAAAAGCTATGGCAGCGCGGTCTTTACTTCCGTAATTCTTATTGCTTTTGAGCACGCGTTCCACCGCTCGGTCGGCTTGTCTTCCTTCGTCAAACACGCGTACCATTACTTCGTGAATGGCAAATAAATGAGCAGGTCGTAGCATCAGTACAAAAAGTTATTGTAGGGGTACCTGCGTTTGTGCAAATCAGCAACGGTTTCGTAAAGCCGGCTGCGCAGTTCGTCTATATGTAGTTTTTCGGTGGCCGAAATAAACAAGCAACTTCCTTGTTCCTTGGCCATCCAAGAGCGCTTAAGCGTCTCTAAATCCGGAGGTGGAGGTCCGGCTTCTAAATCAAAGGGGTCGTGTTCCTCCACTTGAAAAGCATCGATTTTGTTAAAAATCATAAGTACGGGCTTTTCTCCGGCTCCAACTTCGTTTAAGGTTCGGTTCACCACCTGAATGTGGGCTTCAAAATTGGGGTGGGATACATCGACCACATGCACCAGCAAATCGGACTCTCTCAATTCGTCGAGGGTAGATTTGAAAGACTCTACCAATTGAGTTGGAAGTTTTCGAATAAAACCAACGGTGTCCGAAAGCAAAAAGGGCAGGTTATCGATGACCACCTTACGGACCGTAGTATCTAAGGTGGCAAACAGTTTATTTTCGGCAAAGACTTCGGACTTAGCCAGCAAGTTCATAAGGGTACTTTTACCCACATTGGTGTAGCCCACCAAAGCTACCCGAATGAGTTCGCCTCTATTTTTGCGCTGGGTAGCCATTTGCTTATCGATTTGCTCCAGCTTTTTCTTTAGCAGCGAAATTTTATCGCGTATGATTCGGCGGTCGGTTTCTATTTCGGTTTCCCCGGGTCCTCTTAAACCAATACCTCCTTTTTGGCGTTCCAAGTGCGTCCACATGCGGGTCAATCTAGGCAGCAAATATTGGTATTGGGCCAATTCTACTTGAGTACGGGCATGCGAAGTTCGGGCTCTTTGCGCAAAAATGTCCAGAATAAGGTTGGTGCGGTCAAGCACCTTTACATTTTTATCAAACTCTTTGGGATTAAAGAATTTTTCGATGTTCTTGAGCTGAGAGGGGCTCAGTTCATCGTCAAACACTACCATATCGGCTTCCTTAGCTTCTACATAAGCTTTTACTTCCTCTAGTTTTCCCGGACCAATAAAGGTAGCCGGATGAGGTTTGTCGAGTTTTTGACGGAACCGTTTGAGGGTTTGTGCACCGGCCGTTTCTACCAAAAAGCTTAGTTCGGCCATATATTCGTCCAACTGCTCTTCGCTTTGTTGCTTATGCACCAAGCCCACTAAAACAGCCCTTTCGTGTTGTTTGATTCGTGCCTGGGTTTCAATCATGTGTTTTTAACTCTTGCAAGTAGTTCACTAGCTCTGCTAAGGTACTATCGTCCAAAAAACCGCCAAAAGCAGGCATATTTCCCTGACCATGGCGCAAAATATCGTCGGCCTCTTGCCTGTTGAGTGTGCTTAAGGATAAATCGGAGGCTCCTGCCAAGGCTTTTTTTCCATCGGCCCCGTGGCAAGACACGCAGTATTTTTCGAATGCCTTTTGTCCGGCTTGCTCCTTTTCCGACCTTGCAGAAGAACTGCCGCAGGCCAAGACCAAGCACAACAAGGGTAAGGCCAAGGCCTTTATTACCATGTGCCGAAAGATTTCATAAAAGGCCAGGGGATTTGAGCAAATACGATAAGCAATCCTAGGCCCATCCAAATGGCTACCCGCAAATGCTTCCCTTTATCGGTGCTGGCGCGTTTGGATAGTGAATAACCTAAGGTAATGCATACAATGCCAAGAATCATACCCACCGGATGTTCCAAGGCTTTGAACCTTGCCTCCGGGTTGCTCATGTCTTTAAGCATTAAGCTGTACATTCCCCATTGGCCCAAATACAAGACCAAGCCCAAGACCAGCTGAATGTGGGTAGCAATTAAGGCCCATAAAGTGACTTTGCGTTGCCCTTCGGTAAAGGTTTTTTTGCCACTCAGACCTCGGAAAGCCAAAACCAAAGCAGCCACCAACAATAAGAGTACGACGTACCTAAAGCTGCCATGCAAATGTTGAATACCTACCCACATACAATTGTTTTCGCAAAGATAGCGAAAAGCAACGGTCTTCAGGGCCCATAGCCCTTACGAAAGGTGTAGGTAATGATGGCGGTGCGGCAATCGGGAGCCTGAGGGTCTGAAGGAAAAGTAGCCTTTTTTGCAGATTGAAGCGCGGCATCCCTAAGGGTTTGGTCGATGGCGGTGCTTCCTTTGTAATTGGGATCCAAAATACGGCTCACCTTGCCTTGGGCATCTACACAGGCCTGAATAACTACTTTACCGTCTTCGTTGCTGCGCACTTGGGGTTTAGGCAAAGAGTATGCATCTCCGTTTCCGAGGGATGTGCCGGTGCCCGGGTACCCTTTACCTGTGCCGCCACCGCCTTCTGCTCCGCCGGGTCTTCCATCCGGCCTACCTTGCTTTCCGGGGCCGGTATTTGGGCCCGAACTGGTATTGGAACTGTTGTTCCACATGTCGTTCCACTCGTTGCTTGCCTCGGTGTTGGCATTGTTTTGGGGGTTATTTGGACCGGATTGATTGGAAGGAGCTGTATTGCTTTGTTCTGTGGGCGCAGAAACGTCGGATTCTGCCTCAGAGGCAAGGGCGGGTTGAGGACTAGGGTCTCCCCCACCGGAAGGAGGCGGATTGCTGATGGGAATTTCTTCTCCCCCACCCGTTTGGTCAAAGCCTAAGGCCATTTCCATACTGCCTTGGTCGGGTTCCATCCGTTCGGCTTTGAGGGATAAGAACAGCAACAAAAGCAGCAGCAAGACTAGGTACAAAGCGGCTGCCGCGTAGCCCTGAAGTTTATATTCGGAAGACTGGCTCATACCTTGTTTACGTTTCAGAACTTAAAAAGTTCATCGTTGGTTTTTGGGGGCGGTCATGAGGGTGATTCGGTATTGCCCTTGTACCCAAACAATATCGGCAAGTTCCACAAAGTATTTATGTGCTACGTTTTCGTCTACGGCCAATTGTACTTTCACCTCAGGACCTGGTGCGCCAAGTTTGGCTTGAAGTGCCGGGAGAAGCTGCTCTTTTGGCAGGGCTTCTCCATCCAAAGCATATACCAAATCTTCGGACAGGGAAATCACCGAAAAATTATCTTGAGGACGGGTATTGGAGGCGCTTTGGGGCAGGGTAATGTCCATTACATTGTTGTTGGTGATTAGGGTAGACAGAATCATAAAGAAAATAAGCAACAGAAACACCAAGTCCGTCATGGAGGACATGTTGAATTCGGTTTGCACTTTATTTCTGCTCCTCAAGCTCATGCCGGTTCGTTTAGCAGATCGAGGAATTCTATGGAACGGGCCTCCATTTTATAAATCACCTTTTCGATGCTTGCCACCACAATATTGTAGCAAATAAAGGCAATGATACCCACAATAAGTCCGGCCACGGTGGTGACCATAGCCTCGTAAATTCCTCCGGCTAAGGCAGAAATAACGACTCCTTGATCGGAGTTGGCCATATTAAAAAAGGCTTTAATCATTCCAATTACGGTTCCAAGGAAACCAAGCATAGGAGCCGCTCCGGCGATAGTAGCAATTAAGGCCACGCTTTTTTCCAGTCGATACACCTCCAATTTGCCGGTATTTTCGATGGAAGCAGAAATGTCTTGCAAGGGGCGACCGATGCGGCTAATTCCTTTTTCAAGCATGCGGGCAACCGGGGAGTTGGTGTTTCTGCAAAGGCTTTGTGCTGCCTCAATGCGTCCTGTGGTAATGCAATCGCGGATGTTGTTCATAAAATTGGCATCCTCTTTACCTGCTTTTCGGATAGTAAGCAGGCGCTCCACAAAAATATACACGGCAATCACGCTCATGAGCAGCAGTGGAATCATGATCCAACCGCCTTTGAGAGCGAGCTCCAATACCGAAAGGGTTTTTTCGGGGGCGTCGGCAAGGGCGGGCATGGCCTCCCCAGCTTGGGCGGTATCGCCGCCGGTTTGCACAATTTGAAGAAGTAGGCTCATGAGTTTGTATAACTAGGTTAATCCCAAATTTATTGCATTATACCAATTGATCTAAGGCAATAGTAAAGGCCGTTTGAGCAATTTTATTGGGTTCGGCCTGCCGCTGGCGTACTGCCTCAAGTGCTTTTTCGATGGTGGCACTAACGTCTTTAAAGATACCGGAATCGCTAATGTCCGGATTTTCCTCCATAAGGAAAGCAAAGACACGAGCCATACCGCAATTGGCAATAAAGTCAGGAATAACGGCTACTTTATTGTCGACATATTCGGCAATTGGGCCAAAAAAGATTTCGGAATCGGCAAAAGGCACATTGGCTCCGGCGCTAATAACTTCCAAGCCTTTGGCCATCATGCGCTCGCATTGGTCGCGGGTAACCAATCTTGAGGCGGCAGCCGGAATAAAGATTTCGGCATCCATATCCCAAATGGCCGCGTTGACTTCGTCGAAGGGTTGTAGGTCTTGGGCCACCAATTTGTTGCTCTTTTTGTCGAGGAAAAGCTGCCTTACCTCGTTAAAAGAAATGCCTTCCGGACGCATAATGCCCCCTTCTCGATCCAAAATACCAACAATACGAACCCCATTTTGGGCAAGATAGTAAGCTGCCGCAGAGGCCACATTGCCCCAACCTTGAATAATGGCTCGTTTACCTTCCAGTTCGGTGTTCCACAGCTTGTAGAAATGCCTAACGGATTCTGCCACGCCGTAACCGGTAATTAGGTCGGCAACCACGTATTTGCGTATGGGGTTTGGGGTGTACCGGACATCCTCCACAATTTTAGAAACGCCAAACCGGAGCTGACCTACTTTGTGGATTTTTTCGTTTTCGCGGGGTATAAAATGTCCATTAACTACGCCTTCTTGGGGGTGCCAGAGTCCCAAGTCTTCGGTGATGGGAATGACTTCGTGGATTTCGTCGACATTGAGATCACCACCGGTGCCGTAATAGCTTTTTAGTAGAGGCATTACGGCTTTATACCAACGGCGAAGCACATCGGTTTTTCGGGGGTCGTTGGGGTCAAAATCTATGCCCGACTTGGCTCCACCAATGGGAGGGCCTGAAACGCTGAATTTTATTTCCATGGTTTTGGCCAAGGACTCCACTTCTCGCCTGTCTAGGCCTTTGCGCATGCGGGTGCCTCCACCGGCAGCTCCACCCCTTAAGGAATTGATGACCACCCAACCTTTGGCTTCGGTTTCCGAATCTTGCCATTCGAATACAATTTCCGGCGGCTTGTTTTCAAAGGTTTTGAGCAGATTGAGCATCGCAAAAATTTTGCCCAAAGGTAACAAAGAATCATAAGACCTAAGGAAGCTTACAAGGCAGACCGATTGGGAGGCAAAAAATAGGCTTTGAGACCGTTAAGGTATTGCTATTCTCGCGGGATTCTGTTCCTGACGCTTCGGTCAGGATTAAAAACCTGACGCTTCGGTCAGGATTAAAAACCTGACGCTTCGGTCAGGATTAAAAACCTGACGCTACGTGCTGACGCTAGGGTCAGCAGCTTCGAGTCAGCAGCTTCGAGTCAGCAGTTTCGAGTCAGCAGCTTTGAGTCAGGGTTGAAAACGCAAGGCATTAAGGGTCTGGAAGCCTGTTTGATTGGCTTGAATGACCTATGGGCACCGGCCCCCGCGGAGGCAGGGTAGCCCACAGGGAGGCTGCCTAGGGGCTGTTGGGCGGCCGCGGCGACCTTGGGAGCCCCGGCACGGCCTACAGCCCCTTGGCAGGGGACCGAGGACTACCCGCCGGAGAGGGAATTGGCCGCCAAATAACCTATTAAACCCCGTCCCATTTGGGCAGGGTAAAAGAAAAGGTGGAGCCTTTGCCTACCAAGGAGCGAACGTGAATGGACTGGCCATGGGCTTCCAAAATGTGTTTTACAATGCTGAGGCCCAAGCCGGTGCCGCCTTGATGGCGACTGCGGCTTTTGTCGACGCGATAGAAACGTTCAAAGAGTCTTTTGAGGTGCTTTTCTTCGATGCCGGGACCGTCGTCGCTGACTTCGCAGAGGATTACTTCGTCCATGTCGTAAAACGACATGCGGGTGTGCCCCTTTTCTTTGCCGTAAACTATGGAATTGACCATGAGGTTGGTGTATACCTGTCGAATGGCGTCTCTGTCGGCGCTGACCCAAATGGGGTTGGGGTAATTGTCTTTGAATTCCAGTTGAATGCCTTTGTTGAGGGCTTTTAGTTCGAGCATTTCCATGACTTCTGCGACGAGGGCAAGCAGGTCAACCTTGTCGTGTTCCATGGTTATACGACCGGACTCCAATTTATAAATGGTGTCGAGGTCTTCTACCAAAGAAATCATACGCTCCACATTTCGTTCGGCATTGAGGAGGTATTTTTCGGCGATTTCTCGCTGATTCAACCCTCCATCGATTAAGGTAGAAATATAGCCTTGAATGTTAAAAATGGGAGTTTTAAGTTCATGGGAAAGGTTGCCAATGAAATCACGTCGAAACTGCTCCATGCGTTGCAGTTCTTCAATTTCGGTGCTTTTGGTACGGGCCCAATCGAGCACTTCGTTGTGCACGTCGCCAATTACATCGCCGCCGCCGCGAATGCGCTCTTTGAGTGTGCTTCCGGGTTGTTTGGCTTTTAGCTGGTGAATGGTTTTGTATACCAGTTTGATTTTTCGGTAGAG
This sequence comes from Bacteroidia bacterium, assembly GCA_030427255.1. Classification (GTDB taxonomy): domain Bacteria; phylum Bacteroidota; class Bacteroidia; order CAIKAF01; family CAIKAF01; genus CAIKAF01. The sequence continues at coordinate 50,508 of JAUHWY010000002.1, read as the reverse complement.
GAAACGTTCTAGGGTAAACAGTACCAAAAAGTAAAGCAGTGCGCTAAGTCCAATGGCCAAAGGGGGCACTAAAAGCCAAGGGGAGGTATTGGGGAAGAGAAAAAGAGCAAGGAGCAAAAAGCCGCTTAAGCCAAGACCCGAAATTACGGCCACGTATACGGCCAGTTGTTTGGTAGTGGCGTGCTTCATAGCTGCAAAGGTAGCAGCAATTAGAATTCAAACTTGTAGCCTACTCCTTTGACGGTTCGGATGTATTGATCGCCAATTTTTTCGCGGAGTTTTCGAATGTGTACATCTATGGTGCGGTCGCCCACGACCACTTGATCGCCCCAAACTTTGCGGAGAATTTTTTCGCGGCTAAAGACTTTACCGGGCTTGGAAGCGAGGAGGGAAAGCAATTCAAATTCCTTTTTGGGCAATTGAAAGGCATGACCCGCCAACTCAACTACATAGGCTCCTCTATCGATTACCAAATCACCGAGGGTTATGCGGTCGTTGGTGGCGGCAAGCTCTTCCGAGTCGACTTTAAGGCGCCTCAACAAAGCGCTAACGCGCGAAATAAGCACACGCGGTTTGATGGGCTTGGTAATGTAGTCGTCGGCACCGGCGTCGAATCCGGCGATTTGTGAATAATCTTCCCCTCTAGCGGTTAAAAAGGCAATTAGCGATTGCTCTAAACCGGGTTGACTGCGGATGAGTCGGCAGGTTTCAATGCCGTCGAGGTCGGGCATCATAACATCGAGCACAATGAGGTGGGGTTGAAAACGCTTGGCCTCTTCAATGGCTTCTCTTCCGTTGGTAGAAGAAGCTACCTGATAGCCTTCGTTCTGGAGGTTAAAGCCAATAAATTCGAGGATATCGGGCTCGTCGTCAACAAGCAATATACGAAACGATGCATTATCCATGCCATTTCTTTCTTTAATTTGGTGCAAAGTAAGGGCTTTTTTAAGCGAGCCAATGTTAACATTCCTTTAAATATATGCTTAGGAAAGTCTTTGTTTATAGATAGAATGCAAGCAAATTTCGAAAAAGTAGAGAACCAAAATAGCCTTTAAAAACCTTACAGATTAAATGTTAAGAATTAAGGGCTAAAAAAAAATGAAGAAAAATGCATTTCATGCAAAAAAATGAATGCGGAGCATGTAAATTTGTAAGACTTCAAACAGCTGAAGATTGAAAGCAAACCAAATGAACAACGAGTTACACTCCCGCCGCAGCTATGGCTTGGAAGAGCTTCTAAGCATTTTGCGTGGCCAGCCTCTACCTCTTATGTTCAAAGGCTTTTCAGGCGACCCTGAAGACGAAGACGAGGACTTTGACGACTTTGACTTCGACGACGACGACTTGGATTTCCTAGATGAAGAGGACGAGGATCTGGACGACTTGGACACCTACGACGACGAAGATTTGGTGTAGGCCTGTCTCAACATAGCTTATGAAAATCGAACACCCCGGACCACCGGGGTTTTTTAATTCCCTTTGGCTTCTCGCCGCCCTTGAATTTCCTTTCTATGCTTGCTCAGGCTGCCAATCTAAACCTACCTTTGCCTTATGGTGCTTAAGGAATATCAAAACCGGATTTTTGCTATTGAAAGCGAGGACGATTTTGAGCAGTTGTGCATGGAGGCTTTTCACTATCAAGCGCGCCATGTTGCTGTTTATTCCGATTTTTTGAAAGCCCTGAACAAAGCACCGGCATCTATTACTCAAAGCAGCCAAATTCCCTTTTTGCCCATTGAGTGTTTTAGGGTGCATGAGGTGTACGATTCCGGACCCAAACCTGAGCTTTGGTTCGAAAGCAGCGGTACGACCGACCAAATTCCCAGCCGTCATTTTGTGCGTAGGCCGGAATTGTATGACCGCTCCTTTATGGCTGCCTTTGAGCGCTTTGTTGGCAAACCCGAAGACATGGCCATTTTGGCTTTGCTTCCCAGCTATATGGAAAGGCCACAGGCTAGTTTGTTGTACATGGCCTCTGAGTTAATCCGAAGAAGCGGACACGCCGCCAGCGGTTTTTACCCTGAGGCCAATGCCCAGTTTTTGCACCACGTGCATCAAATACATACCCATCAAATTCCGCATTTGATTTTAGGAGTTAGCTTTGCCTTATTGGACTGGGCAGAACAGCATCCTATGCCCTTGCCTGGATTGCGAATAATGGAAACGGGAGGCATGAAAGGTAGGCGCAAAGAATTGGTCCGCGAAGCTCTGCACCAAAAATTACAACAAGCCTTTCACGTGCGGGAGGTGTGGTCGGAATACGGCATGACCGAATTGTTGTCTCAAGCCTATGCCAAAAAAGAAGGCTACTTTGAGTGCCCACCTTGGATGAAGCTGGTGTTGAGGGACACAGGCGACCCCTTTTTGTACGGAGTAGCTTCGGGCGGTATCAATATCATAGATTTAGCCAACATCCACAGCTGTTGTTTTATTGCTACCCAAGATTTGGGTCGGCGGCATAAAAAAGGCCAAGTAGAAGTACTTGGCCGGTTCGATGCATCCGAATTACGTGGTTGCAATCTGATGGTGCGTTAAAACGCTAATCTGTTTTGCCTGTAGAGTTGCAAATGAAGTCGTCAGAGACAATAGGCTGAATGCCCTGCCCTCCGGAAATCACCTCGAATTTATCGATTTTGATGCCCAAAAGTCCGGGAGAAACCGAAAGCGAGTCAAGGGTTCCAAACCTAAATCCAATACGGGTAGGCCGTGCGCGGTAATTGCGAATGATTTGAGCCGTATCTAATCCGGCCACTGCCCGGATTCGAATGGTATTTCCGGTGCGGCGCACGCTAAATTGGCCGTCAATGGCATTGGTTTGGGTAAAGACCGTATCGGTAACCGTTGCTACCGCCATGAGTCGATTGTTCATAATGGCAGCCATTACAATGGAAGTATCCAAAATGGTATCGGGTACGGTGGGATCGTAAAGTACCAAACCGGCAAAAGCCAGCGTATCTGAACTATTTGGAGTGCTAAAGTTGGAAAAATCGGTCAAGAAGTTAAAATCACCGCTCACGGTGGTTTGGTACACCTCAGCAACCAAGCCGGAGGCGTCGTCCACCTGCATACTGAGCTGATTTTTGGTGGTATCTACTTCAATTTTGGAGGAAGTATTGCGCTGGAGAATGTACCAGTTTTTATCGCAAACAGCCTCGTCGTCATCGCAGGAGGCGAAGAAAAGAACGAAAGAGGAAAAAATCAGGGCTATGGGTAAGTATTTCATGGCGTGGTTTAATCTCTTAACAAATATAGTTTTATTTAATGAAACGCACATGCAGGCTTCAAGATTGCCTTGCTTAAAAAATCTCAGGTATAAAATCCCATTTCCTCTGCGTAGGACCAAGCGGCCTCAGGCATAAAATGGCGCAAATCTTTTCCTGCTTTGATGCCGGCGCGAATAAAACTGCTAGACACTTCTATTTGGGGCGCTTCAACAAAGCGTACGGAAGGATGCTCCTTCCACTTTCCTGCATCAGATCCCGGACGTGGGTAAACCAACAGTTCGGTATATTTTAGCAAATACTCGTAGTTTTTCCAGCGGTCAAAACCGGCCAAATTGTCTTCGCCCATAATAAGGGCAAAGGCTTTGTCGGGAAACTTTTCGAGCAATGTTTTAATGGTGTAGGCCGTATAGTTGGGCTGCGGCAAATTAAACTCAATGTCGGAGGCCTTAAAGCGCAAATCGTCTCCAATGGCCCGGTGCACCATTTCTAGGCGTTGGCGATCCGGAAGCATAGACTGCTTTTGCTTGAAGGGACTTTGTGGGGTTACAACAAACCAAAGTCCATCGAGCTTAGCATAGCTTACCATATAATTGGCCACTGCCATATGCCCAATATGAATGGGGTTAAAGGTGCCAAAATAGAGTCCAATGGTTTGCTTGCCCTGCCTAATCATGGTTCCCTCCAAGGCTTCACTTCATCAATTACTACGTAGGCCTGAGGAAATATCCCTTTTATTTGTTGGCGAAACAGGGTTGCATCTAGCGCAGTAGTAAAATCGCCTACCCTCAACTTCCAGTTGGGTGCTTCCCATTTTTCGTAAATGGGCCAGTCGGGATATACCTGCAAAAACTGCTTACGGATGCGTTGCAACTCTTCTCGGGCATCGGTTCCGTTTAGGCTCACCAATTGCACTCTAAAACCTTTGGTCTTTTCTTTTTTCCGGGCTTCAAGCCATTGCATATATTGGCTTTTAAGTCCGGGTTCCCATTGCACCTGCACTACCGCACTATCTCTTTGCGAATAGCCGGAAGACTGAGCACAAAGAAGGGCCAGTGGAGCCCAACAAATACCAAGAAGGACTAAGCATCTCATAGCACAAAATAACTACAAAAATCTTGCCGATGCGAAGCTTTGAGCCCCTATTCCTTACATTTCTTCATTCACTCATGCTCCCTTTCAGCCTCCAACCATGGTGCATTAAGCTAGCCTCCACAGGATAAAAAGCAACATTCTAGGGTACAAAAGCCACCTCAAATACCCGCACTGTTCTATCTTTGAAAAAAAAATCCTTGAGCAAAGCCCTTGTAATTATTCCTACCTACAACGAGATCGAAAACATCCAGGCGATGGTGCACAAGGTTATGAGCCTTCCCTCCCGCTTGGAATTGTTGGTAGTAGACGATAACTCCCCGGATGGCACAGGAAAACAGGTCCAATTGCTTCAACAAGAATATCCCGACCGACTCCATCTACTCAGTAGAAAAGGAAAAGAGGGCCTGGGAAAAGCCTACATAGCTGGCTTTGAATGGGCATTGAATCACGGTGCCGATTATATATTCGAAATGGATTGCGATTTTTCACACAATCCCGAAGATTTAGAACGCCTGCTCGAAGCTTGCCGAGATCAAGGGGCAGACTTGGCCATTGGCTCACGGTACGTAACGGGTGTAAATGTGGTTAACTGGCCCATAGGACGCGTCTTGATGTCGTATTATGCCTCCGTCTATGTCCGACTAATCACCGGTATGAACGTTAGAGATGCCACCGCCGGTTTTAAATGCTACCGCAGAAAGGTGCTGGAGTCCATCCGACTCGACCACATTCGATTCAAAGGTTATGCTTTTCAAATCGAACTCAAATATGTGGCATGGAAACTAGGCTTTACTCTAAAAGAAGTACCCATTATTTTTACCGACCGCCAAAAAGGCAGCTCCAAAATTTCCGGAGGCATCGTAAAAGAAGCGGTATGGGGAGTAATCGCCTTAAGGTTTAGCAACATTAAGAAATACCTCAAACAAAACCGCCCATGAAACGCACCTTAATTCAAGGAGGTTTGGTTTTTTCAGAAAAAGGCCGGCTCGAAGCCGACATCCTTATTGAAGGCGAAAAAATCGCTAAAATCCTCCCCAGACCTTACCAAGAAGAGTCCATTCCTCAAGGATGCGAACGCATAAATGCTTCAGGAAAGTGGGTTTTCCCGGGCGCTATTGATGATCAGGTGCACTTTAGAGAACCAGGTCTTACCCACAAAGCCAACCTCCTAAGCGAATCTCGTGCTGCCGTGGCCGGAGGCATTACCTCATTCATGGAAATGCCCAATACCAAACCACCTGCCATCAGCCAAGAGTTGCTGGCTCAAAAATACGCCAAAGCCGCCGAAGGACTCCCTGCAAACTACTCCTTTTACATGGGAACCTCCAACGATAACCTCGCCGAAATTCTCAAAACCAATCTAGACGAGGTCTGTGGCCTTAAAATTTTCATGGGCTCTTCTACCGGAAACATGCTCGTGGACAACAAAGACACCCTAGAGGCCGTGTTCAAAGAGTTTCCGGGCATTATAGCCCTTCATTGCGAAGACGAACAACGCATTCAACAGAGGACAGCAGATTTCAAACAAAAATTCGGAGAAAGTGCCCCCATGTCCATCCACCCCGAAATCCGTGATACAGAAGCCTGTTTCCGCTCCTCTTCCCTCGCGGTAGAAATGGCTTCAAAATTTGGCACACGCATTCACATCCTTCACATTTCTACGGCAAAGGAAACACAGCTTTTTGAGGCCGGCCCTCTGGAAAAAAAGCGCATCACCGCCGAAGCCTGCCTTCACCACCTTTGGTTTACCGACGCCGAATACCACAGCCGCGGCGCATTCATAAAGTGGAACCCCGCTGTAAAAAGCTTCGAAGACAGAGCTGCCATACGAGAAGCGTTGACAAAAGACCGAATTGATGTGGTAGCCACCGACCACGCTCCACATACCTTAAATGAAAAAAAACAAGGTTATTTCGAATGCCCAAGCGGCGGCCCTCTGGTACAGCATAACCTGGTGGCCATGCTCGAAATGAGCCTTGACGGTTGGATTAGCCCCGAAAAAATAGTGCAGAAAATGTGCCATAACCCGGCCCGGCTGTTTGGGGTTGTCGACCGAGGTTTTCTGGAACCCGGGTATTATGCCGACCTCGTGCTCATTGAGCCCGAATCTACCTGGCAAGTGACCCGACGCAACCTGCTATACCACTGCGGATGGAGCCCCCTCGAGGGACAGTGGTTTAGACACCGCATTGCCGGAACTTGGGTCAATGGAACCCTTGTTTACGATGGGGAGCAAATTACCGGGACTCTTCCCGGCAAGCGATTGCACTTTGCAGGCAACCGACGTTAAACAAAAAACTTGCTTTTGGCCATGCCTTAAAATACCTTTGCAAGTGTTCAAATATCATATAATATGTATCCTAACGAAATCGTTGTTCCTTGCCGCGAGGAACTCACCAATAACGGCTTTAGCTCCCTTGAAACTCCCGAGGCCGTAAGCGAAGCCATAGAAAACACCAAAGGCTTGCACTTAGTGGTCGTTAACTCCGTATGCGGGTGTGCGGCACGAGGTGCCAGACCCGGAGTTATTAACAGTCTTCAAAACGACAAAAAGCCTACGGCTTTGAGTACCGTTTTTGCCGGAGTAGATGCCCCAGCTGTGGAAAAAGCAAGGGAATATTTCCTTCCTTACCCTCCCTCATCGCCCAGCATTGCCTTGTTTAAAGACGGAAAACTGGTACATTTTGTAGAGCGTTTCCAAATCGAAAGCGCCACCGACGAAATGCTCACCAATCACTTAAAGGCCGTTTACGACGAGTTGGGATAAGGTGTGGGCGCCTTTTCCGGTGCGCCCTCCAAGTCCTCCTTGCAAGCCCTAGTGCCGCTAAGCGGTGCGTGGGCTTTCCCGAAGCATCGGGACCGCCTCCGCTCGCTAAGCGGCACTAAGGCCTGCAAGTCCGGGCTTTCCGTTTGCCCCGGGGCGCAGTCTTCCAGAAAAAAATCTATGCCGAAAAGCTTTCCGGCTCCCATGGCATGGCAGGCGAAACCTTGTAGAACCCAAAAGCTCTGGTTTTTTAGGCGGACAAAGGAGCGAAGCCCAATTTTGCCCTTACCTTGGTCAAAACCTGTTGTATGATAGGACGAGTACGGGTCGCTCCGTCTGCTAAAATGGCCTCTATCTCCTCCGGATGCTGCATCAGATGCAGGTAGCGCTCTCTAGGCTCTGCAAATCGTTTCATAATAGCCTCAAATAAATCCTGTTTGGCATGCCCATAGCCGTAGCCACCCGCCTCTAACTTTTGCTTCATTTCTAAGGCTTGCTCAGCAGGGACAATATGAGAAAACAGTTGATAAACGATACAGTTTTCAGCATCCTTGGGTTCTTCTAAAGGCGTACTGTCGGTGGCAATGGACATCACTACTTTCCGCAAAGCCTTTTCAGGCAAAAACACATCTATGAAATTGCCGTAACTCTTGCTCATTTTTTGCCCGTCAATGCCGGGAATCACTTCTACATCTTTCTGCACAAAGGCCTCAGGCACCACAAATACATCGCCATACCGATGATTAAATGCACCGGCCAAATCTCTGGTCATTTCCAAATGCTGCCTTTGGTCTTTTCCTACGGGTACCAAATGAGCATCGTAGCCTAAAATATCGGCCGCCATAAGCACTGGGTAGGTAAACAAACCGGCATTTACATCCGCCAACCGATCCGATTTGTCCTTAAAGGAATGCGCATTAGCCAGCATAGGAAAAGGAGCAAAGCAATTCAAATACCAGGTTAACTCGGTAACCTCCGGCAAGTCAGACTGACAATACAGCCTATTTTTGGAATAATCAAAACCGCAGGCAATCCAGGTGGCAGCCACCTGATGCACCCTATGCCTTCGTTCACTGCCCTCTTTTAGTGTGGTGAGCGAGTGCAAATCAGCAATAAAAGCAAAAGCCTCATGCTCCGACTGGTTGCTTAATTGAACCATTGGTTCGATTGCTCCCAAAATGTTACCCAAATGGGGCTGATTGGTACTTTGAATACCTGTAAGAATACGCGCCATGGTGCAAATTTCGCAAAAATCCCAAAGCCGCGGTTTGGATTGTACCTTTGAGGCATGATAGATATAGACGGTGTATTGGTAAGTCCCGAACTTTTCGAGGAACACTTCCACTGCGATTTGTCACGCTGCAAAGGCGCTTGCTGCGTTGAAGGAGATGCGGGCGCTCCGGTAGAAGAAACCGAAAAAGCCCTTTTGTCAAAGAATTTAGATGCTGTAATGCCACTTTTGCCACCCTCCGGGCAAGAAGCTTTGAAAGAGCAAGGCCCGTGGACCGATGATCCAACCGACGGAGAAGCAGTTACGCCCTTGGTTATGGGCAGGCATTGTGCCTACGCTATTTTCAAAGACGGAATAACCCTATGCGGTATTGAAGCTGCTTGGAGGGAAGGTTTAAGTGACTTTAGAAAACCGGTCAGTTGCCACCTTTACCCCATCCGCATTCAAAAAACCGAAAGCGGAGATTGCCTTCATTACAACCGTTGGTTTATTTGCAGTCCGGCTTGCGATTGTGGATTACAGAAGAAAATCAAAGTATTTGAGTTTTGTCGAGAGGCCTTGGTAAGAAAGTATGGGGCCGATTGGTATGGCAAACTGGAGGAAGCTGCCGCTTGGTGGCTGGGTCAAAATTCTTGATTTATATTAAACGTCTAACATAGGTGCCTGAGGCTTTCACCCCTATATTGAGAAGAAAAGAGGTTAGCGTGAGCCCTTTGGATTTTAGCCTGTAAAACCGACGTGCAAGGCTTTACAAAAATTTGGCCAAAAACATAGCACAAAGAGTGCGCCGTAATCCGCAAAGCCTGCATTCTGCTTTGAACAGAGGCCTGTTAATTTTCAGAAAAACCAACAAACACAAGGGCTTTACCTTTTGTTAACCCCGACTTAACAAAAGCAAGCCGACTAGGCTGTTAATAACTATGAATAAGTGCCCACAACATAGGTTGGCAAAAAAGAGTTTTTATTCAACTTTTGTATGGCTTTAGCACCGATTCTTTTTGGGAACCCGGCTAGGAACAATCGCAAAGAATTGGATTCATTTACGTACAACAAAAAAACATTATCCTATGGAAAGGCAGGCATCCGTATCGACCAAAGGCAATCCAACCGAAGAAGTATTGGCAGGTCAACAAGTAATTGAAGAGCCCATTTTGGTAGAAAACCCAAACCGCTTTGTGCTTTTCCCCATAGAACACGAGGATATTTGGCAATTGTACAAAAAGCAGCAAGCCGCCTTTTGGCGTGCGGAAGAGGTCGACTTGGCCCAAGACAAAGGCGATTGGCAAAACCTAAACGACGACGAGAGGCATTTTATTAAGCATGTACTTGCCTTTTTTGCCGCTTCCGATGGCATTGTAAATGAAAATTTAGCCGAAAACTTTGTGCGCGAAGTGCAGTACACCGAAGCCAAAATGTTCTATGGCTTTCAAATCATGATGGAGAACATCCATTCAGAAATGTACTCACTGCTTATTGACACCTACATAAGCAATCCCAAAGAGAAGAAAAGTTTGTTCCGGGCCATTGAAACCATGGATTGCGTTAAAAAGAAGGCAGAATGGGCACTGCGCTGGATTGATTCTCCCCGCTTTACCGAACGCTTGGTAGCCTTTGCCGCGGTAGAAGGTATTTTCTTTTCCGGAAGCTTTTGCGCCATTTTTTGGCTCAAACAAAAAGGATTAATGCCCGGCTTAGCCACCTCCAACGAGTTCATTTCAAGGGACGAAGGCCTCCACTGCGAATTTGCCTGCCACCTGTACACCAAACACGTGGTGAACAAATTGCCCGAGGAGCGCATCCACGAAATCATTAAAGATGCGGTAGAAATCGAAAAAGAATTCATTACCGAAAGTCTGCCCGTGCGCCTAATTGGTATGAATGCCGACCTAATGAAACAATACATCGAATTTGTGGCCGACCACTGGTTGTCTGTATTGGGTGTCTCCAAAATCTATAATTCCCTAAATCCTTTCAGCTTTATGGACTTTATTTCGCTGCAAGGAAAAACCAATTTCTTTGAAAAAAGGGTAAGCGAATACAAAAAAGCAGATGTTTCTGAAGGCTTTAGCCTGGATGAAGACTTTTGATTCCACCCCTCCTATTGTTTGTCCTATTTAATTGTTGAGCCAAATGCAAGAAGAAAAAGAAATGTATGTCATCAAAAGAGATGGCAGAAAAGAAGCGGTAAAATTCGATAAGATTACAGCGCGCATCAATAAACTATGCTATAACTTAAATACGCAGTATGTGGATGCCGTAAAAGTGGCCATGAAGGTCATCAATGGCATGTACCCGGGCATCTCCACATCGGCATTAGACAACCTAGCCGCTCAAGAAGCCGCCGCTATGTCTATTGTGCACCCGGACTACGCTTTGCTCGCCTCCAGAATCGCTGTATCAAACCTGCATAAAGACACCGAAAAGTCGTTTAGCAAAACCATAGATGCACTCTACCACTATAAAGACCCCAAAACCGGTGAGCATGCCTCACTCATTGCTCAAGACGTTTGGGAAGTCATTATGGCCAATGCCGAATTGCTTGACTCAACCCTTATTTACGACAGAGACTACAACTTTGACTTTTTCGGGTTTAAAACCCTCGAAAAGTCTTATCTGCTGAAAATGAAAGGGAAAGTAGCCGAACGCCCACAACAACTTTACATGCGGGTAGCTATTGGCATACATCTCAACGATTTAGAGGCTGCCATAGAAACCTACCACGCACTTTCCGAAGGGTGGTTCACCCACGCCACCCCTACGCTATTCAATGCCGGAACTCCCAAACCTCAAATGTCTAGCTGCTTCTTACTCCAAATGCGTGAAGACAGCATCGACGGCATTTACGATACCCTTAAACAAACTGCAAAAATCTCCCAGTCTGCCGGAGGTATTGGCTTGGCCATTCATAAAATCCGCGCTAAAGGTTCCTACATCAAAGGCACCAACGGCACTTCCAATGGCATTGTGCCCATGTTGCGCGTGTTTAACGATACCGCCCGCTATGTAGATCAGGGTGGAGGAAAACGCAAAGGATCTTTTGCCGTTTACCTGGAACCCTGGCATGACGACATCATGGACTTTTTGGACCTAAAGAAAAATACGGGTCAAGAAGAATTGCGCACCCGCGACTTGTTCCTAGCTCTTTGGGTGCCCGATTTGTTTATGGAAAAGGTAGAAAAAGACGAAGACTGGCACCTGTTCTGTCCAAACGAAGCACCGGGACTCAACGAATGCCATAGCGAAGCCTTTGACCAACTATATAAAAAGTATGTAGCCGAAAATAAGTTTCGCCGTAAAGTAAAAGCCAGAGAGCTTTGGGGAAGAATCATCGAAGCTCAAATCGAAACCGGTACCCCCTACATGCTCTTTAAAGATGCCGCAAACAACAAAAGCAATCAGAAAAACCTGGGCACCATACAAAGCTCCAACCTCTGTACAGAGATTATTGAATATACCGCACCCGACGAAGTGGCCGTTTGCAACCTAGCTTCCATTGCATTGCCCAAATTCGTGCGTGAAGACGGCAGCTTCGACTTTGACCACCTCTTTAAGGTAACCTATATGGCTACCCGAAACCTAAACCGGGTCATCGATCGCAACTTTTACCCGGTAAAAGAGGCTAGAAATTCCAACCTTCGTCACCGCCCCATAGGCTTAGGTGTGCAAGGCTTGGCCGACACTTTCGTAATGATGCGCCATCCCTTCGATTCGGAAGAAGCAAAACAGCTGAATAGAGACATTTTTGAAACCATTTATTTTGCTGCCTTGTGCTGTTCCAAAGATTTGGCCAAAACAGATGGACCTTACGAATCTTTCCAAGGCTCACCTGCAAGCGAAGGCAAACTGCAATTTGACCTCTGGGGAGTAAGCCCAAGCGACCGTTGGGAGTGGGACGTGCTTAAAGAAGAAATTCAAAACCACGGCCTGCGAAACTCTCTTCTGGTAGCTCCTATGCCCACCGCTTCCACCGCACAAATACTCGGCAACAACGAATGCTTTGAACCTTTCACCTCAAACATGTATATGCGCCGCGTGCTCTCCGGTGAATTCCCCGTGGTTAACAAACACTTGCTACGCGATTTGGTAAAACTTGGGCTGTGGAACAACGACATGAAAAACAAAATCATGCACTACAACGGCTCCATTCAAGAGATCGATGAAATTCCACAAAACATCAAAGACCTCTATAAAACCGTTTGGGAAATCAAACAAAAAGACATCATCGATATGGCCGCCGATCGTGGGGCGTTTATCGACCAAAGTCAATCCCTCAATGTATTTATGGAGTCGCCAAGCTATGCCAAAATGACCTCCTTGCATTTCCATGCTTGGAAACGCGGACTCAAAACCGGCATGTATTACCTACGCTCCAAATCTTCGGCCGATGCCATCAAGTTTACGGTAGATGCCTCCGTGGCCAAAAAAGCCGACGCACCTGTGCCCGCAGTAGCAAACCTGACCGATATCAGCGAAGAAATAGATCAAGATATGGTCAATCAATTGAACTGCTCCCTCGACAATCCCGACGAGTGCGAAGCCTGCGGTTCTTAATGAAGGACTCACCAACTTACTAAATGCTACATTGCTCAACAGAGCCGAGGCCCCGCCTCGGCTCTGCTTTTTTACCCGCTACCCTACTTCCAAAAACCCAACAAACACCCCCCTACCCATACGCACCACGGCTCGGCTTGGAATATTTCCACCGGTCACTCCCCTGCAATTATATCGAGTCCTTCCCATTGGCAGAATACATTTTGACATTTTTCATGTCAAAATTGGATTAAAAAACCATTTTGACTATTTTATTGTCTATAAATAGACGTATTTTTTGTCATTATGCTACTAAACGTACACTCCTGGTTCAGCCTAAAGTATGGCATCCACAGCCCGGAAGCCTTACTCAAACGCGCCAAAACCTTGGGTATTCGACGGATGTGTTTAACAGACATCAACAACAGTTCAGGAATGGCCGACTTTTTGCGCTTGGCCCCCCAATATGGAATCGAAGCTTCGGTAGGGGTAGACATAAGGCAACAAGGCCAAAAACGCTATGTGCTCATAGCTCAGCATATGGAAGGTCTGGCCTCCATTCACCGCCTAGTGTCTGCCAACCGCTGCCATGGCGCCCCATTCCCACTCCATGCCCCTCCCATGGAAGGCGTTTCGGTCATTTATCCCTTTCACAAAGACTTGTCCTTAAGGCAACTAAACCCCAACGAATGGATTGGCCTAGGACTCCAAGATGCCGCCCAACTAAGCCTCTCCCCATGGCGTAACCAACAACACCGGCTTGTGGTACTTCAACCCGTCACTTTTCTGGACTCCGGCGACCTGCATTTACACCGCTTACTACGGGCCATTGACAACAACCAATTGCTGAGCCACGACAAGCGTAAAGGACATGCCCAAGCTTCCGATATTATGCAAGCCGAATTTGAATGGTGCCGACATTTTCGATGCTACCCGCAAATCATATTGAATACCAAAGAACTGCTGGAACAAAGCGCCATAAACTTTGATTTTGGCAAACCCAAAAACCGAAAATTGTTCGGCAAAGACGCACGAGAAGACTACCGACTGCTCTACGAAGAAAGCTATAAGGGCTTGCTCAAGCGCTACGAAAACCCCGATGCATCCACCGTAGCACGCTTAGAAAAGGAACTGCGCATGATTCACGAACTGGGATTCACGGCATACTTTCTTATCAACTGGGATTTGGTACAATACGCCCATAAACGAGGCTTTTTTCACGTAGGTCGAGGAAGCGGCGCCAATAGCTTAGTGGCCTATTGCTTGGGCATTACGGACGTAGACCCCATGGAACTCGACCTGTACTTTGAACGCTTCATCAATCCTCACCGAAAAAATCCGCCGGATTTTGATTTGGACTTTTCTTGGAAAGACAGAGACGAAGTGCTGCGCTACTTGTTTCGAAAATACCCGGAAGGTCATATTGCCCTGCTCGCTACCTATCAAACCTTTCAGCAAAAACGTGCCCTGCGCGAACTCGGCAAGGTCTTTGGCCTGCCCGACGAAGAAATACGAAAATTAGAACACAGCCCTCCAAAAGACAATATTGGAGCTGCCATAGCCCACTACAGCGCAAGAATGGAGGGAATGCCTGCGCATTTGAGCATACATGCCGGCGGTGTGCTCATTTCCGAAGCCCCTTTGTACAACTATACGGCCCTGCAAATCCCACCAAAAGGCTTCCCTATGGTGCAGTTTAGCATGCTCGAAGCCGAAGACATTGGCTTGTACAAATTCGACATCCTTAGCCAGCGTGGACTCGGACACATCCGCGATGCCATGGAAATGGTGGCCGCACAAAAAGGAATCGAAGTGCCCATACACGACACCGAAACCCTAAAAAAGGACCCAAAAGTGCGGGCACAGCTCCAAGCCGGACAAACGATGGGCTGTTTCTATATAGAGTCGCCCGCCATGCGCATGCTGCTCAAACGCCTCAAAGCAAGCGAGTACAAAGACCTGGTGGCCGCCAGCTCCATCATCCGTCCCGGCGTAGCACGCTCCGGCATGATGCGCGCCTATATCGAACGCTTTAGAAACCCCGAAAAAGTACAGCACATTCACCCCAAAATGGGCGAACTCATGGCCGATACCTTTGGCATTATGGTGTACCAAGAAGACGTAATCAAAGTGGCGCACCACTTTGCCGGACTCGATTTGGCCGAAGCCGATGTGCTCCGCAGAGGCATGTCGGGAAAGTTCCGCAGCCGAGAAGCATTCCAAAAAATCAAAAATCGATTCTTTGACTGCTGCCGCCAAAAAGGCTATGCAGAACAAGTCACACAAACCGTATGGGATCAAATCGAAAGCTTTGCCGGATATTCCTTTTCCAAGGCCCACTCGGCCTCTTATGCCGTAGAAAGCTATCAAAGTTTGTACTTAAAGGCCCATTACCCCTTAGAATTTATAACCGCTGTAATCAACAACTTCGGAGGATTTTACCGCACCGAAATTTACCTGCACGAAGCACGAAAATGCGGCGCCTCCGTAGAAGCCCCCTGCCTCAATCAGAGCCATTGGCTTAGCCGATTAGACCAAACCGTAATTTGGCTGGGCTTTGTTCATGTGAAAGGCCTGGAAGAAGATGTGGTGAAACAAATCCTGCAAGAACGCCACAAGCAGGGCGCCTACCAAAGCTTAGAAGACCTTTGCCAACGCGTGAGGGTACCCTTAGAAACCTTAATGATACTCATACGCATCGGCGCACTACGCTTTACCAAAAAAGGCTGGAAAGAACTGCTTTGGGAAGCCCGACTGCGCTTTGCCAAAGGCAAAGCCAAAAGCCATCCGCTGTTTCCCAGCCCCGAAGCTCCGACGCTGGATTTACCCCAACTACATTACGAACACCTTGACGATGCACGTCAGCAAATAGAACTCCTAGGCTTCCCCTTATGCGACCCCTTCCTATTGAGTGAAGCTCCATGCCCAAACCAAGCGCTAAGTCGTGAACTCCCAAAAAACCTGGGGCAAAACGTTTGCATCGACGGATATTTGGTTACCGTAAAGCGAACCCGAACCATCAAGGGAGAGCACATGTATTTTGGCACTTTTTTGGACAGATCCGGAGACTTTTTAGATACCGTGCACTTCCCTCCCGTGCTGCGCCACAGCCCATTTCGCGGTTACGGCGTCTATAGAATCTACGGAAAAGTCACCGAGGACTTTGATTGCTATCAAATAGAAGTAAGCCGCATGGAACGCCTTTCTTGGATGGTTGAACCTCCACACACAAATGCGAAGCCCTTAGGTGTACATCAACAGTCTAGGTATATTTGCGCATGACCTTGGCACTGTTCGACTTCGATGGAACCCTTACCCGCAAGGATAGTTTCCCGGCATTTTTGACCTTTATGCTGGGAGCTTCAGGCTTTGCAAAGGCACTAATTTGGGCATCTCCCACCATCATTGCCTGGAAATGCGGCCGTGCCACCAACCAACAAGCCAAAGAAGCACTCCTTTCAGCAGCTCTAAAGGGGAAAAGTCAAAACACCATTGAACAGGCAGGCCAAGCGTTTGCCGCGCAGTGCCTACCCAAGCTCTTGCGCCCTCAAGCAGAGGCCCTCCTTCAAAAACACCGAGCGCTCAGACACGAAACCCTACTGGTGAGCGCAAGTCCGGATGCCTGGATGATCCCCATTGCAAAACAGCTCGACATAAAACTCATATCAAGCCGTTTGGCCTACAAAGAGGGGATTTTCCTAGGTAAACTTCAAGGCAAAAACTGCTACGGCCAAGAAAAGGTAGAAAGAATAAAACAAGCACTCTCCTTAGACCAATACACCTGCATCTATGCCTACGGCGACTCCCGCGGCGACAAAGAAATGCTGGAACTGGCAAGCCATCCCAGATACCAAACCCTCATTTTACCGGAAAGCTAATGTTTGATTCGTTTTTGGATCCTGCCATATTGTGTTTTTTTCTGGGCATCGCAGCCACACTCATCAAAAGCGATTTGGAGGTACCCTCGCCTTTGCCCCGATTGTTTTCTCTGTACCTGCTTTTGGCCATTGGCTTAAAAGGAGGCTTTGAGCTGGCCCACACCGGTCTGCAAGCGCAAGGCTTTGCTGTTCTAGGCATGGCCTTAGCAGCCAGTGCCTTTGTCCCTTGGTTGGCCTTTCCTCTCTTAGCAAAACGTGTAGGGCGAAAAAACGCAGCAGCCATTGCGGCAGCCTATGGCTCGGTGAGTGCAGTGACCTTTATCACCGGCGTTTCGTGGCTCGAAACCTCCAACACCCCATTTTCGGGTTATATGGTGGCCGCTTTGGCCGTTATGGAATCGCCGGCCATTGTTTCAGGCATGCTCTTGAGCAAAAAAAGGGGCGAAGACAAACAAGGATTTCGAGAAGCAGTCCGCGAAGCACTCACCAACGGTTCCGTGGTTTTGTTGCTGGGTGCTTTGCTCATCGGCTGGATATCGGGCGAAAAAGGAGCCAAAAGCCTCGAAATATTTACCGGCCCATTGTTTAAAGGGGTCTTGCTGCTCTTTTTGCTCGACATGGGCCTGGTGGCCGCCCGACGCTTTGGAGGCCTAAAAAAACGTGCCTCCTTCTTACTGGCCTTTGGCTTTTTATTTCCACTGGGCATAGGTCTGCTGGGACTTTTGAGTGGCAAGCTTTTAGGACTACCACCGGGCGATTTGCTCTTATGGTGTTTGCTGTGCGGGTCGGGCAGCTACATTGCCGTACCCGCAGCCATGCGTTTGGCCGTGCCTAAAGCCGACCCTTCGCTCTACATTACCCTACCCTTGGCCATCACCTTTCCATTCAATATTTTGCTTGGAATTCCACTGTACGATTTTTTGATTCAAAGCCTGGCATAAATTATGGCAAAAGTGATTCGTTTAGAATGTGTGGTGCCACCGGCAGCCTGGAAGCGCTTTAAACCTTTGGTGCTTGAGCACAAAGACTGCATGCAGTACACCCTCATAGAAGACGCCATCGGCCGCCTTGGAGGGCTGGAAAAACAAGGCGATTTGCCCGTAGATGTCATGCGCGACCGCCTGATTGTAGCGGTTTTTCCGGCACCCCTTGACCCCGAATTACCGCCCCAAATTCAGCAGCTCTTCGAAAACAAAGGCGGTTCTTGCCTCATGGCAGAAATGGAGCAACTGATTTAAGGGAGGCCATTCCGTTTTTTTGGCGGGCTGAACCGGGCTGTCCTGACGCTTCGGTCAGGAACTACGTCAGACTGCTGTAAATCCTCAGCCCCAAGATTCCGGTAAAAAAGAAAAGCGCTGGCACCAATGGAAAACAAAACCGAAGGGAAATGCTTGGTTTTGGCGCAGGCTTACACTCTAGTAGCACCAAGGCTGTTAAAATGAATTTCTGTAGTGATGCTCATTACAATATCTCGATTAATTTCAAAGTCACTAGCCCTGTTGCCACAGCAATGCCAAAACTCAATAATGTTCCAATCAAAATATATTCCGTCAATTTCCGGTCTTTAGACTCCTTTAGATCTCCAAAGCGGAATACAGATTTCGCTGCCAATAAAAATCCTATGCCTTCCCAATTATCGGTTACAACGAAGGTAAAAACAAAAATACGCTCCAACATGCCGATATACTTTCCTGCATTATTCAAAGATTCGCTTTGGCCATCATTCAAAGCCTTTGACCAACTTGACATGAGCTCCCTCATTAGTATGCCTGATACAACAGTTATAAATAGAAGGGCAACCGAATAAATCCATATACTGCTACCTTCTGCTAGTAGGTTGAAGTTGTTTTCGGGCTTGAAGAATAAAACCCAACACCCAAGAATGCTTAGGATATGAAATACTTGATCCATGAAAAACCATGTAGACTTATTGTTCTCTCTTTGACCTAATAGCTTAACAGCATCAATAATACCGTGAAAAACCATAAGCAATAGTGCTACAAGCCAATGATTAAAATCCCATAGTACTATCAAAACCAGCAGCCCATGAATGGCAATGTGCATATAGAGTTTTAATGATTTCGCTTTATGTTGTTCCTTTTCTTCCACCCAAGATTTGGGCTGTAACAGAAAATCTCCAACTAAATGTGCCAATAAGAGTTTTATTAAGATAATCATTCGAGCAGGGCTTTAATTTTCTTCTCAAATATTTTATTGACTTCTAATATTTCATTCAAATGAGCTCTGTTCCACCGCCCACTTACCGAATTTTGCTTGATACCCAATTGTTCTCCAATTTCTTCTTGCGTGATTTTTGGATTATTGAGCACAATTTGGACTAATTCCGCAGAAGAAATCGACCATTTATCCATGAATATGCTTGCTAACCTTAGGTATAAATTCATTTCCTCATCAAAGTCTTTCCATGGGGTTTTTATGCCCATTAACGTACCTTCTTTCTTTAGCTGGTCAAACTTTTCACCCGAATAAATAAAGGCCGGGCCATTACTCTCTGAAATACTTTCACCTGAGTAAGTCTTTTCTCCCACGCCCATAGCAAGCCTTACATCTATAGTGCTTATTTTCTTTCGAACATCAATGGGTGCTACATTCTTAATCAGTGCTTTTATTTCCAGCACTTTTCTTAAAACATCTTCGCTATGTTTAATTTCAACTTGAAAAAAATCGCCCCTATCCAATTTCCAATCTGTAGGACTTTCTCCCCATGTGGATAATAAACTTTTCAGTGGTAGCAACCATTTTTCCTGATTCACCAATTTTCTTGAGGCTACAATATCTCCCGTTATTACGGCTATCATAAGTCAAATATCGACTAAATAGACGATATTTAAAAATATCGCCTAAATAAACGATATTCAAAATCATCGTTGATAGGAACGATAGGACGCCTTACCTCAAATCAATGTTCCTTTGCCCTTATTTCCCCCTTACCAAGCAAGTATACAGCCGAATATGTAGTGCTCAGCATCTTTGACCCAGGATATTTGAATCAGGGAGCCGTCCAAAAAATAACCGGGTCAACAACCTGTTTTAGTTTTTTTGGGGGGCTGAACCGGGCTGTCCTGTCGCTTCGGTCAGGAAATACGTCAGACTGCTGCAAATCCTCAGCCCCAAGATTCCGGTAGAAATAAAAAGCGCCGGCACCAATGAAAACAAAACCGAAGGGAAATGCTTGGTTTTGGCGCAGGCTTACACTCTAGCAGCACCAAGGCTGTTAAAATGAATTTCTGTAGTGATGCTCATTACATTATCTCGATTAATTTCAAAGTCACTAGCCCTGTTGCCACAGCAATGCCAAAACTCAATAATGTTCCAATCAAAATATATTCCGTCAATTTCCGGCCTTTAGACTCCTTTAGATCTCCAAAGCGGAAAACAGATTTCGCTGCCAATAAAAAACCTATGCCTTCCCAGTTATCGGTTGCAACGAAAGGTTGTACCTGAAAAAGGTATATGATATACCCTTTCCCCGCCCATAGTCGCCGCAAGAAAATACGTTCGTTGCCTGCCACCGGTTTAGTACCGCGCCAAAGGCCTCCTCATTGGAACGAAATACTCCATAGAATGGCCCCCCGGCTTGAGCGGAAGGCCCCGTCTTTGGCAAGGCCATGCTGCCCCGTGAAGACTTGTGGAGCTTTGCGGAACACAGTCTGAACGGCCGGCAGCATGAGCCTTGCCAAGGACGAGACTGCAGCGGAAGCCGAAATGGAACTAGGCTGCCCTATGGAACCTGGGCCCAAAACCCAAAGAGACCAAGTAGCTACCCCTTTTTAGGCGGCCTATCTGCACCGACGCTGCGTCCTAATCCTCCGTGCTGACCCTGCCTAATGCGGAGGAAAAATGCGTAAACAAAAAAAATGCACAATAAATTTCGTGGGCCAAAGTCAACCTAATGTAAAAAATGCAGCACCAAACCCTAGATAATGGCTGCGGTTTTAACCTAAACTTTAAAATTTGCAAAAACTAAATGGCTGAGCTGGGCTTTTATACAGAAAAAAAGACTTGTTTCTGTTAAAATTTCATTAAATTCATACACGAGTTTGTTCTTTTTCCACCACCTCTTGTTCAAATTCCAACCAAAAGCCTATGGCTCACCGCTACCTTAGACTAAACATACCTACTTTCCCGTACCAACAAGCTTTAGGAGAGCTGGCGTTTCAGCGTTTAAGCCAATTGGGTGCCAAGGTGCATCTCATGGACGATGGCCTAATTGATATGGAAACCAATCAGCCGGATATTGACCGGCATCTGTTCCAATTGCGCAGTGGACGGGCCGATGTACTGGTTGTTTCTGCCCGGCATCTCCCTTTGCATCTGCCTTCCGATTTGTGCTTGGCAGGAGCCATCCCCGGAAGCTCAAGGTATTTAGCTGCATTAGGAAACGACCAGCGTCCCACCTTTTTTGTGGCCTCCGATGCCGTTTCTGCCGCTGCTTACAAAGGAAAGCATCCGGAATGTTTGCAAGTACATCCTCTGCCTTCACAATCCGGCTTTCCAACGGCTTTCGGCCAAGGATTTGGAGCTAAAGCCCGTGTGGCGGCCCTTTCGGAATTGGAATTGGTGCAAACGCCCGAGCCTCTGTATCGACGCCTGCCAACGCTTATTGGAGCGCCTGGTACCGGCCACTGGGCGGTAGTGCGGAGGGCGGAGAAAGAACCTTGCTCTTGGATGGCAGATGCCATAGTAGACCCGGTGACCAGCTTCTTGGTGCAGCTGGAACGGCGCTTGGCCCACGATGTGTATAATTTGTCCGGACAATTGGCCGGTGTGCGCATATCCTGCCTTCAAAGGAACAAGCTCAAAGTCGAATTGTGGGTGCCGGGGACAGCATTGTCTTCTGCCATAACCTATCGGCGTGTTATTCCCTATTCCAGCCCATACCTGGTCTTGGGTCAAATCATGCGGGAACTGCACAAGAAAGGCCTACCCACCGGCCTGCCTTCCGAAGTGTTGTGAATTTTTTATTAAGCCCTGTTTTTCGTCAATTCCTAAGCTACCTTTGAGGGGTGAATCCACGTACCCTTGCCATAGTGGCGCTTGCCACGGTGAACGTTTTTTATGGTCTAAACTATACCATTGCCCAAGGGATCATGCCCGCTTATATGCATGCTCCCGGACTCATTACCTTGAGGGCCATTGGAGCGGTACTTGTTTTTTGGCTGTTGCTGGTGGGGCAAAAGTTGGAGCGCATAGATCCCAAAGACTGGTTTCGGATTGCCGCCTGCGGATTTTTTGGCGTAGCACTCAATCAAACTCTGTTTTTTTGGGGGCTAAGCCTAAGCACGCCCATCAATTCCGCCGTAATGATGACCAGTACTCCCATCATGGTTTTGCTGCTTTCGGCAATGCTGGGGCTTGAGGCACTTAACCTTAGAAAATTTAGCGGTATTTTTTTGGGGGCCTTTGGGGCTATATGGCTCATATTGTCGGCACCCGGGGCCGAAGGCTTTGAGGCAAATGCTTCCTTTGGCAATGCCTTGATATTGTTGAATGCGTTATCGTATTCTATTTACCTGGTGCTTTCTAAGCCGCTCATGCGCAAATACAAACCCATAACCGTCATCCGTTATGTATTTACCTTTGGCTTGCCCATGACTTTGGTGTTTGGACTGCCGGACCTTTTGAATACCGACCTCAGCATTATTCCGCTTGATGTTTGGGGACGGGTTGCTTTCGTAATTGTATGTGTAACCATTCTTGCCTACTTTCTCAATTTGTTTGCTTTGCAGCATGTAAATGCCAGTTTGGTAAGCATGTTTATTTACGGTCAGCCTCTGGTAGCCGGACTTTACAGCATATCCGTGGGAAAAGATCATTTGACTTGGATTACCTTAGCTTGTGCAAGCCTTATTTTTGTTGGGGTATACTTGGTCGCTTTTAATGCCAAAAAGAGTCAAACCAAAGGTCAAGGCTAAGCTAGGCTAGGTATTAGTTTCGTATTTTTACCCCAATGATACCGCCCGAAACAGTCCAAGCCATACGCGATGCCGCCCGAATTGAAGAAGTGGTAGGCGATTATGTGCGGCTGCGTAGACGCGGAACCAACATGTTTGGCTTGTGTCCCTTTCACGACGAAAAGACGCCCAGTTTTTCGGTGGCTCCTGCCAAAGGAATTTATAAGTGTTTTGGATGTGGTGCTGCCGGTGACTCGGTGCGCTTCCTTATGGAGCTCGAACATTTTACCTATCCCGAAGCCCTAAGAAACCTAGCCAAGCGCTACGGCATTGAGATTCAAGAAAAGGAGCCCGATCCGGAGGAAAAGGCAGCTTACGATCACCGAGAATCACTCTTTGCCATCAATGAGTTCGCTGCCAAATGGTTTCACAGCCAACTTTGGGAAAGCGAAGAGGGCAAAATAGCCGGCCTTAGCTATCTGCGCGAAAGAGGTTTCACCGATGAGCTCATTCGGGAGTTTCGTTTGGGCTATGCCCCAAAAGACTGGCATAGCTTTGCCGAAGCTGCCGCAAAGGAAGGCTATAAGGTAGATTATTTGAAAGAGCTGGGTTTATTGACCAAAAACGATAAGCCCACCGACATGTTCAGGGAGCGGGTTATGTTTCCTATCCTTAGCGCCTCCGGAAGAACCCTTGCTTTTGGCGGACGGTTTCTGGTTAAAAAGGAAAGAAGTCCCAAGTACATCAATAGCCCGGAATCGCTTATTTATTCCAAGCGCGATGTGCTCTACGGCCTGTTTCAGGCCAAGCAAGCCATGATAAAAGAGGATCGGTGCTATTTGGTGGAGGGCTATACCGATGTGCTTGCACTTCATCAGTCCGGGGTAAAAAACGTGGTGGCTTCTTCCGGAACCAGCCTCACCACCGGTCAAATTCGGCTGATTCGCCGATTTACACCTCAGGTTACCTTGCTGTACGACGGCGACCCGGCCGGCATTAAGGCCAGCTTTAGAGGAATTGACATGCTTTTGGAGGAGGGAATGCAAGTGCGTGTGGTGCTGTTTCCCGAAGGCGAAGACCCCGACTCTTTTGCCAAGAACAAGAGCAGCGAAGCCTTAAAAGCTTTTCTGGCCGACAACGAACAAGGGTTTATTGCCTTTAAAACCCAGTTGCTGATTCAAGACGCCGGAAAGGACCCTCTCAAAAAAGCCGAAGTGCTCAAAGAGCTGGTGCAAAGCATTGCCTTGGTGCCGGACAAACTTACCCGCACGCTGCTCATTACCGACTGCGCCGCCCGCATGGGCATGGACGAGGGAAGCCTGATGAGTGAACTCAACAGCATGCTTCGTAGGCGCTTTAAGAAAAAGCAAGAGGCCCAGGAGAAAGAATCCCAAAAGGCCGAAGCAAGTCCCCAAGCCCCTTTTCCTCAGGCGCCTATGCCGGAAGTGGACGACCAAAGGCCCCAAGCGCAAGCCGAGCCCTCTGCCATAGCGGGCGAGCTGAGCCTGCGCCACCGGCAGGAACGCGAACTGCTGCGTTTGATCCTGCTTTATGGCAACGAGAAAATGCAGGCGCTTGAGGCGGCGGAAGACCCGGCGGCACAAAGCCCGGAGCTGATTTCGGTTACCACCTTTATACTCGACGAAATTCACGCAGACGACCTTGGCTTTAGCCATCCTACCTTTTTGCGTGCATTGGAAGAGATCGAGGCACTGGAGCAAGAGCAAAGAGAAGCCGACATTACCCCTTTGTTTTTGAGGCACAGCGATATAGGAATCAGAAATGTGGCGATTGATTTGGTGACTGACCGCCATAATTTGAGCGAAAACTGGGAGAAGCGCTACAACATTGCCACGGAGAAGGAGGAGGATTTATTGCGTCGCAACGTGCTGCAATCCATCTTTAGATTTAAACTGGAAGTAGTACGCGGGCTTGCCGAAAAAGCTCGGAATGAGCTGAAGGAGCTCGGCAGTTCCGGAGGGGAGTTCAACGAGCAGCAGGTAATGCAAATGCTTCGTGAAATCCAAAACTACGTCGATTTGACCCAGCATTTCAGTCGGGAGCTGAATCGAGTGGTGCTGAATCCCTCAAGATAAACCTTGGGTATGGCTCTCTCTATTTTGGTTTATATTTTCCAAAAAAATATGTTTTAGGTTGATATTTGGGCGCCTTATCCGCCTCCGCCTTCAAGTCCTCGCCTCCGGCCTAAGGGCAGTCGGGCTTCCGGGGTCCTCCCTTTTGAGGGAGGCCTCCTCAGCTCCGGCTGCCCTAAGGCCGGACGCTCCGGGCTTTCCGGCTGCGTCGGGGCGCGGGTTTACCTATGGAATTTAGATTTCGGCTTTGGGAAAAACTCTTTTTTAGGTTGAATTTCAGTTCAACCCTAGGTATTCTTCTAGTTCAGCGTCCTGTACTCGCTTGGGCTACATCCGGTTTTTAATTTAAACAGGTTGCTGAAATGTTGGGGATATTCAAAGCCCAGCGCATAACCGATTTCGCTTATGGAGGAGTTGGAGCTTAACAACTTATTTTTTGCCTTTTCGATAACAAAAAAATGGATGTGCTCCTGAGCTGTTTTGCCTGTTTCTTTTTTGAGCAGGTCGCTTAAATAATTGGACGAAAAGCCAAGCTCCTTGGCCAAGTATTGAACACTGGGCAAGCCAGTAATTTCTTCCTGTTTGGAGTCGTAGTATCTGGTTAAAAGTCTTTCGAACTTTGAAACGTAATCTAGGTTTAAATTGCTGCGGGTATAAAATTGCCGGTCGTAAAATCTGGTGCAGTAGTCCAACAGCAGTTCAATATTGGATATTATAAGATTTTGGCTGTGTTTGTCTAGGTTTTGGCTGTATTCAGTCACCACCTTATCCAAGATGTCTTCAATGGTTTTAAGTTCTTGCTCTGAAAGGTGGAGCGCCTCATTTACCTCGTAGTTAAAAAAGGAGTAATGGCTCATTTTGTCTGCAAGGCCGGAAGTTCGTATAAGGTCCGGATGAAATGCTAAAGTCCACCCCATATCAAGCTCAGGGTTTGTAGGCATTGCACCTTCAAAAACAGTAACCTGTCCGGGAGAAGTAAACACTAAGGTGCCTTCCTCGTAATCGTAGGAGTTCTTACCGTACAATAAATTTCCGCAGCCTAGCTGTTTTAAAGAAATCTGATAGAGGTTGTTCACTACTTTTAATCCTCTAAAATCTATGGTTGGTCTAAAGTCTGCTGTTTTAACTAAAGAAACCAAAGGGTGCTTAGGCGGTGGAAGTCCCACCGCTTGATGCGCTTGACTAATGGAGTTTATGGTATAGCTTGCTGCCATGCTTTAAAGGTAGGTAAGTAGCGGCTTTTTATTTCAATTGGCTTAAAAGCATTTTGTCAAACGTTTTATCGCTCAGCCATTTTCTCATTTTTACCAAGGGTTTGGCCATATATCCTTTGAGGTATCTTGTTTTGGGATTTTTTTGGGTAGAAGCTTTGGCAATTTCTTTACCTAAAACATCTACGTGCGTAAGTTTGCCGTCCATTTTCGTAGATGAAGAAATTACTTTCATTGCCATAGCGCTGTAAGGTCCCGTGCCGGATACCGACTCTAAATGATTCATGGCAATGGCTCCCCACTCGGTTTGAATACCACCGGGCTCCACCACCACCACGTCTATCCCAAATTGCTTAAGCTCGAGTCTTAAACAATCGCTCCACCCTTCAAGGGCGTGTTTTGTAGCATGGTACCAAGCTCCAAGTGGAGTATACATTTTTCCTCCCATGGAGGAGATGTTTACAATGCGCCCGGATTTTTGATCCCTCATTTTGGGTAATACCAATTGGGTTATTCGTGCCAACCCAAAGAGGTTTACTTCAAACTGACGTTTGGCTTCTTCTATGGACACCTCTTCTACCGAACCATAGGATCCGTACCCTGCATTATTTACAAGAAGGTCAATTCTGCCTTCTTTTTCGAACACCGTATTTACTGCTTCTACTATGGTTTTATCCACGGTTAAATCCAGTGGGACAACTTCTATGCCTTTGTCCTTAAGGTCTTGCATTTTTGCGATATTCCTTGCCATTCCATAGACCCGGAAACCTTTCTTTTGGAGCTCAAAGGCCGTTGATTTTCCCATTCCTGAACTCGCCCCTGTTATGATGGCTACTTTTTTCATTTAGATATAGTTTTGTAAGATGTACCTGTAGGTTTTTGTGCCTTTTGATTCAACCGAACACCATTGAGTTTAAGGTTTAGGCGGCCTGCCCTAAGTTGGCAAAGCAGGTTTTTGTTAGCATGCAAAGGCCAAGGGCTTGGACTTTAATTGGATTCTGTGAGTGCTTCAATCACCAGCTCTGCAAAAAGGTCACTGCTGTGTTGTTGCTGTCCGGTAATGAGTCTTCCATCCCTTATGGCGAAAGGCCTTAGCGGCTCTTTGGCTTCAAAACGGGTATTTGGGTTTTTCTTGGCTTCGGATTCTATGGTGTACTCGTTGATTTTGATGCCCCCGGCCGCTTGAATGTTCATTTCTTCCTCTGCATCGCTATAACCGGTCCAGGTTTTGCCGTCGGCCAACAGAGTGCCGTCGGATAGTTTGGTCCAGAGCAGTAAACTTGTTCCATGGCATAGCATCCCAACCACTTTTCCTTGCTCATAGAAATCTGCAATGATTTGGTGCAAGGCAGCATCGTCTTTGAAGGTTACCAATGGGGCGCCGCCACCTGCGACACAAACCGCATCGTAATCCTTCACCTGTATATCCTGAATGGAGGGCGTTTGTTCGAGGAGTTTGCCAAATTCTTTATGATTGCTAAAACCCAAGCTTACCAGATCATTGGGGTAAAGAGAGCCCTCCATGGAAGGATCCGAAAAGCCATCGAAGGCCACCTTACCACCCTTCGGAGAAACGATATCGACTTTAAAACCAGCTTTTAGGAACTCATAAAAGGGTCCGGTTAGTTCTTCTGCAAAAAAGCCCACGGGGAATCCCTTTAATGTTGCCGGATTGGAAACCACATAAAGGATTCTTTTTTCGGGGTATTTGTAGGGCTGGGTTCTTCTTAAAACTGGCTGATTCATATTTTTTTGATTTTCTAAGCGTATTGAGGAAATCTTTGCCCATACATTACTACCCATGGTAGGGCGGGATGCTATGGGAAGAAACCGCGACTTGCTTTGTTTTATTTAATGCAAATGTCCGGATCGCTGAACCCAAAAAATTATGGATTTCACGGAAAGGCTAAATGAAATTACGGTGCGGAGGGGGGCTGAACATGGCTTCTAAGGCAGGTCGAAGCAGCTAAAGTTTCTCTCTAGCGCTTTTCGCTTGCCGTGCCAAAGGTAAATGTCAAGGGATAAGCTATTCTTTGACAATGGAAATACAGTGGCTTTGATTTGAGCTTTGGATTAGTAATCTATACAAGCCTGGCGGGTATTTGGCCATTGGAACTGAATTGGTTTGAGAAGATGAGTATAGCTCCTGCCCCTGTAGATTGAATAGTCTAATGGACACGGGTTTCTCCATGGCTTGGAGGTTCAAAAAATTGGAACAGGGGTTTGGGAAGGCTATGACCGGATTTTGGTTCTCGAGTCCTTGCTCCGTGGTATTTTGACCCATGCTACAGGTGTAACTTGGGCTATTTCCATTTAAAAAACACTGTGCCACGGCATCGTATTCCGCTTGAATGGAATCAACGCATGCGCTTTCCACCACATTGGTGTAAAACAAGGAAAAGGATTGGTTTGCAAAGCTTCCGTTTTTTAGGTTTAAGTGCTTCAAATGGCTTAGGCTTTCCAATACAATAGTATGCAGGTTGGGGCAGCCGGAAAGGTCTACACGATCCATAAGGTTCATGTCTGATAAGTATACTTCTTGAAGGTTGAGCAGTTGGAGACCTACGAAATCAATTAAGCCGTTTCGTTGTAAATGAAGGCTTTTTAATTGTGTAAATGCTTGTAAATCTCCCACATGCAGGATAGGATAATTTTGGCCGGTTATAATGACCAAACGCTTGGCTTGCAAGGCCTCGCTTTGTTGGATTTCCCCGTCTGAATTGGCATCCAAGAAAGCATCTGCCAAGCCATTGGAATCTAAATCCAAGCTCATTTCTTGAAGTAAAAATGATTTTAAGGCGGTGTCGGTAAAATGTAAATTTTGGCCAAAAAGCCCAAAGACGGACGAAAGAGAGAGCACTAAAAAAGCTAGGCAGGCACCTGTGACTGTGGAGTAAGAACGCAGTATATTAAACATAATCCACTTAATATAAGTACTTTAATTTAGATTCCAAAACTTTGGAATTGGGGAGAGTCGATGGCTGTATAGGCTGGTCAAAAAATAGAGCTCCCTTCCCGAATGTGCCCAACCATTTTAGAATTTTCGGTATCCCCCGCCCCTGATGGAAGCAGGTAGCTGACCCGACTCGGGCCCCGGTATGCGGCCTGGCGAGGAGGCTGAGGAACGAAGACCTTGGAGCGGCCACAGACCGTGAGACTATTGACGCGTTGCTATTCAGGCGGCGACTCTGCGTTACACCCCAATCTCAAGGTCCTCATTTACAAATAGTAAACTCCGGACTTTCGATTTGGGTGTGCCTTAATTCGCCTTGAAAGCACAACGCGTCAACGGTCTCAGCGTGGGCCGGAGACGAGGCACTACCACTGACAGCAGGATTAGGCGCCCAAAAAAATGAGACGCAAGATGTTGTGTCTTTACTTATCATTCAGAGACGGGAAATGTCCCGTCTTTACCTCATCATCCATCATCCAGAGACGGGAAGCATCCCGTCTTTACTGCATCATTCACCATCCAGAGACGGGAGGCATCCCGTCTTTACTGCATCATTCACCATCCAGAGACGGGAAATGTCCCGTCTTTACCTCATCATTTATCATTCATCATTAATCAAACCACCCTTCTTCCCAAGCTTTTCGTAGCGCTTCTGCTTTGCTTGAGACTTGAATCTTCTTGTAAATGTGATGAATATGGTTGCGCACCGTGCGCTCGCTGATGAACAATGCTTCGGCAATTTCTTTGTAATGCTTGGCTTGAGTAAGCAGTTTTAATACCTCTATTTCGCGAGTTGTTAAGGCGTGGTCCTCCAATCCCTTTTTTTGAGCGGCTTGTTGTCCTCCTAAAAAGGACAATGCCTTCAAGGCGAGCACCGGAGAAAGTGGGAGGCGGTTTTCCATAACGTCTTGTATGGCTTGCACCAAACGCTCCGGGCTTTCCCCCTTTACCATATAGCCGGCGGCTCCCTGGACTATGGCGTCAAACAAGTGCTGGTCTTGATCCAAAATGCTTAACATAAGCACCTTGACTTCCGGCGCCAATTGTTTTAGTCTGCCGGTGGCCTCAATGCCGTTCATGATGGGCATTTCGATATCCATCAATACTACCTGTGGCTTTGAATCTTCTTTTAAACAAGCCTGTAGGGCCTCTTTGCCGTTGGAAGCCACAAAGCATAGTTCAATGCCCGGTTGCTTGCCCAGTGCTTCTGCTAAGGTACTGCGGAACTTGGGGTTGTCCTCTGCGATGCCTACTCGTATCATAGCTCAAAGATGCAGCTTTATGGCTTTTTTGACTATGGGAGGATTGTTTCATTTTGGTCGGAGTTGCACCTCCACGGCAAAGCCATTTCCCGGTCTGCTTATGAACTGTACTTTGGCTTGAATTTCCTTGGCTCGGTCTTGAATGTTTTGAAGCCCATAATGGGGTCTTTCGTTGTTTTCTAAGCTCAGGTCGGAACCTATACCATTGTCGCTAATGTTGAGTGTTACTCGGCCCGCTTGCTCCTTAAGTTTTACATGAACCTGTGTGGCTTTCGCGTGTTTTTGAATGTTTTGAAAAGCCTCTTGCGCCATTCGAAACAAGTTAAGCGCAACAAGCGAATTCAGCATGAGGTCTTTGTGCCCATCGCAACTTATGGAAAATTCAAGGTTTGAGGGAAGGCTGCGCTTGGCATAGTTTTGAAGGCGCAAGGACAAGTCTTCTAAGCTGAACTGTTCTTGGTTGATAGCCCAGATGGTATCGCGGAGCATATCTACAGTTTGCCTGGCTTCTTCTTGCAAATGGTCCATTTCGGCTTTGGTTTTACCTGTGGCCTGTGGTACCTCATGAAATACCATAGACATCCGCATTTGAATGGAGGTAAGCTGTGAACCGACATGGTCGTGGAGGTCACGTGAAATGCGTGTTTTTTCTTTCTGCAAGGCTTGTTGGTAGGCCAAGTCGCTTAGTTTTTTTCGGTAGCGGTACCATCCGAAACCGCTAGCGGCCAATACCAAGGTAAAAAGGCCCAAACTAAGGGCGAGTTGTCGTTCCGATCTGCTTTTTCGGCGGGCATTTTCCAACTCCAGGGCTTGCAGCCGCAGCTGTCGCTCTTTTTTTTCGGTTTCGTATTGGGTTTGCAATTCCAATACTTTTTCGCTGAGCTTAAGCTCTTGTAGGCTGTCCACCTGTTTTAGCATTTGGCTCAGCTCTTGGTAAATCAGGGTGTCTAGTCGGCGTACCTTAAGGCTAATAAGTTGCCGCTTGATTTTGGTGGTTAATCCAAAATCGTTGAGGTCTTTTTTTAGGAGGCTGGCCTGATCTAAATAGTGGTAAGCTGAGTCAAAATGCCCCAACTTTTGCTGCACAAATGCCATAACGGATTGGTTGCTTGCCAGCATGTGTTCGTTTCCAATAATTTGGTTGATGCGCATGGCTCGGTGCAAGTCCTTCGATGCCTTTTCATAGTGTTTGGCCTGTATGTAAAAAGTAGCCCGGGAATGGTATAATCTGGCAAGTCCGTAGTAGTTTTCGGAGGCCACTTCCAAATCAATGGCCAAATTAAAGGCTGCCAAGGCAGAGTCCATCTGTCCGGTAAATGCCCAGTTGTCGGCCATATTGGCGTATGCGGATACCTCAAAATATTTGGACTCCACTTCGCGTGCCAGCGAAAGTGTACGCCTAAAATAGGGCATGGCTTCTTGGTATCGGTTTTGCTGTTGGTAAATTAAACCGATGTTGTTGAGGCAACTGGCCAGTCCTTTTTTAAATCGAATGCGTGTAAACAAGGCCTCCGATTGCTGAAAGTAAATCAGGGCAGAGTCCAACACTTCATGGTTCCAGTGCACCAGGCCTATGTTATTAAGGGCCGATGCATATACTAAGGTGTCTTTGATTTCTCGAGCCGCCGCCATGGCTCGTCGGTTGTAATAAAAGGCACTGTCGCTTTGGTTTTGAACATCGGCGGCAATACCCAAATTCACCAGTAGATTTGGTTTAAACTTTCCCAAGACCGGCCCTTTGGCGTAGTCTAATGCCTCTTTTAAGGCATGACTTGTAAATGCCGGACCCTTATATACCTCCCTAAAGGATTGACTGATAATGCTTTTCATCCAAATGCTGTCCCTTCCTGCGGGACCTATTTGGAGCAAACTATCCAAGCTTTGCGCAGATAAACTAAGCCCCCAAAGGCAGAGGTAAATAAAAAATGGAATTCTAATAAACATCCTTAATTGGGTTCGGAAGATTCTCAAATTAAGGCAATTTATGACAAATGTCCTATGGACGCGCCTATTTAGACTCTTTAGTTTCGCCTTAAACAAATTCGAAACCATGAAAACTATTTTTACTACTGCGGCATGCCTGCTTTTGGTTCCCTCTCTTGTTGCTCAGAGCTGGAACTGGTCTTGGGCTCATTCCATTGGCAGCGCTGCCGAAGAGGACCAAACCATTTTGGTTAAAACGGGCCCCAACGATGAGGTCTATGTAGCTTTGGAGTATTTGGATGCACTTACCATTGGCAGCGACAATTATCCTGCACCCGATGCCGGGGGCAAAGATATTCTTCTGGCCAAGTACGATGCCTCAGGCAATTTGCAATGGTCTATTAGCGTGTCCGGTGATGGTTCTACCGGCACCCCAGGACTCAATGATTTGCTTCACGGCTTGGAAGTAGATGCGGCAGGGAATATCTACTTGTTTGGAAACCTAGGCAATAATGCCAGCATTGCCGGAACTGCAGTAAACAATACCGGCAACCGGAACTTTTTGGCCAAGTTTAGCGATGCAGGTGCATTGAGTTGGCACATTACCGCCGATGAAAACTTTACCAACGATTATTTTAGATGCTTAACCGTTGAGGCCTCGGGCGATGTGTTGCTTGGAGGGCAGACCGGTCCAAGCGGAAGTGGCTGGTATGCCATCGATGGAGTTTTATTGAACGGTGGACAAACCTTTACCGACAACAATCCTCCCTTTTTGGCTCGCATAGCTTCGGACGGCACGGTGCAGTGGGTGCGAACCATTGATGGGGCCACGCCCACCCAAATCGTTAGTGATGCCGACGGCAACATTTATTTGGCTTCGGCGGGAGGTCAAACTCCTGCCACCACCGGTTACTATCTTATTAAACTGGACCCTACGGGTCAAAACAAAATCTGGGAGCGATTCCAAGACCGGATTTTGGGCAGCGATACCAAGAACCATGTGGGGCTTAAACTGCGTAGCGACCAAACTTTGGTGCATTTTTTGCGCAGCGGATCCAGCGCCGCTGTTGATTTTGGCGACGGTTTTGCCAGCTCAGGAGGCCTTGAGCAAGATTTGGGAATGGTTTGGCATATCGATTCCAGCGGGCAAACCCTTTCTCTTTACGAAATGGTAGATCTTTTTCAGAATGTTATTGTATCGGGCGACTTTGCCGTGGAGTTCAATAGCTTCGACATGCAAGGCGACGATACCTATTATTTGGGCGGGCGCCTTACCGGAGGAGCTACCTTGGCCGATGGAACCAATTTGACCCCAAGCCCTTGGATTTTGCCTCAGCTAAACGGACGTGACGCTTTGGTTTTTAAACTTGACAGTGGCTTGAACATTTTAGGAACAGCCTTTCAAACCGGCAGCGGCAGGCAAGACGGCGAAAGCGTTGCCTTTTGCTCCAACGGTGACGCAGTATTGGCCGGATGGTTCTTGAACCCTTCAAGTGCCACTACCGAATTTGGCAGCACTAGCCTCACAACCATTGGCAATGAAGAAGACTATTTTGTGACTCGAGTAAGCACGGGAATGCCCAACAGCAGCCATAGTCAGGTTTTTGAAGCTCCTGATTTTGAGCAATTTCCTGTGCCGGCCGGACATTTTATTCAGGTGCAGGTGCCACAAGGTGTTGACCATCTTGAAATTTGGAGCATGCAAGGGCAATTGGTCAAAAGCCAATCCATCAGTGGCAGCGGACTTTGGCAGGTAGAACTCGATGGCATTCCTGCCGGAGCTTACCTCACCCGTTTAACAGGAAAGGGCCTAAACTTGCAGGCCGGCTTCATAAAGCACTGATTTGATTTATTGAACAGAACCCGCCTTATGCAGCAGCATTTGGCGGTTTTTTTTGGGCCCCGGTTCCATAGGAAAGCTAAGTTCCATTTCGGCTTCCGCTGCAGTCTCGTCTTTGGCAAGGCTCATGCTGCCGGCCGTTCAGACCGTGTTCCGCAAAGCTCCACAAGTCTTCACGGGGCAGCTTGGCCTTTCCAAAGACGGGGCCTTCCGCTCAAGCCGGGGGGCTATTTTAGGAGAAGGGGTATTTTAAGGAGGACTTTGGCTTGCAGCTTTACGGGCTTTTAAGGGAATATGGACAAAGGAGCGGTGTATTGACCTCCTTGCTTTTTTGACACAATTCCTACTCCCAAAACGCATAAAGCTTTCCTTTTTTGATGGCTTTTAGACTTCACTTATTTATGATTTGCCAATGGTTTCTGGGAGATTTTGTCGGGGAATTTGGGGTGGTCCGTAGGTTTACAAAGATTGAGAATTAAAATAAGGCATTTCGAAGCATTGATCTTAAAACCATTTGTCAATTCCTATGTAGTTTAAAATTAACACTTTCCTTTGATTTTAATTTGTTTTAGCTATTGGCTTCTTTATCATTTCCAGTATAAGTTATTAACGGATTTGTGAAATAGTTTTCTCTTTTCCAAAACCTCAATAAGAAGTCAAAATCGTCTAAGTATTGTTCACCAATACCTTCTGAGAAAAATGGCAACTTAGTTTTGCAGTTATCAATGCAGTACATAACCAATTCCGTTGAAATACTTTCATCAAACAATAAGCGCATCAGATGACCTTGGCTATCTTCCGTTTTATAATAAGGATTTGATGGCATTGGAAATGCTGAATTTACTGCCAATGCTATTTCACATCCGCTGTTTTTATTAAAGAATACTAATCCTGTTTCTGATACTTCGGAAAAGTGATTAGGTTCATTCTTTGTAGCAAAGAATCCCTCTCTTCTTGCTCTTAAATTTGCTTCTCTTATTTCTTTTTTAGATAAGTTTAAAGTTTTATTAAAGAATTCAAAGTATGCTTTGTAAAACTCTTCAATGCGCTCTGAGGGTAAAAATGCTATCTGCGAGCCATTATTAAAATCCAAAAATGCCGCCAAGTGCTTTTTAAGTAAATCATTGGTTTCCGTTTTATAATGATCTAAAAAACCGACCTCCATCCTACTTTCTATAGAATTCTTTTCATCGAGGATTAAATCAGGGTTGAATGGCTTTTGAAAAAACACCCCGGTAAACCACCATTCACCTTTCCACTGTGCAATACCCATAAATAAAATGGTATCCACCTCATTCAAAGTGTTTGAGTGGTCAAAAGATTTCTTTGTTAAGTTAAATTTTTTACCGGACGCAATGTGTTCAATAAAGATATTGGTATCGTCTTGGCCTTTGTACAAGAAAAATCCTTGGATTTTTCTTGAAATTGTTTGAAAGTCTTTACTCAAAAGGTGTTTTTTTCCCAAAATTTCGGACGCCCACTCTTTTCCTTTTAAGCTAAGCAATCGGGTATGCGTTTTAAATAGTGCTCTATCTCTGTTATCCTTCAATAAAAATGTTGTATACTCATTGTTATTGCTGTTTTCGATGAGTTCAATTTCTTGTTTTTGTAGCCTAAGCAAGGTATCTGGATAAAACAAATAAGTTTTATAGAGCAGATGGTCAATCAAGTTGCGGGCTATATAAAAGTCTTCTTCCTTTTCACTTATTTGATAGAAGGATTTAAGGTATTCGTTTTCCGGGGCAAGCTCCCATTCCCTATCAAATATTTCAAATATCTCTTCTGCTATTTCGAAGATGAAATCGTTAAAGGGTGAAATGAATTTATTTTCTTGAACTGTGTTTAAAAAATACCAAATCAAAAAGCAAATGTCTTGAGGGTTGATTTCTTCTTCAAAATACGCATCCAAATCATAAAACGGAAGGCTCTTTTTGTATAAATTGTGATGGACTTTTACAAAAGAGTTCCAAATGTTTGTTTCTGATATCAAGTCTTCAAAATACGAGGTTAAAAAGCATGATAATAAGTTATAATCTTCTTTTTCCAAATACTCTTTAAGAGCAAACGAATGCCTATCGGTTGTAATTACCTTTTTAACACCATTGCATAGCTTTAGATAGTAGCTGTCAGTAGCGGTCTGCTTGTCGTATGGTTTTAATTTTAACCAGTCGTTTATATAAATTTTTTTATCCATACAGTTTTGAGTGTAGTTGTTCTATCTCACCAACTTGTAGGCAAGGTAAGGCTTTCTCATAACCCTATTTTTGTTCAGTTCTCTTTTCTAAATTACTCCTTTAATCATCGTACAACAAGCTAGTTTGAAACTACAAAGCCTTATGTGCTCAATATCGGCTAAATACATCGCCATTAAGGATGGCATTATTACTGAAAGGGTGGCGGTATCGCCTGAATATCCACCCAACGGAATCATGCCGTCTTTGGTGCCCTTTACGGTTTGCTTTGGGGTCAATACAATTGAATACTTCAGTTGTCTACCTTGTTCTTGGGCTAATTTGTGTAAATTCAGTTTTTATTAAGTGAATTGGCATAATTTCAGGCTTTAAACTATTAAAGCGATGGGGTTGGCTATGCTTAGTTTTCTTCGATATTAGAATGGATTTATTCATTCCCTCCTCAAAGAGGAGTCGGCCCTTTGAGCAGCCAAAGAGTTCTACAGCGGCTTCATGCTTGGCCTTGCAGGCCAAAGAAAACCTTAGTTGTTGGCACATGTTATTTTCTAAGCCTTGAATCAAAGTAAAACTCTTTTTGGTCAATTATTTTGATTTTTTTCACGTAGTCCTTGTAAGAACAGTTAAGAATAACATTAAATGACGAATGTATGATACAGCTTGGAACTTTGAGTGCTAAAAATTTGCCTTCATCCACCCATTTTTGACCTATCTCTGATAATATGGTAGGTGCGGGAAACTGTAGCCAATTCGACGGCAAATCATCGATGTCCAACTTGGTAATTGAATCGTTTGGAATTTCGATGGTAAGGATATCCAATTTTGGGGTAAGTAAAGGAGGAATGTGAACTATGTTCTCAAGCAGCGCGATTTCCTTACTTTCACCAGTGTAAAGAACCGGTGTCCCTTTCATGTTCCACCTTCCTGGATTTAAGGCAGCCCCGGTTCCACTTATATCCGAAGCTCGATTTGATTTTGTTATTCGATAAACAATCATATTTAAATCAACTGTAAACCCCGTGTTCGATCCTTCCTAATAATTCTTTCACTTTTGCTATTCCCCCTGGAATTTCCAAAAGCTCTTTTGGTTCTAAGCCTCCAAGTGCAGTATTTGGTAGCTCCAGCCATTTGAAGAAGTTGAGTCTACTTTCAAAAACTTCTGAACCGTATAGAAACAAATCTGCAAGTTCAAATAGTAGAACTGAGTAGTTTCGGTCTAATTTTTTGTTGTTGCGAATCCACCTGTAGATAGTGGGTTCAGAGACATTTAGCAACTCAGCGGCATAAGATCTAGGGATGTCAAAATGATTTCTAAAGTTTATAATAACTTTTGCATTGACACCTTGGGAAGCAATTGTGATGAAGTCAAATGGGCTTTCTATTTTAGAACGGATGTACTTTTTCCCTAAAATTTCAAGAAGTTGTTCATAATGTCCTGTAGTTGTCTTTTTTTCCTCGTCTATCATTTGATAATATTATTTATCATTTGAACGAAGATAGTCAGACAATATTGTTTGTACAAGCAATATTGGCCAACTTGCATATAATCGGTACATTTTGATACGAACGTTTTTTTAGCAAGTTTGGAGGCTAACAGATAGCAGATACAAAGGAATTAGGATGCTTTCCACGCTCTTTGTGGGAACATGCGGGTAGTTGAGGGATGAGCCTGTGGACGAGTTGCGATTCAGACGGTGGTTCTTTCCTGACGCTTTGGTCATGGACTTCCACTCTGAGGCTTCCTGCTGACGCTTTGGTCAGTATCCTTGAGTCAGGGTTATTAATTTGAAAACACAATGCATCAAGGGGCTTTTTCTATTGCAGAATTCAACTGATATGTGTATTTTTACTCATAAAATCGCCCTATTATGTTAAGCATCCAAGGTGTTTTGTGTGTTGTTTCCTGTTTAAGCCTCATGGCTTGCACGCATCAGGTGGAAGAGCCCATCCTAGTTCCCTCTCCTCCGGCAGAAGATTCGGTGGAGTTGGCTTTGCATCCAAGCTGTTACGATTTTGGTAAACAGGACTGTATTAATGAACCTATGCCAGATAAAATTCGATGGGTTTATTGGGCAGGAGAGTTTAGCCCACCTTTACCCACTACCCCCAACGATACCATAGCAACAGAAGGCAGGGTAAGGCTTCGGATTTTAGCTTCAGGCCGTGAAATTTTTACCTACGATTCAAAAAGCGATAAAAAGCCGTTAGCTAAGTTCAAAACCTCTTGCATGGCTTTTAGAGAGAATTATCCAAACCACCTTACCGTTGATTTGAGGCTTTCTGAAGGGGATTTTGTGCCTTTGCAATGCCATTCCATGGAGATAAAGCTTTACGGAGCCTTAAATGGAAACCTCTACGGCAGTGGCTACTCTTCCTCCGTGGGAAAACACCTCCCTAAGGATCCCGATCAAAAAACTTTTGAATGCTCTGGTAGTCAATCCCTATCCTTTAAGATTCCCGCCTGTCCTTAGTTGTCGGCAATCTAAGTTGGCCAAACTGGTGAAGGTATTTAGGGGTGTGTCTCTAATTCCTTCTAACAAGTTTCTACCTTCAAAAAAAATCAGGTTTCAACCTTGGCTGCGTTTTCCTTGCTGGTCAATGGTGCTGAACGAAAGGACAGCTTCCGTTTTCCCCCTTTGGTTTAATTACCCAAAGACCACTTTGGAAGCTTAGGCGAACAGCATTTTCCGACATTAAGGCCTCAAAGCGGTTTGTTCCGGACCTCAGGAAATTCCTACGCCCAATGATTGACTAATTCAATGGAGACGGGTTAAGGTCCGTTTGATTCTTGACCGGATCGGGCTAATTTAACACTTTCGGTTTATAAAACTTAACTAAATATGTTGTGCAGACCACTTGAAGCAGCGAATTATAGCCGATCGGCAAACTTTTGGTTGAATCGCCCCCTCTAAAAAAGCCGGCTTGACCAAGCCTCAAATAAAAGAACTCTTTTCCTGAATGTGCCCGACCATTTTAGAAAGTACGGTATTCCCCCGCCCCTGATGGAAGCAGGTAGCTGACCCGGCTCGGGCCCCGGTATGCGGCCTGGCGAGGAGGCTGAGGGACGAAGACCCCGGAGCGGCCTCATACCGTGGGCCGGAGACGGGGCACTACCGCTGACAGCAGGATAAGGCGGCCAAAAAAATGAGACGCAAGATGTTGCGTCTTTAATTATCATTGAGAGACGGGAAATGTCCCGTCTTTACCTCATCATTCCCCATTTATCATTCACCATTTATCATTCACCATTTATCATTCACCATTTATCATTTACCATTTATCATTTACCATTCACCATTCATCATTCACCATTCCCCACTCCTAATTCCGGAGCCATACGGTGCAGATCGGCAAGAAAACGTAGGCCCATTTTCCAGTAATTGGGCGAGGTAGATATCCAAATAATAAGGTCGCGTGATTCCAGGTAGGCGCGACGTTCTTTTGGGCTTAGAGCAAGT
This sequence comes from Bacteroidia bacterium, assembly GCA_030427255.1. GTDB lineage: Bacteria > Bacteroidota > Bacteroidia > CAIKAF01 > CAIKAF01 > CAIKAF01. Next base: position 10,945 of record JAUHWY010000002.1, on the reverse strand, counting down.
AGGTCAGAGGACCCTTGCTTTGGCTTGGGAAATCGGCTGCCATAGTAGTACCAAAATTCGTGTTCAGCAAACATTTTGCTGGGGTGTCCGGCGTTGAAAATTCCCCAGTAAAAGCTGTCGGAAATGACCAGAACTTTGGCTTCCGGGGGTGTGGTTCCTTGCTTTAAATCAGGGATTGGGTACGCAAGCGCTTCGTCTTTCCGATTGAAAATAAGGTTCATCCCTTTTTCTAGATCGTCGTCTCGAAAGCGAGCCCAATGGCTGGTTTCTATGCCTTTGAATCGAAGCTCCGGCAACCCTTTCAATCCTAAGGCTTCCATTCGCTTCAGCAGAGAGTCGAGGAAAAGTTGTTCTCCATAATAAGACCAATGTATGCCGTGTTTTGGGATTAAGGGATACTTGGCTGTGTCCGCAGCTTGGTCAAACCAGCTCTGAACGTCCAAGAGATGGGTAGTGGCCTGTGGCGCATGGGTTTTAAGCCAATGGTAATTGGCATTTGGGTGGCTTAGGTTGGGTAGGTTTTGCGGTCGGTGAATGGCTTTGCTGGGGGCTGCAATAAAGAGCATTTTTGTGCCGTTTTGCTCCAGACGGTTCCACCACCGGGTCCAAATTTGGATGCTGTCCATGGCTGCATGGAGGTTTTTGGGTTGATATATGCCTAGCGCATCTTCCCAGTAGGCATTTTCGTAGAGTTCGCCATGGTAGCCGGTTTTTACGCCCCCGGCCCGTGCGAGATCGTAAGCAAGGTACATGAACTCATTGTTGAGCCGCAGCATTGGGCCACGTCCTCCGGCATAATGCTTGAGCCAGGCTTCGGTTTGATGTTGCATGTTTCCTTGGTGCCAAGCTTGCAGGCTTATTTTAGGCACAGGAGGCGGATAAATGGCTCCTTGGAGGCGATGCAAATGGCCAAAGCGAAAAAGATGTAGAAGCAAAGGCAAGAATAATGCCGCCAAGATCCATACATCGGGTCTTTGGACATATGTTTTTATGGATTTGCGCATTAAAACCTAAAATAAATAAAGGGATTGAAATCGGTGGCCGAAAGAACGGCATAGGCGATGCATAGCATGAGGATGCAAAGTAAAGCGCGGGTTTGTAGGTGGCCTTTGCTCAAAAAGTTGGGTTCAAAGATGCGCTGCTCTAAGCGCTTGAGGATAGGAATGGCGCTCCAAAAGGAAAAGCACAAGGCCAGGACAAAGGAGGACCAGAACCAAGGTTCCGGGTGGATAAAGGGCTCTTCTGCCAACTCTTGGCCCAACAAAATGCGCAGCACCTTAAGGCTTTGTGATCCATCGGCCGAGGCAAAAGGAATCCAAGCCAAACAAGCCCAAAGGAAGGTCCATAGCCAACCCAGGGCCGGCAATTTGGCAAGGACTTTGGCCAGACCCAGTCGTTCTACCACCAAAAGCGCACCATGGATGGCGCCCCAGAGTACAAAATTCCAAGAGGCGCCATGCCAAAATCCCGAAATAAGAAAGACTAAAGAAAGGTTGGCGTAAAGTCTCAGCGGAGATTTTACTCGATTGCCGCCTAATGGGATGTAGAGGTAGTCGCGCATCCAAGCGCTAAGCGTCATATGCCATCGTCTCCAAAATTCTGTGATGGAGGTAGAAATATAGGGACTGTTAAAATTTTCGGGAAAATGGAAGCCCATGAAACGCCCTAAGCCTATGGCCATATCGGAATAGGCAGAAAAGTCAAAGTATATTTGAAAAGCATAGGCAAGTATGGCGAGGGCGGCTGTTTCTTGGCCAAAAAAGAGCGTTTCTCCGGAGAATATGCCCTGGGCATATGCTCCCAGATTATTGGCAATAAGCAACTTTTTAAGCAGTCCGATGCCAAATCGAAACAGGCCTTGAACACGGTTTTCAACGGTAAAGCTTCGGCTTTGAATTTCAAGTGCTATGGTCTGATAACGAACGATGGGGCCCGCAATGAGTTGAGGAAAACAAAGGATGTAAAGTAGATAATCGCGAAAGCTGCGAACGGGTTGGGCATCCTTACGGCGAATGTCTACGAGGTAGCTTATTTTTTGGAAGGTGTAAAAGGATATGCCAATAGGAAGGGCCACTTCTTTCCATGAACCTAAGTCGCTTCCCAAGGTTTGAAAAGCCAATTGAAGGTTTTCGTAAAAGAAGTTGGCATATTTAAAATAGAGAAGCAGGCCAATGTTGGGCAAGAGCGTGGCAAGCCACCATAGTTTTTTTGTTTTAGGGCTTTTGGCCTTCTCTCTTGCTTTAAGCAGTAAATGATCTATGCCGCAAGAAAGCAGCAATAAATAGACAAACACGGGTGCACCCCATGCATAAAAAAGAAGGCTGGCACCAACCAGCACATTATTGCGATGTTTGGATGGTAAAAGGGTATACAGCGCCAAGAAAGCCGGGAGGAAATAAAATAGAAAAGCTATAGAAGAAAAGGTCATGGCCCGGTTACAGAATTGCGCCTAAAAGTAAGGAAATGCTTGGGTTTCATGGAGGGCTAGGTTTGAGTGTTTGATAAGCTTTGGTGAGACAAGAAGCCAAGCATGTAGGGTAAAGACTAATGGGAAGGCTTGAAATTTTTAAGGAGAGGAGCTTAAACTTTCTGCTTAGGATCTTGCTTCCGGTTTAGTTATGGGTTTCAAAAAAAGTGAATATAAGGCTGATCCGGAGGTGGAAAAAGAGGGGCTCAGGGCTGAACAAATTTGGAGATATGAAAAAAAAGCGGTAATTTTTATATCTAATTCATTAACCTATGTCCGTAGAGACCATTGCAAAAGAGCAAGTACCACAGCTTAGTTTTTCGCGTGAAGACGTTTTAATGCGTGAAGAAGATCGCAAGGCACGTTACCATATGCTTACTAAGGCCCTGATGTTAGGGAACAATTACCATTCTAAAGTGCGCATTACTTTTTATACCAAAGAAGGACCCCGAATGGTAATTACCACCGTATGGCAGCTTTCGCCGCATTATGTAACCCTCAAAAGCGGTGTTAATATCCCAATTCATTCCATTAGTGAGGTTGGTTTAGAGTAGAAATTAGTTCAACTCACTAATATAGCTTTTGATTTTTTGGCTCGCCCAAGTTTTAGGTGTTCCGGTATGGTCCAAATAAATTAAATACACCCCGGTTTCTTGGTGTTTTTGGGCCCATTGCTGTGCTTTCGTAGGCCCCATGACCATGAGTGCGGTGGCTAAACCGTCGGCCATGGCACAGGAGGGATGCATTACCGAAACGCTTAGCAACTGATGGGAAACAGGCCTGCCGGTGGCAGGGTCAAGTACATGACTGAATCTTTTTCCATCTCTTTCATAATATTTACGGTAGCTCCCTGAAGTAGCTAATGAGGTGTTTTGGAGGGCAACCACAGCTTGAAGTGGACGGTCTTCGGTTAATGAGTTTTTGGGTTTGTCTATCCCGATTTGCCAATCATTGAGGGAGGGGTTTTGGCCTTTGGCCCGCACCTCTCCGCCCAGCTCAATCATATAGTCCATAACCCCATTTCTATCTAAAAGAGCAGCTAATAAATCAACGGAGTAACCTTGGGCAATACCGTTTAAATCGAGCAAAGTGCCTTTGCATTTTCGCTGAACAATAGGCAAGCTATCTAAGTTGAGGCAGGTTTTAAAGCCTACCATATTTGTCATGGAATCTATGTGTTCCTGTCTCACCAAGCCGGGAGCTTCAAATAAGCTGTCGCCAAAGCCCCAAAAGCGAGATAAAGGCAACATGGTTGGATCATAGGCTCCCTGAGTTAAGTCTCCAACTTCTAATGCCAATTGCAGGCACTCGGAAGCATAAGCAGGACTTGGGGCTTGAACACCTCGATTCCATTGACTAATCCAAGAGCTGTCTTGCCACAAAGAAAGGGCTTGATCTACTTGTTCTAAGATGAATTGGATGGAATCCAAAAACTCTCCGGAACCACTGTGCCGGATAGTAAATGTGGTGCCTTGAGCATATCCTTGGTATTGGGTATAAGGGCTCATTTGCTTTTGTCCACCACCACATGAGCAAAAGAATACAAGCAATAGTAAAGGAAATGCGAAGAATCTCATGAGACAAAAGTGGTATATTTTTTTATTAAGCGGATTTGGATTAAGAAAGAAAAACGAATGGAATTAAGGGTAGGAATGTTTCATTAAAGGCCGATGACGAGCATTCCCTTCCGAAGGGTAAATAAATGTCTATATAGGCCAATCTTTAAGCCGATTTGACACTTTGCTTGGAGTCCGTTTGGCTTCTTTCCCCTACATTTGAAAACCAACACCTAAACTTCATGAGATTTAATAAAGCCAGAAATTTATTGGCCCTTGACGGGCTTGGGGCATTTTGGTCTAGCCTAATGCTGGGTTTTGTATTGATGGGTTTCCAACCTCCATTTCAAATGCCTTCAAGCATTTTGGTTCCTTTGTCAGGAATCGCCATGTGTTTTGCCGTATTTGCGTTAGGAGTAGCTTGGTTTATGCATAAGGGGGTGTGGAGGTATTTGGAAGTGATGGCTTTGGCAAATTCTGCCTATTTGTTTGGCACCTTGGTGCTGCTTTGGTTGTTTTGGGTGGAAATATCGGTGTACGATAAAGCCTATTTCATTGTAGAGGCCTTATTGCTTGTCTGTCTGATTTTTTGGGAATTCCGTGTGGCTGCTAAATACAGGAAAAGCAAAAAGTATCGTACAGGCCTGGTTTAATTCCTTGCTTTGGGCAAATCAAGATTTCCAGGTAAATTTTGAAGGTTTCGAAAAGCTTGACTTTTTGATACGAACTTTTTAATTTTGAGAAATGAAGACCTGTTTACAAGGGCTTCTTCTGTGTGTTACCATAACAGGAGGGTCCTTTAAAACAGTCTCCCCCCAAGCAGTTTTTGTAAGTAGCGGTTCCGCAGGGATAGTCATGGACACTTCCTTGGTTTGGCACATGCATGGTTTGGACTGGAAAAACGAGGCCTCTGACCCGTTTCCAGGTGGTACGGCCAGAATTCACATCACAGGTCGCTCCCCCATGATCTGGCAGGGAAATGAAGTCCATTTGTCAGGGCTTTTTGTGGAAACTTCGCATGCTTTACTCCTTCAAAACCCACAAGTTGTTGTAAATGATTTTCTGGACTTGCGTTCGGGAAAAGTAGAAGTCTCGGAGCTAAGTCGCCTCCGCCTTGGCCCATCTTTGTGGTACGATGAACCAAAACTTGAGGTTAGCGAGGCGCATATAGAAGGATGGTTTGGTTGGTATTGGGAGCGGTCGGACAGCAATGCACGACTATTCCCATTGGGTGGTTTGGAGCCTGCACCCGTGGTATTGCGAGCTCAGCAAGCTCCGGATTTAGGAGGCTATCTTGACCTTCGCTTTGTCGATGCTCCGGTGCCCGATCCGGTAGGACTACCTCTAATAGATTCTACAGGACCCATTCATGGTATGGTGGTAGATTTTTTAGAGCCGGGATATTGGGAGCACCCGGTTGAGCCTGATCCTTTGCGTTGTTTGGGTGGGAAATGGCAGATTCAAGTGAAGCACCCTGTAGATCAAACTCTTCCGGTCCATCAGCTTCGACTTTTGGGTTGGAACGATGCCCAAGGGTGGTTTGTTATGCCTTATGGCCAATATCAAGAAGGCGACAGCGTTTTTTGGGTAATGGATCCTACATCCATTTCAAATACGGACTCCTCCTCTTTCCAAAAGAACCCAAAATTTGGAAGTGGCACCAAGTATCCCGATCAACCTTTGCATCCCTGGCTGGGTAATTTAAGCTGGGATTGCAAAGAAGGCCTGTGTGGATCGTTGGTGGGTTGGGCAGGAGCAGCGTATTTGGTATTTGAGCAAAGCCAAGATTTAGTTAGTTGGCAAAGGGTACAAGCTTGGTATCCACCTTATACTGAGTTTTGCTTAACCGAAAAATTGGTAAATCACGAGGGCTACGGACGTTTGGTGATGGTATTTCCCAATAAATCCATTGAAAAATTATGGATTCAGGAGCTTCACTGTGATGGTGACGCCCAAGTTTGTGTCCCTTGGTTTGAGGGCGATGTACTACAGGTGCCATGCAGTCATAAGACCTATAAGCTATTTGATATGCAGGGACGAGAAGTATATTCAGGAAATTTTGATCGAGTAGAACTACCTTCCTTGCCTGCTGGGGTATATGTATGGCGGTCGAATCATTTGGGGACACCTCCCTTTCGTGTGGTAAAACCATAGTTTTTAGGAGCATAGGCATGATACCCAGCTTGGGTTAAAAGGCTAGGTTACTATTTCTCATAGGAGTACTAATGTGCAGAAAGCATTAAGTGCCTTTGGAGGCGTAAAAATTACCTACCTTTGACACCCAAAATCCAACGGTATGTACGGAGCCATTAAAACGCACTTACAAAGGGAGCTTAAGGAAATTGAAGAGGCCGGCCTTTACAAGCGAGAGCGCATTATTACCGGGCCACAGGATGCAGAAATACAGCTTTCGACCGGAAGTAAAGTGTTGAATTTTTGTGCCAATAATTACTTAGGTCTTTCTTCACATCCAAGGGTGCTGGAAGCGGCTCATGCTGCCTTAGAAAGCCATGGCTTTGGGATGTCTTCAGTACGTTTTATTTGCGGAACCCAAGACATTCATAAAACCTTAGAGCAAAAGATTGCCAAGTTTTTAGGTACAGAAGATACCATACTGTATGCCGCGGCTTTTGATGCCAATGGGGGCATTTTTGAACCGCTCTTTACCGAGGAGGATGCCATTATTTCGGACGCCTTAAACCATGCTTCTATCATTGATGGAGTTCGACTGTGTAAGGCTAAGAGATATAGATATGCTCATTCGGATATGGATGCTTTGGAGCAATGCCTAAAAGATGCTCAAGCGCAACGGTATCGTATTATCGTTACCGATGGTGTATTTAGCATGGACGGGGACATTGCTTTGTTGGATAAAATTTGCGATTTGGCAGATGCCTATGACGCCTTGGTAATGGTGGACGAGTGCCATGCCACAGGATTTATTGGAAAAACCGGAAGAGGCACCCACGAGTACCATAATGTCATGGGAAGGGTAGATATCATCACCGGAACTTTGGGTAAGTCTTTGGGCGGTGCTATGGGCGGTTTTACTACGGGACCTAAAGAGATTATTGATTTGTTGAGGCAGCGTAGCCGACCTTATTTATTCTCCAATAGTCTTGCCCCTAGTATTGTAGGTGCTAGTATAGCTGTTTTTGACATGCTGAGTGAAACTACCGAATTAAGGGATCGGTTGATGGAAAATACTGCCTATTTGCGCGGCAAACTGGAATCTGCCGGGTTTGATATTAAACCGGGGGATGCTGCTATCGTTCCCATTATGTTGTACGATGCTCCGCTCAGTCAAAAGTTTGCAGAGGCTCTGTTGGAGGAAGGAATATATGTGATTGGATTTTACTACCCCGTAGTGCCCAAAGGCCAAGCGCGTATTCGGGTGCAGCTTAGTGCCGCACATACCAAAGAACAATTGGATAAAGCCATTGCCGCTTTCATAAAGGTTGGGCAATCACTTCAAGTAATAAATTGAGCCGGAATGATATACTCAATGACCGGTTTTGGAAAAGCTACAGCAAGCTTACCGAATTTTAAGGTTTCCATAGAACTGCGCAGTTTAAACAGCAAAAACCTCGATTTCGTATTTAAAGCACCCCCTGCTATACGAGACAAGGAAGCCGATATTCGACAAAGGATTGGAAAGCGCTTGGAGCGCGGTAAAATTGATTGTTGGATTAATGTGGAGCTATCCTCTTCCGGCCATGGTCAACGAATCAATAAGGAATTGGTAGGAACGTACCTGATGCAATTGCAAGATTTGGGTAAGTTGCACAAAATCGAAAGCAATGACTTTTTGGCCATTGCTATGCGTATGCCTGATGTGGTAGAAAGTGTGGAAGAAAGTTTATCCGAAGAAGAATGGAACGAAGTTTCAAAGGCATTGGATGAAGCAATTGATGCTTTAATGAGGCACCGCAGAGCCGAAGGTGAAGTACTGGAGAATACTTTTTTAGAGTTGGTAGAGGCCATAAGCAGCAAATTGAATAGCATTGCTCCCTTAGAGCAAGAACGGAAACAAAGGACCCGTGATCGACTTTTGAAAGCTCTAAAGGAACTGGGATTGGAAGCATCTGTTGACCAGAACCGTTTTGAGCAAGAGCTTATCTATTATTTGGAAAAGCTGGATATAACAGAAGAAAAAGTTCGGCTATCCAACCATTGTAGCTATTTTTTGGAAACCATGGGAAGTCAGGAGCCCTCCGGTAAAAAACTCAACTTTATTGCCCAAGAAATGGGAAGGGAAATCAACACCCTTGGAGCCAAAGCCAACGAAGCCAATATCCAGCGGGTTGTGGTGGAAATGAAAGACGATTTGGAAAAAATTAAAGAGCAAGTGCTCAATACCCTTTGAAAGGTCGAATTGTCATATTTGCAGCCCCCTCCGGTGCCGGTAAAACTACCATTTCTCGGCATGCACTCTCGGTTTTTCGTGACCTGGAATTTAGTGTGTCTGCAACAACAAGGCCGGCTAGGTCACACGAAGTACATGGAAAAGACTATTACTTTATCTCCCGTAAAGATTTTCAAGAGTATATTGACCAAGAGGCTTTTGTAGAATGGGAAGAGGTCTATCCTGACCATTTTTACGGCACCTTAAAGTCGGAGGTCGACCGTATTTGGGCCAAAGGACATCATGTGGTATTCGATGTAGATGTAAAGGGAGCATTAAACCTAAAACGCATTTATGGAGATCAAGCGCTTTCTGTTTTTGTAATGCCTCCGAGCATTGATGTATTGGAAAAAAGACTGCGGCAAAGAAAAACTGATGGAGAAGCTGCTATCTTAACCCGTGTATCAAAGGCTTTTCATGAGATCGATGCCTATCGTTTTTTTGATGGTATTGTGGTGAACGATAGGCTCCCCAAAGCAAAAGAAGACGTAGAACGCCTCCTACACAATTTTTTTAACCCCTAATTGCCTAAAGGCCGATTGGCTTGATTTCGTATTTTTGAGGGCGATTACGCATAGAACGAATGGTATGGCAGATCAGAAACCACTAAGCACAGAAGAAAAGCGCGAACTACTAAAGAAGATGCTTCGCGAAAAGGCCGAAAAAGCCGCGGCTGCAGCTCAAACGCAAAGCCAAAGCAGTTCCTCAAATAAGGACTTTGCTCAATTTGCCGACTTTTCTAAGTTTCCTGAGGTTCAAACCTTGGATGCCCAATTTCAAACCTTGGGAATGCTTCATGTGGAAAATCCATACTTCCGCGTAAACGAAACGATTGTAAACAACCGCACCCAAATTGGTGGAAGAGACCTCATAAGCTTCTCTTCCTACAATTACCTTGGGCTTTCTGGTGACCCCAGGGTCTCAAAAGCAGCTCAAGATGCTGTTCAGGCCTATGGCACCTCTGTTTCTGCCTCACGAATTGCCACAGGTGAGAAACCCTTGCACCAGCAATTGGAACAAGCCTTGGCCCAGCTTATCGGCACCGAAGACGCAATTACACTGGTTAGTGGACACGCCACCAATGTAACGGTAATTGGCCATATGATGCGCCAGGGGAAAGACTTGATTGTTTATGACGAACTGTCTCACAATTGCATCATTGAAGGTGCTGTTCTCTCCGGTGCCCGACGAATTGCCTTCCCTCATGAAGACTGGGAAGCACTCGATAAAATTCTTGAAGACAATAGGGCCGATTACGAACGAGTCCTCATTGCTATTGAAGGGGTTTACAGCATGGACGGCGACATTGCAGATGTGCCCAAATTCATCGAGATTAAGAAAAAGCATCAAGCCTTGTTGCTGGTAGATGAAGCCCACAGTATGGGTGTTATCGGCCCCAATGGACTGGGAGTTAGAGAGCATTTTAATATCGACCCCAACGATGTTGATTTATGGATGGGCACCTTTAGCAAGAGTTTTGCTTCCTGCGGGGGCTATATTGCCGGCAGACATTCCTTGATTCGTTTTCTTAAATACAACACTCCGGGCTTTGTGTATTCCGTGGGTATAAGTCCGGCAAATGCTGCGGCGGCATTAGCTACCACACGTATTATGATGGAAGAGCCTTGGAGGGCACATGCCTGTCAAGCCAATTCCAAACTATTTCTTGAAGGAGCCAAAGCCCGAGGTTTGGATACAGGACCAAGCAATGGAACTGCAGTAGTTCCTATTATTACCGGCAACTCTGCCCATGCCTTGCTGCTGGCCGACGCCTTGTTTAAGGAAGGCATAAATGTGCAACCTATTTTGTATCCGGCGGTACCGGATGAGGCGGCCCGTTTGCGCTTTTTTATAACAAGCGACCATACCGAAGATGAAATCCGGTTTACCTTAGACAAAACTGCAGAGCACTTAACCCGTATTCGAACAGAGCATAAGGATTTGAGCTTCCCAAAAGCAATGCTCGGTTAACCAAGGGCAACAACGTGTTTCACCCTACTCCCGGAGCCAGCTGGTTTGGTATTTCATCCATTTAAGAACCAAATACAAAAGCGCAGAGGCGAGGGCGGCATAGGCCCAACCATTTAGGGGGAGCAACCACGCTTCTGCCATTAGGCAAGAATGGGCATACAGAAACAGCCAAAACAAAAGCAACAAGGCAAAAAGCCCATTTTTCTCCTTTTTTAGCACTCTTTTCCATGAAAAAGCATGCTGAGGACGACTCCATTTTAAAGTCTTTGGCACAAAGGCCGGTGTCTGTTGAGCCCAATCTAAATACACCGAGCCAAACTTGCGCCTTAAAAACTGCTCTTCGGCATACATGATACGCTCGTAATACAACCAAAAGGCCGCAATAAAGCACACGCTAAACCAAAAAGAGCCAACCAAAAGACATATGCTTAACCACATTAAAAAGTTGCCCACATACAAAGGGTGCCTAAACATCCCGTACAAACCTTTGGTATTCAGCGAGTCTGCAATTTGACCTTCCGCAGTATTTCTCCCCGACGTGTTGGG
>JAUHWY010000046.1 GCA_030427255.1 Bacteroidia bacterium | reverse complement strand
AGGCATTCCGTCTTTACTTCATCATTACCTCGTCCTTGAGAGACGGAAGGCATTTCGTCTTTACTTCATCATTACATCGTCCTTGAGAGACGGGAGGCATTCCGTCTTTACTTCATCATTACCTCGTCCTTGAGAGACGGAAGGCATTCCGTCTTTACTTCATCATTCATCACTTATCATTCATCATTTATCATTTATCATTCTCCATTCCCCGTCTTTACCGCGTCATGAGAGACGGAAGGCATTCCGTCTTTACTTCATCATTCATCATTTACCATTCATCATTTTCAACCAAGTCAAGACTTGTGACTACTTTTGCACCAGTTATGGGAAATATTGTGGCTATTGTTGGCCGTCCAAACGTGGGAAAATCCACGCTGTTTAATCGGCTCACTCAAAGTAGGCAAGCCATTGTTGATGAATTTTCGGGAGTTACCCGCGACCGCCACTACGGCAAAGCCGATTGGCAGGGGCAAACCTTCTCTTTGATCGATACCGGCGGATACGTACACGGCTCCGACGATGTGTTCGAAGCCGCCATTCGGGCTCAAGTCGAAATTGCGCTCTCCGAAGCCGACCTCATTATCTTTGTGGTGGACACCACCACCGGAATCACGGACCTCGACGAAACCGTGGCTTCCATTTTGCGGAAAGCCGGCAAGCCCGTTATGCTTGTAGCCAATAAGGTAGATAATTTTGAACGCATTGCCGAAGCGCAACTCTTTTATGGACTCGGCTTGGGCGAAGTGTTTTGCTTGTCCTCCATCAACGGCTCCGGCACCGGAGAACTGCTTGATGCCTTAGTAGAACTGCTCCCCAACAAAGGGCCGGAAGAAGAAGAAGCGCAGCTGCCTCGCATAGCTGTGGTGGGTCGACCCAACGTGGGCAAAAGCTCCATCACCAACGCCTTTTTGGGCGAAGAACGCAATATTGTGACCCCCATTGCCGGCACCACACGCGATTCCATCGACACCCACTACAATGCCTATGGATTCGATTTCATTTTGGTAGATACGGCCGGACTGCGCAAAAAATCAAAGGTGCAGGAAGATTTGGAGTTCTATTCCACCCTACGCTCCATTCGTTCCATTGAAAAGGCCGACGTTTGCTTGCTCATGATTGATGCCCAGCAAGGCATCGAAAACCAAGACCTGCACATTTACAGCCTCATTCAAAAAAACCACAAAGGGGTGGTGATTCTGGTCAACAAATGGGACCTAATCAACAAGGACAACCACACCATGGACACCTTTAAGGAAGCCATTCTGCACAGAATTGCACCCTTCCGCGATGTGCCCATTTTGTTTACTTCCGTTCCTCAAAAACAGCGGATTTACCAAGCCTTGGAGGCAGCCGTGCAAGTGTACCAAAACCGCAGCAGAAAAATCAGCACCAGCAAACTGAACGATTATCTGCTGCCCATCATTCAAGACACGCCGCCCCCGGCATACAAAGGCAAATACATCAAAATCAAATACATTACCCAACTGCCCATCGCTTATCCGGCCTTTGCGCTGTTTTGCAACTTACCGCAGTACGTGAGGGAGCCTTACAAGCGGTTTATTGAAAACAAATTGCGGGAACGCTTTGATTTTACCGGAGTTCCTATGGAAATTTTCTTCAGAAAAAAGTAAAGAGACCGTTGACGCGCTGCTATTCTGGCGGCGACTTGGCGTTACGGCCAAATCTTAAGGTCCTCATTTACCATTAGTAAACTCCGGCCTGCCCTGACCGCAGCGTCAGTGGCCTTTCGATTTGTCCGTGCCTTAAACCCCTGACGCTTCGGTCAGGGTTATAAACTTGAAAACACAACGCGCAAACGGTCTCTTAAGAAAATCCTACCAAAACTACACTGCCCGGCTTGTTGAATTTCCGCTAAAAAACATCAGCACAGAGAAAAGCGATATCCAGGCAAAACCAATCCGCTCAACTTGCTGTTGGTACTGTTAAAAGTCGCTAAGAAATCGGCCACAAATTCAAATGTTAGCCAAGAATCCCCAATTTTACGGCCTGATGAGGAGTAAATGTTCATTACATCGTAAAGCTTTCGCGTGTTTGGCGCTGCTCTTTTGGGCAGCTACTTTCCTGCAAAGCCAAGCGCAAACCACCATCCAAGGCAGCATTGTCGACGCCAAGTCCGGAAAACCCGTACCCTTTGCTTCGGTAGCTATTAACAAATTGGGCGACAGCAAACTCCAAGGCACTATGGCCGACTCCGCCGGACAATTCCAACTGGATTTTAGAGGCAAAGGCAGCTTTGTGGTGCAAGTCAGTGCCATTGGCTACCAAAAACTGAGCGACACCCTCGATGCCAACCAAATTTCCGGCTTTTTATCTAAGGTTTCGCTCAGCTCCGCAGCAGCAAAACTCGATGCATTTGAGCTGGAAGAACAACGTGCCCTCATGGAATTGGGCGTAGACCGAAAAATCTTTAACGTAGAAAAGAGCGTACTCGCCACCGGAGGCTCCGCACTCGATGCCCTGCGGCAAGTGCCGCTCGTTCAAGTGGATGTGGACGGCAACATCTCCGTTCGCGGCAGCGACCAACTCATCGTTTACATCAACGGAAAACCCTCCGGACTAACGGTAGACAACCGAAGCCAAATCCTGGCCCAAATCCCCGCCGCCAGCATCGTGCGCATCGAACTCATTACCTCTCCTTCCGCGCGCTATGATGCCGAAGGCATGGCCGGCATCATCAACGTCATAACCCGCACCAATCGGGAGGACGGCAGTTTCGGGCAAATCAGCCTGGGCGGTGGTTGGCCCGCCAACAGCAATATTTCGGGAAACTGGAACCTCAAAAAAGGCAAATGGAACCTCAGCACCAATTTGGGTGCCCGGCAATCCCTGCGCCCGGTGGAAGGCTACACCCTACGCGAAACCTTTGTGCCCGGCACCGACCGCTTCACCCAAGACCAGGACTTTGAAGGCGAACGCTGGGACATAGGGGTAAACCTTTCCGGAAACGTAGAATACAGCCCCGACGAACGCAATTCCATAAGCCTTAACTACCTAGCAGGCCCCCGCTGGGAAAACAATCCCGAAACCCTCAACAGCGAGTTCCGCGACAGCACCGACAGCCCCTACCGACGCTACCTCCGCGAAATAGAAAGCACCGAAGACGGTTGGAACGTCGACGCCTCCATCAACTGGACCAACAAAGGCAAGGTGAAAGGCTCGGAATGGAACAGCAGCCTCAGCGCCAGCTATTACTCCGATTTAGACGCCGGCACCTTCAACCAAACCGACTACGACCCCACCGGACTTCCCCTGACCCAAACCTCAGAAATCAGCCGCACCCAACGGTTCCGCGGAAGCCAAGTGTACACCGCGCAGGTCGATCGCGTGCAAATGCTGGGCAGCACCTGGCTTCGCAAACTGGAATTTGGCCTCAGGGGCAACTTCCGGCGCATCGACAGCGATTTAGACGCCGACAGCTTGGACATAGCCACCGACCAGTGGTTCCGCGACACCCTGCTTACCGCCGCCTTCCGTTACGACGAATACGTCTCTGCGGCCTACCTGCAATTTGCCGGAGGCATTGGAAAGCGCTTTGAGTTTCAAGTAGGCTTGCGAAGCGAGCACACCATCGCTCAGGGATTCCTCGACGGAAACCAACAGGCCTTTGACAAACGCTACATCAACTTCTTTCCCACCACCAACCTCAAATTTACCGCGGGCAAAAGCACCGAAATCAGTTTTGGCTATGCCCGGCGCATCAACCGTCCCGGATTTTGGAGCCTCAACCCCTTTCCCGACTACAGCGACCCCTTCAACATACGTCGCGGCAACCCGGACCTCGACCCAGAGCTCACCGACGCCTTTGAATTGGGCTTATCCAAAAGCATCAAAAGCCATTACATTTATGCTGCAGGATTTTTCCGCTACACCAACAATCCCATGCAGCGCATCATCCAAGTAGACACCAACGGCGTGGCTTTGGTGGAACGCGCCAACTTTGGCTTCGAAACCAGCTTTGGCTTCGAGGGCGTTTATCGCGCGCAGATTGGCAAAAAACTATCGGGCACCTTCAGCCTGAACCTATTTAGAAACTACGTAGACGGCGGCACCCAAAACGGCGACCTCACGGCCACCAACTTCAGCGCCAACATCCGCAGCCAGGCGGCCTATCGTCCCAACAAAAACTGGGAAATACAGGGCAATGTATTTTATCAAGCGCCGCAGCAGTTTCCACAGGGCAGCATTTCCGAATTCTTTTGGGTGGATTTAGGCTTCCGCAAAGAATTCCCCAAAGCCAAATTCAGTTTGGCGGTAAACGCCTCGGACATCTTCAACACCCGTCGATTCCGTTTTGAATCGCAAGACGACACCTTCCGCGGCGACATCTTACGCGACCCGATGACCCTGCGATTTACGGTGCAAGCCACCTGGAAATTTGGCGACCCGGGCAAGATGAAACCCGAGCGCCGGCGAGGCGGCGGTGGCGGCGGCGACGACGACATGGGCATGTAACTTCTCCGAAAAATACATGGTGGAATCCTTGGCGATGGTAAGGGAAGTTTTTGGGCGCCTATTCCGTCTCCGGCCATTAGCTGCCTTGTGGGCTAGCTACGCCGCCAAGCCCACCTAAGGAGCTTCCTGTGGTCGCTCTTAGTTGGGCGGCGGCTGTGCACCCCACTTTGGCAGGCTAATTGGCCTGCGCCGGGGCGCGTTAAGCTCCGTGGGGTGTTTTTTTAAGCGGAAAAATCTCTACATGCCTTGAGTTAATTGGCTGATTATCAATGGGTATTTTAAGCGGGAATCTCTACATGGGGGTTTTGGGGTGGGAGGTTTAGGTATTAGGATACAAAAGCTCTAAAGAATGGCCTCCCGCCCCCAAGAGAGGGCCCGCCACTAGGCTCCCCCGACGCTTAGATCCTGACACAAGGTCAGCATCTAAGGTGCGGGGTCTTAAGAACCGAAGGTAAGGGGCGGATACGGAGCTTGCTTTTCCTATGGAAAAAAGGCCCAAATCTAAATGGCTATGGCTGGGCTGAGGTTCCAATTGTTAGCCGGGAATGAAAATCTTTTTCCAAGGACAAATCAGCTCCTTTTGGTTTCTAAGTGTCCAAAGAAGGCTGTCCGATCAACATCAATGGCTGCAAATACATAAGCATTCCCCATTGCAGGAACAAGGAATGTAAAAGGTTCTGAGAAAAGTAGTACATTGAAAAATTGGGTGCAGAGATTAAAGGAAACACCCTTAAATCGCCATATCGAAACCATGAAACAATTTTTCTTTATTCTAACGTCTACCTTTAGTATACATTTTCTACAAGCCCAAGACACGCTGGTTGTAGATGCTGCATTGCCTGATTCGGAATTTCACGTAGCCATTAATCCTACAGACTCGAACAACATTATTGTTGCGACCATGCACGGCGGAACCACAGGCGACCTCAAGGTGTACTACACGCTAGATCATGGATTTACTTGGCAAACAAGTGCATTCACCGGTGTGCATCCGGGATTTCAAGGAGCAGGCGACCCTGTATTGGACTTTGATCCCTCGGGAAATGCGTACTTGGTTAATCTTACCATTTCTGCTGGGTTTAGTACCGTTATTTCAAAATCTTTGGACGGTGGGGCGAGTTGGCAATTGGAAACTGCCATCACCCAACTTTCTACGGATAAGCCTTGGTTTGCTATAGATCGCTCCAATAATTCGCCCTACAAGGGCAATATTTATCTTCCATTTGTCAATGCATTTTTAGGTGAAGTTGTCTTGCTCAGCTATGATTCCAGCCTAAACCAAACGAGCCAAATAACGGCCGGGCCAAATGAGCATCAACCAGGCATTTCGATTCGAAAAGATGGAGAAGTATTTTTGAGCATGGTGGATTGGGGTAGTCCCAACCAAATTTTTGTGGCACAATATACCAACGGAGGAAGCACCTTGGTACATAAAACCTTTCTTACGTCCTTCCCCAACTATCGATTGAATGCGCCCGAGGTTAGCAACAGATATCAACCTACGGTTTATACAGCCATTGATAATTCGGGTGGGCCTTATGACGGACGGTTATATGTGGCCTATACGGCCTCTGAGCCCGTAGATCCTTCCATATTTGATGTGTATCTAATGTATTCCGATGATGGAGGCTTAACCTGGTCAAGTCCCAAAATCGTGCATTCCAATGGCAGCGATGGGACTCAACAATTCTACTCCAGCCTCTATGTGAACAACCTAGGGGTGTTAGTTATGGATTGGTATGACCGTCGGAATTACCCCTCGGGCAGCTCCAACACCGATTTTTATCTTGGGATCTCTACCGACGGGGGAAATAGTTTTTCGGAAATGCAATTGAACTCGGCTTCTATGGACTGGCAATTCACGAACGAAGCCGGGAATGGATTTGGGATTGGAGAATACCACCAGTTGGTAGCTACCGATCATACCGTATTCTCATTTTGGGCAGACGGAAGGACCAACGACGAGGACTTAAATATTTACATGGCGAAGGTAAGCTTGAATGGCCTATCAACGGGCATAGAAGAACTCGGTCCCCTAAGCCAAGATATTAGCATTTCTTCACCTTATCCCATACCTGCCGGTGATGAAGTTTTTTTGGATGTAGCATTGGAAAAGTCATACCGGCTTTCAACGGCGGTTTTGGATTTAAGTGGCCAAACCTTATGGGTGAGCCAGTGGAAGGAGTATGCTACCGGGGCTTATGCCTTACAAGTTCCCCTTCCTAAGCCTTCCGGCACTTACCTGATTCAAGTTCGATCGGATAAGGGGTTTTTTAAAACTTTAAAAGTAATAAAGTAGAAGGTAGGGTTTCTTAGGTTAAGAAATTGGACAAACGGAGCTTAACGCGCCCCGGCGGAGGCCGATTAGCCTGTCGAACTAGGGTGCACAGCAGCCGCATGGGCAAGAGCGACCACAGGAAGCTCCTTGGACATGCTTGGCTGCGTAGCTACCCTAGGAGGCAGCTAATGGCCGGAGACGGATAAGGCGCCCAAAAAACGAATGTTTAGGGTTTTGCATTACCTGAAAAACACCTAGACACCAACCGAGGTGGTCGTGTCTAGGTGTTGGGGTTCCAACCTATGGTTTATGATTTCAGGGCATGCTCACTTTTTAATGATCCGGGTTGTCTTTTCATAGAACTGCCCGTGGATTTTGATAAAATATAGCCCTGCTGCTTCCGGAAGGATTACCGGGCGCGTTTTTGTTGCTTCAAATGCTTCGGAGTGCAGTACTTGCCCCAAGGCATTCATCACTTCTATGCGTTGGAATGCAAAAGAGGAGTGAATCAGGACTTTGCCTGAGCTGGGATTAGGGAAAAGCTTAAGTTCGTTTAAGGTGCTTCCCTCCACTCCTAAGGTAGTTACCTCAACACAGGTTGAAGTTACGGAGCAGTCGCCATTGTCAATAAGGACGGCGTAACTGCCGTTTTGGGTAGCGGCAAAGGTCTGGTTTGTTTCGCCCGGTATGGGCGCAAGGTTGTTGTTGCAATCGACCCACTGGTAATTATAGCCGGAGGCATTTGCCGTAAAGGTAAAGTCGTTGACCTCCGTGATGCTGCTGTCGATAGGCAGGATAATCACCTCTTGACTTTGGGTGCCGGTATTTCCATTGCCGTCGTCATAGGTCCAAGTAATGGTTGTGGTTCCTGCTGCTGTTATTGGGAATGCTATGTCCGGCGTTCCGGAAATAACCCCTCCACAGTTGTCCGTTGCCGTTGGGGCTGTTGGTGTTACTTCACATTCGCTATTGATGTCTGCTAAATTCGCTAGGTCTGCTGTAGGCGCTGTCACATCGGCAATCACTACAGCCTGCGTTTGGGTGGTCG
>JAUHWY010000027.1 GCA_030427255.1 Bacteroidia bacterium | reverse complement strand
ATGAATGATGAAGTAAAGACGGAATGCCTTCCGTCTCACAATGATGAATGATGCAGTAAAGACGGAATGCCTTCCGTCTCACAATGATGAATGATGCAGTAAAGACGGAATGCCTTCCCTCTCACAATGATGATTGATGCAGTAAAAACGGAATGCCTTCCGTCTCACAATGATGAATGATGCAGTAAAGACGGAATGCCTTCCCTCTCACAATGATGAACGATGCAGTAAAGACGGAATGCCTTCCCTCTCACAATGATGAACGATGCAGTAAAGACGAAATGCCTTCCCTCTCACAATGATGAACGATGCAGTAAAGACGGAATGCCTTCCCTCTCACAATGATGATTGATGCAGTAAAGACGGAATGCCTTCCGTCTCACAATGATGATTGATGCAGTAAAAACGGAATGCCTTCCGTCTCACAATGATGATTGATGCAGTAAAAACGGGATGCCTCCCGTCTCTCACGACACGGTAAAGACGGGACGCCTCCAGTCTCTCATGAGGAGGTAAAGACGGAATGCCTTCCGTCTCTACATGTCCCGTCTTCATATAATTACATAATACATTAAAACCCAGGAATCTCCTCTTTCCTCTGACATCCTACCCCATCAAACCGCCAAACCATCCATAGTCCAAGCTACTGCCACATGCAACAATACACCACCCCATATGCTGTTGCTTTTCCAACTCATGTAGCCCAATATCAATCCCGCAAACAAACTGCCAAAGGCTTCTGGTTGCGGTTTGGCAAAATGGATCATTACGTAAGGCAACACCATAATAAAAATCGAAGCCATACCAAAGGCCGGTTTGAGTCCAAGCGTTATAAACCCTCTAAAAAAGAATTCTAAAGCAAAAAACTGAAAAGCATAGGCAAGCTCCCAGCTTATTTGTTGGCGAATGCCATCCGAACTGTTCAGCCCTAAGGGGCTGGTAAAAAAAGGATAGGTGGCCTGAAACCCGGGTTGGTGCGCCGCCCAAAAAACCAAAGGCAACACCAAAACATACAACAAAAGATAAGGCACCAGCGCCTTCAGACCCGGCCAACGCAAACCAAGATTTAAGGGAGAAAGGCCCAATAAGGCACAGCTGAGCAAAGGAATCCCCAAATAGCAAATCCCTGTCCAAGCCACCCACCAAAGCTTCTGATGCAGCCCTGCTTCTTCATGATAATACAACCAATGGTTAAAGGCTTCATACCAGCCAAAATACTTCAACAAGGAGCCCCACGGAGCCAAAAAAGCATTGCCCTGATACTCCAAAACCACCAAACAGCATGCCGCTATTCCAAGCAACAGCAGCGCCTGCTTTTGGCTAGTCAGGTTTTGCTTAAGCTCCTGGAGCGGTGTCATGGGTTGAGCCCCAACACCTCAGGACCCTGCTTAAACACCAGGTCCACCGGAATCCCAAGCTCAGCCAAACGATCTAAGTCGGATTGCAACTCGGTACTTATGTTGCCGCGCTTATTCAACTCCTCGGTGGCTGCCTCATAATCGCCATTGCCTTGAATGGTAAGGATACGCTCCGACAAACCCTTCATGGCTTCTTCCATCTTCGAAAAATCGACCCTATACCTACCTGATTCAGGGTCCTTGGCAAATGCACCATGCTCCATAAAATAGTTGAAGCGCATCATATTTGCCTTACCGTGTGCACTGGCAGCACCAAAACGAACCGACCGAAAAATTCCGGCCATAAAGGTGGCGTAATACGCCTCCATGGAACTCTCCAACTCGCCCTTTTCATGCAGTTGGCGAATCATGTAAAGCCCCAAAATATCGGCTTTCCCTTCTTCCAAAGCCGAGGCGTGCTCTTTTAAGGCTTCACGAACCAAAAGACCGGGTTTTCCTACCACCTCTTTAATGCCCAAACCATGGGCCACTTCGTGAAACATTACGGTACTAAAAAATGCATCAAAATTGATGAGCTCTACCTGCTCGGGTACCATAAGTGCTTCGGCAATGGGCACCAAAATATGCTCGTATTTGGCCCGCATTACATTTTTCAGCTGCAAACGTCGGGTGCCCTTGGTGGCTTGAATCCGCTCGTCGTTGGGCAAATTTATGGCAATGGTTTTGCTGCCTGCATTGCAATCGCCGGCATAAAAAACTACATCGTAGGCATTAATTTCAGAGCCGCTGCCATCAAGCGCCGGCTTATACTCCTCAGAAACCGGAAGTCCGGCCTGCAATTCGGGGAGGTAGGCCGTGAATTTCTCCAGCTTTTTGCTCCATTCTTGATCTCGAATAAGCACATAGGCCTCAAAAGCCGCTTTTTGACCAAACCACTTGTCCTCGTAAGTCTCAATAGGTCCAATAACCAAATCTAACGGACTGCTTTTCATGTCCATCCAAGCCAAGTCGCTTTCGTAATATCGGTTGCTGGTAAAGGCCTTGGCCCGCTCTTCCAAATAGGTTTTCAGTCCTGCATCCGGCGATAAGGCCGCTGCTTCCTCAAGCAAAGCTGCTGCTCTACCCAATTCCTTTTCAAAGGCCTTGGAATAAGGAACAGCCATTAGCGTATGCTCAGAACTGTAGCGCACCAAAGTATACAAGCTGTTTTTGGAGCTATCCGGCCAAGATTCAAAGGCTTCCTCCGACACATCTTGTGGATACAGATTGGCTCCCGCAGGCTTCTCGCCGAAGCCCGGTAAAAATGGCTTGTTGTTGTCCAACCTGTCCCAAGGACCATAATTGATTTGAGTAAAACGCTTGGCCGCAGGATCGCTAATTCGATCCAACAACAGATGCGGTTCCCCATAGGCTTGCATCCAGAAAAGGGTATCCATAATGGCTGCGGCCTCCATCAACAAAGGCAACATTTTTCGGTATGGAGCCTCCAGATGACTTATATCCGCCGTTAATTCAACTTCCTTATAAATGGCCAAACGCTGCTGAATATGCGCTTGTTGAGCCTCCGTAAGTACAATGGGTTCGGGCTTATCCATGCCCGGACCTCCACAAGAGGCCAATCCAAGAAAAATAAGTCCGGCAAACATATACCTCATGACACCACAATTAAATGATAGTTTTTCTTTCCGTTCTGAACCAACAAATAGCGGTTCTGAAGTAAAGCTAAAGAAGATGGGGCAACTTCCTCGGTAATTTTTTGCTTATTTACCGCCAAAGCTCCACTTTTAATTTTCCTTCGCGCCTCTCCCTTGCTTGGAAACACCGGAGCCTCCTCGGCAAGCAAATCTGCCAAGCTCGTGGCCGAACGGAAGGCTTGGTCGGAGATTTCATGCACAGGAACTCCTTGAAACACTTCCCGAATTTCACCTTCCGAAAGCTGTTGCAATTGTTCGGTAGTTCCTTTTCCAAACAAAAGTTCGCTGGTAAGCTCAGCAAGTCTAAGTGCCTCTGCCCCATGCACACGTTCGGTGAGCTCTCTTGCCAAGAACCGCTGAAGCTCCAATTTGTGCGGCTCTTGCTCGTGGGCTTTTATCAAAGCCTGAATATCTTCCACCTCGGCAAGGCTAAAAATATGTACATAGCGCGCAGCATCTTGATCGCTGGCCCTCAACCAAAACTGGTAAAAATCGTAAGGCGAGGTTTTCTTAGGATCCAGCCAAACCGCACCCGATTCGGTTTTTCCAAACTTGGTACCGTCGGCCTTGGTAAGCAAAGGCGAAATTATGGCAAAAGCTTCCCCTCCGGCTTTGCGGCGAATAAACTCGGTGCCGGTGGTCATATTGCCCCATTGGTCAGAACCTCCCATTTGTAGCTCACAACCCAAGTGTGCATACAAATGGTAAAAATCGTAACCTTGCAAAAGCTGATAGGTGAATTCAGTAAAGGAAAGCCCCGTATCCATTCGTTTTTTAACGGATTCCTTGGCCAACATATAGCCTATAGGAATGTGCTTTCCCACATCACGAATAAAGTCGATAAAAGACATGGGGCCAATCCAATCCAAATTATTCACCAAAGTAGCCCCATCTTTTCCATCGAAATCAAGAAATTTCCTCAACTGCCCTTCAATACAAGCAGCATTGTGCCTAACGGCTTCCTCGGTAAGCAAATTGCGCTCCTGAGATTTGCCGGAAGGATCTCCAACCATTCCTGTAGCACCACCCACTAAGGCAATGGGCTTGTGTCCTGAGCGCTGCAAATGCACCAAAAGCATCACCTGAACCAAATGGCCTACATGCAAAGAATCGGCCGTAGGATCAAAACCCACATAGGCACTAACTTGCTTCTTTTCCAGCAATTCTTTGGTTCCCGGAACCATGTCTTGGATTAGGCCCCGTTTTTCTAACTCGTCAATGAATGATTTCATGCTTTTGCTTATGGTAAGCAAAGGTAAAGAATGCCCCGGCAATGAAAAAGGAACGAGGTTTAGCGAATCAAATGCACCTTCCCATGCATATCCACATCGTCTCCACCGGGCAAGGTCAAACTAAGCCTCCAAACATACACGCCGGTAGGATACAGCTTTCCTTCCTCGTCTTTTCCGGTCCAGCCCTTTTCTATATCATTGGAAACAAACAAGGCCCTACCCCAACGGTCGTGAATGCGCAGGTTAAACTCCTGCGCTGCTCCGGCCCTCACCAAAAACATTTCATTTACCCCGTCTCCATTAGGCGTAAAGGCATTCGGCACATACACATTGCAAGCCAAGGCGAATAAAAATTCTTGAACAACGGCACATTGGTTGGCATCTCGAATTTCAAGGACCAGCTTTAAGTTGTCGGTGGGACGAACCTCCGGGTCGGTGCAATCCAAGCAACTGAGCACGTCCGGAAAACTCCAATCAAACAGATAAGGCTCTACCCCGCCGGAAGGACTAAACGACAACTGAGCCGCTTCCCCACAAACCAATTCAAACCGTTCTTGAACCGGATTTACGCTAAGACTATCAGGCGCCTGAATGGTAGATTGTCCGTCAAGTATGCAATTATGGGCATCTACGATTTGGTAATTTAGCACACCGGCACTTAAGCCGGTAAGCACAGGGCCAAGAGAATAGCTATAAGGTGGTACGCCGCCCATGGCATTCAAAACAGCCTCCCCATCCGCAGAACCGGCACAGCGAGCCGAAACCACGGCAGTTTGGTCTATTAAAGGCGGAGGCTCATCCAAATTTATGGAAAGCACCTGACTTTGACCAACAGCGTCACTTACCTGCACCGCATAAGCGCCGGCAGATAATCCACTCAAACTGTCCGAAGTATTCCCTACCGGATTCTGCCATTGAAAAGCAATCGGTGCGCAACCACCACTTACCGTAAGGCCAATGGCTCCGTCGCTTGCTCCAAAACAAGAAACCTCCGTTCCTCCGGGCAAATACTGACTGGTAGTGTACTGCACCTGCATCGGTGTAGGATTTACCGTAACCGTAGCTTGGCACTGGTCCGACTGCCCCGCAAAATCCGTTACCGTTAAACTTACAGTAGCCTGTGGCACGTCGCTGCAGTCAAAAGACGTCTGGCTTAGACTAATGGACTGAATGCCGCACAGGTCAAATGACCCTGCATCTATGGCCAAGGCTTGTATCGTAGCTTGATTTTGGGCATTCAAGGTCACGCTTATGTCTTGACAAAGAGCGGTTGGCGCCACCGTATCGCTTACCGTAACCAAAAAAGTAAAGGTCGAATCAAAATGCTGGGCCTGCCCATCGTTCAGCACCAAGCTGATAACTGCCGTACCGCTCTGACCGGCCACCGGAGTCGCCTGAAGGGTTCGGTTGGCACCGGCACCTCCAAGCACCAAATTTCCGTTGGGCAGCAAAGCTTGATTGGAAGAACTTACCGTCGCTTGTATCGCAGCGGCAGCCTGCTCGTTGTCCTGAACCGTAAAATTCCAGGTCCAGCCCGGATCATTAAGGCACACCGAAGTGTCTTGCAGAGCTTGCACCATAAATGGTGGCGTATTGGCAGCCTCGCCCCGCACATTAATCAACAAGGGATTTATGGGCTGACAAACGCTGTAGCTATCGGAATGGGCTATGGTCAACTGACCATTGACAATGCCTGCCGCAGCGGGACTGAATTGCACTTGAAAGGAAACAGAATCGCCGGGTGGAACCGTGGTGGGATTGGGCTGTTGCACCACCGAAAACACCGGGTTATTGCTTTGCACCGCCGGAGTTCCTGTCAAATTCAAGGGGCTTTCTCCCGGATTCACTATCCAAAACGTATGGGTTTGAGAAGCGCCAATCAGCACCTGTCCAAAATCGGTGAGGTTGGCCGGATTGGGCACCGTATTGTGCGGAATGTTGAGGCTATTGCCATGCACTTCAATGCCGGCAACCGAAACCACCGCAATATCGTCGATGGCCCAGCCGCGGTCATTCGCTGCTTCATCGCTATGAAACGTGAAACGAATTTTGCAATTCGGCAAATTGTCGTACGCACTAACATCTATCAACACCCGAGTCCAAGTGGTTCTAAAATTAAACCAAGCCGGATGCGTCAGCTGAAAATAGGGCGTAGAAGAGGGATTCAATGACATATTGCCATCGTAAGCTGCGGAGGGGCAAATCTCCTGATTCAGCAAAATCCAAGTATTGCCGCCGTCGATGCTCCATTCCACATAGCCCCCGTCCCAATTGCCGGTTTCCGAACGCATTTGCATAAAAAACTCCAAGCGCGTATCGTCGAAACCCGTTAGGTTAATGGTCGGAGATTCAATTTGATATAAAATGTAATGCAGCGCTTGAGCCTGCTGATAAAAATTGTTGCCTTCGTTATAAAACACCCCGCCTCCGGCTCCGGGGCTATGATCGTTGGCCGGAACAATGGGCACAACCGCCTGAAAATCAAAGCCGGGCTGCATAATTGGGTAGCGCAACCCGGTATTCACCCAACCGCCCAAGTTATCGCAGTTGTGGCTATATACCGTAGTTTGCCCGGCAAGGCTTGCAAACAAAGCCGGCAATGCCAGGCTCAAAAAACAAAGGAACTTTCTTAGGGTCACAATATTACAAGATACAAAATAATGGAAACAACAAGGCGCTTTTCTTAAATTTTCGGAAATAAAAATGGATTAGGGCTTTGGGAATGTTTTTTTGGGCGGCTTATCCTGCCCTTCCTACTACGCTTCGGGCTCCGGGCACTTAGGGCTAAGCGGTACGGGGTCCCCGCCCCAAAGGTTCGGGGCCTCCGCCCGCCAAGCCCTAAGAACCCGCATCCCTGCAGGGTAGCCGGTCGGTCAGGGCCGCAGTGCACAGAATCATTTGAAGCTTCTTTACCCAAAGCTAAACCCTGCATTTCCCAAGGCGAAAACCATGCTTTAAAACCCGGTTTAAACAGATAAATACAGGGACTTAACCTAAGTTTTTTACAAATAGGGCCATCCTTTCCATATAGCTCCCTATCTTCGCGGCCAAATTATGACAGCAATTCGAAACGTTGCCATCATCGCCCACGTCGATCATGGCAAAACCACATTGGTGGACAAAATCATGC
Source organism: Bacteroidia bacterium (assembly GCA_030427255.1). Taxonomy (GTDB): domain Bacteria; phylum Bacteroidota; class Bacteroidia; order CAIKAF01; family CAIKAF01; genus CAIKAF01. The sequence continues at coordinate 37,268 of JAUHWY010000027.1, read as the reverse complement.
ACTATTGTGCTCTATTCAAAGCCCACGAAACCACAGGAGAACTTATCTTGGACAACAACGACCTGGAAAGGGAGCGTGGCATTACCATTTTGTCCAAAAATGTATCTGTTCGTTATAAGGACGTAAAAATCAACCTGATTGACACTCCGGGCCACGCCGACTTTGGAGGAGAAGTAGAACGGGTATTGAACATGGCCGACGGAGTATTGCTGTTGGTAGACGCCTTTGAAGGGCCCATGCCGCAAACCCGCTACGTATTGAGTAAGGCCATTTCTTTGGGCTTAAAACCCATTGTAGTGGTGAATAAGGTAGATAAGGAAAATTGTCGCCCGGACGAGGTTCAGGAGGCCGTTTTTGACCTAATGTTTAATCTGGATGCTTCCGAAGACCAGCTGGAATTTAGAACCGTTTACGGATCGGCAAAACAAAACTGGATGGGGCCCGATTGGCAAAAACCCTCCGAGGATATTGGTTATTTGCTGGACAGCATTTTAGAAGAGATTCCTGCACCCAATCCCCCTCAAGGAAACCTACAACTCCAAATTACAAGCATTGATTACTCCAATTATATTGGTAGAATCGCCGTAGGTCGAGTGCACAGAGGTTCCATTGCCGTGAACCAGCCCATTACCCTTATGCACCGCGACGGTGGAAGCACCAAAGCACGTATAAAGGAATTGTATGTGTTCGAAGGTTTAGGTAAAATCAAAACCGAAGAGGTGGTAGCCGGTGATATTTGCGCAGTGGTTGGCGTGGAAGGATTTGAAATTGGAGACACCATTGCCGATGGTGAAGCTCCCGAAGCCATGCCTCCCATCAGCATTGATGAGCCTACCATGAGCATGACCTTTACCATCAACAACAGTCCCTTTTATGGTAAGGAAGGTAAGTTTGTGACTTCGCGGCACCTTCGCGACCGTCTGTTTAAAGAAACAGAGAAAAATTTAGCACTTAAAGTAGAAGAAACCGGCAGCCAAGATACATTTACCGTATTTGGCAGGGGCATTCTTCACTTGTCTATTTTGATTGAAACCATGCGCCGCGAAGGCTACGAATTGCAGGTGGGTCAGCCCAAAGTAATTCTAAAAGAAATAGAGGGCAAAGTCTGCGAGCCTGTGGAATTGTTGAGCATTGATGTGCCCGAATCTTATTCCGGGAAAGCCATTGAGCAAGTAACTCAGCGCAAAGGAGAAATGAAAGTAATGAACCCTAAAGGCGATTTGGTGCACCTGGAATTTGAAATTCCTTCGCGCTCTCTTTTGGGTTTGCGTACCGCCCTCTTGAACGTAACCGCAGGAGAAGCTACCGTTACGCACCGATTCATGGAATATATGCCTTTAAAAAGCACCGCACCTTCGCGTGCCCACGGAGCGCTTATTTGCATGGAAACCGGCACTGCCATTGCTTATGCCCTGGATAAACTACAAGACCGAGGTCGCTTTTTTGTTGCTCCGGGCGAAGAAGTATACATGGGCCAAGTGGTTGGCGAACACAGCCGCGACAACGACTTGGTTGTGAATTTAACCAAGAGCAAAAAACTAAGTAACGTAAGAGCATCGGGCTCAGACGATAAAGCCTCTTTGGCTCCGCCGATTCGCTTTTCTTTGGAAGAATCCTTGGAGTATATCCAAGCCGATGAGTACGTAGAAGTTACTCCCAAAAGTTTGCGCTTACGTAAAATACATTTGGACGAAAACGACCGGAAGCGAGCTGCCAATACAGCGCAACAAGCTTCATAGGGCGCCGGACTGCGGCGGTACCGTGCCGAATTTTTCTTTGTGGCAGGCAAGCCTTTGGCGCGGCGGAACCTTTGGTGAGCCCCGCCAAAGGCTATGGCTGCCCAAAGAAAAAAAGGGACGTAAAGCCAAAGGCCGGAATACGCCCCCAAAAAATTCTCCCTAAATTTAGGGGAATGAAATGGCCACGGATATTTTTTGCTTTTGCACTTTTAGGGTGCAGCCTACCTGGTTTGGCACAGACCAACAATCGATTTGGCCTGCACTTAGGGCCTATTGTAACTGAGCTTCAGAGTTTTGGAACCGATGCTCCAAGCTATGATTTGAGGCTGCGCTTGTATGCCGGCATCTTTCATGAAGTAACCTTTGACAAAAATTTTGGCTTTGTTACGGAAGTGGCTTATGCCGGACTAGGGGGAATGCAGTCCGTGGAGGTGTTTAATGACATGGGCGAAAGTATGGGCTTGGCCGATTACCGAATAAACCTAAATTACTTTCAGGTGCCTGTGATGTTTCGTGCCAAGTCGGGCGGCGAAATTTTCCGGGCTTTTGCTGATGTGGGCGGCTATTTTGGTGTGCTGGCTACGGCCAAAGGCCGGTTTTCGCCGGGTAGCTTGCCCGATAGCCAAAGTCCGCCGGACGAAAGCAATTTGTACGAAAAATATGAAGTTTGGGATGCCGGAGTTCGTGCGGCCATTGGCTTGGAAATTCAGCCTATGCCTGCGCATGTGTTCTTTGTTCGGGCGCAGTTTTCGCAGGGTTTGATGGACATTGCCTCCGAAAAAACCCAAACCAAGAGAAATCAGTTGTTTGGTCTAAGCCTAGGCTACTATTTTGAATTGTAAATATTTATAGATGTCAACCACCGCACAAACACAGCAATTAAAACATATCGGAACCCACCCCATGGCTGCGTATTTAAACAGCCTTGGCTGTGCACTTATTGCTTGGAGCATATTGGCTTGGGGCAGCAACCTTATGGCTTGGTTGGCCATGAAAATTGGCTCGGTAAGTCCTTTGTTTACTTGGGAAAAAATTTCGGTTGAGGAGCAAAGCAATTGGAGTTGGCGTTTGGTGGTACTGGTAGTGGGCTTTTTATTTCTGTTTTATGCCCTTGTGTTTTTAACAGGCTTGGAATCGTATACCAATTTCAAAAGAGAAAACAGCATTCGGCGGCTGTTGGGGACTTGGCTTCAATGGTCAGGCATTGCTTGGGCTGCCGGATTTTTGTTCAGTGGAATTTTTCCCAGATCCGAAATGAATGCCATTTATTTATGGGTTGGAGGAGGACCTCCTTGGCGCATGGGTATTGGTTTAAGTGCGGTGGCCTTAGCTTGCATGTTTTCAAAGCCTATGATTTATGCCTTTTTGAGAAACTCAGGAAGTATTTCGGCCATAAAAACGCCAAAAAAAGCAGCAGGGTTCTTGCTTAAATACGTGGGTATTCCTTTGCTTGCTCTTTTGCTCCTAAGCTTAAGCCTTTGGAAAGGAGACTTAGGAGATAGCTTTGTATTGATGGTATTGGTTCAAATGGTAATGCTGTTGTGGATGTTGCTGTGGCTATTTATTCATCGCCCCCAAACCACCAAATACAAGATATACTTGCCCTCTGCCTTTACTCGTATTCAGTTGAAGCTCCTGATTTGGGCGGGGGTGTTTTTAATTAGCTTACTGCTCCCTTTTTTGGGAATAGTTGGCTAAGCAAGGTCATTTTCTGCCACAACCTCTTCCACTCCGGGAACCATGCGTTTAAGCAGCTGCTCAATACCTGCTTTGAGCGTGAGGGTGCTTGAAGGACAGCCGGCGCAAGCCCCACGCATGGCCACATACACGGTTCCTTCTTTAAAGCCACGGAAGGCAATTTCGCCGCCGTCTTGCTCCACTGCCGGGCGAATAAACTCGTCTAAAATTTCGGTAATGCGGGCATCGGCTTCATGCGGCTCTAGCGGTTCCAAATCCTTTGATTTGGGTTTAGGAGGCTCAGGTAGCTTGGTAATGGCCGGGTTTCCTGCTTCCAAAAAATCGCGAATGTAGTCGCGGATTTCATTCATTACCTCATACCATTCAATGCCCTCAACTTTGGTAATGGTTACAAAGTTGCTGGCTACATAAACCGATTGAACAAAAGGAAAGCGAAATAAGGCTCCGGGCAAATCGTCCTTGGCCGCCATGGACGCGTCGGTAAACTCTGCACTTTTGTTGGGCAACAAAGGCTGATTTACCACGAACTTCATGGTAGCCGGATTCGGTGTAGTTTCTGCGTATACAACAAGTGGGGTCATGCTATTCCGTCTTTATATGCAAAGGTAGCTTAATTGTTATCATCGCCCGCTCCAAAAAGCATGCGGTCGAGCAAAATGGTGGCAAAGTCAACCTGGGACTCCATTTCCAAAAAAGGAGTTGGCCCGGAATCCTTTTGCAGGGTGAGTCCATTGCTGAATGGCTCATAGCTTAAGATTCTATAGTAGGGCAACTGCTTGTTGCCTTTTTGACCCATGAAAAGCAGGCGTTTGTTGGTAATATAGAGCAAACCGGTATCAATCATTTTTAAATAATCTTCGGAAACCCTTTCCACGCCTAAAGAACCTGCCGACCAATAAATCCCGCGCGCAATGCGAATGCGGGCGGTGGGTCCTCCATAGTTAATTCTGCGGGTTCTGCTCCGGTACTCATACCAAGAAACCGGGAGACTTAAATAAGCCTCCTCACCCTTGCGGAGGTTAATGCCCACATCCAGACCGGCCAATGGCCCCGACTCCAAATACCAATAAAACTGAAAGCGAAGCAACTCTTTGCTTTCGAGCCTTTCTTCCGGCAATTCCACCCCAAAATGGGCGGCCAGTTCTTTGAGTTCCTGAATTTCTTGAGGGCTCAATCGCTCGTTTTGAGTTAAGTCTTGTAGGCGTTGCTCAAGCCGTGCTTCTGCCGCCTTACTCATTATGTCTTTTGCAGTCTCCGGCTCAATCCGCAACTCAGGAAGCAAACGCGCTAAGCTTTGCTTCTCTTCCTCGCTCAATTGGTTGTCCGAAAGGTATTCTTCTACCACCCTTTGGTATGTGCCCTGAGCCTCTTTGGAAATAAGCCTTTTGGCTTGCTGTGTGTCCATACCTAAAAACACCACCAACCGATCTACTTGTTTTGGCCAATCTTCGGGCAAAGGCTCCAAGCCCCAAACATGCCTGAGGTATTTGCTAAGTAGAGGTCCGGCTAGGGCTTTGCCGTGCTTTCGCCACCGCACCCTGAAAGGGCGAACTACTTCTGCTGCCCGGTATTGGTCTAAGCCTTGAAGGTCGTGGGGAAAGCCTGCCAAAAAATCTTCCAACCTTTTTGCGGCACCCTGTTTATCAGCAACAGGAAAAAGACGCTGAACGATACCCGGTTTTACTTGCGGAAAAGAGTTAAATGCCATAATTGCAATATACCACTTTAGGTAAAAACACCCATTTCCTCATAAGGTTTATTGGCCATTGGAAAAGGCCAAAAGACCCAATACCACCGCAAAGTTTTTTGTAATTTTGTAGCGATGGCATCGTCGGCAAAAGTTACCAACAACATTTCCATTCAGGTCGAAACCCGATTCCGTGAAGAGGACTCAGACCCCAATGAGCCCTATTATTTATTTGTCTACCGCATCACCATAGAAAATCAAGGGCCACACCCGGTGCGTTTGCTTCGCAGAAAGTGGGAGATTTTTGATGCCAACAACCACCACAGGCAAGTAGAAGGTGCCGGTGTGGTGGGTCAGCAACCCATCATTCAACCCGGAGAGCAATTCAGTTACCAATCCGCATGCAATTTGGCTACGGAGTTAGGATCCATGAAAGGGCAGTACATTATGGAAAACCTAATTACACGTGAAGCCTTTTCGGCAGAAATTCCTGAATTTGTATTAGTTACTCCTGCTAGACTCAACTGATGTCTTTTACCCAAGAACAGCTTTCGAAAGAAGTTCGATGGCAATTTTCGCGCAGCTCCGGCAAGGGAGGACAGCACGTAAACAAAACCAGCACCAAGGTCACCCTTTTCTGGAAACTCCACGAAAGTGCTTTGTTTAGTGAGAACCAAAAAACCAGAATTGCTCAAAAACTGGGCTCCAAAATCAATGCAGAAGGAGCATTGGTTTTGGACCAAGAGTCCGAGCGCTCCCAATACCTCAACAGAAAACTTGCCTTGCGAAAGTTGGCCAAACTACTAAAGGATGCACTACGCAGGCCTAAGCAACGCAAAGCTACCCAACCTCCGCCTCAAGCCTTGGCCGAAAGAAAAGAGAAAAAGAGCAAACGCAGTGCCATTAAGTCACTAAGGCGTCCCCCCAACCTTAACGAATAACACTGCCTAGGATCCAAAAGCGGCGGCTAAGGTCCAAACATGGGTTTTGACTTTTAGAGACTCCGGCACCACTTCCCAACAAGCCGCTAAGGTGGCTCCGGTGGTCAAAACATCGTCCACCAGCACTATGGCTGAAGCGGCCTCTGCCGACTCCCCTATTTGGCTCCAGGCCATAGCATTGGAAAGGTTCTTTTTCCGCTCCTCCTTGTTCATTCCGGTTTGTGTTTTGGTATGCCTCAACCTACACAGGGCCTCTTCCTCAATGCTTCCACCCCAAACCTGTTGCAGCCCACGAGCCAAGCAAAGGCTTTGGTTGTAGCCTCTTTGACGCAATTTAGCCGGATGCAATGGAACCGGAATAAACACAGGGGAACCACCTATTAAACCTGTGCCCATTTCCAAAGCAGCTTGGGAAGCTAAATAGCTAGCCAGAGCAGCTCCTCCCCCATACTTTATATGGTGAACTAAAGGCCGCACCGAATTGTGTTCCGAAAAAAAGAGCCAACTGTGTACTCCGGCCACCGGCAGAGTATCACCTAAGGGTTTTTGAATTGGATGCTGAGGCCAAGACCAAAAAAAAGTTCGGGGCAATTGACCCAAACAAGTAAAACATACATGTTGCTCTCCAAGCTGCAAGGCTTGGCGGCAAACCAAACATTCCGGAGGAAAAAGAAAGCCCAAAAAATCACGCCAAATCATAGATTTTTTTTTGTGGCGGGGGCCTAGGTTTCTGAAAGTTAAGAATTTTTCGTTTTTTCACATAGATTTTCTATAATCCGAAAAAACTGCCATGAGCGAAACCACTCCTACTCCAGCCGGAAATCCCAAACCCCGGAAAGAAGAAAAAAAGCAAAACAACCGTGTATTGCTGCTTTTGCTCCTACTCCTGCTTTTATTGCTCGGAGGAGCTGCCGGTTATTTGGGCTATGTGTATTTAGACCATACCGAGAAAATAGCTACGCAAAAAGCTGAACTCGACAAACTACAAGCCGACTACGACAAACTCCAAGCAGAATTGGACGAAACCAAAGCGGCCTACGATCAGCTCATGCAAGAGCACGAAGGTCTTAGAGCCGACTTGGAAGCCAAAAAAGCAGAATTGGAAGACCTTCAAAAGCAATTGGACAGAGCCCGTGCGGCCAACTACAAATTGCGCAAAGGAGATATGAACAGCGAAGAGCTGAACAAACTCCGCGAAGAACGAGACCGATTGCTTGCCCGCGTAGAACGTCTCGAAAGCGACAATAAACAATTGGCCAGCTCCAGAGATTCCATAAAGGTTAATCTGGACATCTCCGAAAACCGCAGGCAAGCACTCTCCGACACCAACGTTATCCTAAACGAACAAGTCGAAAAAGCCAAACAGCTAACGGTTTACCGTGCCGAACTTTTTGGCGTTAAAGTCCGCAGAAACGGCGATGCTTTTGTAGAAGACCGACTCAGAAAATGCGCCAGGCTTGAAGTGGAGTTCGACGTGCAAAAGAACGACCTTGCCGAACCGGGCGAACGGGAAGCGCATGTGGTTATTTATACCCCAGGCAAAATCATTCTCAACGACAACCCCAAACAAACCTTTGAATTCAACGGGGTGCAAAAGCTGTATACCACCAAAAAAATGTTCAATTACCAAAACAAACCGCAAATGGTAATTGCCGAATACGAAATCATGGACGAATTGCCCGAAGGCCTGTATACCGCAGAGGTGTACATAGACCAAAAGCTGGTGTTTACCACCAAAACAAAGTTCCGTCGATAAATAGAAAGGAAAAGCCGGCTTCAAAGCCGGCTTTTTTTTGCCACTTCTTAGGACAAACCACCTTGAGGCTCATGGTGCCTTTTGCAAGTCAAAGTTCCTGAAGCTTAGGTCAAAAGAAGATGGCTTCCGGTAAACCTTGGCATCAACAAGTGCATTTTGTTCCTATCTAATCTCGCAAAGCCAACACATCGCAATCGGATTCCACCAAACGGTAACCCGCAGCTTCTAATTTAGCCGCACAAGCCAAAAATGGGGATTTAGGAATGTGGAGCTTTTCAAAGCAAATCATGCCTATCCTTAATTTTTCCAAATCCAACGCTTCCAACAAAATATGGTCGTAGCCTTCGGTATCTATTTGAAGCAAATCCAAACGCCCTTGAGCCTGCTCTAAAATCCAGGCGTTAAGCTCGTGCATGGGCATTTCCTTGGCCTCTATCCAGCTCTCCTTATCCAAAGGAAGCACGTCTTTATACTTTTGCGCACGTCTTGCCACATAGCCGGAAGCTATTTGGGTTTCCAATTGAGCCTTATTCAAGGAACTTAGACCGGTGGCCCAACGTTTGGTAGAAAAAGACAAACAATACAAAGGCACCGCCCCCTCTTTGGTGCCGAGCAGCCCCTTTACGGGTACCACCCATGGCGTATTCTTATGCAGGATTTTGAGTTGGTTAAAAGGGGTTTCCAAGGGTTCAAAGCGGTGGCCCCTCCACTTATCGCGAAAAATAAAGGGGAAAATGGGGTCATTAATTCTTCCATCGTTGGCTCCAATTTGCAAAAAGGTAAACGACCTTTGCCCCTTAGACCTTTGATGAATCTCTTGGTCAATCACACGCTTTGGCTTCCAAAAGAATTGGTAAAAAAAACCAACCCCGCGAGGGAAAGTGCTCACAACCCACAATTTAATGTGCGCTACTAAAGGGCGTAGTCTGTGCTTTAATCCTATTCCCATGGTTTAGTTAAGCTTCCTGCAAATGGTTTGCCTGATCCGGTTTAAGCCAACGTTGAAACAGCACGCAGGCCACGAGATCCCCTGTAACGTTTATGGCCGTGCGAAACATTCCAAGAATCCTATCCACCCCAATTATAAGCATCAAACCTTCTGCCGGAATACCGGCGCTCTGAAGCACCGAAGCCATAACCACCACCCCACCTCCGGGCACTGCAGGAGTACCAATGGAAGCCGCCAAAATGGTAACCATTACCAAAAGCAATTGACTTATGGGCAATTCCATGCCATAGGCTTGAGCAATAAACACCGTGGTAACGCATTGAAAAATGGCCGTTCCATCCATATTTATCGTGGCCCCAATGGGAATAATAAAATCGCTTATCTTAGAGGATATGCCCAGCTTTTCGTCTGCGGTTTTCATAGATAAGGGCATAACCGCCGCAGAACTGGTGGTGGCAAAGGCAAGCAACTGGGCTTCTCGCACAGCAGCCAAAAACTTCCATGGCGACCTTCTGCCCAAAAGCGCTACAGCCAACAAATAAACAATTAAAAGCACCAGCAAACCCAAAACCACCACGCCCATATACACCAACAAACTGGTCATGCTCTGCAAACCTACCGAAAGCACCAAAGCGGCCACCATTCCAAATACGGCATAAGGCACCAAACGCATGGCCCAGCCCACCACCGTCATGCAAATCGCTTGAGTTGCTTCCAATAATTTTATCAGGGCTTCCCTGTTGCTTCCCTTCAGTTGCATCACCGCAATGCCAATAATTATAGAGAATATCACCACTCCCAGCATTTCTCCACTCACCATAGCGGCCAAAGGGTTGTTGGGCAATAAATTGCCAATGCTATCGGGCAGGCGCTGCAATAAGCTCCCCTTGGCATCTACTCCCAGTTCCGAGGCCGCAGGAGCTTCCAAGCCTTGAATTCGGCTCCCCGGTTTAATCCATAAAGCCAATACAGACCCAATGCTTATGGAAAGTAAGGTAGTGGTCAAAAAATAGGCCAATAACTTTAAGCCCATTTGCCGCAACTGATCCGAGGAGTTACTTATGATTCCTGTGATTATCGAAGAAAAAATCAACGGAATCATTATCATCTGAACCAAGCGTAAAAACAAATTGCCCGGCAAAGCCAACCAAGCACTCCAATCATCCGCCCGCTGCTCCGAAAGCCAGTCGGTGCCCGGCCCAAGAACAAAGCCTACACCCGCACCCAACACCAAACAAATAAAAACCTTAAGCCAAAGACGCTTTTCTACCAGCCGACGCAAATACCGCGTGAGCTCGTTCAGCGATACTACTTCCGCTTCCGCCATTTAGCCTTCAAAGTAATTTCGAACCCAAGCTACTTTTTGGTTCTCCGTCATTTGGTCGGCAGTTTCTACAAATACTTTGGGACCATGGTGCATCGATTCTAGAGCCTTGGCCAGTTGCTGCTTCATATGCGCAGGCCCAAAGGCCACTACCTGCTCCGCAGTTCCTACCAAACTCGAAACCTCCTCAATAAAGGCTTGCTCTGCCGACTCGCGACGAGCATCACGTTTCTTTTGGGGATCTACAAACTGGGTACCAAAACGCGTACCGTCTTTTCCCTCTCCCGGAATTCTTTCTTGCCCTTCCACTTCGGAGTGTATATGATGCAATACTTCCTTTCCGTCGCTAATTAAAGCTTCTTTTGAGTCTATCCAAATGCCAATACTTTTCATAGGAAATGTGTCGTTTCTAACAAATTAAACAAATTTCGGGAACTCTAAGACTTAAAATTTAATGAGCCCAGGTTCACTTCTCTAACTCAAGGCACCACCGTAAACTCTATCACCGATACCCCATTGCTGTTCGTCGAACTGGCCAAGGTGCTCCCCGCAGGCAACCATATCGGCAACTCCGTATACAGCCCATAGGATTGATCGCTTGTACGCGTAGCACTGGTAGACGAACTGGTAGCCCCCTGAAATCTATACGAACGTCCACTCACAAAAACGTCCTGACCATTTATCAACACTCGTTTGCTCAGCAAGGTAGTACTTGTGGTTCCTGTGGTTCCTAGGTCAGAAGACGCAAATACCGAGGTAACTTTCCAAACTTTCCCAGCAGGTACGGTTTCGCTGTTCGTTACCACTTTCACCTGGCTGAATTGTAATGTCTGAGCACTCAAACCGCTGCAAATCAATGCAAAAAACAAAAATAGGGCACGCATAAATCTAAATTTCTCCAAATTTAGGAAATTAACAGCCGCCCAAGCCTTGCCCCAAGCCTTAAAAACCGTCTCCTACCAAACAATGAGCCCATAGCTTACGTTTTACTTACATGAAACCTGTTGCTCTTAGCATTGGTATATCCAGCGCGCTTGTTCTGCTCTATGCGGCCGCCCCGGCCCTCGGTCTCGGTTATTCTTTGGTCTTTCTCCTATTTCTCTTGGCCAATGTCGGGTTGTTCTGGATGGTTTATCGCATCCTCACCAAAGGAGAACCCTCCACCAAAACCTGGGACGAAGGCTACCGCTACGACGATATAGACGAAAAACTGGGCTAAGCTTAGTAGGTGATTACCACCTGGCCATTTCCATTGCGACCGCCGGTCTGCATGGTGCCATTGGTCACCCCACCAATATAGCCCGAACCACCGGCTCCGGCTTTGCAATGGCACGAACCGCCGCCGCCATACCAGCCGCCGCCGCCGCCACCCGTGGCACCACAACCGCATTCCCCGCCGGCAACGCCGCCTTGCCCAAAACTTCCCGGGCCGCAGGTAAAATTGCAAGAATAACCTCCGGGCTGACCTCCAGCCGTTTGCGTACCCGGCGTAGGTTGACTTCCCGAATTGCAGGAACCGCTAGGATTACCACCGACCAAACCACCTCCATCTCCACCAAAGGTATTGGCAGAAGAGGGGCAGGTACTCCCGGCTCCACCACCACCGCCGGCCACAATCACTCGATCGTTTAAACCGGTTCCTCCTACGCGCACATCGGTGCCACCGCCGCCGCCGCCAAACTCATTGGTACTAACGGTAGGACCTCCGCCCCCATTCCAGCCTCCGGCACTTAAAGTTCCTGCACCTCCCACATAAATATGCAACACCTGCCCTGCACTAACACTCAAAAATCCGCTGGAATAACCTCCTTGCCCCGCTCGTCCGGTATTGGGGTCGCCCCCTTGAGCTCCCCAACATTCAATCCGAACCGAACATACTGCCGCAGGAACAGTCCAGCTTTGAGGACTTCCCGTATAAGTGAAGGTTACGGTATTGTTTCCCAAGGGCTGGCAATTGGCCACCACCACCGTATCTGTACTCGACGCAGTACACCCCTGGGCATCGGTTACCGTAAGTTGCACCGCATAACTACCAGCATTACTCCACTGAACGCTTGGGTTCTGAGCCGATGAACTGGCCGGCGTTCCGCTCTGAAACAACCAAGCATGACTCACGCCCTGACCACTCAAGTTGGGATTAAAAGAAGTAGCAAAATTGGTGCCGGTCGGGTTCGGCTGAATCGAAAAAGTACTGTCCGGAGCCGCCACCTGCACCGAAAAACTTTGGGTAGCCGAGCTCCCACAACCGTTTTGGGCTTGAACCGTAATGCTTCCGCCGATATTGCCAAAATCGACCACTATACTGGTATCGTTGCTGTTTCCTTGAATGCTTGCCCCCGGCGGCAATGACCATTGATAACTGCTTGCACCCGCCACAGCAGAAACCGAAAACACCTGACCTGTGCTGCCCGGACACACCGACGCAGGACCCGAAATCGCCCCCGGCTGACCCGGCGGCTGACTGCAATCGCAGACCACATTGCGCCAACTGTTGGGAATATACACCTGCAAACAACGCTCCGTCGTATTGTAAATCTGCAATCCTTCCTCCGGATTCTGTATGGCATTTCTCTGACCCGTGCTCAGCTTATTCACCAAAAAGCCTTTGGTGGTGTCGTTGAGCCGAAGCAACACCGACGCCGGCAAACCTCCGGTCGTGTCACCAATAGTAATCCCCTGACCGTGAAGCCCCAAGCAACAAAAAACAAAACACAAAACCGGCAATAAACGCATAGCAAAAAATTTGCCTCAAGTTACGGGTTTTTAATTTTTGGGCGCCCGGTTCCAATGAATTAACATAGCCCGTGTCCGCCCTCCCTCCGGTCCACTTCGCCCCCTTTAGGCAGGGCGGTGCTGCGGGGGCTTTCCCGAAGCATTGGGAAAGCCTCCTCGCCCACGCCCTGACCAAAAGGCGGCTTCTGCGGGCCCTCCGTGCCGGTCGGGGGCTCCCTGTTCCGCTTCGCTTGCTCCTTCTTGCCAAAAGAACGCCCCAAAAGCCTATTTTTACACAAACTATCGATTATGAAACGCTTCTTTGGCCTATTCCTGTGGTTTTCTATCCTTTCCATGAATGCCCAATCCGTGCTTATCTCTTCAGGTTCCGGACAGCCCGACCCATCCGCCCAACTCGAAATTCGCTCGGGAAACAAAGGCTTGCTCATTCCTCAGCTTAGCCTCACCGGCGCCCAAGATGCGCTTTCTATTCCTGCCCCGGCCCATGGCCTGGTCGTATTCAACGACGGACAAAGCTGGGGACCTGCAGGCTATTGCATCAATCTTGGAACGGCACAAAATCCGCAATGGCATCAGCTCTTTGCCAATCCGGCAGTAGACAGCCTGGTTATGGCCCAACAACGCATCACCGATTTACCGGCTCCGGTGCAACCCGGCGATGCGGTAAACAAGGCCTATGTAGACAACCTGGTTTCCGGAAGCGGCGGCGGAGGCGGCGGTAGCCAAATCAGCTATCCTGCTCCCACCGAATTCAGTGCTCCCTCCTCTTCCGGCATGCGGTTTATTGGAGCGCTTATCTATTGCAGAAACCTCACCGAAGGCGGGCATACCGATTGGCGCATGCCCACTCAAGACGATTTTGAGCACATGCTTCAAGACGATGCCGTGGTGCTGCCCACCTCTCCCAACAACCTCCACTATTGGCTCAATTTCGAATCTACCTACTCTTCAAGTTCCAATGGGGCAAGCCAATTCAAATACACCTATTTTTTTGTAAATAACAATTTATCGGACAGCTATTACGCGCAGTATTCCACCACATCTTCCACTCCTTACGCCATTTGCGTACGCTAATGAGCAATCCGCCCAACATAGCGCTTTGGCTGTTGGCCATTTGCTTTGCCCAAGGGATTGGGGCTCCCAAGCTTTTTGGCCAAAAAGACTCCATGGCCATCCGTTTAGATACCATTCGCCATTGGAGTGAAGTAAATCCCTCCATTGCTGATTCTCTGTTCGATGATGCAGAGCAAAAAAAGTGGTTTAGCCCAAACCCGGAGCGCGAAATGGAGTGGGTTATGGAGCGCGGCCGAGTGCACAGCCTTACCGGCCAAATGGATTTGGCTTTAAGCGATTTCCGGAGGGTTCATGTGTTGGCTCAAACCACCTACGACACCCTATCGGTTTCCAAGGCGCTGAACAATATTGGAGCCTTATACTCCTCCTTGGGCATGCTCGATTCTGCCCAAAGCTATTACGAAGCCTCCCTGCACATCAAACGGAAACTGGGCCTGCATACCGAAACCGGCATTGGCCTGGTGAATTTGGCCAATTTGGCCCACCGAAAAGGCGATTTGGTAGAGGCCACTCGTTACTACCTGCAAGCCATTACCCTCTTCCATCAAGTGGGCGATGCCTTTCGAGAATCGGTAACCCGCATGAATTTGGGTACCAGCCTTTCCGGCCAAGAATTTTGGGACGAAGCCTTGGTTCAATACAAAGCCGCACGCCAATTGCTGGGCGATACCGCCTACCCTTACGTTCTAGGAAGCATTTACATGAACGAAGGAACAGCCTGGATGGGCAAACAAGCCTATGCCGAAGCCGAGGAACGATTCCAAAGGGCCTTTCCCTTTATGCGCAACAGCGGCGACCAGGTAGGCTTAGCCCTGCTTCAATCCAATCGTGGGCTTTGGCAACAACATGCAGGCAACCATACCGCAGCCCGCGACTCCTTTTTGGAGGCTTTGCAAAGCTTGGATGCCCTGGGTGCACAACGCGACGCTGCCGAAACCCGTTTGCGATTAGCCGGTGCCTATGGCGACTTAAACCAATGGAACCTGGCCCTCGAAATGCTCAAAGAGGCCGAAAACTATGCCCGGAGCTATGAGGTCTCCGATTTGCAGTTGGATATCTTTTTGGCTATGTCTCAGGCCTATCAAGCCTTACATAGACCCGAGGCAGCGCTTGCCAGTTTGCGTAAAGCCTGGGTGTGGCGCGACTCTTTGGTAAATCCACTGGTTAGACAAAGGGCCCAAGAAGCACAACGCAAATACTTTTTTGAAGCCCAAGAAAAAGAAATTCTGGCCAGAGAACGCGACAATATGGAGCTTAAGGCCCAAAAGCGCCAAGCCGAAACCCGCAACCTTTGGTTTGGGGCAGGTATGCTGTTTTTAGGGTTCACGGCCATTATGCTCTCCATATTGCTCAGGCAATACCGCAGGCAAGCGCGGCTTAAGCAAGAACTTATGGTTTTTAGGCAAACCATGGCCCAGCGTGCCCTCGAAGAAAAACAAGAAAGGTTGGTAGAACTCGAAGCAAAACATAGCGAAAGCAACAGCCGACTAAGCCAACTCGCCATGTTTTTGGCGGAGAAAAACGACTACTTGCAAAAGCTCTACGACGAACTGCCTACCATTTTAGGAAAGGGAGCCGATAAAAGCGCCATTGCCCGTGCCAAAGGCAGCATTTTACAAGCCCTTCAAATTGAACCCGAACGCGAGGTGCTCAATCAGCAATTGGACGAATCGTACCGCAGTTTTAGAGAGGAGCTATTGAAACGCTGGCCCGATTTAACCGACAGGGAAGTACGATTGTGCGTGCTTATTCGCTTAGGCCTAAGCTCCAAAGAAATGGCGGCCACCCTTAACATCAGTCCAAAAAGTGTGGATATGGCGCGTTACAGATTGCGCAAAAAGCTGCAAGTGGATGCCTACGAGGACCTGGAAGAACTGCTCGAAAGCCTGTAAGCCCCTTCGCAACCTAAAGGATAGCCATGGACAACCAAAAGCACAATATCAAAACCAATAGTTGTATAATTGGAATTTTCTTACCTTTAATCCTCTAGAGGGGACGACACCTCAATTAAGTTATGGAAAAGTGCTTTTCGATAATTTATATAGAATTGATTTTTGCTGTTCAATCCAAAGACTGCCTAATTGCAGCACCCTGGAAAGAGGAGCTCCACAAATACATCTGCGGAGTAGTTCGCGCAAAGAATCAAAAAGTCTATGCCGTCGGGGGTGCTGCTGACCATGTGCACCTAATCGTAAGTATAAAACCAAACATCGTTTTAGCAGATCTGGTAAGAATTATCAAAGCCAACACCTCCAAGTGGATCAATGAAAGAGCGTTTACCCAAAACAAATTCTCATGGCAAAAAGGTTACCTTGCATTTTCATCCGGCAGATACAGTATAGATAAGGATATAGCTGCGATTCAGACCCAAGAGAACTACCATAAAAAGTACAGCTTCCAACAAGAATATCTGGACAAAACCCAAAAACTGAACCTAAACCCCTACCAAGAGCAAATATTTGATTGGATTCTACCTCCTCCAAATTAAGCCCTAGTTTAGCCTCCAAAGGAGGCGACATCTTAGTTCTGCCCCGGGGCAAGCGGATACCCCACAGGAGCCCACTTTAGCCGGACTTAGCAGGCGGAGGCGGCGCGCAGCAAGCCCACGCACTGCTTAGGCCGGCTTAAGTGGGCTCCGAGGAGTAGCAGTGCGCACCGGAAATGGCTCCCAAAAACCAAAAAGTGTAGCCTCCAAAACCCTCTTTCGAAAAAGAGGGCCATGTAGAGATTTTTGAAAAATTATATTGCTGATTTTCAATAATATAATCTTTTTGATGTAGAGATTTTTTTTGCCAAATCCTTCCCTTATGTAGGGGTCAAGTAGGGGTGAAAATCTTGTTTCGGCTACCATTCCGTTCCAAATTTGTCCACATAATCAAAACAACACGTTTATGCGTACTTCTACTTTGATCGGAGGCATTGTGCTGGCTACTGCCGGGTCACTTGCCGCTCAAAATTTACAGATCCAAAACCTAAGTTCGAATTGGAGCTTTGACTACAACAGTTCCACCGGAGTGATTTCGAACGTACTGTTTAAGCCGGCCGAGGGCGATGGCGTGGACATTACCGACAATTTTGTGGTTAGCTGGGGCGTTCAAAGCGATGCCAACGATCCAAGCTCCTACACCGAGCTTGCACGCCAAACCGTTACTCAAGGTCTGCCGGCATTTAACGCCATAACGGTAAACAACTGGTCTGCCCAAGATTTGAATCAGGCCGGTATTGCCGGGGGCAATTACTACGTAACCGTAGTGGTAGATACCGACGACGATATTTCGGAGACCAACGAAAACGACAACGCGTTGTTCTTGGCCACGGATGCCAACGACACCTTTGTATTTACACCTAACAGCAGCTCATTGGGCGATGCCAACGGTAAGCGGTTTAAAGCCTATCCAAACCCTGCCGTGGATGTATTGCATGTGGAGCTGCAAGAGAAGGCCGAGCAATTGGTATTGTATGCCATGAATGGAAAGCGTGTGTGGACCAGATACAACCCAATGGGCTTAAACCAAGCCATAGATATGCGCAGTTTGGCTTCCGGCACCTACATTTTGGTGGTGAAAGATGCCCGCGGAGAGCACATTACCCGCGTGGTGAAGCCATAAGTACAACTTCGTTCCCTGAGAGGGCTGCTTCCGAAAGGGGGTGGCCTTTTCTTTTACAGGCGAAAGCTAATGGCCATTTTGAGGTAAAAATTATTGCCTACCTGGGGGGAAGCATAGGCTCCATAACGATAAAAAACACCCACCCCAAATCCGGATAAGTTTAAGGTTATGAGGTCTTCTACGGCAAGGCCGGATTCAAAAAAGCCATGGCGCATGGAAGGCCGACTAATGCCTTGGTGACGGTCCGGCCTGCGCATGTCGCTCCATCCAAGGTTTTGAAAAACGGTTATGTATGGGGCTGAAAGCCTTTTGTATTGATACAATCGAGGGAAACTGTGGTTAAAGAACCCATAGACAAAACGGTCGCCCACAAATTCCATGGGCAACATGGTTTCAAAGGCATAGCGGCTTACAATAGAAAAGTCGGTATAGCTGCCCCTTCCGTTGAACATAAGGGTTAAAGGTGCGTCTTCGGGAATCCAGCCGGCCATGGCCATAATTCGTGAAGTTCCAATGCGTTTCCAGTTGTAGCGCTCCTCTACTTGTGCCATCATTCGAGTGTAGCTAAAATCGCCGTTGAGTACATCCACTCCTCGGGTTACTTGGAGCCAAACCACAGGCAATTTGGAACCTAGGCTTAGACGGGTTTGGCCAAAGGCCATAAACTTTTCTCCAATGCCCCAACGCAAACCAAGGGTTAGCTCAGATAAGGTGTAAGCGGGGCTCCCGTCGGGCATATCGGTGTAGCGATAGTTGGTCGTTGGATTGACCCAGCGGTTGGCGGCACTTGCCCATAAACTTAGGTTGGGCACCGGGTTGCCGGAAATAAGAAAGCGGATGTCTTGAATGCTATCGAATAGAGAAACCGCAAAGTTACGGTACATGTCGTTTCGTCTGAGGGGAGGGTCCAGCTCAAAATGGGTGCCGCCCACCTCGGCAATATCTTGGGTATAGGAGAGGCGCAGCTTGGTTTTGGACTTTTGGTGAAACACAAAATCCTGAAACACCTGAAACTTAAAGGCTGCATCTTTAAAGCCCCAAGCGGCATAGCCTCCGATTTGCCACCACCGTACCAGCTGCTCGTTGGTTTGCAAGCCAAGCCCAAGACGAAAACCCTCGTATTGGTTTGCGGCCATTAGGCGGTTGAGGTCAAAATCGAACTTACCAATCCGCCATTTTCCGGTCACTAGAGCTTCCAAGCCCTTGATGCGCCTGTCCAGTTTGAGTTCTTTGCCTATACTGTCAATCACCCTGTAGGTAGTGGAGTCTTTTCTATCTATGGGCCGCTCTCTGTAGAGGGCAAGGAGCGTATCGGTTTGTTTTTCGAAATCCCGAGCGACATCCACCTTCATGGCACCGAAGTCGCGGTTTCGAAGTTGTGGGTTCAGATCAAAGTCTCGGGTATAGCTTCGGCTTTCCATCACCATGGGAATGCCATCGAACGTAGCCATATCAAAAACGATATCGGCGTGTTGTTGGGTAGGAAACCAATGCTGAGAATCCACCCGCTCGTACATTTGACGAATGGTAATTCGGTTTCCGTCGTTTTTGAAGGGCTCGGCAATGACCGATTCCAAAGCCATGTGCTTTTTGTTGAGCCTCATTTGTCCTTGCAACATGCCATCGGCATCTTGCGACCATGGGCGAAAACTTAGAATAAGTACGGTATCAGAGCCACTAAAAGTGGTATCTTCAATATCGAACATATAGGCTTTGAGTCCCTTACGGCTTACCGGATTGATGTACTCAATGCCAAAGATTTGAAAGTCGTCTTCGTAAAAGCTAAGGCTTTGAAGTTGGGTAGACAGACTGCTTAGGATTGGGTTTTTAAGGCCGGAAGTTCTGCTGGCTTGCACCTCATCGAAATATTTTCCCGGCTTTTTATAGCTGCGCTCGGTCACCGATTCGTTTAGAAACAAATGGGAACGCTCCAAAAACTCCTTGGCTTCAATCCCGGAAGAATCAATCTCCCCTAATGCATTGGTGTCTATTCGAACATCAAAACTGTCCTGAGTAACCCCCATAACCATGCGCTGGTACACTTTGCATTGCCACTCCGGGAGGCTTTTGGGATTGAGGGTATCCTTCCGACCTACCAATCGTTTCATAAGCAAATCCGCAGGAGATTCTCCCGGCCTAAACGTGACTTCCTGAAGTTTTACCGCAAGAGGTTTTAGGCTAATATCAACCGGTTTTAGGTCTATAACTTGCCATTCATGGGGTTCATATCCAACATAGGTAATGGAAATAGTAGCCGGGACATTTTTTACCCGCAGCCTAAAATTTCCATCGATATCGGTCATGGTGCCTAGGCCCGTTTGAGCATCTACCACAGAGGCAAAAGGCAAAGCTTGTCGGCTGTCTCTATCCCTCACCTGCCCTTGGATTACAACCTGAGCATGAATGGATAGGGGGAGGAACAGAACACTTAAAAAACGCAGCAAATTCATTTTCCCGAAGGTTTTAAAAAAGGGCAAGAAAACTCTTGCCCTTTTGCAACAAAAAATGTGCCTTTTATGATTCTCATCTTAAGCTTTAGGGTAGCTTGGCACCCGGCTATTGCTTAGGACTTTTTTAAAGCCAACTTAACGGCTTCCAAAAGGTTGATTCGGCCTCCGGTTCTGGACAGCTTATCGAAGGTGGTCTTCTCTTTGGATCCCGGAATTTGTACTTCCTCTTTGGTAGTAATGGCAGATTTCTCGAGGATTTTGCGCACATCCTTGGCGCTAAAATCGGGGAAATAGCTCATAATAACTGCTGCTACACCGGCGGCGGCAGGAGCAGCCATCGAGGTGCCTTGGAGCGATTCGTATTCGCTACCGGGAACGGTGCTGTAAATAGCAACCCCGGGAGAGAACAAGTCCACGGTCTTTTTGCCGTAATTGCTAAAGCTACCTACCTGACGGGGAGCCGATCTCCAGGAAAGGGCGCCAATTTCCATCCAGGTTTTGGCTTTTCCACCGCGATCGTAATAGCGGGTTGGGTAGCGCACTTCTTCGTCCACATCTTGCGATTCATTGCCTGCGGCATGAATCAACAAAACTCCTTTGGCTTCGGCATATTTTACGGCCTCGTCCACGGCTTCTTTGTCCCAGGCGTAGCCTTTTCCAAAGCTCATATTAATAATATGTGCCCCGTTGTCGGCAGCATAGCGGATAGAGTTGGCAACGTCTTTGTCGCGCTCGTCTCCGTCGGGTACGCAACGAAGTACCATAATGCGCACATTGTCGGCAATGCCATCCATTCCAATGCCGTTGCCCCGCTGAGCGGCAATGATACCGGCTACGTGCGTGCCGTGGGTGGCATCAGGGCCAATAACGTCGTTGTTGCCATAAATGCGTTCGTTGGAGTTGGCATAATCGTCGCCAACAATAGAACGGGGATCAAAAGCCGTATTGAGGTGGTAGTTCAGAGAGTTGTTGAAGTAATCCAACGCTCCTTTAAGCTCCTCACGGATGCTGCTGAGTTCCACTTCCGGGTCATCGGCAGTAATCATTTTAACCATTTCTATGGCTGCCGTAAGCTCCTCGTTTCCGGCCGCATTGATTTGAGACATGTTTTTGCCGGTAACTTCGCTAAGACCTTCCTTTTTGCCTGCCTCAATGACCAATTTCAGTTTTTCATCAATGGTGGAATAGGTGGCTAAGTTCTTCTCGGCTTCCTCACGTTTTTCCATCAACTCTTTGCGGGCTGCTTGGAAAATCTCATAACGCTTGCGGTCTTCTTTACTGAGTTGTTTTGGATCGGCATTTTGAAACTTAGTACTCCAAGCCGCTACAATGCGGGTCATTTCCAAAGCATCTTGGTTGATGTGGCTTCCGTCTTTACCACCAATAAAGTTCCAACCGTGAATATCGTCTACATAACCGTTGTTATCATCGTCAATACCATTGTTGGGGATTTCGTCTTCGTTTACCCAAATAACCTCTTTAAGGTCTTCGTGCTCGATATCTACTCCAGAGTCAATAACCGCTACCACAACGGTGCGCGATTGACGTCCTTTAAGTAATTCATAAGCTTGGAAGGAAGAGACTCCCGCATATTGTTGGCTGGCCAAATCACGATGGAACCAATCTTTGGGGGGCGTGTCGTCTTGTGAAAACAGGGGAAGCACCAGCACCCACGCCATAAGGAGGCCGGAGATACGATTGATAAAGAAACGGTTTAACATAGCAAATCGATTAAAAAGTAGGGTGAAGATAAGTCAAGCAGCCGATTTGACTTTTGATGCTTAATGAAAATTAAGCTTTTGTTTTGTTTTTTTAAAAGTTACCGGCTCCATCCTACCTAGGTTTAAAGCAAAAAAAAACCTGCCAAAGCAGGTCTTTTATGGTATAGTTTGGCCTTAGCTCTCCAAGGCTTCCGCACCGGCCACAATTTCCAAAATTTCGTTGGTAATGGCCGCTTGCCTCGCTTTGTTGTAGCTAAGTTTAAGGCTTTTGAGCAATTCTCCCGCATTATCGGTTGCCTTATGCATAGCCGTCATCCGTGCTCCGTGTTCCGAAGCATGACTGTCAAGCAACACCTTAAAAAATTGTGTTTTAAGGCTAATGGGAATCAAGTTTTCCAAAATACTGGCCTTGTCGGGCTCGTAAATATACTCTACCCCATTTCCTTTAGCCTCCGTGCTTTGGGGAGGCATAACAGGAAGCATTTGCTCTTCGGTTACCAATTGAGCGGCAGCGGTTACAAAACGGTTGTAAATAAGGACCACCTTATCTGTTTCGCCCAAAGCAAACTGCTGCATCAATGATTCCGCAGCAGGTACCACATTGGGGAAGCTCAAATCGGTGTAAAGCTCATCGTAAGAGGCTTGGTGGTTTAAACCACTTTGCGCCGCCCAAGACGATGCCTTTTTCCCAACCGTAACCAAGCTCAACTTGCCGCTTTTGGCGTAATCAGCATAGGTAGTAGAAACCAAGACTTTAGCACGGCGAATGATTTGGGCGTTGAAGGCACCACAAAGACCACGGTTAGACGTTACCAAAACCAAGGTAATGTGTTCCACCTCGCGCTGCTCCATATAGGGGCTATCGCTTCCTTCGGCGGCTTGACTCAAATTACCCATAACCTCGCTTAGCTTTTCGGCGTAAGGACGCATATTGGTAATGGCGTCTTGTGCACGACGAAGCTTTGCTGCCGACACCAGCTTCATAGCACTGGTAATTTGTCGGGTCGAATTGACCGAAGTAATTCGATTTCGGACTTCTTTTAAGTTCGGCATGGCCTTAAATTAAGCTTCGGTTGCGAAAGTTTTTGCTACTCCTTTGGCTACTTTTTCAAGTACACCCGTGATTTCATCGCTGTATTCACCCTTGCGGATGCGGTCCAAAATATCTTGGTGCGAAGCTTCTAAGGCAGCCAAATAAGCATCTTGGTACTCCTTTACTTTTTTCACAGGCACCTCGCGCAACAGGTTGCGGGTACCGGCAAAAATCATAGCTACTTGCTTTTCAACGGCCATAGGACGGAACTGCCCTTGTTTAAGGATTTCCACGTTGCGGGCCCCTTTGTCCAACACCGATTTGGTAGAGGCGTCAAGGTCTGAACCAAACTTAGAAAACGCTTCCAATTCGCGGTACTGAGCTTGGTCAAGCTTTAGCGTACCGGCCACCTTCTTCATGGGCTTAATTTGAGCAGAACCACCTACCCGGCTAACGGAAATACCCACGTTAATGGCAGGACGTACCCCGGAGTTAAACAGGTTGGACTCCAAGAAAATCTGACCGTCGGTAATTGAAATTACATTGGTAGGAATATAGGCCGAAACGTCGCCCGCTTGAGTTTCAATAATAGGAAGAGCCGTTAAGCTTCCGCCACCTTTTACCACATCTTTTAGCGATGCAGGCAAATCGTTCATGCCTTTGGCAATTTCATCGTTGCTGATGACCTTGGCGGCACGCTCAAGCAAGCGGGAGTGCAAATAGAATACGTCACCGGGATAAGCTTCACGGCCCGGAGGACGACGAAGCAACAAAGACACCTCACGGTAAGCTACGGCTTGTTTAGACAAGTCATCGTATACAATCAATGCGGGACGACCTGTATCGCGGAAAAATTCGCCAATGGCAGCTCCGGCAAAGGGAGCATAAAACTGCATAGGCGCAGGATCAGAAGCCGAAGAAGACACGATTACAGTATAATCCAAGGCACCTTTTTCCTCAAGCACCTTAGCGATTCCGGCCACGGTGCTGGACTTTTGCCCAATCGCTACGTAAATACAGAAAACAGGTTCTCCGCGGTCAAAGAATTCCTTTTGATTAATAATGGTATCGATGGCCACGGCAGTTTTACCGGTTTGGCGGTCACCAATAATCAATTCCCTTTGTCCTCTACCGATAGGAATCATAGCATCGATGGCCTTGATACCGGTTTGTAGAGGTTCGTTCACAGGTTGGCGGAAAATAACTCCGGGAGCTTTGCGCTCCAAAGGCATTTCGTAAACCTCGCCTTGAATGGGGCCTTTGCCGTCAATCGGGTCACCCAAGGTATTGATTACCCTTCCGAGCATGCCTTCGCCTACATTGATAGACGCAATGCGGTTGGTTCGGCGCACGGTATCGCCCTCTTTAACGCCTTTGGACTCGCCCAACAATACGGCTCCAACATTGTCTTCTTCCAAGTTAAGTACAATGGCACGCAAACCATTGGAAAACTCAATGAGCTCACCGGCTTCTACGTTGTTCAAGCCATAAATCCGCGCTACACCGTCACCTACTTGGAGCACGGTTCCCACTTCTTCGAGTTGGGTTTCCTGCGCCATGCCTGATAATTGCTGACGTAGGATTGCGGTTACTTCTGCGGGCTTTATTTCTGCCATACCTCTAAAGGTTATTTGATGATGATTTTTTTACTTCCGTATTTGCGCACCACGGTGTCGCGTGCTGCAGAAAAGTCTTTACCGTAAGTGTTTACCATGATGTCTGCAGCGCCATCATCCACTTCGTTGTCCCAAATCACATCGTTGGGAACTACAATTTCGTTAACCACTACGCGCTTGCTCGGTGCCATAGGATAAGGCAATTCGCAAGATTTATTGCCCAAGGTGGGGAAAATAAGCTCGTAATAATCTACTTGACCCGTTGGGTTCTGTGGCGTATAGTTGTCCGGATTTTTATAGGCTCGGTGACGCACCTTCATTAAAGTGTCGCCTTTGAGCGTGAGCAAATCAAAACCATTGCCATCGGCATCCGGAAAAATCTCAAAGGCCGGAACTTCGTCTATAATTACCGTGTTCTTTTTGATTTTAACATCGGCAGTCAATTGGGCAAAACTTTGCTTGCTAAAAGCAAAGCTCAACAAAACAGTAAAAAGGCTTACACAAACAGTTCGCATCATTCCTATTGATTTTTTGGAGCACAGGCCAAATGCACTTTTCCTAGGAAAAGTGGACCTTGACGTATTGTGCTGGGTTATCATCGGAATATAAGCTATTTAGTCCAGTTTACCAATTAAAAGTCTGCCACGTAAAGGTTCTTGCTGAATTGCTTTCTAAAGTCTTCCAGCTTTCTTTCCAAGCTAAGGTCCAATTCCTGGCCTTCTACCTGAAGCACCAACCCCCCAATAAGGTCGCTTTGTACTTGTTCATGCAGAGCAATGGATGTCCATCCACTGAATTCAGGACGACCCATCACCCAATCTTGAATCGCTTTTCTAGTGCTGTCGCTAAGGGGCACAGCAGACTTCACTTGCACTTCCAACACCTTTTGCTGGCGGCGGTATTGAGCGGCAAAAGACTCGGCCACTTCTCCCAACAAGGAAGCCCTACGAGCCCTGACCATCTTTATCATAAAACGTAGGGTCAAGTCCTGAAAAGACTTACCAAACGCCTCTTGAATAAAAGGAATTTTGAGCCCGGGCTGAAGTACAGGATTCTTTAAAAAGCTACGTACTTCGCTGCTCTGATTCCACACGTCCAAAAAGGAGGCGAAATCTTGAGCAATAACCTGACTGGAATTGGCCTCATTAGACAAACTCAGCAAGGCACCTGCGTATCGGTTAGCTACCGTAGAAAAACCTTTCATTGGATATTAGTTCATGCGGATTTCCTGAAGCGAGCGCTCCACGATGGCCTCGTGCTTGCCGCCCTCTTCCAATTTCTCGCGAAGAATTTTTTCTGCAATATCCACAGACAAACGAGCCACCTCGTTGCGCAGGTCGGTCATTACACGCGCCTGTTCGTTCTTAATGGCTTCCCTGGCCTGCTGAATCATACGACCTGCCTCTTCTTTGGCCTCTCCTTTGGCCTCGGCAATCAAACGTTCGCGGGCATCGCGGGCATCCTTGAGCATTTGATCGCGCTCTTTGCGTGCTTCTACCAACAATTTCTCGTTGTCAGACTGCAATTGAGCCATGCGCTCCTCGGCTTCTTTGGCCGAAGCTAAAGCCTGCTCAATGCGGTCCTCACGGCTTTTAATTCCCGTAAGAATAGGCTTCCAAGCGAATTTGCGCAACAAAAACATAAGGATGACAAAACTGATGGTCATCCATACGACTAGTCCAATGCTGGGGTTTAACAGATCCATGGCTTAATGGAATAAAGTTTTTTTAAAAAGGAAAGGCAACGCCGGCCAACCGCCGGCGGCCTTTTCCATTGCTGTTTAGGCGTTCATGGCCAAGAAACAGATCACCGCACCAAAAAGAGCAACACCCTCAATAAAGGCTGCAAGTACGATGGCTGCACCGCGAATGTCGTTCGCAGATTCAGGCTGACGCGCAATGCTCTCAGCCGCTTTGCCGCCAATTTGTCCAATGCCGAGTCCGGCACCGATGGCTACTAAGCCGGCTCCAATTCCTGCACCCAAAGGACCGTAGGAAGAGATTTCGAGCATGATGTTGAGCAGATTTGCCATGATGTGTGGTTTATATAAGTGAATCAGTGTGCATGTTCATGGGAAGCATCGTGGTGGTGCTCCTCTACGGCAGCCCCCAACATCAAACTTCCTAACAAGGTAAATATGTAAGCCTGAATTACTGCCACCAGCAATTCCAAGGTAAACATCGCTACAGAAAACAAGGAGGTTACTACACCTACCGTGTGACCAACAACGGCATCGTAGGCAAAGGTGATGCCAATAATGCTCATAATAATAATATGCCCCGCCGTAATGTTGGCAAACAAACGTATCATTAAGCTGAAGGGCTTGGTGAACAAACCAATGAACTCAATAATCAGCAATATCAACTTCACCGGAACAGGCACGCCCGGAAACCAAAATATGTGGCCCCAAAAATGCTTGTTGCCATGCACCAGCTGCACCGCCAAAACCATTACCGCCAAAGTAAAGGTCACCGCAATGTTCCCGGTCACGTTTAAGCCGCCCAAAAAAGGAATCAATCCCAACAAATTGTTGAGCCAAATGAAAAAGAATATGCTCAACATCATGGGCATAAAACGCGCATAATGCTTCTCCCCAATGCTGGGCTTCACAATCTCGTCGCGCACAAACACCACCAAAGGCTCCACAAAGGACTGCAAGCCCTTTGGCGCTTTGCCTTCCCGCCTCTTATACCCTTTGGCCGCCGTACTAAAAATCAAAAACAAAATCAGGAAGCTCAGTAAGATACCAAACACGTTCTTGGTAACCGAAAAATTGTAAAACACCCCATCGCTGCCCACATTCAGCAACCGCGCCTCGGTCATGGCCTCCATAGGGTGACCGCTTTCGTCCATCATCGGATGGCCTTCGGCATCGAGTTTGGCCACACTGAGTTTGCCGTGGTGGTACAGGTATTTTCCATGCACCAAGCCGTGGGCGTCGGCATGGTGTAGTGCATTGGACGAAAAAACATCCCATCCCTCGCCGGGAATGTAGAGAATTACCGGAAGTGGAATGGACAACTTGCCAATATGCAAACCGAAATCGTCCGAAATGTGGTGCAAAATTTCGTTGGTTCCAAACTCTTCCACCACCTCGTGGGTGGCTTCGTGCATGGCTTCGTGGCCCGGGTCACCGGCTGCATAAACAGTAACGTTCATCAGCAGAGCGACCAACCCAAAAAGCCCAGAAATGATTGCCTTTTTCACAACTTGTTCCGGTTTTTCCGGGGGCAAAAGTAGGAATAAAAGCCTCAGAATGAAACCCGGTTTCTTCTTTTTTTATTCCAAATGAAAAATACCCTACAAATCCGGGCTTCTTTGCCCATTTATCCTTGGTTTTACCAGCTTATAATCACCTGACCATTGCCATGGCGCTGCCCCTGCTGCATGCTGCTGTTGCTAAATATCTTGCCCGACGCATGGTTTTGGGGTATGCAACCTGCGTAACCGCTAATGTACGACGATCCACCACCGGCTCCGGAGTGATTGCCTCCGCCACCGCCATAGTAACCGCCACCGCCTCCGGCAGCACAGCATGGACCTCCGCCCGACGGATCACCAACACCATGCCCTCCTTGGCCCAAGCTACCCGCAGCACCGTTGTATTGACCACCAACGCCACCCGACGTTTGGCTACCGCCGGTTCCTCCGGCCGTAATGCCGTTGTTGGAGCCTCCATTTCCTGCCGTTAAATTTCCTCCGGGACCGCCCCTGCGGTTGTTGTCGTAGTTAATATGACCACCGCCGCCACCGCCGGCCACCATAATGCGGTCGCTTAAATTTTGACCATTAAAGCGCAAATCGCTGGCGCCACCGCCTCCGGCCGCTCCACTGGGCGTGGGGTAGCCATGTGCATTGCCATATCCGCCCCCGTTAAACGCAGCACTGGTAGGACCGCCATTGGAATAGCTCACCCCGCCTTGTTGACCCACATACACATAATAGGTTTCGCCGGGACTTACCGAAAGATCTCCGGTTACATAGCCGCCACGACCGGACTGGCCGCTGCCACCCGTACTGCTGCCGCCGCCGGAAGCACCCCACATTTCCACCGTAATGGAAGTAACGCAAGTGGGCACCACCCAAGTTTGGGCAGATCCCGTATAATTAAAGGTCACACTACCCGTCACCACCCCACAAGACGTTACCGTTACCGACTGCGTATCGCTTGCCGTACAGCCATTGTTGTCGGTCACCTGCAATACCACCGAATAGGTACCTGCTTGAGACCAAGTGACCGAAGGCGATGGACTCACCGAGCTGGCAGGCGTACCACTGGCAAATTGCCAGGCATAGCTTAGACCACCCGACCCGGCATTAAACTGCACCGATTGACCCGTTCCGGGTTGACCGGGACTAAAGCTAAACTGCGCCGAAGGCGGCTGCGGACATTGACACGACAAGGTTTGCCAACCGTTTCCATGGCGAATTTCCAGGCAATTGCTTGTAGTATTGTACAAAACCAAGCCTTGCGCAGGATTAGCAATGGCATTGCGTTGCACAGCCGTCATGCGCGGCGGCAAAAACCCACGGTCGGTATAATCGACCTCCAAACCCGCGCTGGGGTCAGGCTGCCCGGGCGTATCGGCAATGCGCACCCCTTGCGCACCAAGCAGTCCGGACAAAACAATAGCCACAAAAAACAAATGGAAACGAAGCTTCATATCGTTGGTTTAAGAGCGGAAAGATAAGGAGCATCCTTCTAAGATTATAGCAAAGCAAAAAAGGTTATAAAAAAGTAATTTGTGTTGGGTGCCGCCGGCCGGGCCCTCCCTGCTGCTCCTCGCTGGGCTGCCAAGGGCCGGGGGCGGCGCGGTGGTTCCACAAAGCTCCACCCCGCCCCGCCACCCGGCCCTAAGCAGCCCAGCTGTGGGGCATCCGTGCCGGTCCCTGGCGGAGATCGCGATCTTATGCCGGTTTAGGCAAACCGAGACCGTTAACGCGTTGTGTTTTGTTGTCCAGTTTTGGCCGACCACTACACCTTCATTTTCTAAAAGCTCAATAAATGCCTGTTCTAATTTTGCCTCAGTGAATTTCACCCCTTACCAATTATTTTCCACTGCCCAGTTGTTTCACCTTCTCTTTCAATCACTTTTTTCTTCTTTAGGGCATCAGTATGTTTTTGAACTGCAGATTCATTTATACCAAGTTGTTCAGCAAGTCCTTTTCTTGAAACCTTAGGATTAGCAACAATAAGATTATAAACTTCTTTTTGTCTGTCAGTTAGATTAGCCACTTGACCACCATCTTGACCACCATCTTGACCACCATCTTGACCACCATCTTGACCACCATCAGGAACTTTATAAATTGTAACCTGAACACCGCCATCTTTTTCAATAATTTCAGGTTCAGGAAGTTCAGCTTCTTTACACGCATTGATAATCTTCAAGGTGCCTCGACCCCAAGTATCGATATATCCTGCCTTAAAACAAGCATCGGCAATTATTGGGTTTCTTGGTCTTGAATTATGATCAGCCTTCAAGCTGTTGATATCCATACCTTGAGGAAGAAGTCCCTCATTCCAAATAGAAAGCTTGTTATCAAATACCCTTATTTGTATGGCGGCACCCATATAGGTTTTATGGACTAAGGCATTTAGTAGCATTTCCCGAATGGCGGCAACAGGATATGCACCTTTTTCAATGCGGTGCATTCCTGCAAAATTCACAGGGCGAGTTAGAAATTTGTAATTGAGCTGTACTTGAATTTCATTGAGCAGATGCACTAAGTTTCCCTCTAAGATTTCCTGAAATTTCAAATCCGAACCATCCGTACCGAAACGACCAATTTTTACCGTGACATTTGGGAAAAACCGACTTGGGTCTTTGCCGAAAAGAATGACGGCTGCACGTTTTAGTTTTTCATCTTCAACCAACCGAAGCTTATCCAGAATTTGAAGGGTGGATAAACCTGTTGTATCGGGCAATCTGCCCTGTTCTTTACCGTCTTCTATGAATTTATTAATGCTCAGCTCATCAATATCTGCAATTGAAGCTCCTTCTTCAATTACGTCATCCCAAGTTTTACCAGCTTTTTTGAGTAAGAATTCATTGAGCTCTACTCCGGTCAATTCCATTTTAGTACTGCCCGAACGATAATAGTATCTGCCTCTTAGAGATACAGGAACCGAATATGGATTGACTTTGATTTCGATAAACTTCTTTCCCGCTTCTTCCTGCAAATTAATGTCGCAGATAATGCCCATCATATTGCGGATTTTCTGCGGAATGCTCTCAACCAGATTACGATAGTCTGGCAAACCCACCACATTGCCATCATCATCTTTACCAATATAGATGGTGCCGCCTACGGCGTTGGCAAAGCCGCATACCCACTTCAGGTAGTCATCGTGCCAGCTTTGCTTCCATTCTATATTTTGGCGCTCGCTCATTGTGTTTGCTCTAATTTCGCCTCTGTAAATTTCACTTTTTCGGGCGCTTCAAATTTTTAATGTCCTCCTCCAACGCTTTCAGGCTGGCTTCTTTTTCAATGGCTTTTTGCTGTTGTTTGAACTTCTCATATTCTTCACCTGGTTTCTCTAATGCCATTTTATGCGAAATTTTTCCTGCGTGGGTCAGCAACTCTCGGCCGTTTAATTGCAAAATGGTGTCCAACCGCTCCATCCAATCTTTTATATACATTGGGGTTTGCTGCTGTGCCATTGCCTCCGCAAATGCCAAATATTGCTCCACCAACAAGCCCAAAAGCTTCATTTCATCTTCATTCAGGTAATTTTTGGCAATGCTTACTTCCGCCTTTTTAATAGAAGCCACTTGTTTCTTATCGTAAGAAAGCATTCCCATCAAAGGCAGGCGGGCATCTACGCGTCTGTATACCAATTCTGCCGCGGTTTGCTCGCTGATTGCCCAAAGCAGTTTATTTTGTACGACTTTGAAAAACTCAATGGTTTTTTCGTCTTGCGGGTCATAGTCGATACTGGTGGCGTAGATGTCTTTGATTTTTTGGTAGA
Source organism: Bacteroidia bacterium (assembly GCA_030427255.1). GTDB lineage: Bacteria > Bacteroidota > Bacteroidia > CAIKAF01 > CAIKAF01 > CAIKAF01. The sequence continues at coordinate 5,966 of JAUHWY010000027.1, read as the reverse complement.
AGAATTTCTCCGAAAGGCGTATCTCACGAATCCGCTCTTGCAGTTCGTTGAAATAGTTCATTGAGCTGCCCGACTTAAAACGGTCGTCATTGAGCGCAAAGCCTTTGATGATGTATTCCTTTAAGCGCTGCGTTGCCCAAATACGGAACTACGTGCCTTGCACCGACTTTACCCGATACCCAACCGAAATGATAACATCTAAATTGTAGTGGTTGGTGGCATAGCTTTTACCGTCTGAAGCAGTTGTCCGGAAATTCCGGACAACTGAATTTTTTTCCAATTCGCCTTCACTGAAAATATGGCCGATATGCTCGCTGATGGTGCGTTTGTCCTTGCCAAACAGCGCAGCCATCTGTGCCTGGGTCAACCATACCGTTTCCTTCTGCAAGCGAACATCTATTTTGATGTTGCCTTCTTGGTTCTGGTATATGAGGATGTCGCTGTCCATATTTATTCTAATTTGCAATTACCCCAACCGAACTTGCAACACGATTTGATACTTTCCCAAAAAAATGTGTAAAAAAAAGAAAGGGTTTATCTTTTTAGAGCGAACAACTAATAAGCTCAAAAATGAAGACAAAATCCCTTTCTTTTTCTAAGGAACAAGTTACACAAATTGTGTGTAATTTAAAGAATTCCGGTGAGGACAGCACGGCACTTATGAAGGTGTTTTTAGAGGCTATGATGCGTGCAGAACGAGAAGAGTATAAGTTGGAGCACCAGGACTCAAGTAATGGTTATCGGCCTCGTCGTGCTTTTGGTCAAGGTCGGGTATTGGAACTTCAGGTTCCAAGAACCCGTCAAGGTAATTTTTACCCGGTATTACTGAGCATACTTAAGGACCAGCGATCCGAGATGGATAGGCTAGGTTTTTTGCTTTATCAAAAAGGACTTACCACCGAAGACGTAGGTGAGGTATTTGGAGAGATTTATGGTCGGTCGTACAGCAAGCAAAGTATAAGCCGCATGGCTGACATGGCACGTGAAGAAGTGCTGGACTGGCTTGATCGCCCCTTAGAAGCGTACTATCCCATCGTTTACATTGACTGTACCTTTGTTCCGGTGAGAAGGGATGGAGCGTTTCGCAAAGAAGCGTTTTACAGTCTTTTGGGGGTTCTACCGGACCGGACCCGAGAGGTTCTTGGCGTGGTGGCTTATCCAACAGAAAGCGCCACGGGCTGGCGAAACATATTTTCGGATTTAAAGCAGCGTGGTTTAACTGAAATAGGCTTGGTGGTTAGCGATGGCTTAAAAGGCATAGAAAATGCAGTAGCCGCAGAATTTAGTGGCACAAATCGAACCGACATCACTGGCACAAAACGAACCGAAACAGATTGGGCCGCACGCCAAAGGTGGCACAGATAAAACCGAAATGCCTAGCACTATAACTCCGAAATGGGTGGCACAAAACGAACCGAAGTATGCATGAGGAAAATGGGTTGGCAGAATACTTAAGTAGGTTTAGAAGCGCTTCCGGCTAAAGGATCCTTACCAATGGATACCTTGTCCCTTGGTGCGATGAATCCATCTGTCGTAGGCATTCATGCCCAATTTTTTAAACTCCTGATTTCTTAATTCCAATTTTTTGGCAATCCTTTGAATCTCTTCAAGATGTTTGGTTTGTACAAATTTGTTGTAGATGATCTTGTTGCCCAATTCAATAATTTCCCGATCGGCATTGGTTTTTACAAGCAATTCAAATTGTTCCCATAGGTATGGATAGGCTGCTTTTCGCTTTTTACGAAGCCTATAAAAATAAATATTACTTACTATTCCGAGAAAACAACAAATGATAAGAGTAATGAGAAAGGGCATAAATTAACTATCCATGGGTTAAGATTATGTCCGCCATTGAATGCTTTTAGGAACGGTTATTCTTCAAACAGCCCCAAATTAAATCCAATGGGCTAGTTAAAATAGCAATTTAAGCGACTTAAATTGCGGCCTTCCCTAAACCTGCCAACAAAATGAGCATGTTCTTCTCCGCCCCGGTCCCATTTCTCTGCCGGATCAGGCATGGCCTCTCCTTTTTATGCCTTCGCGGAAATGACTTAATGTTTGCCCGAAATTGAGGGGAGTTTTGGAGGTGGGGAATATGGGATTACCTGGATGCTTACTTAAACATATTTTAAGCAATTGGATTTTGTTATCCAGGGTTAGCTGCTCACTACCAAAAGTATAAAAGACAGGTTATAAGACAACCTGACGGTCTGCAGCTAAAAAATGTGGGGCATTTCGCCCCCTTTTCCTATTCGCGCTAAACAAATTTAGCCATGAAGTGCGAACCTTCCATAAACCTATCCGCAGCAAATTTTCTTAATTGCTGTTATAGGAAGCTTATTTTAATCGGTATGCGACACCTAGGCCAAATGATATTGTTGTAATTTGTTGTTTAACATTAAATTTTTTACTTTCTGCCTTTGTTGAAAAATAATCTGCGTTTAGTAAAAGTGCTACTTTTTCACCAACATTTATTCTAAAAACAGTCCCAATGCTAAATGCAAAAGACGAAGGTTGCTCTGATCCGAATCCTAGGTCTGGAACAATTGTCAGTGCATAGCCAATCGTTGGCCGAAAATCCAATTCGGCTTTTTCAGATAATGGGATTGATAGCAATGGCCCTGCCATTAGCCCACCATAAGCCCAAGGATCAATTCCGTCAATTTCAATTGGATTTACCGCTCCAAGCCAAGTTGCTGCTATCCCAAAATTGTCAGTGAAGCGATATCCAAAATTAACTAAGTTCAATTGTATGCCTGTTTCTGCATAACCCTGCGCAAAGTCACTAATAGGAAATGAAGGACCAATGGAAAAACCGATATAACCCTTTCTTCTAACTGATTTATTTTTTAATTGCTTGGTATCGGGAGGTGCCTCCTTCGTTATTTTCTCAATTTCATCCATTTGAAAAACGAAAACACTTTTGTCAGCTGTTTCGATTTTAATGGACTTGTTTGGTACTTGTTCAATAATCATTCCCCGAATAATGCTTCCATTTTTAAGGTAAACTACATCTTGATAGTTACTTTGTCCGAATAACACAGTTGTGAATAATGCAAAAAAAAGTAATGCTAAACATTTCTTCATCTCAATCCATTTTTTGGTCCTATTAGCAAGTCTTTTCGCAAGCGCCTTTATAAGGTAAGTTTGTTGGGTTTCCCTTTTTTGTCCGTCTAAGTCTTTTGCAATTTCTTTTAGACTAAGAATGTCTGCACAATCGTAAACTTCGTTTAGCGGTTGTCCGCCACAATCTTCATAAACAACAAAGTAAACTTGGTTTTCAGTGTCAAAACCCGTTTCAACGACATTTTGAAAACCAGTAAGGTCTCTTTCCAGTAATGGCCTAATTTCGTTTAAAATCAGACGGCCAATAAGTCTATCGTATTTAGGGTTTTTAGCAATACTCAGCACTTCAAAATTCTGTCCGTCGTGATTCTCTGTCAACCAAAAAGTAAGGTTGTCATTAAGTTTTTGTAGCTCCTGAATGATGTTATATTGTCCAATTATTTCCAAGTCTCAATTTGTTGTTTACTTTGCTTTTTTGTTAACCGATAACATCTGTATATCCCCAACCCTCTCAACGTGCAAAAGATCTTACGATTACTTTTGATGTACCCAAAGTCAATTCCTTTTGATTTTAGCAATTGTTGGTTTCATTAGGGTTGACGAAAAATACTATTTTTTTTCATTTATCTAATTCACCTAAAGGAGTTTTTTTGAGGTTAAACCCTATGGGAATTGTGTATGTAAAGGATTGGTGGTTCTGCTGGAATTGGGTCTAGGCGATGCTTGTATGTGCCGCAAATCGCTGCCGTGCTCCAACTGATGGGCGGCAAATAAAGGGGGGGGGTAAAGGGGGGGGCCATATACCTTTTTCAGGTATATCGGGGGTCAAAAAATGGATAGAATTTTCCTCGTTTGGGTATATTAAGGGTCCAAAAATGGATAGCATATCCGGAATTCAGATAATGCATTGCCTAATACATGTATAGCATATTCCTCGCTTGGGTAATGCATTGGCCAAAAAGTGGATAGCATATCCGGAATTCAGATAATGCATTGTTCAATGCATGTATAGGATATACCTCGCTTGGGTAATGCATTGGTCTAAAAGTGGATAGCATAATTGGAATTTAGATAATGCATTGGTCCAAAAATGGATAGCATATCCAAAATTCAGGGAATGCATTGCCTAATACATGGATAGCATATCCCTCGCTAGGGTAATGCATTGGGCAAAAAGAGGATATCCTATTCAAACGGTCTAGACTATGCGTAGTGCGGGAGTTTAAGACATTTCATAGACCTATTGCCGTTAAGTATGTTTAATGAAATTTCATCCACAACAGCAGTTTTCGCCGACCACCACAATATCATGCCTTTCGCATAATTGCTCAATTATGGTCATGTCGTCTTTACGAATGCCATAATGCACGAATAACGAGTCTAGTCCTTTCTTATTCATGATGCATGGGTTTTAGTATTGGCTATGGCTGGGTCAAAAGCAACCCATCCTGTATGGTCGTTGGCTTTGTCAATCAGGTTGTCAGGGTATTTCCATACGCTAAAATCTGAATTACTTCTTGGTACAATGACACCACCAATCAATGGCTTTTCTGCCGTTGATTTCTCTTGCACGTATTTGTAGAGTGCATTGTGTTTACTAACGAAATTGGGATCAGAATCTAATGTTTTTGTATCAAATAGAGCGACCGTTCCATTTTTTAAACGAATAACAAAATCCACATAGAAACCTCTGGTGATGCCGTTTACATCTTCATAGGTTACAGCAAAGTCTTCTTTGTTATTGGCTCCGTTTTTGTACCACCAATCTATGTGTTGCTTGTTGTTTTCGAGAAACTCAACAAAATGCTTTTCAGGATTACTGGCACCTCTGTATTCGAAAAATGGTTCTAATGCATGGTTATCTGCGTCTTTCTGCTCATAGTTTTCATTGAATATTCGCTCGCTAGGCACATCCCATTGACTATGCTCCACTTTTTTAGTAGCCTGTGCGGCCTTTTCTTTTTGTAGTTGCTCATGTCTGACTAACGCCTGATCAATCAATTCAATGAACTTAGGTTTGTTTTGCTCGAACAAAACCAATTTGATTGCTTTGAACTCATCCATAATGAGGTACTCTTCAAAGAACATCTTTAAAGCCAATTCCAACACCGGGGTAGAGTCTACCTTGGCATAACCACCTACATGGTCTCTGCAGAATTGCCGGAAAAGTGTATTTAGCTCATTTGATGTTTTGGCAAACTTTTCTTTCTTTCCTACTGGTGTAGCTCCTTCAACAATCGCCAACTCTAAATCTTTTGGAATTGGGATTTCAATTTGATCCACATCCATTTGGACAAAGGTTGCTTCTAACCTTTCCTTGTTAAACTCTACAAGGGTGTTACCATCTGTTTGACTTAAATCTTTAGTAACGCCAAAATATTCTTCAGCAGCTTCATATAGGCATTTTCTGAATTTGGAACCTAAACGGTTTCGGTCCAACCTCGTGTTAATGAAGGCGGATTGAAGGGCAATTTTCTGATATTGCTCTATGCGATTGGCCTTGTTTTGAACGATGTAATCCATATCCTCTTGAACAATATGTATTACATCTTTGCTCAAGTTAGTGTATACATAACCATTGTTAAGTAATGGGTTGGGATAGTGCTTTTGCTCAGGCATCCTCAAAATTCTACCTACGGTTTGTATACCAAAATGCGCCTGTCTGATTTCTCTAAATATGAGAAGTACAGCAGCTCTAGGACAATCCCAACCTAAAGCAATCGCTTGTTTAAAGAGCAATACATCGGTCATTGAACTAGGTGCTTCAATGCCCTCTAAATTGGTTTTTGTATTGCTGGATATTCCGGAGCATGCTGACCCCTCCAATCCGGCGGAAAAACTAAGTCTGTAGCAACGCTTTTACTGGGCTTAGGACCTGCCATTCCGGCAGATGTTGACCC
>JAUHWY010000001.1 GCA_030427255.1 Bacteroidia bacterium | reverse complement strand
TAGTTCTTGAGCGTCTATCCCATCAAAACAAGGATTAAGACAGCTATAGTAAGTTCTACCAGCGTCTGATTGACGTGCTCGAGCGTCTATCCCATCAAAACAAGGATTAAGACTTGTGTAGTTTCCTCTGTGTCTCTGGCCAAAGTAATGCTCGAGCGTCTATCCCATCAAAACAAGGATTAAGACGTCCTTTTGTAGGCTTTTAAGTCGTTAAGGACGTGCTCGAGCGTCTATCCCATCAAAACAAGGATTAAGACAGCCATCATAAGTAGTTTGCTGCACATCTAATATTGCTCGAGCGTCTATCCCTTCAAAACAAGGATTAAGACGTGTTGAGATAAATTTAAAAAGAGTTTTTATCACTGCTCGAGCGTCTATCCCATCAAAACAAGGATTAAGACGGGTTTTGAGAAGAACCGCCTAAGATTAGCGCTCCTGGCTCGAGCGTCTATCCCATCAAAACAAGGATTAAGACTACTCCCAAGCGGTGGAAATAGCGTCTGAAATGTCGGCTCGAGCGTCTATCCCATCAAAACAAGGATTAAGACTTACTATCTTTAGACCATAAGGTCTGTGTGATAGTTCTTGAGCGTCTATCCCATCAAAACAAGGATTAAGACAGCTATAGTAAGTTCTACCAGCGTCTGATTGACGTGCTCGAGCGTCTATCCCATCAAAACAAGGATTAAGACATGAATAAGGTTTTCACGATAGTAAGATTTTGAGTTGCTCGAGCGTCTATCCCATCAAAACAAGGATTAAGACCATAATTAAATAGTTTTAGTACAACACTAGGTAGGGCTCGAGCGTCTATCCCATCAAAACAAGGATTAAGACGCGTAGAAGTTGGGAGATTTATCAATAGGACTTCTTGCTCGAGCGTCTATCCCATCAAAACAAGGATTAAGACCAGCGTCTGATTGACGTTCGATAAATACATGTTCCGCTCGAGCGTCTATCCCATCAAAACAAGGATTAAGACAGCCATTGTGTGTGGTTTGCTTCACGTCTAAGATTGCTCGAGCGTCTATCTCATCAAAACAAGGATTAAGACATGATAGAACTTTCTTTACCAAACAATTCAAGTTGCTCGAGCGTCTATCCCATCAAAACAAGGATTAAGACTTATGGTTGCTTGTTCCTTCGATCTTCTCCACCTTGCTCGAGCGTCTATCCCATCAAAACAAGGATTAAGACAACTCATCCCCTTTCTGTTCGAAGTGCTTCGGAATGCTCGAGCGTCTATCCCATCAAAACAAGGATTAAGACTTGTCAAAACAAGAATAGCTACTCATAGGTGTTAATTGCTCGAGCGTCTATCCCATCAAAACAAGGATTAAGAAAGTATTGGAGAAGATCCAATGATCTTCTACCCTATAGCTCGAGGGTCTATCCCATCAAAACAAGGATTAAGACTGAGCCGGAAAGTGTTAACGTGTTAAAGGGGAAAGGCTCGAGCGTCTATCCCATCAAAACAAGGATTAAGACCGTAAGTACCTCTAACTTTATCAAGACTAAACTCGATGCTCGAGCGTCTATCCCATCAAAACAAGGATTAAGACCCTGTGCCGCTTGCCCATTGGTCGCCATTATTGAGCTCGAGCGTCTATCCCATCAAAACAAGGATTAAGACATTAAAGCGCCTGTAGTTTGGAACGCTTTAAGCTCAGCTCGAGCGTCTATCCCATCAAAACAAGGATTAAGACTTTATATCATCAACCGTAAATCCTGCATTAACAGTGCTCGAGCGTCTATCCCATCAAAACAAGGATTAAGACACTGCAGGACCATCTTTACGATGACGTTTACCCTTGCTTGAGCGCTAGTCCCATTTTAACAAGGCTTCTTTATTGCCAAAACCCTCATTTGTTTAACTCCTTTTCCTCTCTTTCCAAACAACAAGGCCATTATGCTTTGATTGCCATCTCTTAAAAGAGGTGGACAAACGCTGCCGTTGCTTTTTCATTAGTATTGGTAAATTGGAAATGGCACACAGATTTTATTTTCCAATCAACTATTTTTGGTTTGAATTGTACATTTTTACTACTTTTAAGCACCAACCTACAACATGAAGTCCATAAAGTGCGTTCGAATACATTTCAATAATTTCATTGGATTGGAAGAAATCCCAATGCTTAGAGGCAGTATTGCCGCTGGTGTTGGGTTTGAGCACACGCTCTTTCATAATCATATTGAAAAGGGTAATTTCCGAATGAGTTATCCTTTAATTCAGTATAAAAGCCACAGAAATAAAGCCCTTTTGGTTGGCTTAGAGGAAGGAGCATTGGCCTTACACGAACTGTTTAACAAGCCTGAACTCACTATACAAATTGGACCCCAAGCTGAACCATTCTCTGTTGAAAAGCTTCAGCTCTTCATGCATCGAATAAGGGTGGCAGGTCCTTTGCGTGATTATCGTTTAAGTCACTGGCTACCTTTAAATACGGAGAATTACGTCGTCTGGAAAAACACCCCCAAACTAAGCGAAAAAATTGGCCTTTTAGAACGGATCCTCACCGGAAACATTTTGTCTATGGCCAAGGGGCTGGATTGGAGGGTTGAAGAACAAATTCAAGTCCACATTACACAAATAGAAAAAGAACGATTGGTATCCATTAAGCATAAACCCTGGCTTTCTTTTGACATCTCTTTCAAAACCAATGTAGAGCTGCCAAATTATATAGGTTTGGGTAAGTTTTCAAGTCTTGGTTATGGTCTCCTTTTACCTCCCAAACGCCATAAAGCCGTAAAAAAATGAATATTGACCGATCCAGCCACATTTGGAAAGCCTTATTTTACTTTCGCCCATTTTGGGAGTCTCAAGCTGGTTCTGCACAACAGTTAGACCTTTTTTTGAAAAAATTGGGCTTAGAGAATTCCGAACCTACTCCATTTACGGAGGCACATCAAGATATCCTCCAAAGTCTTTTTGATTTCAAAATTATCCAATCTTCCACTGCAATTCGAAGTCCATTTACACAAACGAGTAATGATGTGTTCTTTTCGATTGGCGAAGCATTCTTGGAGGGAAAAAGCTTTCATGAGCCAAAGCAAGGTCCAATGCCGGCAAGTGCTTCTAAAGCATCCACTGCCCAACATTGGAATGCGTTTACCGAATCTTGCTTCCAAGGTCAAAATTCAGACAGCCCGTCTCCGGATTGGATTTTGGACTGTATTCAACGTTACTTCCTTTTTCATGCCTTAGATCAAGAGCCCCATGTGCATTCAGTGGCTGTTGCCTCCAAGTTATCGTTGGCTTTGATGGAGTCTTTGCTCCAAATGGATATCGAACAATTACAACAGCCTAGTTTTCGGATTCAAGCCATTGACTTATCAGGAATACAACGCTTTTTGTATCAAATAAGTACCAAACATGCCGTAAAAGCATTAAAAGGTCGAAGTTTCTACCTTCAAATCCTGAGCGAGGGTGTTGCATTATGCTTACTTCACGACCTCAATCTTGGGCAAGCTCAACTTATTTTTAAGGGAGGCGGAAAGTTGTTTCTATTACTCCCGAATAACGATGCCACGCAAAAAGCATGTCATCGAATACAAGAGGAAGCTGAAAAGTCCCTTTGGCAGGAATGGCAGGGAACGCTTGCCCTAGTTTGGGCACATTGCAGTTGGAATTTTAATAGGGACGGAAAAGAGTGGCTAAATAAGGATACCGAAGAGCCTATGAGCCAAACACAGGTTTGGAAAGAAATCTCTGCAGCCCTTAGTGAGGAAAAAAAACGAAAGTTCAGCCGTATGGTTGAGAATCCCACTTTATGGAATAACCTTTTTCAGCCGGCGGGTGAAGGCGGAGACACCGCAGTATGCCAAATAACAGGGGTAGAGCTGCCAAAGAAAAACTTAGTTTCGCTACCAGAATCACAGGACAGCCCTATATTCATTTCACCTGCAGTTCAAAACCAAATAAATGTTGGGAAAAAGCTTAGCAAGTCTCCATTGCTTCACTATACTTTTAGGCCTGAGGAGGAGAATTGCGACTTGAAACTAGGAAATGTTTTTGGAATCCGCCTTTTTGAGACCTCTTCCATTTCTAACAATATTAAAGGGGAAAGGGGGTGTTGGTTTGCTCTGAATCCAAAAGCTCAAAACCAAGCTTTAATGAAGGGCTTTCAAGTACTCTTGAAGCCTTATGGAGGAAGTAGACAAGCATTGAATCCAAAGGGCCACCCAAAAACTACCGAAGAGTTTTATAGTGGAGAAGCTTTTGCACGCATTGGATTACTTCGTATGGACATTGATTCATTAGGCCATTACATCGTGCATAAAATGAAACCTTCTCAAAAGACATTGGAAGGTATGTCCTTTTTTAGCCAATGCTTGGACTATTTTATGACCTTTTGTGTTGACCAAATCAGAAATAAAGAAATTTACTCTGACAACGTCAATATAATTTATTCGGGAGGCGATGATTTATTTGCCTACGGTGAACCTGAGGCCTTAATTTCATTTGCAGAATGCTGCAGCAGTTCCTTTAAGGGTTTCACTCAAGGTAGCGGCATGAGTCTTTCAGGCGGTATTGTGGAGACCGATCCGAAATTTCCTATTGCCAAAGGAGCAGAACTATGTGAGTTGGCTGAGCTTAGTGCAAAGAGCTTGAAAAGTCTAAAGGCAGATGGAAGCGAACATAATAAGGATTCAATTTGCATTTTTGGGAAAGCAATCCATTGGGGCGAGGAGTTTAAGCTGGTGAAAAACCTCAAATCCTATCTTACTGAAGCTTGCACCAAAGAGGAATTGCCGAGAGGTATTTTACAAAGGCTAAAAAGATTTGATAAAAACCATGGCGAAGGCTATCAAAAATATCGTTGGAAGTGGCAAGCAGCCTACGAACTGAAAAGGTTGAAGGAAAATTATAAAGGAAAGAGCAATACCCAAAAAAGGCTAGCAGATATAGAGGCCTTACTTTTACAACGTAAAGATATGCAAGATAGGCATGTACCTGAGGGAAGGAATTTCATATGGCTTGCAGCCCAATGGACTGAAAAAAGAACAAGAACTAAATCAAATTGATTATGAGCACATTCGACAAAAAGTGGATTGAAGAGGGCTTTGGGCAAGAAGCCATCAAAAAAATGGAAGAGCTGGCAAAGCAGCTAACCCAAGATAAAAAATCGGCACTTTCTACCTCAAAACTTAGAAAGTTTTTTGGAGAAATCAAGCGAATTGAACTTCTCATTAAAGCAGACGGTTTTGAAAAACATCAAATGGAAGTTTTGATGTTGGGGCCAAAAGTAGCTTATGATTTGGGCAGAGACGAAAAAAGCGGCAAAAGCAGCACTCTAGAGATGTATTATGAGGTATTCTCAAAAATGTTGCAATCCGTTACCAATGAAAAAAGTTTCAAACACTTTGTGCTCTTACAAGAAGCCTTGGTTGCTTACCATAAATACTACTATTCCACCGCTACATCTAACTAAAAATCAACTTAAACGCTTTATCATGGCTCAAAAACTATTTAAAAAGATTCGCATAGAAGGGACGCTGAGGCTATTATCCGGGCTCCATATTGGTACCGGTAAGGATCAGATAGATATTGGCGGCATGGACAACCCTGTAATTCGAAGAAAGGATAACCAGCAGCCTTACATTCCGGGAAGCTCTATAAAGGGGAAAATGCGGCACCTATTGGAAATCAGTCAAATGGAACCACAAAGTGACTCAACGCTTTTGGATGATATTTCTGCATTTATGGGTAGTTCAAATTCAAAAAAACCTGTTGCTTCTTCCATATTGGTTCGAGATGCTTATTTGACGAAGGAATCTGCAGAAGTTTTGGGGCAATTAGACACTACAGATGCTCCGTACACAGAAATCAAACATGAAAATACCATCCAAAGGGAAACCGCTATTGCCAACCCACGCAATAGTGAACGAGTTCCAGCCGGTGCTGAATTCAAGGTAGAGTTTATTATCAATATTCTTGGGGAAAACGAAACCGAGGCAAAGAATGCAGAAACTAGAAACATCAACCTTTTAAAAAAAGGGGTTCAGTTGCTCAATCAGGATTATTTGGGAGGGAGCGGCTCAAGAGGCTACGGACAAGTTTTGTTGGAGCTTAATTGGCCGGGGGAAGTTTTAGATATAAAATCCTTAAATGCTAAATATGGCTTAGCATGAGCATGCACCATTTCATCTTAAACTTTACGTCTCCCCTTCATATTGGTTTAGGCAATGGAGAGTTGGATCAGGCTCAAGCCTGGATTCACAGCGATGTATTATACAGCGCCATTTATTCTACTTGGGCTAAATGCGGTATGGAGTCCCTAATTCCCAAAGGAGGAGTGCCTGACTTTGTTTTGAGTTCTGCCTTTCCCTATGCCTATTCTAAATCTCAAAAAAGGAACGTTTATTTTTTCCCTAGGCCTCTATGGAGTAAAAGAAAGAACACTGAATTAAGCGAAAAGGATTCGCTCCGCATCAAACAAATTAAGAAAGTTGCCTGGATGGATGCGGATTTATGGATTGAGCAGTGGGAGAGTTCCGGAAATGATTTCCCAAATTTCATACAGGGAGCTTTTGCTTCAAGTGTTTTAAACGACCAAGATGATCTTCCTTTTTCAAGTCAGGTAGATGTAAGGGTTCAAACCGCTAAAGAAGAAGGAGATCCCAAACCTTTTTATGTAGAACGCTTTTTCTTTTCCGATAAATCAGGTTTGCACTTTATTGTTTCTACGGAAAATGAAACCAGCCTTAAAGCCCTACGTTTCGCACTTGACATACTTTCCACATCAGGTATTGGCACCGATAAATCAACAGGCAATGGCCAATTCGTTTGGGAAGAAAAGTCCTTTGACTTGTTTCCAATTACTTCAAGCAGGCTTGGAGTTGCTTTATCTTGTTATTTGCCGGAGTCACCTGAAAGCATTTCCGGTTTTTCCGGGTTTCAATTATTAAGGAGAGGAGGTTGGATTGGCGCATCTAGACCTGGTTGGCGTAAGAAACATGTGCATATGATTCAGGAAGGCAGCGTACTGGCATTTAAAGAACCTTTTCATTGGGGACAGGGTTTGGGAACGACAGTAGATCTAAGACCCAAAGATTTCCCACACCCAATTTATAGGTGTGGTCTTGCCCTATTCTTTCCAATTCCAGATGCCGTATGAGTTTTAAAAAGAGCCATTACCTCAGCATTGAAGCTTTGAGCCCAATTTATATTGGGGGCGCAAAGGAAAAGGTTTATGTTTCTGACAAGGATTATTATAAACCCAAGGGCAGTGGAAATGTGCACATGATTTCTTTTCCTTTGTTGCTTCAAGCCTCCAGACAAAAAAACTCAAAACTGTTTGAAAGTCAATTTTTACATGGCAACCTAAGCACTATTCAAAGAGCAATAAAACAAAATTTGGAGGATGAAAATATATTGAAGGCTGCTACCACCAAAATCTATGCATTGGGGAGGCTAAGCCCTCAAGAAATTAGAAATCCTATTTCAGATGCCAGAGGCTATGCTTATCTGCCGGGAACGGCCATCAAAGGTGCCATTCGTACCTCTTTGGGTGCCTTAAAACTTAAAGAAGACAAAGGTTCATGGCAACATAATAAACCTTTCGGAGGCATTAAATCAGATCCTTTACGGAATTTACAGGTTACCGACGTCTATTTCAGTGAAAACCCGGGTGGACTTTTTGGTCAAAAAATCTATTGCGCCAATTATAGCAATGAGGTGGGTTTATGGAAAACCAAAGCTAAGGGCGGCCATGAGGAATACTTTGACCCATTAAAGTTCACAAATTGGTTCGAGGCCATAAAGCCTAAAAGTAGCGCAATTTTGAGGATAAATGTATCGGAGACAGACCACTTTCAGCTACCCGCTTGGTTAAACCCGTTAAAATCTGCCGAAGCCTTCCTAGGTCAGCTTCAAAGTTTTATGGCTGAGTTTCTTAGGAAAGAGCTAAACTTCTTTTCCAGCTTTCCCAACGAAGATTTAGGAGAGGCTATTGAACAGCAGTTAGAGCAGCTTATTGAACTAAATAGCGGTAATCAGGCCGTGGTTAGATTTGGTGCAGGAACCGGTAAACATTTAATGACCGGCATGCTGAATCACCAAGACTTCATTAGTTCCGTCAAATCAAATGGAGAACTCGAGAACAAAAGCAGAAAAATATGGTTTGAAAACTATCATGGAAGTCCTAAGTTCTTTTTACCCGGATTTGCCTTACTCAAATTAACGGATGGACCTTCTACGCATCTGCCTATTGGACTCCAAACAAAGCAAGGATCCTCTAAACCCCAAGCTACCCAAGCTACTAAACCAGTGTTAATTGACTACCGTCGTTTAAAAGACATGCAAGAGTTCGAGGGAGAGGTTTTGAGTTTCGAAGCACCAAGTACGTTAAAAATAAAACCATTTTGGGAAAATGGACCGGAAATGATTGAAGTTAGGTATCGAAGTTCCATTGAACAGGGCACCATTGTACGCTTAGAGTTTCAGAAAGTCAATAAAAAACAAGTTAAATATGAATTCCGAGGACTTAAATAAAAACCCAAAAAAATACGCATTGCTTAGTTTGGGGAGTAGGGATGTTTCACTGGATGATACACTTTGTTCAGACCCCAAAATCAAATTCAACATGCGCGATCGATGCATGTTTATTAACTCTGAATTAAAAAAGGATCCCGGCTTTATCCAACATGTACAATTACCCATATTAGCCCCGGCTTTTGATTTTATAAATCGAGAAGTTGAAGGAAAGCTGAGTGCCATTTACCTTATTTTAACCCGTAATAATCCAAATGAATCGTCGTTTTATTCAAAAGATACTGAACTTGCATTTGATATCGTTTGTGCTTGGTTAAAGCATCATGGGTTTGATTTAACCAAAGACGAAAGTGATATTAAGCCGTGGATATTTGAAGGGGAACTAGCCAGTATCTCTAGTATGTGGAAACAAGCGGAAAAAGTAAAAACGCTTATTCCCCCCAAGGAGAATAATGAATTGTATTTCTTTCCACAAGGAGGCATAGATGCCATAAATACCGCTCTATTGCAGCGTTGCATGCAGTTTTATCCCAAACTTTTTTATCTATCCAATCCAGAACAGCCTGAAAATAACGCAGAACCAAAAATTCAAATTCAAAGCTTTCCTAATGAGGTAAGAAAAGACATTCAGTTGGTGGGGCTACGTAACACCATTGTTCGGCTACTGGAAAGCCATGATTACCATTTGATCGATTTGGCACAAGTTTCCAACCCACTTCTTAAAGTTTTAATCAAGTTAGCAAGTGCCCGGAGGAGAAATGCACACAAAGAGATTGAGAACATATTCCATGAGTTTAATTACCAACTGAAACAACACCCAACCGGCCTTATTAAAAACGATTTAGTACAGATAGTAAAAGCCAGCTACAGCAAAAATGACTTCAAGTTTTTAAGTTTTCATCCACTAAGTCAAAGCATTGCTGACCACCTTTTTTTTAGTAGGGAGTTTTATCTCCAGAAAAGATATTTAGAGGCCTTCAGTTTATTGTATGCGGTGGCGGAAACTGCATTTCAGATTCCATTAATGGAGATTGCCAAACATCCCATTGACTTTAATTCAGTTCCTCAAAGAGGCTCCAATCGCTTTTTCTTATCTGTAAAAGGTAATGAGCAACTGCAGAATGCACTAAATGCTTACATGGGTTCCTTGCCAAAAGTTCCACAGTATTTAAATCCTGACAGAAAGACCCTTTACGGGTTAGTTAAAAAATATTTAGAATTAAACCCTACGTTTCGTTTCTCAAATTATGAGAACACAAGATTAGGCGAACTAAATAACCTCCTAAAAGCAGGGGCTCAACTAAGAAATAATTCGCTTCATGGGCTTGTGGAAATACAAGAGGAAGATATTCAAAGATTATTTCCGTTAGATAAAATAGAACGTGTAATAGAACTATTAAGTAGGATACTTATCAGCAACAAAAATGCCGAGAGCCAATTTGACTTGGCACAAAACTTTTTCTCCGGCTTGAAAGAAGAGGTCATAGAAAGTTTGCCAAATTATTTTTCCGAGGATTCAGAGAACACTTCTTTTATTTCGCCCCCGTAACTGTTGATTAGCATTTCCAGTTCTTTGTTTCGAATGACCTTTAAACGAATTAAGACGTCATTTTTCGCTATTGGAGTAGCCGGAATATAGGTTTGTGGCTCTCGAATAAAAGTTTGACTATGGTGTAGCGGTTTGGTTTGTATATAGGGCCAGGTATCAGCAGAAACAGAATAATAAATGAGCTCCGGTTTAGCGTTTGCCGGCACGGTTACTCCCACCACATGTTCAAAATATTCATCAAAGTCAATATGGCAGGGTTCCATTTTTTTGGGTTCAATCTCAACTTCACCTTGTATTCTATCCAATGCTAGGTTAATAAGCCTTGGGTTAAATAAGCTGTCTCTTTCTTTTGAAGGTAAACCAAATACAAACCAGCGATTATTGTACTCTTTTAAAAGCCATGGACTGAAATCCTTGTAAAGCCTTTTTTCTCCTCCAAACCTTTGGTATTCCAAGGTAATGCTTCGTTCTTCCCGCATAGCATCTAAAATTGGGTTTATATGAGACCTTCCTTCCGCTTCTGAGTTTTCATCGAACTGGATAAGCAGTCTTTCTTCTCTGTCCCTTTCTTTTAAGCCCTCATATATTCTTGGAATTACTTCCTGAACCCATTCAAATTGAGGAAGCCCCTTTATACGTTTAAAAAGGCTTAAGCTTTCCATCAAAAGTTCTTTCTCCAAAGGCCCAATGGGATGATTCTGTATTGAGAAATTTGGATCTTCATAAAAATACCTCACCTTATTGGCTACCCTCCTTTTTCGGAATTCAACCTTAAACCCATCATTGCTCTCCATAAATTTCAAATCATTATAAACGGTGCTACGGCTGATTCCGGCTCTTCCCTCTGCTTGTTCTTCAATGGCAGCCATGATTTCGTCAATATTTGCTCCATTTTTCCTTTGCACCAATTTGTCAATAGTTAAATAGCGCATTAAGGCATTTCGATTTACCGGCATTTTTCTTTTAAAACTAGTCAATCCATCCAATAGTTGGGCGGATGTCTAATCATAAAGGTCAACTAACGACACCCTGCATCGGAACACAAGGCATACATTTTGAAATTTAATGCCTGAAAATAAGATACTTAAGAGATTATAGTAAAATTTAAACCAAGTGTCCAAATAGGCTGGACACTTGCTGCTTTAGTTTGCATCATCAAAACGAACACACTATGAAACGTCTTATCCAAAAATTATTTCCATTTTTCTTTTCAAGCAAAAAGGTAAAGAAGGTTTTTTCTGAAGTAGACTACAGCGCCTTTGATCGACAAAGCAATCATGGTTATACGACAGCCGGAGAAGCCGTGGAAAATTCTACTAGCGTGCAAATGGGCAAAACAGCGGATAAACCAGACGGAAATGAAGCCACCCGCTTCAATTCTATAAAGGAAGTGCTTCAGTTAGATTATATAAGTGAAGGTCAGAAGGCAGGATACAATGGTTATCCCCAAGAGCTAGGCATTCAAACCCTAGTTGCAGAAATAAAGGCTGCCATTCAAAAAGAGCAAAAAGAAATCCAGCGAAAAGTAGAGGAGTTGGAATTCAGCCTTCAGAAGGGCCTTTCTTTAGAACATCCTAGTATTTATGAAAAATGGGAGAAGAAACGCAATCAATTGACAAGGATATTCAATGATTTCCAAAAGGAATTGGAGCTTGTTGATGGCCAAAAGGGAATTTCTGAAGTACCCATAGCTAAGTATAAACAGGGCTATGCTATTGGCAGGTTTCATTTTGGGGAACAAACATTCTTTAAAAAGGAAATAGATTGACCAATATTGTTGACATAGAAAAAAATAAGCAAGCCTATGAAGCAGCTTTGAGTGACCCAAGGTGGCTTTCATTCCGTGCTGAAATATTGGCTAGGGATGCATATACCTGCCAAAATTGTGGTTCGCAGAATAACCTGCAAGTACACCATAGACAATACTTTATAGATGAGGCGTCTGGTAAGTGGTATGCTCCCTGGTGCTACCCTAAAGATTCACTTATCACCTTATGCTCAAAATGCCACCAAAATGGCCACAAACTGTACAAAGTACCCTATTTCAAAATATAAAAAGGATATCATGAAGAACAATAACATCGACATAAATGAGGAGTTATTCATCCTAAATGAGATGCCAAAAGCCCCTTCAGAAACCAAGGGTACTGAATCTCAAATTTCAGAGAAGAAATTAGTTGATTCGGAGCTTAGCGCCCTAAACCAGCTATTGGAAAGAAACTATTTTGATATGGGTTACAAGGATGGATTTGAACATGCCGACATTGCGTTTAAGTACCTAGCGCAAAACCGAATCGCATCCGAATTCAGGCTTAGCTTAGAAAGGTATGTGCAAACACTTCAAAAAGAAGTGGATAGAATTTCCCTAAGCTTAAATGAGTCCCTTGAAAAGGAAATGCCTGCACTTTACGAAAAGTGGAAAGTATACTCCTTACAGATTCAGGAAAAACAAGTCATTGCCAAAACCTACATACAAGAAAGCTATGCCTTTGGTGGTTTATTGGAAAGACCTGTTACAGAGTACAATTATGGATTTGCAAAAGGTCTTGATGCTTTTGGTCAATCCAACTTTTTCAACCCTTTACCCTCACTATTATGAACACTTTTAAGCAAAGTCCAAATTCAAAAAAAATACTGGCTCTCTCCCAGCTTTCGGTAAGAAAGAAGAATATCTTTCGTTTATCGCTTCTATTGCCGGCAATCGTTTGGTTTCTGGTTGGTTGGCAAGCGGCAAGTATTCATGGTGCTAAATTTTCCTTGCCCATTGCTTTGTCTTGCTCCGCACTTATCCTCCTAGTGGATTACATTCTAATGATGACAACATTCGTGCATGTAGAAGGGAAAAACTCACCATGGTTCAAGATCCAAAAGATTAGCTTTTTTGGAATACGCTTATTAGTGGCAGTTTGTATGTCATATCTGGGGGCAATCTATTTAGAAGCACTGATATTTAGGAATGAACTAACACCTAAGTATCAGGAAATAGCGGACTCAACCGCCTTGGAAGACTTCAATAGGTTTAAAAATAGTCCCCGCTTTGAGGAAGTAGGCAAAAATAAACTATCGCTAGATAGTCTGAAAAACGAGGAATACCGTTTGCAAATCGAATTGTTTAAGGAAATGGATGGCCAAAGTCCTTCCAAGCAAGTTGGATATAAAAAAATTGCGAAACGAAAGGACGAAGAGTTAAAGAAGGTTCAGGAAAAAATAAACCAATTACAGTCTACTATAGATAGTACGGATCAGGCTTTGGCCTTGGCAAAGGATAGTATTGATTCGGTATATTCTTCCTTAGCCAAACATCCTGGAATCCTTTATGTGATGAAGGCTTTAGCCTCTTTGCAAAAGGAAAGTAATGAAGTGAGAAATGGTAGTTTTATCATGATGGCCTTACTGTTCTTTTTGGAGTTAATACCATTAATTTTGAAAATTACCTCACCGAAAAGTGCGTATGATACCTATTTAGAATCTCAAGAGCATGTTTTATTTAACAGGTTAATGCTAGAAAAAGAGCGGGAAATTTATTTCCTCAAGGAAAACCTAAAGAGCTTTGAAAAAATTAAATAGGTGCCCCCCCATGCCCCAAAAACCAAACCTCCTAATCGTTTGCGGACAAAACAAAAGACGCAGCAGAACCGCAGAATACTTGTTTAAAAACGACCCTAGGTTTCACCTCCGCTCTGCGGGACTTAGCCCAAAAAGCGACCGAAAAATCTCGGAAAAGGATTTGCTTTGGGCAGATTTGGTTGTGGTTATGGAACATAAACATGCCGCCAAAATCCGCACGCTCTACCCTCAAACGGAATTGCCCGGCATGGAGGTGCTTTTGATTCCCGATGACTATGAATTTATGGATGACACCTTAATACATTTGCTCACCGATGGTTTGGAGGACCTAATCCAACGGTCTCCACTCTTTTAATCTGGTTAAGATGAGCCGCCTACAATCCTCTCTCGCTCTATAATTCCTTCTCCTTTTCTCTTTCAAACGCTCTCTTCCTGTCCTTCATTCTCATTTTGCTTCTCATTCTCATTCTGGTTCCTCGGCGCCGGGGGCGACCCGGTACCGCCGCCGCAACCCTTGTGTTGGGAAAAAAGCATGGCGGGTGTGGAGCTTTGCGGAACGCCCCGGCTTGCTATTTTTCCCCACAAGGGCTGCGGGGGAGTAAAGGGGAGCACCCGATAAGCGCCCCAAAATCAATTCACCACAATGGATACGGTGGCTGTGCTTTTGTTGAAATAACGGTCCCAAACGGTAAGGCTCAAAACGTTGTTTCCACTTTCGGTATTGTTAGGGAAATCCAAGCCGGTGGCGCTAAAGCTTCCGGTGCCTGCATCCCAAACGCCATTGATTTCGTCGGTGTTGTCGTACAGGGCAATTACGCGTTCGGTGCCGCCGCCTTCGGGCTCAACACTGATTTCAATTTGATGGAGTTCGTTGGCGGAATTTCCGTTGGTCAATAGGTCGCTGATGCTGCCTGTGACGTTAAAATTGCTGCTGAGCGTGGCCCCGCTTGAAGGTGAACTAAGGCTTACTTGGGGAGCAACGGTGTCGGTGTTGTTTAAAAAGACAATAGACCGCGTTTGGTTGCTCTCGTTGCCATTTAGGTCAAGCGCAAAAACGGTGATGTGGTAGGGTCCGGGCAAGATGTTGGCAGGAATGATAAACTCCGCATCGATGGTTCCTGCGCTTCCTTCCAAATCGCCAATGACCAAGGTATCCCAAGCCGGTAGCGCCGCCTGGCCTTTGCCGTGGGTGTGGCCGTCGTGGTCGCCATGAATATCAATTTTGTACTGGCTAAGAGCCTCGTTGTCCGAAAACTGCAATTGAGCACGGATGGTGTCGCCGGTTTCGAACACATCGTTTTCTTTGGGCGTGTTTATGGTGATTTCGGGCATAATGTCATCAACTCCGCAGCCCACCATTAGTAAAGTTGCAAAGCCTAGAGCGGAAAATAAGGTGCATGGATTCATGATGCTGTAGATTTATGTGTAAAGGTATGTCCAAAATGGATGCGTAAGGTAAGAAACAGGTTGCGTCCGGGTTCGGGAATGTTTAACAATCGGTAACGGTTCATGTGCACCATATAGGATTGGTTCAAGAGGTTTTGAACCTCTGCCTGTACATCCACCATCATTCCCGAAAACTCAAAGGAGGTTCCCAAGGCAGCTCCCACCAGAAAATAGCCTTCGGTTTGCCTTTCGTTGCGGGCAATGAGGTATTGAGGGGCCGCACCGCGCAGGTTGATGCGCACAAAAGGATGCTTCCAGCGCTTGGTATCCTCTAAGTGGAATTCCACTTCTGCCCCGCCGGAGGTCGGAGGAATAAAGGGCAAAGGATAACCGTCGGTGAGGTTGTAGCCAAACACGCCATCGAGCCAAGATTTGATTTGCCAATGCTTGCCCAAATGGGTATCGAAACTCATTTCCAGGCCACTTTGCAAGGCTTGGGCCTGCTCGTAGGCAAAGAGCTGACCGGCGCCTTGTAGTGGCGAAAACTGTCCGGTAGGATTTAAGAAAATAAAGCGATCGAAGTAGTAAAAGAAGGGGGTTACCGACCAATGGCTGTTGCGGGTTTCTCCCTCCCAGGCCACATCCAAATGCCAGCCCCTTTCGGAGAGCAGGTTGGGATTGCCTTGCTCATGCCTAAAGGTGCCGTGATGAACCCCGTCTGCTCCCAGTTCGGGAACGGTGGGCAAACGAAAGCTGGAGGCCAGATTGAACCGCCAGCGGTATTGCTTGCTGGGATTGTATACAAAGCCCAAGGAGGCGCTCCAATTGGCGTAGTTTCGTTGAAATCCTTGCAGCAGGCGAAGCGTATCTACAATTTCGTCGTTTTGGTTGTAGCGCACTTGGTCGAAGGTTTGCACCGATTGCCCGGCAAAATCTACCCGCGCTCCACCGCTGAAGGACCAGCGGGTATTTAGTGGGCGCGTAACCATGGCCCAAAGGCCGGACTGCCAAGCATCGAAGTTGGGAATAAGGTAGGAGAATCCCGAAACTCTATTTTGTTGGATCTGGCCGGAAGCACCCAACTTTGGGGCCCATTTGGCGCCGGATTTTCGCCACCGGAGGTTCCAAGACAGGGTTTTTAGGTCAAAGCCGTGTTCCAGATTTCCGGCATCGGGAGGGTAAAAATCACCGTGGGTATGGGGATAGGAGATTTCTTGTCGATAATTGTGCTGCAGCCCAATATCGGCTTCCAGCCAGCTTTCTTTGATTTTAAGGCTGCTGTTCCAAAGCACTTTGCGGTGCATAACGTCTTGGTAAGGAAAGTCCAAGTTTCGAAAATCACCGTCGTGGCTAAGGCTATTCGCGGTTGGAATGCCGTGCGCACCTGAAAAAAAGCCGATTTGTTGGTGCACCTGCGAAAAACTGACCAAGGAGTAGCCGGCATCGCCCGTGTAGCCAATGGTGCCACTAAAGTTGCGTTCTTGGCCGGCTGTATTTTTTAGTCTTTGCTCGTGAATGGGCAACCAAAAACCATTGTACAAAAAGGAATCGGCAGGTACCCTAAAATCCCCAAAATCCTGCCGGGAATGACGGAATCTAAAAATCCACTTGGTTTTGTGGCGCCATTGCAAGGCATAGGATTGGGCATGGAGGTCGTTTACACTGCGGAAGGATTGGAGCACATCTGCTTCGAGGGTGTTGGGCTCGGGCAGCCTTGGAGGTCGCAGGAGCAGCACACCACCAACGGCATCGGAGCCATAAGCCAAGGAGGTAGGTCCTCGAATTAGTTCCGCACGGGAAATATCGAATTGATCGAGCTCCAAACCATGGTCCCAGCCCCACTGTTGACCTTCTTGTTTGATTCCCCGATCGATAACCGCCACTCGATTAAAGCTAAATCCACGAATTACCGGTTTGGCCACATGAGTTCCTGCGGACATGACTTGAAAGCCCGGCAAATCGTCGAGTTGTTGTAAGAAATTTTGACCGGAATGGGTATTGAGGTAGGCTTCGTCGACGGATTCTATCCGTAGGGTGGATTCGCTAAGGCGCGTTTTTAATTGCTCGTCTTCTACGGTAAATTCTCCAATATGATGGGAGGAGCTGTGAAGCGCCACTTGGAGGGTTTCGGAAGGGCAGCTGTGTTTTAGATCAATGATTTCCGGCTCAAAGCCCAGGGAACGGATATGAATGTGGTAGACGCCCGGTTTAAGGCTTGGAAATTTGGCCATTCCCAAGGAGTCGGTAAGGGCCTGTTGGTAATTTTCATGAATGAAGAGATAGGCTCCAGGTACTGCTTGATGATGCTCATCAAAAACTTGAATGAGGGGAGCACAAGACTGGCTTTGCCCTATGACCCAAAAACAAACAGCACAAAGAACCAATCCAATCCTCCGGAGCGTCCACCACATAATGCAAAGATACTTATTTGCAACAAAGATGCAAAAGTCTAAGGCCAAGGATTCATCCACAATTCCATAAAGCTCAGCACTTCGGCGAACTCATTCATTTGGGCGTCGATAGACTTGCCGGCACCATGGCCCACGGAGGTGTCGATGCGGATAAGTACAGGTTTATGGGCAGAAGCGGCTTGTTGCATAGCGGCAGTGAACTTGTAGCTATGGCTGGGAACCACTCGGTCGTCGTGATCGGCTGTGAGTACCAAAGTGGCGGGATAATGCGTATTAAAATTAAGGTTGTGCAGCGGGGAGTAGCGCAAAATAGAAACGGCGTCCAGGGAATCGTCGGGGTCTCCATACTCGCTTCGCCAGGCATGTCCAATGGTGAATTTATGAAAGCGCATCATGTCCAATACCCCTACCGAAGGAAGAGCCACCGCAAACAGATCGGGGCGGCGAGTGAGTACCGCTCCTACCAAAAGTCCCCCATTGGATCGACCATGCACGGCCAACCATTCGGGGCGTGTGATGTTTTTTTCAATCAAAAACTCAGCTGCCTCTTCCATGTCCAAAAACACCCGCTCTTTGCGGTCTTTCATGCCCGCCTGATGCCAAGCCTCACCAAATTCGGCGCCTCCGCGTAAGGCAGGTACGACCAATGTGCCACCGGCCTCCACAAAGGCATGAAACCAAGGTTGATAAAAAGGAAGGATGGAAATATTGAACCCTCCGTAGCCATACAACAAGCAAGGGCCGGGGCCCGCTTTCCGGTCTTTGCGCTGCACTATATACATAGGCACGCGTTCTCCATCGGAGGCGTTCATCCACTCTTGGCGAATTTCTATGTCTTTTCCTATTCCGGGTTTTTGACTTCCATGCATGGCCACGGGAACTTGTTGCCCGAAGTTTAAGGCAAAAACGGTGGGCGGCATGGCATAGGTAGTTAAGGTAAAATAAGCGGTGGAATGATTTTCCTTTACACTTAGGCCGGAAATGGAACCTTTGTAAGGAAGCGCAACGGGCATGGGGTCGGCGCCATCTCTAAAGTACCATAATTCGGAGGATACCTTATGGGTATACAAAACCAACCAACCCTTTTTCCAAGGTTTTACGTTTTGCAATACTTTTTCGGGATGCTCAGGAATGATGGTTTCCCATTGCCGGGATTGATCGCCGGGTTTGAGTCGCACCAATTTACGGTTGGGTGCTTCGTGGTTGGTATAGAGATACAAACGGTCGTTTTGGTGCCAAACCACGGAGGATTCCGAATCGAATTCGCGGGTAAGGGTGCTGAAAGAGTCTGACACGGGAATGCCATCTTTTAAACGTACGGCTTTGAGCATATTGCCATAGGTTCCGGGAGATATGGATACAATCAGCCATTGCTGGTCCGGGGTGGTGTATCCATACACCCCATATCTTGGGTTTTGGGGCCATTCAAAAACAATGGGATCCTGTTCAACCTCTGTTCCTATGGCATGATACCTCAATTGTTGTCCTTGATTTTGGCTGGTCAGGTCTTTGCTTTGCTGGGGGAATTTACTATAAAAGAAGCCCTTTCCTGCCCAAGACACCCCGGAGAATTTTACTTGGGAAATTTCTTCGTCCAACCATTGAAGGGTACTTAAGTCCATAATGCGGATGGTACGCCAGTCGGATCCGGCATCCGAAATGGCCACCGCCAACCAACGCCCGGAGGAATCTGGAGCCCAAGCGGCCATGCTTTGGCTTCCATCGGCGGCCCATTGCAAGGGATCGACCAAAGTATCGGGGGTTTCTGCCCCTTCGGTGTATCTAAGCAGCCAAGCTTGGTTGCGCAGGCCGGGGTTAAAGGTTTCAAATCGGTAAGGACCGGCCAATACCGGGCTTCCCCACTTTGGGTAATCGTAATAGATTTTTAACCGCTGTTTCCATCCCAACACTTGGGTTCTGTTGGCCATGTAAGAGGCGTACAGTTCTTTTTGAGCCTCGATCCAGGTTTGGGTCCGCTCCTGAGTCTCGTCTTCTAGCCAACGAAAACCATCGGCCCAATTGTACCATCGATCGCCATTGGCTACGGCCTTATCGGCGGTGGCATCGGGGTATTTCAAGGGGCTTTGAGCCATAGCAAGGCTGCTTAAGCCCAGTCCTAAAAGGAGGCAGAAATTATTCATCTTACAGCAATTGGGTTAGATCAGTTACTCCGGGGGTGCGGGGACATACAAAGGCTTCGGCATAGCGCACGCCAATGAGCTTACCCAAGTCCAAAGCGCGCCCCTCGATGGAATCAAAAAAGGATTTGGAGGCAATAACGGTCTCGGGTTCTTTGGAATTGGGGTCGTAAAACTGGGAAGCATGGGCGCGTATGCTGTCTATTTTGGTCGCAAAGTCTTGGCTCACGTCCACCAAAATGCTAGGTTCCAGGCTGTAAAACTGTACGTAATGGTATTGTGCTCTGGGGCGCCAGGCTTCCAAACCTTCGGTTTCAAACTTGCGCAACCCGGCATAAAAAATGGCATCGGAGACAATCTTTGAGGCCCTTCCATGATCCGGGTGGCGATCGTTTGGGGCATTTAAGATGACCAAGTCCGGTCGGTAACGCCTAAGCAAGGTTATTATTTGAGTTAAATGAATGGTATTGTGCTCAAAAAAGCCATCGGGCCAGCCCAAATTCAGACGAAATGAAGCACCCAATATGGTGGCAGCCTTTTGGGCTTCTTCGGCTCTAATTTCAACGGTTCCACGGGTCCCCATTTCTCCGGCAGTTAAATCGACCAGACCAATGGTTTTACCTTGTCGGCTTAATCCTGCCAGGGTTCCTCCGGCGCCAAGTTCTATATCGTCGGGATGAGCGCCAAAGGCCAGCACATCTATTTTTTGTTCGGTCATATAGGTGTAATAGGAATTGCTAAGTTCTGTAAATCCTCTGAATTGATCTTCTTAGGTCTTATCTGTTACCTTTCAAAAAAAACGGTGCAAAGACAAGGCTCTGCACCGTTCCAAAGAAAACAATTACATGCTGTTTGGCTTATTTGCCTTCAATCCAAGCGGTAATTTCAGGATCAAATGGGTCGGTACCACTGTCTAAATGCTTTACGTATTTACCCTCCTCGTCAATCAAATACTTATTAAAGTTCCAGCTCACTTTGCTGTCTTCTACTCCATTTTGTTCTTTTTGGGTCAACCAAGCGTAAATGGGATGTTGGTCTTTGCCTTTTACATCGATTTTAGAGAACATAGGAAAATCAACGCCGTAATTTCTTTGGCAAAAGGCTTTGATGTCAGATTCATCGCCGGGTTCTTGCCCTAAAAATTGGTTGCAAGGAAAACCAAGTATTACAAATCCTTGGTCTTTATAGCTTTCGTAAAGTTTTTGAAGGGGCTCGTATTGTTTGGTGTATCCGCACTTGGAAGCCACGTTCACCACCATTACTTTTTTGCCCTTGAGGGAGCTCATGGCAAAAGGTTTTCCATCAATATCGGTGGCTTCAAAGCTGTGAAACGTAGTATTGCTGATCATTTGATTTTGGTTTTGGAGTGAAGTTGCTTTAGATTCCACTGAGTTTTCGGGAGAAAAACAGCTCAAGCCCAGCAAGGCAATACCCAGAGAAATGGTTGTTAAGTACATAGATTGCATTTAGGAAAAAAACGGATGGGACGGTTTTTTGTTTGACTGCATTACCTTTGAGATGCTAAAAAATCTTATGGAATTTACTTCATTTGGGGCTGCACGAACCGTAACGGGGTCCAAACACCTGTTGCGCACCGAATCCGGAAAAACGATTTTGTTGGACTGTGGACTGTTTCAAGGCCGAGATCCCCGCAACCCTACCCTAAACACCCACTTTGGTTTTGACCCAAGAAGTATTGATTACCTCATTTTAAGTCATGCCCATATCGACCATTCGGGACTTATTCCCAAACTCGTAAAAGAGGGGTTTACCGGGCCTATTTTTGCTACTCAAGCTACCCTAGATTTGTGCGGCATTATGTTGCCTGATTCGGGACACATTCAAGAGGCCGATGTGGCCTTTTCCAATAAGTTTAGGAAAGGCGACGGCAGGACCCTCAAAAAGCCTTTATACACCGTAGAAGATGCCTACGCCTGCCTGAGGCAGTTTAGAGCGGTTAGCTACCATGAATGGCATGAGTTGGATGAAGATTTAGCCTTTCAATGCATTCCCAATGGACATTTATTGGGGAGTGCGGCCATTGTGCTTTCTTGGAAAGACAAGGCCTCAGGCACGGAACGCCGCTTGGCTTACACCGGAGATATAGGCCGACCTGAGCCCAACATGCTCAAAGCGCCCATGCCATTGCCTGAGGTAGATTACCTCATTTGCGAAAGCACCTATGGCGACCGGCTGCACGACAATCAGGATTTTGGATTGACCGATTTGGTGCAACTCATACGTGAGACCTGCGTGGATCGAAAGGGAAAGCTGATTATCCCTGCCTTTTCTATAGGCCGAACCCAAGAAATTGTGTTTGCCTTGGATTATTTGCACAATTTCGAAATGCTGCCTTCTATTCCGGTATATGTAGACAGTCCCTTAAGCACCAAAGGCACGGAAATTTACCGCAAGCATTTGGATGCCTTTAACGCACAGTTTCAACGGTATTTGGCCCAAGACGCAACGCCCTTTGCTTTTCCGCAATTGCACTTTATTGAGTCGGCAGACGAGTCCAAGGCCCTAAACGACAGCCCCGATCCCTGCATCATTATTTCGGCCAGCGGTATGATGGAAGCCGGGAGAATACGCCATCATTTATTTAACCATATTGAGCACTCCAACAATACCCTACTCATTGTGGGTTATTCCGAACCCAGCTCTTTGGGAGGTCAATTGACGCATGGCGCAAGAACCATACGCTTATTCCGCCAAGAGCTTCAGGTTAAGGCTCGGGTAGAAGTGATTCAGTCCTATTCAGGTCATGCCGATTATCGCGAAATCCTGCATTATTTGCATCCCCTAAACCAAGGCCGGCTAAAAGATGTTTTTTTGGTACATGGCGATTATGAGTCGCAGTTGGCTTTAGCCGCCCGCATGCATCGCCAAGGTTTTCCCAATGTTGAAATCCCCGATAGAGGACAAACGCGCACTTTGGCATGAAACAGCCTTCAAAAAATGTACTGTGGGAGTGGATGCTGTTGGAGTGGAAACTGGAGCGGCGGAACCGAACCACCTTTCAAGGCTTTTTGCTGTATATGTTTTGCATTGTGCTGGTGGCCTATCAAGTTTTTGGTAGCCTATCCGAACCCAATACCTGGACTGCACTTTTTTGGATAATCATGTTGTTCTCTTCCATTAATGCGGCGTCGCGGGCCTTTACCAACGAACACCAAGGCAAACATTTGCTCATACACCAGCTCATTCGACCGGGAACCTTGATTTTGGCACGCATGTTGTACCAAATGGTATTGAACGGGGTGTTGGCCTTGCAAGGGCTGCTGCTGTTTGCACTGTTTATGGGCTTGCCCGAAGGTCATTGGCCTTCCTTTATGGCCGTGTTGATTGCCGGAGCCGCTGCTCAAGCAGCCCTCATGACCTTTATTGCGGCCATGGCGGCCAAATCCGGTCAAGGCATGGGTTTGTCTGCTATTTTGGGGCTTCCGCTTTTGGTTCCTTCGCTCATGGCCTCGGCTAAAGGCAGTTTATTGGCTTGGGATGGACATGTGTGGCCGGCCCTCGGACACGCCGGCCTATTGGTGGGTTTGTGCAGCCTCTCCTTAGCCCTCGGCTACGTATTATTTCCCTACCTTTGGACCGATTGATATGATGCATCCCCTTTGGAAATGGATGGCCGTCTTAGTAATGGCCGGCGTTATTCCCCTGGCATTTTTAGGTGAGGTGTCGGTGCAAGTTATTTTGCACGAAACCATACGCAATTTGTATTGGCATGTTACCATGTGGTTCTCCATGTTTATTTTGCTTGGTGGAGCGGTTTTTTCGGGGGTCACCTACCTTCGAAAACAGGATTTGGACTGGGACCTAAAGGCGGCGCTCTTAACCCGCGTTGCTCTTGTATTTGGGCTTATTGGAATTGCTACCGGTATGATTTGGGCGCAATTTACCTGGGGAAAGCTTTGGATAAAAGACCCGCAACTGAATGGAGCAGCGGTCACCATTTTGGCCTACTTGGCCTATTTTGTGCTTAGAAATTCCATCAACGACCCTAGAAAAAAGGCCGAAATTTCTGCAGTTTATGGCATTTTTGCCTTTGTGCTAATGATTGTTTTGGTATTGGTGCTGCCTCGACTACAGCCCGTAGACTCCCTACACCCGGGAAAAGGCGGAAACCCAAGTTTCGGCAAATACGATTTATCCAACGACATGCGCTTGGTCTTTTATCCGGCTATTTTGGCCTGGACCCTCATAGGTTGGTGGATTTTCGAACTTTCTTTGCGCATTCAGCGCCTTAAAAACGCAACAAAAGCATGACCAAGCTCCGGTTTTTTGCCCTTTGCTGCCTGATTGTTTTTCAGGCTCCTATTAACGCCCAAGACAGTAGTTTGGCATCTCCAAAGGTCCTGGCTCAAGTCGGCGACACCCTAGTCGACCTCAACGCCCTTAACCGAGGCATTTTGGAGTTTCAAGCAGATATAGGCGAGGGAAATTGGTACCAAATGGGCAATCAAGGACAGGTCATTTTGGCCCAAAATGTGGTAGAAGGTGACCGCTTGCCTCGCTTGGAAATCAAAACCAAAACCGCCGAAAACGAATTTTACGAAAACCGAATCATGGTGCTTACTCAAAAAGGCACATTAACGATTCACGTTTCTTCGGACAAAATCGAAATGGCTACTGGATTGCGGGCCAACGGAAAAATCTGGGTCGTTATAGCTGTGGTTTTTGTTTTGTTTCTCACCCTTATTGGCTTGTTGTTGTATCAGCAACAAAGCCTGCGTAAGTGGGAAAAAAACCAAACAAAAAACTAAACATTGGCCCGCCTGCCTAAGGAATGGTCGCAGCAACTGTTGCTCCATTTCACCGTAATCATTCTTGGGTTTACCGGAATTTTAGGTGGATTAATTAGCCTCAACGGCCCTGCTTTGGTTTGGTGGCGCGTAGGCATTGCTGCGCTAAGCCTGCTTCCCATCTTTATTTTCACTACCCGAAAACCCATACTTCCGCCGCGTATGCTTTGGGCCACCCTTGGCACCGGATTGGTGGTAGGCGCCCATTGGGCCACCTTTTTCCAAACCATTAAGCTCTCCAACGTATCCATTACCTTGGCTTGCCTTTCTTCTACCACGGTTATGGTGGCCTTTTTAGAACCTTTGCTTTTTCGTAAAAAAGTAGGTTGGGCCGAACCCATCACCGGTTTGGTGGTCATTGGAGGTTTGTTGTTTATTTTGGGCGTAGAACCCGGTCATGAGGCCGCTATGGGCTTGGGCTTGATTTCGGCCTTTTTGGCCGGCTTATTTACCATACTCAACCGCAAACTGGCCACGGCCACAAAACGCCCCTTGGCCGTAACCTTTTATGAAATGCTGGGCGCTTTTGCCGGACTCAGCATCTATTTGGCCATTCTTCAGCCGGAGCACTTTAGCACGCTGCCCCAAAGCTCCGACTTGCTATGGCTATTTTTACTAGGCAGTGTGTGCACCGCCCTAGCCTTTTGGATTACCATGAAACTCTTAGAGCAGTTATCGGCCTACACTTTGGTGCTGGCCATAAACATGGAGCCGGTATACGGCTATTTGCTGGCCGCCTGGATATTCAATGAAAACGAAAAACTCACGCCCTGGTTTTATGTGGGCAGCTTACTCATTGTGGGTGCTGTAGTTGGTTACAGCCTTTGGCAACAAAGGGTCAAAAAGAAAATAAAACAGGTTTAGGGGCCGCCTAATCCGTCTCCGCCTACAAATCCTCGCCCAAAAGCCAAGGGCTGCAAGGCCTCCGGGTGCCCCCCAAGGCTGTGGGGCATCCTCGTCACTTGCATCCCTAAGCTTTTGGGCTGTGGGTTTTTCGGCTCCGCCGGGGCGGTTAAGCTCCGTTTCAAGAATTTTGAAAGAATCACGCGCCCCGGACCGGCACGGAAAGCCCCCGGCAGCTAAAGGCCATTCCTGCGGGCGGCCGGGCGTGGCGCGCAGCAAACGCCCCGGACAACCCAGCAGGAATGAGCCTTTAGCAACGGGGCTTGCAGGGAGGGCCGGAAATGGCGCCCATAAAAAAACACCACCTAAAGAGCGTACCTTTGCGCCATGGAATTCATGCAAGAGTACCTGTTGGTAATTCTAAACCTCATTTTGATTGAGAGTCTATTGTCTATTGACAATGCAGCGGTAATTGCCACCATGGTCATGGATTTGCCTGAAAAACAACGCAGTAAAGCGCTGCGCTACGGCATTATTGGAGCTTATGTTTTTCGCGGTTTGGCTTTGATTTTTGCCAGTTTTCTTATTCAAATTTGGTGGCTTAAGCCACTTGGAGGTGCTTATTTATTGTATTTGTTTTTTCACCACCTGTTTTTAAGTCCCAAAAAGAAGCAGGAAGAAGACCGCCAAACCCTCAATGCTTCGCATAAAATGGAATCTTGGCTGCATCGATTTCTTAGTCCTTTTTGGGCCGTTGTAGTATCTGTGGAGCTTGTGGATCTGGCCTTTTCTTTAGACAATGTTTTTGCAGCGGTAAGTCTGTCCGATAATTTGTACGTGATTTGGATTGGGGTTTTTATTGGCATTTTGGCCATGCGCTTTGTGGCTCAAGGCTTTGTGCGCATTATGGAAAAATTCCCGCAATTAGAGGCCGCGGCCTTTGTGGTTATTGGCATTCTAGGCCTTAAACTGCTGCTTTCTGCGGGTCATCACTTTTGGCCGGAAAATGCCTTTTTGGCTTGGTTGGAAACCGAGCATGCCGATACCGCTGTGTCTTTATTAACGCTTGCGGTTTTTGTGTTTCCGATTCTAATTGGGTATTTCAAAAGAAATCGGCAAGCCTAAGCTGCCTTTGCTGATTTTGTTTGTAGCACACCTGCAAAACGTTTAGGCTGCTAATTCCATACCAATGGGTTCGAAGGTGCATGCCGAAAGCATGGATCATCGGCTGTTCTATTGATCTTAACAAAAGTGTGACCGAAGCCCTTGGCAAAATGGAGTGTGAGGCCGTTGACGCGTTGCTATTCTGGCGGCGACTAGGCGTTGTGTCCAAATCTCAAGTTATTTATCCTGACCACAGCGTCAGGGGTCCTCATTTACAACCAATAAACGTTAGCCCGTCCTGACCGAAGCGTTAGGAGACTTTCAATTTGGCCGTGCCTTAAACCCCTGACGCTTCGGTCAGGGACTACATCTTGAAAACACAACGCGTCAACGGTCTCAGTGTATAAAAGAATCCGCTTAAAGGTTAAGGTACCATTTAAGACATAAAAAAAAAGAGGCGCTGAATCAGCGCCTCTTAAAGTTATCTAGCAAATATTAATCGCGAAGGAATTTAAACTCCACCCGACGGTTTAACTGGCGGTTTTCGGGAGAATCGTTCGGAGCAACGGGCTTGTCGAAAGAGTAGCCCTTGGGTACCAGGCGATTCTTGGGAATACCGTTTTTAATCAACCAAGCCACTACAGACTCGGCACGACGGCGAGAAAGCACTTGGTTGTAGGCTCTTGATCCCACATTATCGGTGTGCGCAGACAGCTCAACACGCACATCCGGATATCTTTCAAGAAGGAATTTGAGGTTACGCAACTCTTTGATAGAGGCCGGACGCAAGGTAGCACGGTCAAAGTCAAAATAAATGTTGTTGAGTCGGTAATCCTTGTCGAAATCGAGCTTATCCAAGTAAAAGTCTTTGATGTATTCCGGGATGTCGGGATCCACATCAAATTTTGCCTTTTCTACCACGGCCTCATACCCTTCGGCACTTACCTTAATCGTATACAATTGCTCCGGGGTGATGGC
The DNA here is from genome assembly GCA_030427255.1 of Bacteroidia bacterium. Taxonomy (GTDB): domain Bacteria; phylum Bacteroidota; class Bacteroidia; order CAIKAF01; family CAIKAF01; genus CAIKAF01. The sequence goes on along the minus strand of JAUHWY010000001.1, from coordinate 258,099 downwards.
TGTTTTAAAACGACCGGATTGGTCGGCGCGAATGAGCTGAGCAAAGTGATCTTCGGAACTGATTTCGATTTTACCGGTGATTTTTTCACGGGTAAAGGCATCGTATACCGTACCTGCCAAAGTAACCACGTCTTCACCGAGGTTCATGTAAATGGTATCGCGAAGCTCGGTAACGTCAGCCGTTTCGTAACGCGTAGAAATGGAACCGATGTAGCTTTTGTAGCCAAGGGAGGTAGCCTTGATGTAAAAAGATTGGAACACAGGCAACACAGCCATGTGTCCATCGGGTTGTTCGTAAATTTTAAACTCTTTTTGGTCTTTGCTACCTACTACTTGCACAGAAGCTTGAATGGTTTCTCCTGTAGCGGAGTCCATAACTACGAAATAGTAAGGAATGGTTTTTCCTTCGAGCAATTCAACGAGAAAGATGTCCTTATCGCCGGAGGTTTTGATACGATCGGAATCCATATATACCTTATCGGATCCGGGAATAAAGGAAACGAAGATATCTTCGGCAGGAGAGTTCATGGGATAGCCCATATTTACCGGCTTAGACCACTTGCCGTCTTCGTCTAATTCAGATTTGAATACGTCTTTTCCACCAATAGAGTTGTGCCCTTCGGAGGAGAAATAGAGGGTTTTTCCGTCTTCGCTAATGAATACGCACTCTTCGTCGTATTCTGTATTGATGATACCCCCCAGGTTAAGAGGTCTGGTCCATTCGCCGGTATTGGTATCGAGCATTACCTTGTAAATATCGAGGCTTTGCGTACCAAGTTCGGGGTTGTTTGAGGTAAAGTAGATGGTTTTGCCATCGGCAGTCATGGAGGCATGTGCTTCTCTATATTTAGAGTTCAGCATTTTCATGGGTTCAGGTTTGCTCCAATCGCCGCCATTTCGTTCAGAAAGGTATAAGTCGCCGTTGTTTTTAAAACGGTACATAATCATTTTGGTGGCATCAGGAGATAACCAAACCGAGCCATCGTGGCGTTTGGTGTTCACGCCTTCGAGCTTTTGGGCCGGAACCCAGTAACCGCCTTCGGACCTTTGGGAGAAATAAACGTCTTCGTATTCGAACACCTCTTCTTTAGGTTTTTTACCTCCTGTATTTCCTTCCCTTCTAGAGGTAAAGATCATGTAGGTTTCATCGGCATTAACGCTAGCCGCATAATCGGGATACGTTGAGTTGATGGGGTCTCCCAAGTTGGTTACCATAATAGGTAAAGTATCCTTGGTTATGACCATACCGTTTTCGCATTGAATGATGCGGCGGTTGATAACAGCAACATCGGATTCGAGGTCAAGACGTTGCCTGGCGTCCATAAATTCCAAATTTACGGAAGCCAAACGAATGTACTCCTTATAGGTTTCGATGGCTTCTTGCCATTCTCCGTTCCTGTGATGCTGAACGGCTTGCAGGTAAACCCCAAAAGACTTGTATTGGGGGTCTAAGACCATAGCACGCTCCATGTAGAAGGCTGCGGAATCAGGTCTAGACATATCCTCATGGATGGAGGCAATTTGAAAATTCAATCGGCCATTTTCAGGATTAAAACGATAAGCTTCCATATAGAAGCCTAGGGCCTTTTCGAAATGGTGTGGACCTCTTTCGTAGTATCGATCACCCTTTTCGTAAGCATCAATAGCTTGCCCTAATTCCGCTTCTTTACCGGGGAAATTTATAGGGTCAAAAGTGACGCTTTGGGCTTGGGACAGAGAGATTAGTCCAATCCAAAAACAAACAGACAGGAAAAGGTAGCGCATAGGAACACTCTTACATTAACTTTGGGCTCAACCAACTTGGTGCTGCAAAAATAGGATTTAATTCAAGATTTTGAAATTGTTCAGCAAATGAGTTGGTAATTAATTAGTCGTATAGGGCTTATTGGCCCATTCGAATTTGAGTAATTATTTTTTTTGTGTAGGCCGGGAAGTCTCCTTCCATCATCCAATTGTAGTAACCCGGCTCCCGTGAAAAGACTTCAGCGACGGGCTTTCCGCGGTGTTTACCAAAATTAAAAACGATTTCACCTTTATCGTTTTTTACCAGTCGACCTTCCAAATCTACCCTTTTATCGTTGCCTGTAAATTTGGCGATTTCGGCTATGGATTCAGGTAAAGAGGCGTAGCGTTCGGTTTGGGCTTTAAAAACCTCCCAGGTAGCCAGGGTGTCTGCTTTGGCACTGTGGGCGTCTTCCAAGTTCTTGTTGCAATAAAATCGGTAAGCGGCGGAAAGGGTGCGCTCTTCCATTTTATGAAAAATCACCTGAACATCTATTACTTCTCTAGATTCGATGCCAATGTCCATCCCTACCCTAAGGAACTCTTCCATTAGCATGGGGATATCAAAGCGCAAGGCGTTAAATCCACCGAGGTCACATGCTTCGATAAACTCAAAAATTCTGGGAGCCAATTGCTCAAAACGAGGTTCGAAAACAACATCCTCATTAGAAATGCCATGCACTGCTGTAGCCTCCGGAGCAATGGGAATTCCGGGGTTAATTCTAAAGGTTAAAGATTCTTGGCTTAAATCAGGAAAAACCTTAAGCAAGGCCAATTCTACAATACGGTCTTTGGTTACATGAAGTCCGGTGGATTCAATATCAAAGAAAACAATAGGTCGGTTTAAAGATAGACTCAAAATTATGGAGTTAAATGATTCGATTGGGGTCAAAGGCTTCGAGCAGGTCGGCCACGCGCTTTACAAAACTGCCACCTAGTGCACCATCCACGACCCTGTGGTCGTAAGAATGAGATAAGAACATCATTTGACGGATACCAATTAAATCTCCTTCAGGAGTTTCAATCACCGCAGGCTTTTTACGGATAGCACCCACTGCAAGAACAGCCACTTGGGGCTGGCTAATGATAGGTGTTCCCATAACATTGCCAAAAGTACCCACGTTAGATACCGTGTAGGTTCCGTCTGCAATCTCATCGGGCTTCAATTTATTGATGCGGGCACGGGCAGAAAGGTCATTCACCGCTTTGGTTAATCCAAGCAAATTCATTTGATCGGCTTGCTTAATTACGGGAACGATTAAGTTGCCCGAGGGAAGAGCCGCAGCCATTCCAACATTGATTCGCTTTTTATAGATGATGCGGTCGCCATCTACAGAGGCATTAATTCCGGGAAACTCTTTGATTGCCTGAACTACTGCCTCCAAAATCATGGGCGTAAAGGTGAGTTTCTCTCCATACTTTTGTTGGAATGCGTTTTTGTTGGCCTCTCTCCAACGCACCAAATTAGTAACATCGGCCTCCACAAAGCTGGTAACGTGTGGAGAGGTATGTTTAGACAAGACCATATTAGCGGCAATCATTTTGCGCATACGGTCCATTTCCACAATTTCATCTTCTCCGGAAACACTTACGGCCGGAAGTTTAGCTTCTGGAATTGTTCCGGCAGGTTTAGCCGAAGCGGCAGAATTACTCACCGTGGCGGTAGGTGCAGGAGTCGAAGCTTGTGCGGCCTTGGGCTCGGAACCTTTATTGGCCAAATAGCTCATTAAATCTTCCTTGGTTAGCCGGCCTTCCAAGCCGCTTCCCTGAATTTTTTCTAGCTCGCTAAGTGCAATGCCTTCGGTTTGGGCAATGGTTCGCACCAAGGGGGAGTAGAACCTACCGGATTCGCTTCTGCTGGGAATATCACCGTTTCCTTCCACTGCAGCAGCAGCAAGAGCCGGAACTGGCGCTGCTTTTACTTCCTCTTTTTGTGTCACTGGTTCTGCACTAGGTGCTGCATCGGGAGCTCCTGAACCTTCCCCTTCGGTTTCAAGAAGGGCAAAGACCTCGCCTATTTTTACTGTATCGCCTTCATTAAACAGACGTTTAATAAGTTTCCCGCTTTCGGGGGCCGGCACCTCTGAATCTACTTTATCGGTAGCAATTTCCACCAAAGCGTCGTCTGCTTCAATGACCCCTCCTTCCTCTATCAACCATGAAGTAATGGTGGCTTCCATTACACTTTCACCGAGTTTGGGCATCCTGATTTCTACCTGCGCCATGCTGTTCAAATTTTGATGCCCAAAGGTAATGATTAGGCCTTTATTCACGAATGAAAAAAGGAAGCTAAGGGAGAAACCGGGAAATTTATCCGAATTTGGCCTAGGAAACCCAAGGAAATGGGCAAGCTAAAGAAGTTTCAAAGAAATTGCTTAAAAAAAGCAAACAGCCCTAATCTAATCTCTAACGTAAAGTCGTGGCACCCTTTGGTGAATGGTTGAAATTACTTCGTAAGGAATGGTCTGGCAATCCTCAGCAAAGCGTTCTAAGCTATACACAGGTCCAAATACCCACACATCCATCCCGGGTTTCACTTTAAAAGGCAAAGCTCCTACGTCAATCATGGTTAAGTCCATACATACCCTACCTACAATTGGACAGGGCATTCCTCCAATCCAAAGTTTTCCTTTGGTATTGCTAAGTCTTCTAGGCAACCCATCGGCATATCCAATAGAAACAATGGCAATTTCGGTGTCTTTTGGCAGGATGTAGCTTCGGCCATAGCCCACCGATGCACCTGCTTCTACGGCACGCACTTGCAAAACTTTACTTTTAAGACTTACGGCAGGTTCAAGCGCAAGGGCATCCTCACCCACTCCGTATCCATACAAGGCGATGCCAAGACGCACCATATCGAATCTGGCATCGGGGAAACGCTGAATGGCTCCACTATTGCTTATGTGCTTCAAAACCCGAATCCCAAGACCTTTTTCTAAAGATTCCGCAATTCGTAAAAAGCGCTGTATTTGCTCATTGGTAAAGGCATCTTGGCCGGGGTCGTCACTGGCTGCCAAATGACTAAACACGGAGGCTATGGATATTTTTGTGGGACTCTTTTGGATTAGGTTTAGCACTTTGGCCAGTTCCTGCTCTTCCATACCTAATCTATTCATTCCGGTATTGAATTTAAGATGGCAGGAAGGAACCTCTGTTTGTTGCGCTGCGAAATCAAGCCAAGCATTAAGCATAGAAATGCTGTACAGCTCAGGCTCCAGCCTGAATTGCAAAAGCAACTCAAAATCCTGTACCCCTGGGTTAAGCACCAAAATTGGGATATTAATGCCCTGTTTCCGCAATGCTACCCCTTCGTCAGGATAGGCTACGGCCAAATAATCTACTCCATAATAATTTAGCAAGGCCGGTACCTCAAACCTTCCGGTTCCATAGGAAGCGGCTTTCACCATCACCATAAGTTTGGTTTGGCTTCCAATTTTTCTTCGGAAATAGGCAAGGTTATGCACCAAGGCCGACATGGAAATTTCCATTTGCGTGCCGTGATGCTGGTATTGCAAATGGCTAAGCAAAGATTCGAGGCGTTGACTTCGGGCGCCTTTAATTAATACTACCGCATTGGGCAGTAAAACACTGTTTATGTGTACTTTTGCCTCCTCTAAATCATCAAAAAAATGAGCTTTCATGCCTTCCGGCACGGAAAGTTTCGGCCATGCTTTTCCAATTCCAACCCACTGCTCAATGCCGTATACGCATAGGGTTTCCAACAGCGTGTGGTAAAAGTCAGCATCTGCCTCCAAATGCGAAAAATCAGAAAGAACTACGGCTTTAGGTCTGTTCTGGGCAATCTCTTGCAACTTTTTCAAAGCCAATTCTAAGGCATTTAAGTCGGCAGAATAGGTATCGTTTAAAAGCAACCTTCCTTGCAAACCTTCTAGGGTTTCTAGGCGCATAGACACCGGAAAAAGGATGGCCGAGCGCCTTAGCAAGGCTTCAGGAGAAAGCCCCAAATGCAAAGCCAAGGCCCAAGATGCCGCCAAGTTTTCTGCATCTACCGAACCGGGATTGTCCCATGGTATTTGATAGCTCTGGTTTTTCCAGAAGAGCTGAATATACGAGGAATTCCAACCGTAGCGCAAGGCAGCCTTCTCGTTCATTCCATAGTCCAGTTTGGGGCAAGGCAACTCCTCAACACAAGCTTTGACAATGGGGTGATCGCTGCCATAAATCAAAAAGTCAACCTTTTTAAAAAGTTTGGCCTTTTCCCGGACTAGGGAGGATTCGTTTGGAAAGTTGTCTAGATGCGCATTGCCCATGTGCGTCCAAAGTCCAATATCCGGTTGAATCATGGATTCTAAACCATCCATATCCATGGGTTGACTTACCCCGGCCTCGATTAACGCGAGTTGATGTTTTGTTGATAAAGGCCACAAGGATAAAGGAACTCCAAAAGAAGAGTTATAACTGCCCGGACTTCGAAGTACATCAAAATCGGGTGAAATCAAGCGCCAAGCCCATTCTTTTACAATGGTTTTTCCATTGCTTCCGGTAATTCCTACTATGGTTGCCTTGGAGGAACTCCGAATGAATCGGGCCAATTGCTGCAAAGCGTGTAAGGTGCCTTTCGGACCACGAAACACATAGATGTCGGTGGGGAAGCTTGGAGGAATTTTTTCCACAACCACAGCAACAGCTCCTGCAGCTTTTGCCTCCTGTAAGAAAAGGTGTCCGTCGTGGTTAGGCCCATCTAAAGCAAAAAACAAAGAGGGGCTATCGGCTCTTAAGGTTCGAGTATCCTGACTTATTTGAGAAACCCATGGCTGCTTTCCCTCCTGCAGTATTTCCCAACCTAAAGCAGAAGCAAGTTCCGGCAAATGGACAGGTTCCTTACGAATCATGGGAGAGTTTATCGTTTACTTTATGAAAGCAATCGCGGCATAAAGCTTGGTAAGCATCCGTTTCTCCCAATAAAACTACCTGTTCGTCTTTGGTAAGGCGGTGGGAATGGTTGGCAATATGTCCACATCGTACACAAATGGCATGCACTTTAGTTACAAATTCGGCGGTTGCCATAAGTTTGGGCATTACCCCAAAAGGCTTGCCGGTATAATCCATATCTAAACCGGCACAAATTACCCGCACACCTCTGTTTGCCAAGGTGTTGCACACATCTACAAGTCCGTCGTCAAAGAATTGTGCCTCGTCAACCCCAACAACGTCTACATTATTGGCCAGCAACAAAATATGGGCAGCGCTTGGAACTGCTGTGCTATGAATGGCATTGGAATCGTGACTTACCACCTGATTTTCATCGTAGCGAACATCCACCTCAGGTTTAAAAATTTCTACCTTAAGCTTGGCGATACGAGCACGTTTGAGGCGTCGAATCAATTCTTCCGTTTTACCGGAGAACATCGAGCCGCAAACCACTTCAATCCAGCCTCTTCTTTCGCCTTCTTTAAGGGTGTTCTCTACAAACATGTACCTTTACCGTAAATTAGAGTCGAAAAATAGAGCAATCCCATTTACCCACCAAAAACCAAGGAATGGATAAAGCCAAACTTATTCAAAAGCTCCGCCGCAACATGCTGAAAATGGAGGAGTTGCTTAATAAAATTGAAAATGAAGGTCCGGACGAATTTTGGTTAAACGGCACGGTGCAACTGGCAAGAGACCTTCATGAAGATGTTTTAATTTACAGATTTCTTAGCAATCAACAGGTGCCCTCTTCCGTGGTTCCGGGTATTCCTCTTCCACAAGCACAGGCATCGGACACCCCAACTCCTCCTCAACAGGAGGTCAAAGCCCAAGTGCCGGAATCGACTCAAGCAACAGAAGTAGCCCAAAGCTCTGCCCCAAGTCCGGAGCCTAAAGTGGAGGAAAAAAGAACACCGGAACCTATTCAAGACTCCCAAACCGAAGAGACCCGGCAAAAATATGAGCCGAACCAAGGTTCCAATGAAGATGTACCGGCCCCTTCGCTCAAAAATGAAGAGGCTCAGCCCAAAGACAATAAGGTTGAGTCAGCAGAAGCCTCAAAAACAGAAGATAGCCCTGTAACGCATGCTTCGCCTGCCGAAGGTGCCGATATTGCACCCGGTAGCAGTCTTAGCTTTAACGACAAAGCCGCCTACCAAACAGGAGGAAGCTTAGCTGACAAACTAAAACAAGCCAAAAGCAAAGACTTAAAAAAGTCTATGCCTCTTCACGAGAAATTCAGATTCATCAATGAATTGTTTGAAGGCGACAATGGGCCTTTTAATGAATTATTGGATCACTTAAACGAATGTAAAGACTGGGCCGCAGCAGAGGCCTTGTTGAAGCAAACTCAGCAAGAACGTTCATGGAATGCAGAGGACGCCACGGCTCAAGACTTTTTTGAACTTATTTACCACAAATTTGCCTGATGAAGCTACGATGGACCCTAGGAGCCTTAACCATGCTATGCTGGTTAAGTCTAAAAACCAACCAAGCACAAACCGACTCCATGGCCTACGGAGCCTATGCCCGCATAAGCAAGGACACCCTAGCCAGCGACGTATTTCATGGTCGGGGCTATGTTAAAGACGGTCATAAAATGGCTTCTTACCATATAGCCACCGAGTTTTACAAGCTGGGATTGAAAACCTTGTTTCCGGCACCCGGCTTTTACCAGAGCTTTACCATGAGTGCTAATGTATTTCCGGAAGTTCCTGTACTGGCTTTTGATGAAGACTTTTTGGTTCCGGGGAGAGATTTCCATCCGGCACCCGATTGCCCTCCAATTCATGGCACTTTTGACTTGATTTGGATTGATAGCCTAAGCCTTTCCAACGACAAGGCTTGGAAGAAGTTGGTCAAGCAAGATTTATCCAAAAGCTTTTTAGTGATGGATGTTGGTTCTATTAAAAGCAAGGAATTGCAAGACGCAGCCAACAATTTGCGGAAAAACGTTTTTGGGGCTGCCGGATTTATTGAGCCTAAATCCAAATTGACATGGAGTGTTTCTCAAGCTCCCGGCAAAATAGCCGTAATTGAAGTTGCCGACAGCTTAATCCATCGTAGATACAAGCAAGTACGTTTGCGGATTCAATCGGTACAGATGTCCGATTTTAATACGGTAAATGTAGTGGGTTATGTTCCGGGCAAAAGAGTGCGAGACACCTTTATCGTAGTAACCGGCCATTTCGACCATTTGGGCAGACTGGGAAGCCGCATTATGTATCCGGGAGCCAACGATAATGCCAGCGGTATCGGTCACATCCTTGCGCTGGCCAAATACTTTTCCCAGCCCGAAAACCAGCCCGAGTATTCCATTGCATTTATCGCTTTTGGAGGAGAAGAAGCAGGCTTGCTTGGCTCCTTACACTACGTACGAAATCCGGTAATTCCCTTAAAGCGCACCCGCTTTTTATTGAATATTGACATTATGGGCTCGGCAGAGGGCATTACGGTAGTAAATGCGACCAAGCATCCTGAAATCACAGGAATGTTGGAACAGATAAACACACAAGACCAGCGCATAGGAAGGATAAGAAGAAGAGGACCTGCCGCTAACAGCGATCATTACTTTTTTTCTGAGATGGGGGTTCCGGCCTTTTTTATTTACACCGAAGGAAAAGTAAAAGCCTACCATGACATTTACGATAGGGCCGAAAATGTTCCAATGGAAAAGGCAGACGATTTACATTGGCTTTTTGTTGACTTTATTAAAACCTTGGAATCTCCTGAATGGAATCCCTATCTGAAGCAGCGCTAATTTTTATTCCAACCCCGATTGGAAACCTAGATGACCTTAGTCCAAGGGTATTGAATGCGCTAAATGAAGTGGATTTGCTTTTGGCTGAAGACACCCGGCATACGGGCCAGCTACTCAAACGGCTCGGCATTTCTGTTAAACTCATGGCCTTCCATGCCCATAACGAACACCGGGCTTTAGACCATGTAATTCAACTACTCAAATCGGGTCAAAAAGTGGGCATGGTAAGCGATGCAGGCACTCCCGGAATTAGTGATCCTGCCTTTCTCCTTAGCCGTGCTTGTCGCTCAGAGGGCATAGCGGTGAGCTGCTTGCCCGGCCCATCTGCCTTTGTGCCGGCATTGGTAATGTCTGGGCTTCCTTGCCATTCCTTTTACTTCGAAGGTTTTTTGCCCCATAAGAAAGGACGCATGACCAGATGGTTGTTTTTACAGTCCTTACCCTGTACGCTCGTTTTGTATGAAAGTCCACATAGGATTAGTAAAACCCTAAAAGAAGCGGCCGGCTATTTGGGTCCGAATAGGCAAGCCAGTTTGGTTCGAGAAATTTCAAAGATGCACGAAGAAGCCATTCATGGGAGCTTGGAAGAGCTCGAAAAAGCCTTGGAAGAGCAACCCCGAAAGGGCGAAATGGTGCTGGTTATTGGCCCAAAGGAAGAAACTTCAAAAAAAACAGAGACCGGCTCCAAAGAGCCTTATTAAAAATACAAGCGGCAGGGACAGCAGCGGCAGCCCGGAGCCTTTGTACTTAGGAACTGCCGGTGGGCGGAGGCGACCATAGGAAGCCCACGTACCACCAGCAGTACCTTAGTACAAAGGGGAGGACTAAAGCGAATGGCCCGCAGCCGCCCAAAAACAAGCACACATCGATAGGTTTAGTATCTTCGTAGAATGAATTTTTTGCGCTATTTCGCTTGTTTTGCCCTTGTTTTGCCTTTTTGTTTCGGCAAGCCTGCCAAAGCACAGGATGCTGAGGCTAAGTGGAAGGTAGACAGTACCTTATTTGACACGGCGGACACAATTTCCTTTACTACCCGTGAGGGTACTTGGATGAATCTGGACCTTAGTCCGGACGGTAAATGGTTGGTATTCGATTTGTTAGGCGATATTTATCTAATGGCCAGCGAGGGCGGTGTTGCAAAGGCAATTAGGACGGGACCTGCTTGGGAAGTTCAACCCCGTTTTAGCCCTGATGGAAGCCAAATCGCCTTTACCTCAGACTTGGGTGGTGGTGACAATATTTGGGTTTGTGACCGGGAAGGCAAACAAGCGCGGCAAATAACCAAAGAGGATTTTCGCTTACTCAACAACCCAGTGTGGTCGCCCGATGGCAAGTATATTGCTGCTCGCAAGCACTTTACCTCTACCCGTTCTGCAGGAGCCGGTGAAATTTGGCTGTACCACACCTCAGGGGGGCAAGGGGTGCAGCTTACGGAGCGCAAAAACGATCAACAGGACGTAAATGAGCCCTTTTTTCATCCGGACGGAAGCAAGATTTGGTTTTCCGAGGACATGTATCCGGGGGGCTATTTTCAATACAACAAAGACCCAAACAGCCAAATTTACATTAGCCGGAGCTACGATTTTTCGCAGGGAAAGGTCAAAAATGAGGTAACAGGACCCGGGGGTGCCGTGCGCCCTACTCCCTCTCATAAAGGCGACCAACTGGCTTTTGTGCGGCGCGTACGCACCCAAACCGTACTTTTTGTGCAAGACCTGGCCAGTGGCAAAGCCAAAGCGGTTTATGCCGAATTGGATAAAGACCAACAGGAAGCTTGGGCCATATTTGGAGTATATCCGGGTTTTGCCTGGTCGCCGGACGACAAACACATTTACATTTGGGCCAAAGGAGGCATACAAAAAGTAGATTTGAGCAGTGGAGAGGCCATTTCCATTCCTTTTGAAGCCAAGGTGCAGCAAGTGGTGAAGCCGGCGCTTAGGTTCAAACAAGATAAATTGGAGCAACGGTTTTATGCCAAAGCCATTCGACACATGTGCAGCCACCCCGAAGGAGACGCCCGCATTTTTCATGCCGCAGGCAAGCTCTATATTCAAGAAGGCGGGAGTATAAAAATGCTGGGAGACTTGCCCGGCCTACAATTTGATCCAAGTTACAGTAAGGATGGAAAGCGTTTGAGTTTTGTTTCCTGGCAAGACACGGCTATGGGTTCCATTTTTGTGGCTCAAAAAGCTAAAAAAGCTTGGGAGTTTGCCCGCCTAAACTTACCAAAAGGCATTTACCGTACGCCAAGGATTTCTCCCGATGGCAGCAAACTGCTCTTTGTAAAAGAGTCAGGCAACCGCCATTTGGGCTACGCTTGGTGCGACGAACCAGGCATTTATCTTTACGATTTCCGAACCGAAACCGCAGAAAAAGTCTCTGAAAAGGGCGAAAACCCATGGTGGCACCCATCAGGCACCAAATTTTATTACCAAACCGGAGGCATTGTTTTTGGAAGCCTAAACAAAACCTTTGAAATTTTCGACTTAGAGACGCGCAAATCTCAGGTGCTTACCAAGTCGAAATATGCAGGCTACTATGCACCAAGCCCCGATGGGCAGTGGTTGGCATTCACAGAGCTACACAAAGTATTTCTTATGCCCATGCCTTCCTATGGGCAATCCTTTGAATTAAGCGGAAAGGCTGGAGCGCTTCCCATTTCCGAAGTTACGGACGATGCCGGCATTGCGCTTCATTGGTTGGGCAACAGCCAAACGCTACGCTGGACTTTAGGTCCTGTGGTCTATGAAACGGAAGTTAGCAACCAATTCGAATGGCTGAGTCAGGAGCAATCAGATACCCTTAGCGGGCAAAGCCAAGTGCGTGCAGACACCATAAAATTAGAGCTAGCTTCCGACGTCCATCAAAGCACCTTTTATATTCGGGTAAAGCGCATCATCACTATGGGTGAGCAAGGGGTTTTGGAACCGGGAGTGGTTGTCGTAAAAGGAAATCGAATCTTGCAGGTAGGACGTCCGGAGGATATTCCTCCCCAAAAAGATTGGGAATTGCTGATGATGGACAGCAGTACCCTAATGCCCGGTTTTGTAGATGTACATGCGCACACAGGAAACTTTAGGCATGGTATTAGTCCGGAAAAACAATGGGAATATTACGCCAATTTAGCTTATGGAGTTACCACTACCCATGACCCATCGGCCAATACAGAAATGGTATTTGCCCAAAGCGAAATGCTAAGAGCAGGAAGAATGCTTGGTCCAAGGCTTTTTTCGACAGGAACCATTTTGTATGGGGCTGATGGCGATTTTAGAGCACCCATAGAAACATACAGAGATGCGGAACGGGCCATAGCCCGCACCAAAGCTTTTGGTGCCTTTTCGGTAAAATCCTATAACCAGCCTCGAAGAAATCAACGGCAAATGGTCATAGAGGCAGCAGAGAAACAAAGGGTTTTGGTAATGCCTGAGGGTGGTTCACACTTTTTCCACAACATGTCTATGATTGTGGACGGCCACACAGGAGTAGAGCACAACATCCCGGTTGCTCCTTTGTATGGCGATGTATTGAATTTTTGGGGCAAAACGCAGACCGGAAATACCCCTACCCTCATTGTGAATTATGGCGGTATCAATGGCGAATACTATTGGTATCAACACAGCAAGGTTTGGGAAAAAGAACGCTTGTTGGCCTTTAGCCCAAGGCCAATAATAGACAGCAGGTCCAGACACCGCACCATGATTCCTGAGGAGGAATACCAAAACGGGCACATCCTCAGCTCCCAAAGTTGTGCTGCGCTCCAAAGTCAAGGAGTTCGAATTCACATGGGCTCTCATGGTCAAATTCAAGGCCTAGGGGCGCACTGGGAAATTTGGATGCTGGCCCAAGGAGGTATGACTCCCCTAAATGCCCTTAAAGCGGCCACCATAGATGGCGCTGCATATCTTGGACTCGACCATGAACTGGGTTCTTTAGAAGCAGGCAAACTGGCCGATATGATTTTTATTGACGGAAACCCTTTACAAAACATTCAAGACACCGAGCACATTGATTTGGTGATGCTTAATGGAAGATTTTATGACCCCTCCTCTCTAATTGAAGTATTTTCAGGGAAGTTTAGACCCACTCCATTTTATTGGCAAATGGAAGATAGTCCGGTTTCCTATCCTTGGGAAGAGGGTCAAGATTTAAGGCAACACATGTGCGGGTGTGGCCTGCATTAAGCAATGGTATGGTATGAATAAACTGATTTTTGTCTTAGGCATTTGCACCCTGCTTTTTTCTCCCTTACATGCTCAGGATACTTCGGATTGGCTGGCTTGGGTAGGCGCCCCTACCGAAAATGGCGTTCAAGCTAAGGTGTTTGCCCCCCGAACACCTGATTTAGACTGGCTGCTGTTTGACCCTGCACGCGGTAGCGAACATCAAGTCAAAGGCCGTCCGGTGGAGGGAGCTCCCGGTTGGTTTAGCTTTGAAGCCTCCGGACTTTTACCAAATACCACCTATTTCTACCACTTTCAAAACCAACAGGAAAACCAAGGAAAACCCGGACAATTTCAAACCCTAAGCCAAGGCCCTACATCGTTTAGCTTTCTTAGTTCCTCTTGTGGATTCTTTCCCAATAACCCTGCGCATGTGCATATGGCCAAGCAAGACGCACTCTTTTATTTAAACGTGGGCGATTTGCATTATGCCAATCCAAACTCCGAAATGGCCGAACCACATAGAAAAGCCTATATTCAGAGGGTATTGCAGGGAGAAGCAGAGCAGCAATTGTTCTCCAAAATGCCCTTGATTTATGTTTGGGACGATCATGACTTTTGCGGCAACAACAGCCTTGGGGAAAGTCCCTGTGGAGCAGCAGCTCGTCTGGCATACCAACAAGCCGTGCCTTCGCACCCGCCCTATCGAGAAGGCGCCGGAATTGCCCGGGAGTTTCGCCATGGGAGGGTGGCTTTTTTAATTATGGATTTGCGCTCCGAACGAAGCAAGGACAACATCATGCATCCCGAACAAATGCAGTGGTTAGAACAAAGGCTTCAAGCCCATGCCAAAGAAGGTTTGTTTACTGTTTTGGTGAGTTCGGTTTCTTGGTATGGCAACGAAGACGACAATTGGGGTGGCTTTCCGGAAGAACGTAACACCCTGCATTCCATTCTCCAAAATCTAGGACACGATAGACTTATGTTTATTTGCGGGGACGCCCACATGCTTGCTATGGACAACGGAAGTTCCGGTGCCGACTTTGAACTTAGCCAACAAGCCATTCCGGTGCTGCAAGCCGGAGCGCTTCTAAGCTTTGGCAGCAACAAAGGGGGCACCTACTCCGAAGGAGTGCACATTCCCCCTCTGGGAAGTGGACAATACGCCAAAATTGAAGTAGTAGACGATGGCAACGACGCGCTACTCTTTCAAATACAAGGGTACCGACTTCAAGGGCCTAGAGCCGAACCCGAAACCTTAATGACCTATACCTTTTGCAAAGCCATGCCAAAGGCAAATACCGAAGAAGAAACCAAAGTTCAATTAAGCCCACATAGCCTTTACCTTTCCGATTCCACAGAATTTAGAGGAGGGCTTGCTCTGGTGCGCAACCGCTGGGGCCGATTGATTGAAGCACAGGTTATTCCGGATAAGGGCAGATTTAGCATGCACTTTCAGGCCTCCCAAGAGCAACGCTTTATCGAGCTTAAAAGCAACCAAGCCCACAGCATCCGCCAAATCCCCAAACCCTAATGCATTCGCCCAAAACAGAACCCATTGCACGCATTTGCCTACTGTTTGGACTGTGCTTAGGCTTGTTTTGCGCTCCTTTTTCCGCTTTTTCTCAAGACTTTTCGTACCGAAACTTCCGAACCGACTGGTCGGAGTTTCATCCGGTGGTTATGGAACCCCTACCGGAATACTCCCAAGAAGATGCCCTCATTTTGGACATGCAATTGCGCTTGGATTTTAACAAAAGAGAAATTCGGGTATATCAGCGCTGGCTGTTTAATAACGAATTGGGACTGCTGCGATTCAACAACTTTTACATTCCTTTTAATGTAGATCCGTTGCGTTACCCTCGGCACAAAAGTCCGGCCCTTTGGTTTGGGGAGTCTGATGTACGGCAATTGGATGCAAGAAAATTAAAGGGCGATACCGCCCACCAAGTGCTGCTCAATCAATGGGCCTTAAACCGTTCCTTTATTGGCAACAAAACCAGAGTACAGGCTTGGGCTTATGGCTTTAAGGCCTTGGAACTTGCGCCGGGAGATGAATTGGAATTAGTGTTGAGATACAACATGCCTGCTGCCTTTCGATTGATTCCCTACCAAAAAGTTCCTACCCAACGGTTGGAAGTGCAGCTTATAGGTAGACCTCCTGAGCACTACTTGCTCATGTTTAGCAAGGGGTGGAATTTCGACAGCCTATCCGCCAAGGTATTGCGCAGCGAAATGCATAAGCTCCCTGCCATTACCGCTAGTCCTTATTTTCAACGCCCCGAAAACATGCTTTGGCTAAGCTTTGGAGCACCTGACCCCTACCAACCGCAAAAGCAAGCCATGGATTGGCGCCACTTTTTATCCGATGTTGCCGACTACCAGCCCAATCCCGCCGGATCTTTTTTTGCCGGGCCTTTTAGTCCCCTGTCTCTTGAGCTCAACCGCCTATATCTGCAAGCCGTTCCGGATACCTTTAGCGGAACCACCCCAGAAAGTTGGCGACGGATTCAGACCATGCTCAACCAGCAATTCCGCTTTCAAAACGACAGCCTCTTTTTTGCAGGGGAGGACGTAAAACTGGAACGCTTACGAAGCTTTTTAAGCCAAGGAATTCTGCGGCAAATGAGTCTTTTTAAGGTATATAAAGAGCTTATTTACCGCAGCGGGGCAAAAGCCTATTTGGTGCTGTTTAGGCACCGAAACCGCAGCCTCCCCGAAGATAGTTTGGTGCACTGGGCACCCTATTGGCCCATGCAAGGCCTTGCCGTTGAAACCGACAGCGGCCTTAGCTACTTGGTGCCCCGCCAGCACGAATTCGGCTGGGAAGCCAACGAACTCCCCTTTTATTTGAGGGGCATAAGGCACTGGCACATTCCCATCAACAGCGACTACGCCGACTGGCTCAACCGACCCGTAGGCATCCCCATCCAACTAAAAGAAATCAAAAATCATTCCAAAACTCCGGCAGAGAGGACCATTCGAGCTTCTTTGTACCTTTTTGAAACAGCACAAAAAAGCCGTGTAGAAATGGAGCTTTCCCTAAAAGGAGATTGGTCTACCCTACTCCGCGGACGACTGCTGCATGGTTTTGTAGACAGTTTGGCGCACCCGGACTATGCGCTACTTCCCACCGCACTTCCCAACGACAGCATTGGAGTCATTTCTTTTAAAACCAAAGAGTTATCCTCTATCTCCCCATTTTTATTTAAGGCAAGCCTAAGCTATCCTTTGCATCATAAAACCCAGCCGGATCGAGGTTTTGCTCTGAATCTAAGGCGCTTATTTCCTATGCCCTTGCCTCCTGCCTCTTTAGAAGCTTTTCCCGGAGGATTTGCCGAAGATTTCCCGCAAAAATCTGAATTTGATATGCGCATCCATTGGCCTGAAACCATGCAAGCCCCAAAATTGCCGGAATGGCTGCAGGCGCTCGGCTCCGCAAACTCCGATTACGGAAAACTCTCTTGGAAAAGAATAGAGTTAAAGGCCGACCAACTGCGCCTCCAATGGACATGGGAAAGCCATATTGGCGAGCTGAATCCGAACCAATTTAAATCATTTGAACACTGGATGCGGGTGATTTACAAGCATTGGCGAGGAAGTTTCATTTGGACTTAGGTTTGGGCGGCTTTTCCGTCTCCGGCTTCAAATCCTCATTGGAAAGCTAAGGGTGGCGGGCCCTGCGGGGTCTTTCCGAAGGCTCGGAAAGCCTCCTCTTGGCGCGCCTCCCTAAGCTTTCCAATTGCGGGTTTTTCGCCTGCGCCGGGCCGCAGATTACGCATTTGGTATGGAACCTAATTTTAAATACCTGTACCACGGCAAAGCTTGTTCCCAACAAAGATTTGCCGAAAGAAGCCCATAGTAAAAAGCCTATAGGGTCTATAATTTCGTCTATATCGCATACTTGCTATGGGCACGGGCCCCTGATGGAAGCAGGTAGCTTGGTGGTTCAAAACCCTTGGCAGGCCGTGCAGCGAGGAGGCCCCCGAGGCTTCGGGGGACCCCGGAGCGCCGGCATGCCGGGTGTTTTGGACCATCAACTACCGCAGACAGCAGGAAAAGGCCCCCAAATCCAAACATACTAAAGACGCAGTCCCTCTTTTTTGCGGAGCACGTAGGTTGCCCAAAGGTTGCGTAAAAATCCCCAACCGTAGCCAAATAGCTGTGTCCAGGCAGCGCGGACCGACAGGAGGGCCACCCACAGGCTTTTTTCGCTGCGCCAGGCATCCAGAAATAAAGCTAGGGCATACAAGGCCAAACCAAGGCTTGCCAAAAGTCCTAAAGGCCAATATATGAACCACATAAGCAAGGTTATGGGATGTGTCAGCAAAAAAACGGCAGGAAACAAATGGGTGATTTTAAGTTCGCCGGGGTGCTGCCGAAACAAGTGAATACGGGCTGCTCCGAAGCGGTATACCTGTTTAAAAAACTTCCGGAAATCGGTGCGTCGTTTGTGGTATACAAAGGCCTCCGGGATTAGCGCCGATGTTGCGCCGGCGGCAATGAGTCGAATGCTGAGGTCTACATCTTCGCCGCAAACCAGTTTGGTATTGTATCCCTCAACCTTTCGAAACCAATCGGCGCGGATGCCCATATTGAATCCCCGTGGGTGAAAGGTGCCAATTCCCTGCTTTTTGCCGCGAATGCCTCCGGTGGTAAACAAGGAGGTCATGGTATAAGAAATGGCCTTTTGTACCGGGGTGAAGTTGGGGTGTGCGGCATCGGGTCCACCAAACAAGTCGAGGTTTTGTCGGCTCAAGTGGGCCTCGATTTTATTCAAATAGTCGGGAGGAATAAGGCAATCGGAATCGAGGAAAATAAAAAAAGTGCCACGAGCCACCTTTGCGGCTGCGTTGCGTGCATCGCTCACGGGCAAGCCTGATTGGTAGAGGAAGTGCAGGTCCAGTTTTCCCCGATGGGCTTCGGCTACCTGCTCCAGGGATTGCTCGGGGGTTCCATCGGCCAAGATTACTTCAAAATCAGGAAAATCTTGGTCTTGTAGGGAGTCCAGAAACTCCGCTACCTCATCGGCTCGTTTAAAGGTAGGCGAGATAAGGCTATACTTTACCTTATCCTTTTTGCCGCGATGCCACAGCGAAGGATTATCCATGATTTGGGAAGCGGTCTCTTATTTCGTAATGGTTGCGGTCAGGGGCATTTCTGGCGACCATTTCGGCGAGAAAACCGGCCAAAAACAATTGGGTACCCAGCACCATGGAGAGCAAGGCCAAGTAAAAGATGGGGCTATCGGTAATTCGATCGGCCCGCTCGTTAAGCCCATAGGTAACCACCAGTTTGTATACACCCATCCAAAGGGTCATAAAGAAGCCGAGCACAAAAACCAGCAATCCCAAGCTTCCGAAAAAATGCATAGGTTTTTTAGAGAAGCGGCTTACAAAGGTGATGGACATAAGGTCGAGCAGCCCATTTACGAAGCGTTCCATCCCAAACTTAGAGCTACCGTATTTTCGGGCTTGATGTTGCACCACTTGTTCTCCGATTTTTTTAAAGCCAGCGGCTTTGGCAATAACGGGAATGTAGCGGTGCATTTCGCCGTAGACTTCAATGGCTTTTACGACTTCGAAGCGGTAGGCTTTGAGGCCGCAATTAAAATCGTGGAGGTAAATTCCGGAGAGTTTGCGTGTGGCCCAATTAAAGAGTTTGGTAGGAAGGGTTTTGCTTAGGGGGTCGTAGCGTTTACGTTTCCAACCGGAAACCAAATCAAGGCCATCTTCTAAAATTTTTCGGCGCAGTTCCGGAATTTCTTCGGGACTGTCTTGAAGGTCGGCATCCATGGTTACGATAATCTGACCTCTTGCTTCGGCAAATCCGGTATTTAGTGCTGCTGATTTTCCGTAATTTCTACGGAAAGAGATGCCTTTAATGTTGGGGTTTTCTTGGCTTAATTGGCCAATAACCTCCCAGGAATTGTCGGTAGATCCGTCGTCGATGAGTAAAATTTCGTAGGTCCATTGATGGGCGTCCATCACACGGTGAATCCAGGCGCAAAGTTCGGGCAGGGACTCTGCTTCGTTGAGCAATGGAATAACCATGCTAAGGTCTAGACTGTGCGAATGATGGAGCGTTTTCAGATCAAAAGATTTTGGCCTGCAAAGATACGAAAACCCGTTGGAAAGGCAGGTCAATATTAGGGCATAGTTGTAAAGCGGTGCAAAATTAAGCTTCGTTGGACTAAATAAATTTATACATTTGTGGCCGGGCAAGTCTTGTACGACCAGCTCCCTTTGAACTCCCCCAGGTCAGGAATGAAGCAAGGGTAGAAGGTTGTAGCGGTGCGATGCAAGTAACTTGCCCTTTTTCTTTGACCTTTTTTTAATTAAAAATAGCCGGGAAGCTTGCAGTATCGGTAACATTTTTCTTACATTACCATAATGTTTTCCGAACGCTGATTTCACGGTACAATTACACAACCACATGAAATTCTTTATTGACACAGCCAATTTGGATCAAATTCGGGAAGCACAAGCCTTAGGCGTATTGGATGGAGTAACTACGAATCCCTCGCTTATGGCCAAGGAAGGCATTTCAGGAGAAGAAAACATCAAAAAACACTATTTAGACATTTGCTCAATAGTGGATGGCGATGTTAGTGCTGAGGTAATCAGCACCACCTTCGAAGAAATGGTAAAGGAGGGAGAAGCATTGGCTGACTTGCATCCTCAAATTGTAGTAAAAGTACCCATGATTCAAGACGGTGTAAAAGCCCTCAGGTACTTTAGCGACAAAGGAATCAAAACCAATTGCACTTTAGTTTTTTCGGCAGGTCAGGCTCTATTGGCTGCAAAAGCCGGAGCAAGCTATGTATCTCCATTTCTTGGCCGTTTGGATGATGTTTCGACAGATGGCATTGAGCTCATTGGACAAATTGTGCAGATTTATGACAACTACGGATTCAAAACGGAAGTTTTGGCTGCCAGTATTCGTCATGCCATGCATATTGTGCGCTGTGCCGAACTGGGTGCCGATGTAGTTACCTGTCCTTTGGCTCCTATTTTATCTTTGCTTAAGCATCCCTTAACCGACCAAGGACTGGAAAAGTTCTTGGCCGATTACCGCAGTGCACAGCAAGGATAAACGCCTACAGGCGCCGCGTTCTTTTTAACCCCCAAACTTAAAAAACGTATGCGTCTTAAAGTGTATTCCAAGAATCCTGCTCCCAAACACATTGAGCAAATTACCGATGCCTTAAAGGCAGGTCAGGTCGTGATTCTTCCTACCGATTCGGTATATTGCTTTGCGTGTGATGGAAGTCAGCCGGAAGCCATTGCAGAACTTGCTAGAATTAAGGGTCTTAGTGAAGATAAGGCTCGATTCTCGTATATGTTTCACCAAATTTCAGGATTGAACGATTATGTTCGTCCCTTATCCAACTCGGTACATAAACTCATGCGCCGTCTTTTGCCCGGGCCCTTTACTTTTGTATTGCCGGCTTCTTACAACCTCAAGAAAAGCCTTCCCAACCGCAAAGAGCTGGGCGTGCGTATTCCCAACCATCAAATACCGCTCAAAGTCATTGAGGCTTTAGGGCATCCCTTGGTCACTACCTCCGTTTATGATGAAGACGAAATTTTAGAGTATACTACGGATCCTGAGGTTATCTGGGAAAGGTATCAAAAGCAAGTAGCTATGGTGGTTGATGGTGGCTTTGGCCACAACGAAGCCAGCACCGTATTGGACTGCACCGGAAACGAAGTGGTCATACTTAGAAAAGGCATTGGAGCGCTGGAAGAAGTTGCCTAATCCTGATTAAATCTTTCATTTTGCAAAAAAGAGCCGAAATTTCGGCTCTTTTTTTGTTTTACATGGGTAATACAAGCGCGGGAACCTCAATTTTAGGCAATGATGCTTTGGATTTTTGCAGCTATTTCATCCTCTTTGCCTACCCCTTTCACCACAAAAAGTTTGCCTTGTTCGGCATAATAATCCCTCAGCGGATAGGTTTCGGCCTTGTAGACTTCAATGCGCTTTTCGATGATGGAAGGATCGGCATCGTCGCTTCTTCCGCTGATTTCGGCGCGTTTTTTAAGTCTCTCTTTTAGTTCCTCATCAGGGACTTCGAGCAAGATTACATGAGTAATAGGAGCCTTTCTATCTTCGAGCAAGCCATCCAATGCAGCGGCTTGGGCTTTTGTTCTTGGGAACCCGTCAAAAATAAAACCGGGGGCACCTGCATGAGCTTCCAATGCCTCGCGGATCATTTGAACGACCACTTCATCGGGAACCAATAAGCCTTTATCGAGATAGGCTTTAGCCTCCATACCCACGGGAGTTTGTTTTTTTAGGGCTTCACGGAACAGTTCGCCCGTGGAAAGGTGCACCAACTGGTGGTTTTTAACAATACGTTCAGACTGCGTACCTTTTCCGGCGCCGGGGGCACCAAAAACAATCAAATTTTTCATGTGCTTCTTAAAGCTTCAATTGATAAATATCGGGCAAGTTTCGGCCCAGTTCGTTGTAATCCATACCGTACCCTACTACAAAACGGTCCGGAATTTCTTTCCCAATAAATTTAGGGCGTTTATTGCCCTTAAATGCCTCGGGTTTAAACAGCAAAGTAGCAATATCCAGGCAGGCGGGTTCTTCTTTCCACAGCAGCTCTTCAAGTGCTTGAATGGTGAGTCCTGTATCTACGATATCTTCTATGAGCAAGCAATGTCTTCCTTTAAGTCCCAGTTCTGAACGGGCATGCACTTGCACAATGCCGGAAGTATGGGTTCCTTGGTAGGAAGAAGCCGAAATAAATGCCATTTCCATTTCGCCATCCAAAGAACGCATCAGATCCGAAAAGAAGACCAAACTGCCCTTCATCACACAAATTAGGAGCAATCGTTGGCTGGGGTAATCTGCACGAATTTTTACTGCAAGCTCCTTTACGGTGGCTGCAATTTCGCCTCTATCAATCCAAGAGGTAAAGGTTTTATCGTGTATCCGGAGCTCCATTTTTGTTCAGAGCACAAAAATAAGCAAAGCAAACCGGATGCGTTGCCTAAAAAAGTTTGGTGATTAGGTGATCGGTAGAAATTCCCTCGGCCTCAGCTTTATAATTTCTAATGATTCGGTGCCTTAATACGGCGTGAGCCACCGCCTGTACGTCTTCTTTGTCTGGCGAGAAGCGGCCATTTAATGCGGCGTGGCATTTGGCGCCCAAGATTAGGTTCTGGCTGGCTCTTGGCCCTGCGCCCCAACTGAGGTAGTCGTTGGCTAAGGCATCGGCACCGCTTTGGTTGGGGCGAGTTTTACCCACCAGCTTTACGGCATAAGCAAAAACGCTGTCGGGAACGGGAATCTTTCTTAATAATTCCTGAAAGTCAAGGATATCTTGTGCCTCCATTACCTTTTGAGCGCTTTTTTGCTCATTTCCGGTGGTGCGCTTCACAATGTCCAATTCTTCTTCGTAGCTAGGATATCCAAGTTCCAAGCTAAACATAAAGCGGTCGAGCTGGGCTTCGGGAAGCGGATAAGTTCCCTCTTGTTCGATAGGGTTTTGGGTTGCCAACACAAAAAATGGTTTATCCAAAGGATATCTTTTGCCGCTAACCGTTACGGCACGCTCTTGCATTGCTTCCAAAAGAGCCGCTTGGGTTTTTGGGGGCGTCCGGTTGATTTCATCGGCAAGGAGAATCTGGGAAAACAGCGGGCCTTTTACGAATTCAAATTTTCGCTGGTCGTTTAATACTTCGGAGCCGGTGATATCTCCGGGCATTAAATCAGGGGTAAACTGTATGCGTTTAAAGTCCAAGCCCAGAGCCTCGGCTACGGTGTGCACCAAAAGTGTTTTTGCCAAACCCGGCACGCCGACCAATAGGCAGTGTCCCCTACTAAATATGCTCAAGAGTAAATTTTGGACAATGGACTCTTGACCAACGATAACTTGGGCTATTTCTTTTTTTAAATGCTTGTTGGCTTCGGCTAAAGCCTCTATGCCTTCTTTGTCGTTACTAAACCTCATGGTGCTTGATGCCACTTTTTCAATGCCGGGCATTGTTCTAAATAGCCCGTAAGATTCAAATATAAGTCATCTTCTCTGCGTGAGACCCATTCTCTAAGCACCTTAACTTTTTTTTCGGAAAGCGCTGCTTGCTGAATTTTATTGTAGTCCTGCCTTAAATTGGCCACGTGAGGTTCTATTTTTTTCACCACTTTAATGACCCTCACCATTTTATCTCCGGTTTGATTGGTCGCAATTTGAGGGTCGGAAATTTGCCCTTCGCTCAAACCTTGAATCAAACGTAAGGTGGGAGGATCCAACTCCTCCATCATAAAACGGGTTCCACCGGTTCTGGGATTGGTCAATTTACCTCCATTGGCGCTGGAAGATTCATCTTGACTAAAACGAAAGGCCAAGGTTTTGAATTCAAGGGTGTCGTATTTGACCAAAAGAGTATTTAGTTTTTCCTCTGCTGCAATCAGGTCATCTAAGGCGACTTCGGGCTTGATAAGGATATGCCTAAAACTGGCATATTGCCCCCTTTGCCCCAATTTTTCAATGATGTGGAAGCCATATTGTGTTTCCACAGGTTCGGAAATCTGCCCTACTTCTAAGCCAAATGCCACCGCCGAAAATTCGGGAACCAAATCTTCCCGTTTTACATACCCAAGTTCCCCACAGTTTTCTGCTGAGCCCGGATCCTGAGAATAAAACTTGGCCTTAATGCAAAAGTTACTTCCGGACAACAGGTCTTTACGGATGTCCATCAATTCTTGCTTTACCCGTTCTTTTTCTTCCTCGCGTATTTCGGGAATCAAGGCTACCTGTGCCAATTCCACCTCTCCGGGCACCGGAGGCAAAGAGTCGGAGGGCATGGAACGGAAAAATGCTTCAACCTCAGAGGGAGTAACCCTTACAGAGCCGGTAATGTCCATTTGCATGCGCTCTACCATCAACTGTTCGTAGATGTTGGGACGCGAATCTTCCTTCAATTGATCCACGGTTTTTCCCATCATTTGTTCCAGACGCTTTTCTCCACCTACTTGAGCTGCGGTTTGAGCAATACGCCTTTGGAGTTCGTCCTCCACCATTTCGTCGGTAACTTCCACGGAATCCAACTCCCCTTGCATTACCAACATTTTTTGGATTACCATATCCTCTAAGACCTCACAGCGGTCCACTTTTCGGGTTCTATTGCCCCGCTCATCGGCTTCCATTTGAAAAGCCCTTGTTTCAACCTCGGACCTTAAAATCACTTGGCTTCCAACAACGGCTACTACTTCATCTACGACGGTTTGTGCATGCATTATGGGCTGCAACAACAAAAATATCCCAACGAAACGCCATGACTTAGGGTTCCACATAAACAACTGCTTTTTTCTGTTCAACGGCCTCTTGCAACAACTGTTGTTCTAAGGCCTCTAAATATGCTCTTTTTCTTTGTTGAAGTAAAATAGCGCGAATCTTTGGAGCTTCAAACTCAAGCGGCGACTGACTTTCTTTTATGCGAAAAGCATCGAATCGCAACCAATACAAGGTGGTTGTATCCCGTACTTCCACAAACCTGTTTTGCTTAAGAAACAATTCCTGACTCGAATAGGCCAAAGGTACCATCTTTTCAATCTCGGCAAAGGCAGTCCATCCGGTATCACGAAGTATGTAGGCTTTGGCTCGCTTTTGGCAATAATTTTCCAGCTTTTCGGTGTCGGATTCCTTCTTGCTCAAAAACCATTGTTTCACCTTGGGCTTGGGGCTGTGGCTTAATGGGAACTCCAAAAGTCCATAACGCACAATATTCTGACGCAATTGAAAATTCTCTCGGTTGGCCAGGTAGTATGCCTCTACTTCTTCCTCAGGAACCAGGGTGTCTAAATTTTTGGCCAACATTTGCTCTTGAAACGAAAAAATAAGCAATGCTTTGCGGTAAGTTTCAAGCTTTGCCTCAATGTTTTTCAGCTCTTCTCCTAGGCTATTCTCAGCTTGCTGAAGCATCACCTGCTCTTTCACCCATTGATCTACATAGGCCTTTAGGCGGAGTAGGCTATCCTCTTGGCTTTCTCCAAAATTAAAGGAAGACAAGTCGCTCAGCCATAGCTTTTGGTTGCCCACTTCTGCCAAGGCCATGCCTGAATGCTCCTCACTATTTGGATTTCCATTGGTACAAGAAACAAAAGTGAAGGAGAGCAAACCAAAAAACAAACCTAAGCCAAGGACCCAAGAGGAGACTAATCCACGTTTTTCAGGAAGCCCTAACTTAAAGGGTAAAAAACCGGCATTTCGTTTTTTACCAATTATTTCCCGGGCATTCCTCCCCCAAGCTCCAATATGTGTTGACCTGCCCTTCATGGAATAGCTAATCTACAATAAGCTAAACGATTGTACATAGGCTTAGGCCATTTTAAGTAGTACACCTATAAATCTCCAAAAAACCAAAGGAGTTTTATTGGGTAACCAAGCGGTAAAGCACTTCTTTATTAATGGTTACAGGGTACTTCTTTTCCAGCTCTTCTACCCAAGACTGTTCCAGCCAAGAGGCATAATCAGAAATAACCTTACCACGGACATCGCTCAGCTCTTTTGGTCCGGGAGCTAATACTTCGGTCACCATGGCAAAACGAATTTTATTCTCGCTACGCGAAGTTGCTCCAACGCCTACTTGTTGGTTTGCCAAGTCAACTACCGGATGATCGCTGGGCAAAAAGGTCCCTTGGGTCACCAAAACGTTGTCCGGAACGTTCTTATTTAGTTTTCCCGTGAACTTGCTGATATCCCACTTTCCGCTCGCTACTTTATCGGCGTACTTCCGAGCCAGTTTCTCGGCTTCTTCGTTTTTGCAATCCACCAACCAAGCTTTCATTCTTGGTTGTTCCCACCTGTAACGGTCTCTATGGTCTGCAAAATAGCTTTCCAGGCCACTGGAATCACGCACCGAACGTTTCCAAACCTTTTCGTCCATCAATCCAAAGAGCAGAATGCCTTCCCGGTATTCGTTGACCAAATAACGAAACTTCCGGTTTTCTTGTGGCAATTGCTGCTCCTTGTAACCCAACAAAACGGATTCAAAAAACGGAACCACATAGTTTTTGTGGAATAGGCAGGGAGGAAGTGCTTTAAGCTCTAGGCGCTCAGCCTCCAAATAGTCCAATAAAGTGGCAACACTCAAGGTATTGTTCTGGAAATTGGCCAAAACCAAGTCCTTATGCGCTTCTAAGCCGGCTAAGCTTATCAGACCCTCTTCGTTGGTGTATTTGTTCCACTCAATCGCAGGCTCGGAAAAGCCATACTGAGTTTTCAATTGCTGCACAAATACCCTTTTAGGCTCTTTCCAACGAGCTGATTTGGCCAGCATTTTGGTAAGCTCATCCTCAAATTCTGCAAAAGCAGGCAAGCCGGCAGGCTGCTCCAAACGCAATAAATGAAATCCTTGAGGAGTTAGAATAGGCTCCGAAATGTCGCCCACCTTTTTCAAAGAAAAGGCCGCCTGCTCAAAGTCCGGAGAATACTCATTGATTCCGAAGGACGGTAATTTTCCTGCCCGTGTAGCTGTTTTATAGTTTTCGGAATAGGAGCGCACCACCTCTTCCCATGGGGTTCCCGACATGGCTTTTTCTTTGGCTTCAAGAATGCGCTTCCGGGCTATTTCAACCGACCCACTATTGCCGGCATCAGCACTCACAAAAATATGGGAAACCTCTACGCGCCCTCTGGCAGGCCGCTCCTCTTCTACCATAATCAAGTGGTAACCAATAGAAGAGCGCACTATACGTGACAAACCACCTACCGGTGCATCATACACGGCGCGTTCAAAATCTAAGGCTGCATTTGGAGCAGTAAACCAACCGATAAGTCCTCCATTGCCGGCAGAGCGTTCGTCTTCGCTGTAATTCTTAGCGGCTGTGGCAAAATCTACTTTGCCCCGCTCAATATCTTTTCGGATGTCTTCCAGCTTGTTGTAGGCCTTTAGGGTATCGGAAGGCGCTGCACACACCGGAAGTTCAAGGTAAATCTGCCGAATTTTTCGGTCAGTTTGCATCCTGTTCCATGTATTCATTACCAAAGAACGCTCAGCAGCCGTATCCCTTAAAAAGGGCTTGGCCAATTGCTTTACATAAGCCTGCAATTCACGCTTAAAAGCCGCACTGGTATCCAAACCTTGCTGCTTAGCATCATATACTTTAAGTTTAAATACACGGAACAAATCCATGTATTCATCCAGCTCGGCCTTACTAATAGACTTTTCCTGATTGTTCTTTTTAAAAATAGCTTCAAATTCAGAAAGGCTCACTTTTTCGGAGCCCACGCTCATAACAATCGGGTCGTTAGACTGAGCATTCAAGTTCAATCCAAGCAATAGGATGAGGCTCATCCTCCAAATGGTTTTCATACACACTGAATTTTAAAGGCACACGAAAGTACAAAAACAAGGTCAACCTTGAATTTATTTATACGAATCTCGACTGTAATTGGGCGCCTCTCGCGTTATGGCAATGTTGTGCGGGTGCGATTCAATCACTCCGGCATTGGTGATTCGAATAAATTGGGCATTGCTTAGTTCATCCACCGTAGCAGCTCCTACGTAACCCATTCCTGCCCTTAAACCACCAATTAATTGATACAAAACCTCGCCTACCGATCCTTTAAATGGCACTCTACCTACAATTCCTTCGGGCACCAATTTGCCGGGATCCGACTCCTGACTTTGAAAATAACGGTCTTTGCTGCCTTGCTGCATGGCATCCACTGAACCCATTCCACGATAGGCTTTGAATTTGCGGCCTTGGTAAATAATGGTTTCTCCGGGGGACTCTTCAGTTCCGGCCAACAAAGAACCCAACATTACGGCATGAGCACCCGCCGCCAATGCTTTTACTATGTCTCCACTAAACCTAAGCCCTCCATCTGCAATAACCGAAACTTCCGGAAACTGCTCTTTCAAAGCCGCTGCCACTTCCAATATTGCCGTAAATTGAGGCACACCGACTCCCGCAACCACCCTGGTGGTGCAAATGGACCCGGGACCAATTCCCACCTTCACTGCATCTGCTCCGGCTTCTGCCAAAGCAAGGGCTGCCTCAGCGGTAGCAATATTTCCGGCAACAATGCTAAGTTCCGGATAGCGGGCTCTGGCCCTGGCCACAGCGGCCAATACCCCTTCCGAATGCCCGTGTGCCGTATCAATCACTACCGCATCCACGCCGGCTTCCACCAAGGCTCCCAAACGTTCTTCTGAGTCACCTCCCACGCCCACCGCAGCAGCTACACGCAAACGACCCATCTGGTCCTTGCAGGCATTTGGACGCTCTTTGGCTTTTATGATGTCTTTATAGGTCACCAGGCCGATCAACCTATATTGCGCATCAACCACCGGCAATTTTTCAATTTTGTATTCTTGCAATATCTCCTCTGCCTGCGCCAAATCAGGAGCCTCAGCCACGGTTATCAACTGCTCCGAAGTCATAATTTCCGTTACCGGCCTATCGGTGCGTTTCTCGAACCTCAAATCCCGATTGGTTACGATGCCCTTTAGGATTTTATTTCCATCTACTACAGGAATGCCGCCTATGTGGTACTCCTCCATGAGGTTTAAGGCGTCTTGAACCGTGCTTCCGACGTCTAAGGTAACCGGATCAATAATCATTCCGCTTTCCGCACGTTTCACCTTCCGCACTTTTAGCGCCTGCTCCGCCACCGGCATATTTTTGTGCAAAACACCCATTCCTCCTTCTCTAGCCATGGCTATGGCCAAACTCGATTCGGTAACGGTATCCATAGCAGCAGACAATACCGGAATTTGCAGCCGAATATGCCTGGTAAAACGCGTTTGGGTAGACACTTGATGCGGAAGCACTGCCGACCGTGCCGGCAACACCAAAACATCATCGTAGGTCAATCCTTCCCCTACGATTTTAGGGCGAGAAGCATGCGCCATAAGCTTGCTTTTGGAGTGCAAAGATACAGCTACAAAACTGAGTTACCTACTCTCATTGGTCGGATTGGCAAAGACTTTCTTGTTTTTCGTTAAATATTTTGTGTTGTTTTTTTGGGGGGCTGCCGGGCTTTCGCGGGTAGCTCCCTCTCCAAGCCGCCATTTTCTTTGGGCCTGCGGGGTCAGCAAGGCATTGCTGCCTCCACCGCCCAAGAAAATGTGCGGCTTGGCTTCGGTAGGCTACCCTGCTCTATCCCTGCCCCGGGTTCATCTTTCCACAACAGGTTTCCTAAAAAATAAAAAAGTCGGGGTGAGAGGATTCGAACCTCCGACCTCGTCGTCCCGAACGACGCGCGCTAACCGGGCTGCGCTACACCCCGATTACGGTTTAACCACCGCACTACACCACAAAGCTAGGCATCAAGTCTATATTTTACGAATTTTCTACCTGCAATAACAAGCTTTAGCAAAGGCAAGACCCATGCTCAAGCCCGAATTCACTACCTTTGTATCTTTACTAAACACCCATGATTTCAAACCTTCAACGTATTGCAGTAATGACCTCGGGTGGCGACGCACCGGGCATGAATGCAGCCATCCGCGCTGTGGTCCGCACAGGGCTATTTAATGGATTAGAGGTTTTTGGTATTAAAAGAGGCTATGCAGGCCTCATCCAAGGCGATTTAGAACCTATGGGCTCCCACTCCGTTTCCAACATCATTCAACGCGGGGGTACTATCCTTAAAACAGCAAGAAGTCAAGAATTTCGAACCAAAGAAGGAAGAGAAAAAGCCTACGAGCAACTAAAAAAACACGAAATAGATGCCCTAATCACCATTGGAGGCGACGGCACATTCACCGGGGCTATGGTGCTCATGCAAGAATTCCCCGACATCCGGTGCATGGGCATTCCCGGCACCATCGACAACGACCTTTTAGGAACTGATTTTACCATCGGCTACGATACGGCCATAAATACCGTAATAGACGCAGTAGACAAAATCAGAGATACTGCCGCCTCCCACGACCGCTTGTTTTTTATTGAAGTTATGGGAAGAGATTCCGGCATGATTGCCCTGGCTTCAGGTATTGGAGTCGGCGCAGAGGCCATCTTAATTCCGGAAACCAGACTTGGTATAGATCAATTGATTCAATCCTTAGAACGAGGTTGGCTCCGTAGAAAAAGCTCCTGCATTATTATGGTGGCCGAAGGTGACGAACTAGGCGGTGCCTACCAAGTAGCCGAAAAAGTAAAGTCCAAATTTACCCAGTACGAAACCAAGGTTTCCGTGCTCGGACATATCCAACGCGGAGGAAAACCCACAGCTAGTGATCGAATCCTTGCAAGCCGGCTGGGCTATGAAGCTGTTGAGGCACTCGCTAGAGGTAAATCCGGACTTATGGTAGGCATTCAAAACAACGAAGTAGCCTACACCCCTTTTGATCATGCCATTAAAGACACCGGAAAAATCAACCTAAACCTTATTAAAATCGCAGAAATCCTTTCTTTATAACCATGAAGCCCCGCTTCGCCAATGTTTGGGTGAATCTTGCCCTTCCCGAACCACTTACCTATAAAATACCTGATGAGCTTGGTGAGGAAGCAAAACCGGGGTTTCGAGTTCTGGTCCCCTTGGGCGGAAACAAATTGGTAACCGGTGTCATTCACTCGGTTTTTTCCGACCCACCCCAACAAGCCGCAAGCTTAAAGTCCATACATGAAATCCCGGATGAATATCCGGTTTTTCAACCCTATCAATGGCCTTTGTTTGAATGGATGCTAAGCTACTATTTATGTCGCCCGGGAGATGTGTTGGCTGCGGCCCTCCCCTCCGGATTAAAGCCAAACTCCGAACAGGTTTTTATTCGCCAAGCACATGCACAACCCATAGAAGAAAGCTTAAGCGACAAAGCCTATATTTTATGGGAGGCATTTCAAATTCAAGAAAAGCTGAGCCTTAAGGAGGTGCAATCCATCCTCAACCAAAAAAGAGTGCAGCCCTTGTTAAAAACCTTAATGGATCAGGGCTTAATTTCCATGGAAGTTGAGGTGAAAAACCAATACAAGCCCAAAACCGTAAAAATGATTAGGCTTAGGCCCGAAATGCACGATCCGGACCAGTTAAGGAAAGCAATGGATGAGCTCACCAAAGCACCCAAACAGTTGGAGGTCTTAATGCAGTTCCTTTCACTTTCCGATGCCTTTGGACCTAAGCCTCTCCCCGTAAATAGTCAAAGACTTAGTTCCTCGGTTTCCAATGGTGCCCCTGCCATCAAGGCTTTGATAGAAAAAGAGATTCTATTCAGTGAAGAATCTACGGTGGCCCGCATGGCTTCTTTTGGAAGCAGCAAAGAAGCACCGTTTCAATTAAGCGATGCGCAACAAACAGCACTAAAAGAAATAAGGCGTGGCATTGAAGCACAAAAGCCTGTTTTGTTCCATGGGGTTACGGGCAGCGGAAAAACAGCACTTTATTTTGAATTGATTGCCGAAGCTATTGCTGCCGGTAAACAGGTGTGGTATTTAATTCCGGAAATTGCCCTTACCACCCAACTCATAGAACGCGTAGCCGAGCAGTTTCCCGGTGAAGTCACGGTATACCATTCCCATTTGTCGGAAGCCGAACGCACCGAGGTATTTTTGCAATGCTTGGGAGATAAAGAAAAGCAACCTTCCATTGTGCTTGGTCCTCGATCGGCTCTTTTCTTGCCCCTTGAACGCCCCGGTTTAATTTTGGTAGATGAGGCACATGACCCCGGATTCAAACAGCAAGACCCCGCCCCTAGGTATCATGGAGTGCATATGGCACTATGGTTGGCAAAACATCTCAAAATTCCTATTCTTCTTGGTTCGGCCACTCCCTCGCTCGAAAGCTGGCATTTGGCATCTACAGGTGCCTATTACAAAGTGAGCCTTACAGAACGGTTTGGAGAGGTGCAATTGCCTCAAATCCAAATAGTAGACCTTTCTAGAATTCCCGAAGAGCACGAAGACAAACAGTTTAGCCCCGAATTACTCGAAAAAACAGCTCAATGCCTTCTGCAAAGAAAACAGGTCATTATTTTTCAAAATCGCCGCGGTTTTTCTCAAATGCTCAAATGCCTGGACTGCCGCGAAGTGCCTCAATGCGCCCATTGCGACATTAGTCTTACTTTTCATAAAAGCAGCAGAGAACTACGGTGCCATTATTGCGGTTACAGCATTCAAGCGCCTGAAAAATGCCCCAGCTGCCAAAGCCAACGATTGGTGCGCATTGGCTTAGGTACCGAAAAAGTGGAAGAACAGCTCAAACACCACTTTCCAAAGGCCTCGGTAGAACGTCTTGACTTAGACACCACACGCAGAAAAAATGCATTTAAGGAAATCATAGGCCGATTCGCCTGCGGGGAAACCGATATCTTAACCGGAACCCAAATGGTAAGCAAAGGCCTTGACTTTGACAGGTTGCATTTGGTTGGTGTACTTCAAGCCGACAACCTGCTGTACTTTCCCGATTTCAGAGCTCAAGAGCGGGCTTTTCAATTGCTCATGCAGGTTAGCGGAAGAGCAGGACGTAGGCACAATAGAGGCTTGGTGCTCATTCAAACATACTCCCCGGGGCATCCGGTCATTCAAGCCGTAGCAGAGGACACCTTAGTGGAGTTCTACCAAAGAGAGTTGGCCGAACGCCAACAATATGTATACCCTCCCTTTTGCCGCTTGATTTACCTCGATTTAAAGCATAAAGATCCCAATCGCCTAGAGAAAGCTGCGCTTACGCTTAAAAAAAATCTTGAAACCTATACCGGGTGGCGGGTATTGGGCCCCGAAGCCCCCGGACCGGAGCGCCTTAGGAATCTATTCCAACTACGTATTATTATTAAAATTCCCGTTCAAACTCCATTCGCCCCTTTAAGGCAGTTTTTAAAGCAGCACTTGGAGCGCATTACTGCGGAAAAGTCCCCTCCCAGAATTACCATAAATGTGGACCCCATTTGAGTTCATGGAGGGACACAGAACAGGGGAAGCTTATTTAGTTTAACACCAAGCGGGTTTCTTTGGATATCCCATTCAAACTTAAGCGCACAGAGTATACTCCGGCATTCAGCCCAATGCCTGCTAAAGAAAGAGGATAAGCCACCGGCCCTTTATCGCTCACTCCAATTTCGGTAGAAAAAGCCTCTGCCCCATTCACCATAAAGAATTGAAGTTGGTATAATCCGGTATCTGCAGCATGAAAAAAGAAGGTGAGCATTTCGGATTTTTCCACCGGATTGGGAGCTGCCATAAAAGTCTCAGCCAACAGCAGTTCGGGACGAGAAAGACGGGCATGGGCATTGCCGAAATGAGGAATTCCGTAGCCCAAATCCGGTCCGGGCGCCGCAAAAAGATGCCCACTTTCAATCATAACGGTTCGAATGGCGCTTGCAGATTCGGTAGGATGTAAACTCCAAAAGGCAGCACCGCCTCCCGCCAAAACAGGAGAAGAAAAGGAGGTGCCGTTAGAATTGGTAAGTGCATCCCCGGCACCATACAATACGGTTTTACGCCCCATGGCGGCAAGTTCCGGCTTTACCCTGTTATCTGCCGAAGGGCCAAAAGAGCTAAACCCTGCCTTTTCTCGATTGGCATCTACGGCTCCTACGGCAATAATATCTTTGGCATCGGCAGGCGCACCGATATACTTCCAAGAACTGTTGCCTGAGTTACCGGCGCTATTGAATACCAGCATTCCCTTTTCTGCGGCCATTTGGGCCGCCTTGGATACCAAAATGGTTTGACCGTCCAAATCAGCATAGCTGTAACTCTCAAATGGAGCGTCAAAGGTGGTATAACCTAAGGAGGTATTTAGCACATCGGCTCCTAAACTATCTGCCAGCTCGGCTGCACAAATCCACAGGTAGGGCTCCATGGGCGTTTCTGCCGCCGTATGCTCGGTACGGAAAAGCAAATAATGCGCTGCCGGTGCCGTTCCAACCATTTCTCCCGGTGCCCAACTGGCCATACAACTTAAAACCTGCATGCCATGCGAAGCATCTTCGCTAACCGATGCATGGCCGGCCACAAAGTCCCAGGTTCCCAGCAGGCGTTCTTGGCTCAACAAAGGTTGAAAGGAAGTGATTTTATCGTAATTCCTAAAACCACCATCCATAACAGCCACCACCAAATTTTGCCCCCAGCCCCCTAAATGATGAACAAAATCCATGCCGAGCATGCGTTGTTGCCGGTCAGACTCTCCGTAAAATGCATCTCCCATAGCCCTCAACTTCTGGGTCATGGTGTCTGCGGTTCCTTCTTTCGGGGAAAGGTACTCCGTTTTACTGCCGGGTTCCCAAATGGCACTACCACTGTACACACATACCACCTTTTCTACAAAATCTAAAGAGGATAAGGTGGTAGAAAGGCTAGAATCGGCGGTGCTTACCATTTGAAAGTTCATCCATTTGGAAATAGCCACCTCCCGGATATTGGCATCTAAGCCGAGTACAGAGGCACGGTAGGCTTCGTGCACGGGTAAATCGGAGGCATCAAGGGCTATTTGCTGGCGCTCTCTGCGTTCCAAAGCACGCATACTAAGGAATTGTTGAGGAGACTCTAGACTAAATTTGGCTTCATTGCCACCCTTGTCTTTAAAAAAAACCGCAAATCGGTATTCTTCTTGTTGGGCCCATAATGAACCAAAACAAAGGCTAAAGGCCTGAATCAAAAGAAAGCAATTGCATTTCATAAATGTATCCAAATTTAACGCGCTCCAAAATAGGAAGGGAATTCCAAGGGACAGAGGGAGGCAGGTATTCTGCACAATCGTTGGGATCGTTTGGGTCTGTCACAATACCTACCACATCAATTTTTATGGCATGTACTAAGCCAATGGAAAAAGCATAACGCTCAGAAAACAGCTTTTTCTCCAAAAGGTTTTCTTCACTTTGCTGTACCACCAGAAGGGTGCGGCTTAAGCTGTCGAAAGGTTCGTCTACTTCTTGATACTGCCACTCCTGAGTCGGTTCGGCTAAGTAGGCATGACCGTCCCAGGTCTTCTCCAATTCAACGGGAAAAGTCAATTTAACCAAAGCACGGTTCTCTTCGGTTCGAATGGCGTGTAAATTATTTCGTCGAGCGGTCCAAATTCTTGGCGCTCCCCACGGGCTGTTGCTGTCGGCTCTGCGGTAACGGGCTATACGCATTAGACTATCGCCGTTAGCTCCCTTCACCCACGCTTCCATTTCTTCTTTTATTTGAAAACTAGCGGTATCAAATCTGTCGGCTAGGCAATCTACCCAAATGGAATCTACCTGATATATCCAAGTTGCTCCGGGTTGCAGGGGAAAATAGTTTACATCTTCCGGTTCAATCAACTCCGATTCGTTGCTGCACGAACTAAAGCCTAGGACTATACCCAAGCAAATTAAAAAAGCATAAGAACCAACACCACGCATAGTCAAAAGCATTAATCAGGAACTTCTCCAAGCAAAAATAATTGTTCTTCTCCATTAATATTTGTGGAGGGCGTATCGTTATAGTCTCTTACTTCGCCTGTAACGCAAATTTTTTGCCCCATGAGCTCCTCTTCCGGAGCATAGCTGAAGTTTTTTACGTTGGAGCTCCAAATTGAAATACTAAAGACCTGATTTGGAAAGCGCTTGTCTAAATTCAGAAAAACATTCCCCTTTTTGCTCTTATTGGAACTTACTACGGTTCCGCAAACGGTAATTTCTTTTTCTTGCTCGTAATAAATGTCCTGAAGGGTTTTTGTATTAAAGGCACCCTCAGGAAGCTCGCTACTTTTTATGGGAAGAGCCTCTCCCAACTGCTTTTCGGGCAGCCATTGCTGTAAGCTAAAAGAAGCTTCCATTCGTTCCTCCAAGGTATCCGGAAGCGCCGAAAAGAAATCAAAACCGGTAAGGGTTTCAATGGAGTCGATGGGCACCGCATACCATTCTACAGGATTGGGCAAACTTTGATTCGGCATTAAAAAAGCGATACCGGCACGAATGAGGGGGTTGTATACTACTTTCCAGTATTGGTCCGGAAGGCTCATGCCGTTTGGGCTACGTTCTACTTTAGGCATGCCATCGTAGAGCACAGGGCCGGTAACCACATACAGGTCGGTTTGGAACCGATACACGTTTTCGCGCACAAAGCCCTCGAGTCTGGCCCATTTTCCTCGGTTAAAGCCGGGTCGTTGAGGGGACATATTGGAATAAAAATAAGAAGCCGCCAAGGCCTCAGCACTCCATTTAAAATCAGCCGATGGCGCTAGGTGGCCACGGTCAAATCCATAGCCGTCGTAGCTGTACCCACCGGAAGGTTTTGGGGTTTTAAGAAAATAATCTACCTCCTGAGCACTACCTGTGGCTACCTTTGGGTCTTCCATAAACTTGTTGGTACGGCCTTCGTTCCCTTCTTGAATATCGGTAAGCACCATATGAGCTACCCAACGGGCTTGTTCGTGGTCCTCAGAATAACTCAAGGCAAAGCCGGGGTGGCTTACCACGGGGGTATCCGCACTGGGCCAACCCATTTGTGCCAGTTTTTGCTGAATATCGGCAAGTTTTAACCCTTGAAGAGAGTCTCTCAATGCCTCGTCTTGCTTGGCCAAAGCCGAGCGCTGTGCTTCTAATTCCTCAATTTGCTGACTTACTTGGCCTTTTAGACCTGCTGCCGAAATCCATAAGACAGCCAAAATCCATGCATACTTCATAGGTCAATGTTACAAAAAATGGAGGAAGCTCCCGTATGCAGGTTCCGGATTCTACTCCTAAAACCCAAGCTTTGGCCTAAAAGAGGCCAAAGAAGCCGGTCAGGAAACCGTCAATTTATGGCTCTACTCGAAAAGCTGCTATATTTGAGCGAATATTTGCTATGAAACAAACCGCACTACACGCCAAACATCTTGCCTTAGGTGCCAAAATGGTGCCCTTTGCAGGTTACGATATGCCCCTTCAATACAAAGGACTTTTGCCTGAACACCATGCGGTGAGAGCGTCTGCCGGCATGTTTGATGTATCCCACATGGGCGAGTTTTATGTGCAGGGGCCCCAAGCCGAGGCCTTGTTGCAATACGCCACCAGCAACGATGTACAAAAATTAAAGCCCGGAAACATACAATACTCCTGTCTCCCAAACGACCAAGGCGGAATTGTTGATGATTTATTGGTATATCGCTTATCTGACACTCAATTTTTGTTGGTTGTAAACGCATCAAACATTGAAAAAGATTGGCAAAGATTGGTAGACTTAAATCAAGACTTTGGTGCTGAGCTAGAAAACCGAAGCGACCAAATAAGCCTACTGGCAGTGCAAGGCCCAAAAGCAACAGAAGTGCTTCAAACACTTACTGAGGTAGACTTGGCAGGCATTCCCTATTATACTTTTGCTATTGGTGAAATGGCTGGAATTGGAGACGTACTGATTTCCAACACAGGCTATACCGGTGCCGGTGGTTTTGAATTGTATGTAAGCAATGAAGATGCCGAAGCGCTTTGGGATGCGGTAATGCAAGCCGGTCAAAAGGTGGATTTGGTAGCTGCAGGTTTGGGTGCGCGTGACACTCTTCGCATGGAAATGGGCTTTTGCCTATACGGCAACGACATTACCGACCAAACCAGTCCTCTAGAAGCAGGTTTGGGCTGGATCACAAAATTAGACACCAATTTTGTAGCCTCTGAACTCCTTAAAAAACAGAAAGAAGAAGGACTAACACGCCGACTTTGCGGTTTTGTAATGCTAGAGAGAGGAATTCCAAGGCAAGGCTACCCCATAAGAGATGCCGAAGGGAATGCCATTGGCCAAGTGACCAGTGGAACCCAAAGTCCCAGCCTGGGTCAAGCCATTGGCATGGGATACATTCAAGTGCCAATGAACAAAGCAGGACAGGAAGTTTTTGTAGAAATTCGGGGAAAGCAACTTAAGGCACGCACCACCACATTTCCCTTCCTTAAAAAAGACAAATCCTAATGTTGCGCCCGGAGGGCCCTATAGTAAGCGTTTGCTTAAGCCCCGATTTATATCCTCGATATAGAGAACGCCCCAGCATTACCGTAGTTGTAGATGTATTTAGAGCAACTACGGCCATTGCAGCCGCTCTTCACCATGGAGTTAAAGCAGTTCGCCCTGTGGCCGGCCTGGAAGCCATGGCCAAGATTCCCAAATCGGAACATCGGCTTATGGCCGCCGAACGGGGAGGTGAAGTTGTGGAAGGATTTGACTTAGGCAACTCGCCTTTGAGTTATGTAAATCGCCCCGAAATCCTGGGAAAAGAATTGGTTCTAAGCACCACCAACGGTACCCAAGCCATTGAGGTGGCACGCCACGATGGTCCATTGGTTACCGGCGCCTTTGTGAACCTTGGCGTTTTAAGTGAATACCTTGTAAACCAACAACAAGATGTGATGATTTTGTGTGCGGGTTGGAAAGGTCGAATAAATCTAGAAGACACCTTATTTGCAGGTAGCTTAGTTAAGGAACTTAGCCTTAAAGGTTTTGGATTGGATTCTGATGCAGATGCTCCACTTATGGCCCTGCATCTCCATGAAATTGCCGGAGAAAATAGAGCGCACTTTTTAAGGTTCAGTTCGCACAGAACTCGACTTAAGCATTTGCAACTTAGCGAAGATATTGAATACTGCTTACAGGAGAATGTAGCGCCGGTAGTTCCTCTTTTAAACGAAGAAGGTCTTTTGTTGGCAGCGGATTTTTAACCCAAAGTATTTATAAATTGTCAGAATATGGCCCCCCGGTAAGGTGGACGCCATGCAAAAGGCAAGGCCGACATGCCCGGCTGAGGAGGCGGCGCGCATGCAAGCCACCGCAAGCCCCGGCATGACGAGCTTTGCCTGAAGCAGGGCTGGAACCGGCACCGGCTAAGTAAGAAGTACCCCAAATGGAAGCAGGGCTCAGAGCATGCTTAGCCAAATCGATTGCCTACCTTTGTTTTATGAACTGGACAAACCTCTTTATTGATAGCTCAAGCAACTTGCCTTACACGCATTGCCACTTATGCGGAACCTTGGTGCAAGGCCAAAGCTATGCGCTTATGAAGCACTTTCGGAGGTATCCCAACCAAGATATGGTGGTCTCCGACTTGGAAGCGGTTATTTGCAGATCGTGCCAAGTAAAAATGGCAAGCAGTATTTCGGAAAGCTCCAGACAGAATCTGCAGGCATTTATGCAGCAGGCATTTGACCTGGAAAAGAGAAAAGCCGCGCTGCTGTCCGAAGAGCAGCCTGCCGGTTTGGAGGCTTGGCTAGAACGCTGCGCCGTGACCCATAAAGAAGTGGATGCATGCCTTGAATTTCAGGTGGAGTGCCACATGCGCGATGGCTACCCCCTGTTTGATTTAGAATATGCCATGAGCCCTGTGTGTTTGTCGGGCGAAGCATTGGAGCAAATGCAACAATGTTTATCCAAAGAAACCAAAGAAAATTACGATCGGTTTATGGATCAGCTCACCGATTTGCCACCCGATTTGGTGGAGTGGTTTAAGCGCCGTCCTGTATTGGTTTAAAAATCAAGCAGCTCCTGTAAAGCCGCGGCCACTTTTTGCGCATTGGGAATCATGGCCTCTTCCAAAATTGAGTTTAAAGGTATGGCAGGCAGGTTTTCTGAACCCACCGAGGCTACAGGCGCATCCAGATAGGCAAAACATGCCTTTTGGATTTCCCCCGTAAGTGCCATTCCAAAGGAATGCGGCAGCGACTCTTCTACCAACACCAAGGCTCGGCCATGGGCTTTTACCCGGTCCATAACCAGGTCTTTATCCCATGGGTTTAAAGTACGCAGATCGAGTACTTCCACCCTACCCGGCCAGCTCTTGCTTGCCTCCAAGGCCCAATACACGCCTCTACCGTAGGTTATAATTACCGCGGTGGCCTCTGTTGATTGTGGTTGGGCCTCTTGAACAATGCGGCCTTTTCCAAAAGGAACTACATAGTCTGCGTCCGGCTCAATGGTTTTGGCGCCTTCTGTACCCTTGATTTTGCTCCAGTACAAACCTTTGTGCTCAAAAATCACCACCGGATTTGGGTCCAACCAAGCCGATTTGAGCAGTCCTTTTAGGTCGGCACCGGTGGAAGGATAGGCCACCTTTACGCCGCGGATTTGCATCACCACCGACTCCACGCTGGAGGAATGGTATGGTCCACCTGAGCCATAGGCTCCAATGGGTACGCGAATCACGCAGGAGACGGGCCATTTGCCGTTGGACAGGTAGAGCGAGCGGCTAACCTCGGTAAACAACTGGTTTAAGCCCGGCCAAATGTAATCGGCAAACTGCACCTCAACAATGGGCTTGAGTCCGGTGGCCGACATTCCCACAGTGCTTCCAATAATAAATGCTTCTTGAATGGGCGTATTAAAAACCCTTTCGTCGCCAAAGGTTTTGGCCAAGGTAGCCGCCTCGCGAAACACGCCTCCGAGGCGCGCGCCCACGTCTTGCCCATAAAGCAAACATTCGGGGTATTGTTCCATCAGTTCACGAACTGCAAAAAGGGCGCAATCCACCATAACGGTGGCCTGTTTTCCTTTAGGGCTTCGTTCGCCGCGTTCCTCCGTTATGGGAGTAGGCAAAAACGCATGGGTAAACAAGTCTTCTGGTTCGGGGTCAGGAGCTTGTAGAGCCAAGGCATACTCCTGTTCCACTTGTAATTTGGCCTCTTGCTGTAGTTTATCGAGGGTGCTTTGCGTCCATCCTGCCTTAAGCAAGTCTTGAGCAAGGCGCGGCAAGGGGTCACGCTGTGCCTGATCGCTCAGATCGTGCCTATACCATTCTTTTCGCACGCCCGAGGTATGGTGGTTGAGCAAAGGCACCTTGGCATGCACCAAAAAGGGGCGGCGTTCTTTGCGCATGAGTTCAATTACCTCTTGTAAGGTTTGGAAACAAGCTTGGGTGTCGGTGCCGTCAATGGTGCGAACTTCCAGGCCGTGGAACCCTTGCGCATAAGCGGTGGCGTCCATGGCACGAAACTCCGAGGCATGGGCGGAAATGTCCCATTCGTTGTCTTGCACCAAATACAAAACCGGCAGAGATTTTAAAACAGCCATTTGAAAGGCTTCGGCAACTTCTCCTTCGGTTATAGAGGCATCGCCCAGCGAACAAAGGCAAATGGGTGCCTGGTCGGCATCGAATTGGTCAAGTTTTTGTTTTTCGCGGTACCTAAGCCCCAAACCAACGCCTGTGGCAGGAATGGCTTGCATGCCGGTGGCCGAGCTTTGGTGGGGAATTTTGGGTTTATCCGGATCGTTTAGACTTGGGTGGCTGTAATAGGTCCTTCCTCCGCTAAAAGGGTCGTCTTTTCGAGCCAATAATTGAAGCATAAGATCGTAAGGTCTTAGGCCCATGCCAAGAAGCATGCTGTCGTCGCGGTAATATGGAAAAGCGAAGTCTTGAGGTTTGAGCAACATGCCGGCGGCAAGTTGGATGGCCTCGTGCCCACGGGAAGTGGCATGCACATATTTGGCCGTTACCGAGGCATTTGCTTCGTAAAGCTCGGCCATGGCTTGGGCAGTGCACATAAGTTTCCAAACCCTTTCGGGGTCAAACGAAAAAACTTTTGCTCCAACCTTTGAACCTGCCATATCCATAAATTTTGCCAAAAATAACAAAAAGCTAGGCGGCCATGAATCCGTGGGTCTTGTATCTTTGAGCAAAATCGAATAAAATGAAATCCAGCCTTTGTTTGCTTCTAGGCCTCAGTTTAAGCCTTGCTACTTTTGCGCAAAAGCCAAAAGCCACTTTTAAACCCAAAGAAAAGGGCTTGTACGTAGAAATTCAAACCAACAAGGGGAATATGCTTTGCACCTTGTATTATGCCTTAACCCCCATGACGGTGGCCAATTTCACCGGCTTGGCGGAAGGCAGCATTCCCAACAGTGCCAAAGCCTTAAAAACGCCTTATTTTGATGGCCTAAAGTTCCATCGGGTAGTACCCAATTTTGTAATTCAAGGAGGTGACCCCGATGGAAATGGCATGGGCGGCCCCGGCTATGCCTTCAAAGACGAATTCCATCCCGAACTCAAGCACGACACCGCCGGCATTCTTTCCATGGCCAATGCAGGTCCTGCCACCAACGGAAGCCAATTTTTTATTACCCACAAGGAAACGCCTTGGCTCGACAACAAGCACAGCGTTTTTGGCAAAGTGATTCAAGGCATGGACGTGTTAAACAGCATTGCCCAAGGCGACACCATTCTGCACATGATTGTTATCCGCAAAGGCAAAGAAGCTCGCAAATTCAAATCGGCCGAGGTGTTCAGAGAACTCAGTGGTCTGGTAGGTCCCACCGAACGCAAGTAAGCGCAGGGAATGTTTTTTTTAGGGGCGGCCTTATCCGGCTCTCCGCTTTAGCTGCCTAGTACCTGCCCGTTTTGGCTGGTCTTCGCCGGGGCTTGCAAAGCTCCGCCCGGCTCATCCGCCAAAACAGGGCAGCTCCTTCGGCAGGCTACCGCGTCCATCCGGGGCCGATGGAAACTCCACTACTTTTGCGTGTTTTGGCCTATTCAGAATAAATTTCTGCAAACAAATCAAAAGCTTCTGCATCGGTGATGCGTACCTGTGCAAAATCACCAATTCTAAGGTAGTCTTGGTCGCCCGATTCAATCAACACCTCGCAATCCACTTCGGGGCTGTCGGCTTCGGTTCTTCCTACAAAAAAGCCATTTTCGTACTTATCGATGAGCACCTTTTGCACGGACTCCACCTTAGCTTCTTGAATTTCGGCAGAAATGCGTTCCTGAATTTCCATCAAACGCGCCGCTCTTTCTTCTTTTACTTCTTGGGGAACATCATCGTTCAAAAGGGCGGCATGGGTATTTTCTTCGTGGGAGTAGGTAAATACCCCCAAACGCTCAAAGCGATGTTCTTCTACAAAGCGACACAAGGTGTCAAAATCTTCTTGGGTTTCCCCGGGATAGCCCACAATCATGGTAGTTCTTAGGGCAATGCCCGGCACCTTTTCTCGGCAAAGCTTCAACAATCGGTTGGTGCGTTCCAAGGTGGTTCCTCTGCGCATGCTTTTGAGCATGGCATCGGAAGCATGTTGCAAGGGCATGTCCAAGTAATTGCAAATCTTGGGATTGGCGGCCATTTCGTCCAAAACATCCTCCGGGAACCCGGTGGGAAAGGCATAATGGAGGCGAATCCATTCGATGCCATCCACTTGGGACAAAGCCCTCAGCAATTCGCTCAAATTGCGTTTCTTGTACAAATCCAGACCGTAGTAGGTGCTGTCTTGCGCAATCAATAGCAATTCCTTGGTTCCTTGGGCGGCGAGCGATTCGGCCTGTTTCACCAAATCTTCGATGGGTGTGGAACGGTGCTTTCCGCGCATAAGTGGAATGGCGCAAAAAGAGCAGGGCCTATCGCAGCCTTCCGAGATTTTAAGGTAGGCAAAATGGGCCGGAGTAGTAAGCAAGCGTTCGCCCAAAAGCTCTTTTTTGTAATTGGCTTTAAGCGTTTTAAGGAGTCGAGGTAATTCGCGGGTGCCAAACCAAGCATCTACTTCCGGAATTTCGGCTTTGAGTTCGTCCTTATAGCGTTCGGAGAGGCATCCGGTAACGTAGACTTTTTCTACCTGTCCATCGACCTTTGCCTGAGCATAGCGAAGAATGGTTTGAATGGATTCTTCTTTGGCTTTATCAATAAACCCGCAGGTATTTACAACAACTACTTCCACATTCTCTGAGGATTCGTGAAAAGCTTCCATGCCGTTGGCTTTGAGTTGCCCTAAGAGCACTTCGGAATCGTACAGGTTTTTTGAGCAGCCCAGCGTAACCACATTTACTCTGTTTGCCTTTCGGGTTCTGGCTTTCATACGCGGGATGCATTAAAGAGAGACTCTACAAACTGGTCTCTATCAAACAATTGCAAGTCTTCCATACCTTCTCCAACGCCAATATATTTTACAGGCACCTCAAGTTGGTCGGAAATGCCGATCACAACTCCCCCACGCGCTGTTCCATCGAGTTTGGTTATGGCCAAAGCACTAATTTGAGTAACTTGAGCAAACTGCTTGGCTTGCTCAAAGGCATTTTGTCCGGTGGAGCCATCCAATACCAAAAGTACTTCGTGTGGAGCGCCGGGTACCACTTTATCCATGACCTTTTTCACTTTGGCGAGCTCGTTCATTAAATTGACTTTGTTGTGCAATCTTCCGGCAGTATCGATAAGTACTACATCGCTACCTTTAGCCACAGCGGAGTTTAGCGTATCAAAAGCTACAGAAGCCGGATCTGCGCCCATGCCTTTATCTACAATAGGCACTTGAGCCCTTTGGGACCAAATGCGGAGTTGGTCTACCGCAGCGGCACGAAAGGTATCGGCAGCTCCAAGAAGCACTTCTTTTCCGGCCTGCTTGAATTGCCAGGCCAATTTTCCTATGGTAGTGGTTTTTCCA
Organism: Bacteroidia bacterium; assembly: GCA_030427255.1. Lineage (GTDB taxonomy): Bacteria > Bacteroidota > Bacteroidia > CAIKAF01 > CAIKAF01 > CAIKAF01. Next base: position 213,216 of record JAUHWY010000001.1, on the reverse strand, counting down.
ACGCCATTTACGCCCACCACCATAATAACGTAGGGCTTTTGGTTTTGGGGCAGCCCAAGGTTGCCATCCAGTGCTTTATTTTCGCGAAGAAGGGAAGAGATTTCTTCTTTAAGAATGGCATCCAATTCGGAGGCATTCATAAATTTCTCTCTAGCGGCTCTTGCTTCAATGCGCTGAATAATGTTGAGGGTGGTTTGCACACCTACGTCGGCCCCTATGAGAATTTCTTCGAGTTCGTCCAAAACTTGAGCATCTACTTGCTTTTTTCCAAGCAGGCTGCGTTTGATTTGACCGAAAATGTTGTCGCGCGTTTTGGAAAGCCCGTCGTCGAGCTTTTTCTTTTTGTCTTTATTGAGGAAACCGAAAAGTGCCATTGTGTGGGTATAAACAAAAAAAGCTTCCCTAAAGAAGCTTACAAAAATACAATACTTGCCGTTGTGGCATTACTTTTCAGTAAGGAAATCCTTGATATGGTCTTTGTGCACCATTTCTTCCTTAAACTGGTAATTTCCTTTTTCGCCCTTCACCATTTTAATAACCTTGGTGAAATCTCGGCCTTGGCCGGTACGGAGGGTCGCTACGGTTTTCTTTGCCATGGGATATTATTTAATTTCTTTGTGCACGGTTACTTTACGAAGTACGGGATTGTACTTCTTCATTTCTAGCCGGTCGGGCGTATTTTTCTTATTCTTAGTGGTAATATAACGAGAGGTGCCCGGTACTCCACTTTCTTTATGTTCGGTGCACTCCATTATAACTTGCACTCGATTACCTTTCTTCGCCATAGCGCTGTGCTTTCAATTTTAGGGACTGCAAAAGTAAGGCTTAGGTTTGAATTTCCAAAAGATATGTAGGTTATAGAACAAAAAAAACGAGCTAAGTATCAAATCGGCTTTGTTTTGTTCCAAATACCTTAATAAATCACATAGGTTTTGAGGCCGCGAATTCCCATATCCACCACCGTATCTCCGGCAAGGGGTTCGTAATAATTGTTGTTTCCGGACTCCTTCCATTCAAAGCTTTTGTTGATGGACAGACTTACTTCAATACGAATGTCTTTGGTTTCGTTGCCTGTAATTTCTAAGGTTTGATCGAAAGGACCGGTTACCACGCAACTTCCTTGTGGAATAGGAGAAGACTGCCAAATGGGGTTAGGTACGGTAATTCCACCTGCCGGCACTTGACCTGTGCTTAGGCTTGGTTCGGACTGACCGGGAACCTGAGCTTCAAAGGCCCAAAAACCTTGTAGTTTGTTTTGATTTAAAGTCAAGCTTTTTGTCTTTACAGTAAAATCTCTTACGTAAGAATTGTAGCCTATAAAACTGGCCAAAGTGGAGGTTCCATCTAAAGTAACAGGCACTTGTGGTGGGCCAACCCTGAAATCTACTTCATAATTTTGGTAGGCCAAAGAAACCCGAATCCAAGTGTAATTGCCTTTAGGCACCTTGCTTAAGGGGATTCGATAAAACACCTCTCCACTATTGACTAAGGGCAAACTATCAAAATCGATGGCCTCACTGCCTCCAATAGAGGTGGAAGGAGTTTGGTAAAGCACCTCACCTTCTCCCAATAAAGTAGTAGCCTGTGGACTTAATTCAATGTAGTGCACCCCAATGGAGTTAAACCTAGGATTTTGACCTCGATGGTTGGCAGGCATTGGAGCGCTCTGGCCAATATTGTTCAAGCGTTCTTGGTTGGGATCCAACTTCATAACAAACACCAACTCCGGTTCATCGTTGGGTTGATTATCGGCAGGGTCCTCAGCACAAGAGGCCAAAAAGAAAAAGGAGGTAAGGAGAAAGAACCATTTCATAAAAGGTAGAGTTTAGATTTCCCAAAAATAGCAAAAAGTTGGCCAATTTCAGGTAGAACATATGTGTCACGGCAAGGGAATGGCTAATTTGGTCGCATGAAACGCTGTATCCCTCCAAGCTCATTAATGGTCCTTTTCTTTTTGGGCCATTTTTTCCCATCGGCTGCCCTTGGGCAAAAAACCGAATTAAGCGTCGATTCCATTTTTATTTACCGCGACCATTGGGGCGTTCCGCACATATATGGGCCCACCGATGCAGAAGTTGCCTATGGTTTGGCCTGGGCACATGCAGAAGATGACTTTTCTACCATTGAGGAGACCCTGTTAAGCGGCCGTGGAATTTTGGCGGAAGCCAAAGGAAAAGACGCTGCTATGCTTGATTTTTTTATCCGATTCTTTGATGTTCCCACCACCGTTTCTTCAGAATGGAAAAGGCAGATAAGCCCTGAATTTCAGGAGGTGCTCTATGGATACTGTGCCGGATTAAATGCCTACGCAGAGCAGCATCCAAAAGAAGTGCTTTATAAACCCGGATTGCCCTACACTCCGGAAGATATTTTAGGGGGCTACATGCTTTCGTTTTTGCTGTTCACAGGCACTACAGGCGATTTGGGAGATTTACTGCAAGGCAGCCTGCCCAAAGCCCAAGAGCTACCGGGCGGGAGCAATGCCTTTGCCTTGAGCAAAAATCAAAGCAAGGATGGGAATACCTGGTTGTTTCTAAATCCACACAACAGCTACACAGGGCGCTACTCCTGGTATGAAGCACATACCAAAACCGGAAGCGGAACCGAAATGTATGGAGCTTTGTTTCCCGGAGGCGTTACGGTTTTTCATGGCTTCAATCGACATTTAGCTTGGGCCCACACCTTTAACTACCACGATATGGTAGATGTATATAAACTGGAAACCAATACGGAAAAGACCCAGTATAAAGTAAATAACCAATGGTTTCCCTTGGAGCCCGTAAAAGTCAAAATAAAAGTAAAAATAGGACCGATTAGAGTTGCCGTAAAACGCATCAAATACAACACCTTGTTTGGTCCTGCTTTGGAAGGTCCTCAGGGCATTTATGCTATTCGCAATGCCGCTTTAAATGGAATAAAGGCCGCAGAACAATGGTGGCATATGGGCGCATCCAACAGCTTCAATCAATTCGAAGAAGCCTTGGCTATGGACGCCTTTCCCATGCTTAACATTGTATATGCCGACCAAAACGACAACCTAATGCTTCGCTCGCAAACGCACCTCCCACAAAGAATATCAGGACCCGATTGGAACGGGGTGCTTTTGGGAGTCGACACCGGCTATATTTGGCACAAGCCTATACCCTACCAACATCGTCCGGTGCGCAAAAACCCTGAGTCCGGCTTTTTATTCAACGCCAACAACAGCCCTTACAGCTGCACCTGCGAAGGAATTGAAAAGGCCCCTAATGCTACCTTAGCCTTTCCCGGAATTCAAACCATAGAAACCAACAGAAGCCATAGGATTCAAGAGCTCTTAGACAGTTTGGGTTGCCCGGACTCGCCGGAGGCCATCCGACGCTTCAAATACGATAGACAGTACCCCAAAGACGGTTATGTGTGGAATGGGTTTCGGAATCATTTAGAGGGAGCCAAACCTGTTCCGGAAGACCTAAAGCCAATATTTGATGTATTGTATGCATGGAACGGAAGTGCAGAAAAAGAAAGTGTAGGTGCAGCACAGTTTGTAGAGTTTGCCAAACGGTTGAGCCGTATTTCCGGGGTTCCCCTTCGGTTTATCTATTTGAGAAATCACCAACCACCTCCCCAACAAATCCATCAAGCCTTGCGAGAAACCCAAGAGCGTTTTATGGAGCATTTCCAACGGGTAGATGTTCGTTTAGGCGAGGTACAACGTATTGGTCGTGGTTCAAAAATTTATTCCGTTGGAGGCATTAAAGAAACCTTGGCACCTACCGAAACACATCCCTTGTCCAATGGGTTTTATGCCGCAGACGGTGGAGACTCTTTTATTATGGAAGTTTGTTTTAGCTCCAAAGACAGTGTGGAGGCCCGAGCTGTTCAAGCATATGGTAATTCGAACAACCGATCCAGCAATCAATTCAATAACCAAACCGCACTTTTTGTAAAGGACAGTTTAAGAAAAGTTCTTTTCTATTTGCCCTTAGATGAATGGAAGTCTAAAGGATACAATCCCGAACGATTAAATGAATAAGCTGCCCTCAATACTTTTTCAAAATCCTTACAAAACCAAAAGATTGTTGGAAAGCATAGGCCTATGCGTAGCTAAAAAGCCCGGGGTGGCTTGAATACCTATTTGTATTTCCTTTGAGGCAGTTAGAGCGCATTTTAAAAAAGCTTGCCTTAGCCCCAAACAAATCAAAGTTTATCGGAAACGATAAAATCTGATAAATGAACCGACCATGTAAGAACTTAATGCAGTTTTAACGTATATTTGAACGTAAAGAAACGCAAATACCAAACCATGAGAAAAACCTTACTAAGCAGTTTTGGTGTGTTAATGACTGGGAGTTTGTTGGCCCAATCTTCACTTCCCAGTGGTCACGCCTCAAATATTTTCACTTCGTTAAGACCCAGTCAAAACCAAGTTTTTGCCGACCCTGCCTCAGGTACCATTGTTTTTATTCACAGACAAGACATCAACCTTTTTGGTGGTGTAACCGCAGATAATGGGCGTCTTCGTTACTCCATTTCTACCGATGGCGGAAGTTCCATAACCGAAGATGTGGGTATTTTGAACAGCACCTATACGCGGGCCACAAGGTATCCTCAGGTGCTCATTTACAATCCCAATAATGCAACAGATGGACTCAACACTGAACTGGTTTGGGCTGCACCTACGCTCCAGCCCAGTTTATCCGGTTGGGACGGCCATGCCAATGGATTAAGTGCTACAACCCTTACCACACCAAGTTCTACGGAGAATTACCAATTTCAATCGATGGCAAGTGGCTTGCCCGGTGGTCTAAGTCAACGTCCTGGAACCGATGAGTTTTTCATGGTTGAAACTCCCATCCGTAACGATTCGAGCATTGCAGATTCAATCTTTCTCTACAAAGGTGTATACAACAGCCAAACCTCTAATGTAGACTGGTCTCGCGATCAAGTGCTCACCGCAAACACCTACAAAGGATTTGATGGAGCGGGCCGCCAATCTAGTCCAAACTTGGCTTTTTCTCCGGATGGAAATACGGCTTGGATTGGTGCACTTGGCGATTTAATCGGGGGCACAGACTCGGTATATCATCCTATCTTATACCGCTCTACTGACGGCGGAGTTACCTGGGGTGCCCCTATCGAAGTCCAATTGGAAAACATTCCTTGGATCATGGACTCGCTAACTGCAACCGCTTACCTTTCGCAGTCTTTAGATACGGTTTTAGTTACTTCGCCCACCACCACATTTGATTTCGACCTTACGGTAGACGCAAATGGAAATCCCCACTTTTTCTGTACAGTTGGTGCAGCAGAAGTACGTGCAACCACAGGAGCCGTGCAAGGTGCCGGAAAGCAATATTCCATTTATCCTTTCTACACGCCTATGATGGTAGACATTTATTCTACCGATGGAGGCCTTACTTGGGATGCCCATTACATTTCTCCGCTCAATACCTTTAGAACCGATGTGCCGGATGATGTCACCATTGATGCCTTCCCGCAAATTGCACGTAACCAAGCCGGAGATCGTATTTTCTATTCTTGGTCGGACACCGACACCCTGTTGGCCGGTTCAACCATTGACAATATAGCTCCAAACTTGCGCATTGCAGCACTTCGTATTTCGGATGGTTTCCAAACCTGCTACAAGCGCATTGAGGGCAACATCAACGAGGATGGAGTATTAACGCCAACCATGTCTCCTTTGGTTCTGGAAGATAATGGTAAGTACACTTTACCGGTGGTTTCTGCTCGCCTTATTTCCAATGCCAATAGCCCCGTAGAGTATCACTATTTAGGTTTGATTTCCACTTTGTGCGAGGATGACTTTAAGGATCCTTCCACACTTGACTATACCTATAGTTTTAACGGAGAATGCTACAATAACCAATTCTGCGAAAATGTGTCTATCGAAGAACATGCGCAAGAAAAAGTGAACTGGTCTGTATTCCCCAACCCGGCGAATCAAAACATGCAGGTGGACTTATCGGCTTTTGAGGGAAAAACCGTGGATCTTAAAGCATACGACCTGAATGGAAGAATGGTTGCCGATTTTGGCAAAACCAACCAAAGCACTTACAGTGCCGACTTAAGCACCTTGGGCAACGGCACCTACATTCTTGAAGCTACAGAGGGAGAAAACCGCATGAGCTTGAAGTTTATTGTTCAACACTAATTGTTTTAGTCATTTAAAAAAGCGGGTTGCACATGCAATCCGCTTTTTTTATTTTTATACCTATGGTACTTCCTTTGTCTTGGAAGTTCCTCGCCCTTTTTTCTCTTGGATTTTTTGGTCCCACAAACGGAATTGGTCTTTTATTAGCGTTACCATTCTTATGGCAAAGCCTAAAAAGAAAATCGTTCCTCCTTGGATTGGCCTATTTGGCCATCCCCTTGTTTGGATTTTACCTCAAACCAAAACATGAGGCCGAAAGACCTTACCAAAGAATATCAGCCAAGCTTTTACTCAGCCCAAACGGCAATTACGAACACCCAAAACAACGGTATTTAACAGCCACTGTGCTTGGGGGTTCCCAAGCTACCATTGGAACACAAGTGCTTTGGAAACTTCCCTACCAAAGTAGCTTAGATCCAAAACCCGGAGAACTATGGCAAGTGGAAGGCTTTTTGGAGTGGCCAAGCAACATGCAAAGGTCCAATGCCTTTCAAATACGCAATTGGCTCGAACACCTGAACGTGGACTACCTTTTATCGGCCAAAAAACAAAACATCCGGTGCCTTGACCAATACCCAAGCACCACACCCGGACTAAGAGAACAATGGATTAAGTACTTTTCGAACAGGGCTAGAGGGAACTCGGCCAAATCCCTTATGATGGCCATGGCCATGGGCGAGAAAAGCATGCTTCCCAAAGAAATCAAAACGTGGTTTGCTCAGGCCGGGCTTTCTCATGTGCTTGCCGTTTCGGGTTTACATGCCGGCTTAATCTTTGGTTTGTTTATCTGGCTGCTTAAACCCTTACCCAATCATAAAACCGGCTTTAGGCTGCTTCGCTTTGTTTGCTTAAGCATAGCCCTTTGGACCTATGCTTGGCTTACCGGCTTTAGCGCCTCTGTAACCAGAGTATGTTTAATGATGAACGTGTATGCCTTGGCAGGTTTGGGAAGAAAAAAGGTGAATGCCTTACACACTTTGGGTTTGGCAGCTTTGTTCATGCTTTCCATAGACAAAGAGTATCTTAACCTTCCGGGCTTTCAACTTTCTTTTCTTGCGGTCGCCGGAATTCTTATTCTAGTGCCTAAGCTCGAAAACAAGCGCCCCAAAAAGATGCCCAAATGGCTTTGGTCGGGCATGTCAGCCACTTTGGCCGCCCAACTATATACTACCCCGCTTGCCCTATATCATTTTGGGAGTTTTCCTTGGTTGTTTTTACTCAACAATCTGATTGGAATTCCTTTAGGTGCCTTAACGCTCTATGCTGCAAATGCGTGGCTCTTATGGGAGGCCTTCGGGTTCGAAGCTTGGCTGCCTATGGATTGGTTTTGGGAACTTCCGGCAAGACTCTTAATTTACTGGGTATCTATAACAGGAGCTCATGATTGGGTCAGTTTGGAAGGAGCTTCCATTTCCCTCCAGTGGGTATTGTGGCTGTATGCTCTGCTGTTTATTCTAAGCTTTGCATTTAAAAAAGCAGTACTTAAAAAATTAGCCTTGGGCATGGTTTGGGTTTGGGGAATAAGCTTAAGTCTGGCGCAAGCCACTAAAGGGCGCTTCTTTTACTTAGAAGCTCAGGGTAATGGATTCAACCTGTATAAGGACTCAGAACTTTGGTTTCAACTTCAAGCAGCGCCAAATCAAAATTCCAAAGCGTATAAAGTCCAAAACTACATGCTAGCCTGCTTAACAAAAGAAGAGATTCCTGATTTTAAAACCGATATAATCCTGTGGCTACACCACAAACCACCCTCGGAAGCCTTTTTACAGGAGTTTCCAGACCATACACTCTGGCTGGTTCCCTACCCCATGGATGCCTGTAGCGTTTGTATTTTTCCCTCAAAAACAGGAGGAAGGGTATGGACTATGTGACCGAATGCCTAAATTCGCAGTACCATGAAACGCCTAACAATAGTCTGGTTCGTATTTCTTTGGATTTTTGGTTTGTCCCTAAAAGCCCAAATCAATTATTCTTGGGATACTTTTCAACCGGAAAACTCGAACTTACCCGCGGCCCAAGTAACGCAATTAGCCAAATCCCAAGGAGATACCCTTTGGATTGGCACCAGTAACGGATTGGCATACCTGGTTGACAGTACCATACAAGTTCTGGCAGCCTCTTCGGGCTGGTTTATTTCGGCTTTGGAGATAGATCCACAAGGCAGATTATGGGTCGGCACCTCAAGTCAAGGAGCCTTTAGAAGGAATATAGACGGTACTTTTTCTGAGTTTTCTTCCAATACCTTTGGTGGTGCGGGAGGCTTTAACCACGACCATATCCTTTCCTTCGCCTTTGACAATAACTTGGTGTGGATTGGCACCTCGGGAGGGGGACTGTATCGCTACGATGGCATTACCTGGCAACTGTTCAACAACCAAACGACCAATGGACTATTGCCCTTTTCAGACATTCCAGACTTGGAGCTCGACGAGGCTGGTGACCTTTGGATTGCCACCTCATCGGCCGGTTTGTATGCGTTTAAAAACAATGGAAGTACTTTTTATTTCAATACTGACTCCGGGCTAACCCATCAGCATGTGCAGCGTTTGGCTTTGGATGGCAACGACTGGATGTGGCTTGGCTTTGCCGGACAAACAGGCAGCGACCACCTCATGCGCTTCAACCGACAAAATAGCCAGTTCGAAATATTTAACCAAAGCAATTCAGGACTCACCCACACCAATATCTGGGACATCCAAAAAGACAGCCTAGGTCGCTTTTGGTTCGCTTCCAATGGCAATGGTTATGGTCTTGCCTATTACGATAGCCTAGGTTTTCATGCGCAAAGCGCTTTTCAAAACCAGTCCATTACCGACTTGGTTTATGCCCTTGCGCCTGCCGACAGCGATTTTGTGTTTGTAGGACATTTTATGGGACTTTCCATCAATAAAGACCAACCCGGTGTTGGCATAGCATCCCTCGGGGCATCAAGTCAAGGCCTGATTTTTCCCAACCCTGCTAAAGATTGGTTAAGCACCAAAGCATCTCAATTGCAAGCTGCACCTTGGCGTATGGTAAGCCTTAATGGACAAATCGTTAAAACTGGTCATGGCTTTCCCATTTCGGTGGTTGATTTGGCTCCGGGCCCCTATTTGCTTCACATTTCCCCGGATAATGCACCGGAAAGCTGGCATCGACTCATTCGCACATGGTAAATCCTCCCGACGACTCCCCTTGGTCCTTATTTTTTTTGGATCAAAGCAAAGCCGACCAGAAAGCCTCCAAGCGCATTCAGGAGGCCCTAAAAAAGCTGCATATTCCTTTTGAATCTTTTGGGCTAGAAAGCCCCGACATGCTACGTCGCAAGGCCCGAAGCCTAGCCAAGGAAGGCAAAAAAAAATTCCTTGCCGCAGGAAGAGAAGAAGCCCTGCATGCCACCATGAACGGCATGCTTGAAGACGAGCTAAAAGTTCCTGCCGACCATGTACTAGGTTTCATTCCCACAGGAGAGGCCAAAAACTGGCATCCCTCTGTGGGCATTCCTTCTTCCCCCGAAGAAGCCGCCAAGAACCTTAAACTAGGTCATTATTTTTACCAAGACCTCGGTTTGGCAACCTACATTAAAGATGGACAGGTGGATCAGTCCTATTTTTTAAATGTTGCTGCTTTAGGCTGGTTGGGCAAAGCCGGTCAAAGCTTAAGCGAAAAGAAAGCCAAAGGAAAAAAGGCAAAAAGCCTTACCGAAATCAAAAAACAACTGCACCTCTGGAAAGGTACCGAAGTAGAAATTTCCATTGATGGAACCTCTGTTTACCAAGGTCCCTGCTTTTCATTATCCGTGCATTTGGGCCAAGCCCATGGACAGGGATTTGTGCATGCGCCCAAAGCCATACCCGACGACGGACTTTTTGAAATCCAACTTATTCCCAAACTCTCCACCTTTGAAAGGTACAGCAAATGGTCGGCCATTCGTCAAAGCAGTTTTATGCAAGAACCTATGGTCAAAAGTTGGCAAGGCGAACAAATAGAAGTTAACACGCCACAAGCCTTGCCTTTGGCCTTGGACGAATCCTATGCAGGAGAAGCCCCGGCAAGATTAGACTGCCTGTACCAACGCCTCAGAATCATATCTATGCTTAAGAACATGCAACCCTAACGGTTCTTTTTTGGTTACTTTGTGCCATGAAAGTCTCCGTCGTTGTTGCTGTAATGAACGAAGGGCCGAACATTGAAGCCCTAATTCACCAAATAGAAACTGCGCTAAGTGCCTTTGAGCATGAAATTATTTTGGTAGACGACGGTTCTACCGACGACACCGTGCTGCAGGTTAAAAAACACGCAGGGCCAAATACGCATCTGCTTATTTTTCAAAAAAATTATGGCCAAACCCAGGCCATGTCTGCCGGTATTGAGCACGCTACCGGAGACCTCATTGTAACCTTGGATGGCGACCTTCAAAACGACCCGGCCGATATTCCGGCCATGATTGAGGCTTTGGAACAAGGGGAATTTGATGTGGTAGCCGGAAACAGAGCCAACCGAAAAGACGGGATGGTGCTCCGCAAAATCCCCAGCCGTTTGGCCAACAGCATGATTCGACACCTTACCGGAGTCCATATCCGAGACTATGGCTGCACGCTTAAGGTTTTTCGTGCAGATATCGCCAAAAACCTCAGCATGTATGGCGAATTGCACCGCTTTATTCCCGTACTGGCTAGCCTTCAAGGGGCACGAATCCATCAAATGAACGTGAATCACCGTGCCAGAACCGCCGGAACCTCCAAATACGGACTAGGCAGGACCTTTAAAGTGCTCAGCGATTTGGTGCTTATGGTATTTATGCAAAAGTACTTTCAAAAGCCCATGCATTTGTTTGGAAAATCAGGCATACTGCTTTTCTTAGTAGGTTTAATTATAAACGCTTACTTGCTGGTAATCAAAATTTTAGGAAACGAAATCGGAGGAAGACCCCTACTCATTTTGGGCGTTTTATGCATCTTGGCAGGCATTCAACTGGTTACCTTTGGTCTTATGGCCGAGGTACAAATGCGCACTTATTTTGAAAGCCAGAAAAAGCGCCCCTACCGCATTCGAAGCATATTTAAGGGCGGCCCTAAATAAAACAAGGCAGAAAAAATTCTGCCCTGCAAGGTTCAGGTAAGGCATAGTGCTTACCCTATAAAATTACACATTTTATTGGTCTTTTTGGGCCCTTCTTTTTAGAAGTTCATCTTTCTATACGGCCCTGCCTCCGGTCGTAATTGCCCAAAGCCGCCAAACTAGGGGCTGTGGGGTCCCCGATGATTCGGGGCCTCCTCGCTCCCTGTTTGGCTGGCTTTGGGCTGCTTACGGCCCTCCGTCCGGCCGGGGGGCCATTCTCTTTTATTCTTCTTCCAAAAGCGCCATCCGGACCAGGAATTGAAGCAAAAAGAGACTGTTGATGCGTTGCGTTTTCAAGACCTAGTCCCTGACCGAAGCGTCAGGGCAGGTGTGCCGACAGAATAGCACCGCATCAAAAGTCTCAAATAGCCCAAAGCTTTGGCCTTTACGCAAGGCTTGGGCGAGGAGGTGTAGCTTTGCGAAACCACCACAGCCCAAGCCTTGCGCAAAGGGCATGCTTTGGCTATAGCTGAAAGCCCGGCCGGCCCAAAAGGCCGGGGGCCCAAAAGGCCGGGGGCCCAAAAAAAATCAATGGGAATCGCTGATCCAAATTTCCGGAGTGGGTGGCTCCATGTCCACACGCACAAATTGTCCGGGCAAGGTAGAAAGGCGAAAGCCGGCAACATCTGCCGTTAATGGAAACCTTTTATGCGCTCGATCCACCAGAACGGCAAGACGCACGCACTGAGGCCTTTGCTGCAAAAGGGCAGCCATCACATAACTTACTGTTTTTCCGGTATTTAATACGTCGTCCACCAACACCACTTGGGCATGGGTAAAAGAAACCTCCGCTGAGGGAAGGCCGGGCTGCTCCCAGGGAGCCGATTTGTTGGGGTTGGCAGCAATCAATTGCACTCCAGCAGGAAATTTTGGCTTCAAATAGGGCAATAGACGTTCAGCCAAAGGCAGTCCGTTTCGAAGAATGGCTACCAAAATTAGGGGCTTTTCGGTGTCCAATATTTCGGGCAATTCGGCGGCCATCCGTTGCACACACCGCTGCATATCGGCCGTTTCCAGCATTCTTCGTTCAGGACCTAAGTTCATGGCTGCAATTGATTTTTAGAAACATCCACAAGAAATCTATTGCGTAGAAGTCGGCGGCCTACCAAAACCGGGAAGGTTAAGCCTTTGCGATTGGCCAGGCTGCATTCGGCCACTCCCTCATATTGCCCCAATTTGAGACGGATGCGCACTAGCCAGCGCTCTTGAGATTGGCCATTGCTGCTAATGATGTTTTTTTTGCGGATTCCGGGCAACCAAATTTCAGGAGGATGTTCCAAAGATAAAAAGTAGGCGCGCACCAAAAGTTGCTTTCCGCGCTCTTCCAAAACTTCGCCGTAAAGCGCCGACCGGTAGGCGCCTGTATCTATTTTGGCCGGAATTCCTTGGTCCGAAAAATCGGGGAAGTAAATGTATGCACTACGCCCTATGATTTCCACCCCATAAAGGTAAAAATTTAAAGCATGGTAACGCTTGCTTAAAATGCGTGGCTGCTGCAAAGGCTACCTTTGTATATGAATATGGTAGGTTCAATATGCGCATCAAAATTTTAGGAACGGCAGCGGAGCAAGGCTGGCCTCCCTTGTTTAGCAAATCGCATGGAAGTCATCGTTCTATGGAGCTTGGGGGCAAGCATGTGCGGTCCAGAAGCAGCCTGCTTATTGATGCCTGTTTAAAAATTGACTTTCCTGCCGATACCTTTCATCAGGCGGTTACTCAACAGCTCCTGCTTGACCAAGTTAAGTATTTGCTTTTGACCCGATCTTCGTACCACAATGTAGCGCCGGAAGAATTAAGTTTGGTGTTGCAGGGTTTAGCGGATTTCGATGGAAAATCTCCGCTAAACGTTTTTGGAAATACCGAAACGGTGGAGAAGCTAAAAGGCAATTTGGGAAAAAAATCTGCCCTATTGTTTGAGATTCAGGCTTTTCAGACCTTATCCTTGGGAAATTATTTAATTCATCCCATTCGCGCCCACAACAATGGCGATAGAGAACCGCTCAACTACCTGATTCGCAAAGGAAAACACAGCATGTTGTATGTTAGCGATACAGGGCTTTATGCGGAGCCTAGTCTTCGGTTTTTAAGGTACCACAAACTGGATTTGGTGTTGTGTGGCTGTCGGTGTGGTGCCGCTAAGGCGGTAGATCCTTATAGCATGGGCTTCCCGGAGGCCTTAGAATTGAAGCGCAGGTTTGAAAAAGAAGGCATAAGCCATTCCAAAACCTTATGGTACTTAACTCAACTTCACCACCAAGACAATATTTTGCACGAGGAATTGGAAGCCTTAGTAAGTCCCTTTGGTTTTCAAGTAGCATGGGATGGACTTGAATTGGACCTAAGCCGGCCAACCAATGAAAACAGCTTGGTTTCCAATGCCACTTAGTTGGTGTTGAACAAGGACAAGAATGAGCCAAAGGCCTTCTTTAAAATTGATACCTTTGAGCTAAGCCAAAGCCCGGCAATAGGCAAACGCAATTCAAGGGTGTGCCTTAGCCTTAAAAAGCTGTGGACAAGAGCAGATGGGAAGCTTGAGCCAAATAGGAGAACTGTTGAGTTTGCAGACCTTTGGAGAATCACATGGGCCTGCCATTGGGGGTATCTTGTCGGGTGTTCCGGCAGGAATTCCTGTAGATTTTGAACGGGTAAAAAAGGAAATGGAAGCCCGAAGGCCCGGCGCAAACGACTTGCGTAGCCCAAGAAATGAATCGGATGAAGTACAGTGGTTGTCCGGCATTTTTGAAGGGAAAACTACCGGGAGCCCCATTGGGTTTTTAATTCCCAACACCGACCAACGATCGGGCGATTATGAAGCACTCAAGGATGTATTTAGGCCCTCCCACGCCGATTACACTTATTGGGCCAAATATGGCACCCGCGATTACCGTGGAGGCGGCCGGGCATCGGCTCGAGAAACGGCTTGCCGGGTAGCTGCAGGAGCATTACTTATGCCTTGGCTGGAGTCTTTAGGCATGGAAATTAAAGCTTGGGTTAGCTCCATATACCAACACGAAATGCCGCAAGATTTTGGAGATTGGACCAAGGAGCAGATACGCCAAAGCATCGTGTATTGTCCGGACCAAAAATGCAGCAGTGCCATGGAGAAAGCCATAGCCCTTGCACGGGATGAGGGCGACAGTTTAGGGGGCATTATCTCCGCCAAGATTACCGGAGTTCCGGCAGGTTTGGGCGAGCCCATCTATTATAAATTGCATGCCGCATTAGGAGCTGCTATGTTGTCTATAAATGCAGTGAAAGGCTTTGAAATGGGCCGTGGTTTTGAGCTAACACGCCACAAAGGTTCGGAGGTTAACGATCTTTTTTATGCAAAAGAGGGCGAAGTTAAAACCCGAAGCAACCATTCAGCAGGAGTTCAAGGTGGCATAAGCAACGGGATGCCGGTGCAATTTCGGGTTGCTTTTAAACCAACGGCTACTATTAGAAAAACACAAGAAACCCTATCCAAAACACAAGAAACCATAACCTTAGAGGCTAAGGGAAGGCATGATCCTTGCGTGGTACCTAGAGCGGTGCCCATTGTAGAGGCCATGGCAGCACTTGTTTTGGCCGATATGTGGCTTATTCAGCAAAGTAAAACAGCTCATGAAGGAACAAAAGCATAAAAAGCGGCGCTTGCCCTTGTATGTTCAGATTTTACTGGGCATGGCACTTGGCTTGATATACGGAATATTGGCCGTACAGCAAGGATGGCAAGATTTTACCAGAGATTGGATAAGTCCTTGGGGAGATGTTTTTACCCGCTTATTGCAAGTAATTGCGGTGCCTTTGGTTTTGGCATCTTTAATCACAGGGGTTGCCTCTTTAAAAGACCTCGCCAGCCTTTCAAGGATGGGCCTAAGAACCTTAGGCCTTTACATGCTTACTACCGTAACAGCCATAAGCTTAGGACTGGGATTGGCCAATACATTTCAGCCGGGCAAATCGTTTCCTGCGGAGATGCAAGTGCGCATGCAGGAGAACTTTGCCAGCCAAATGGAAAAAGACCAAGCACAATCCAAAGAAACCGTATTGGATAAAGCAAGCAAAAAGCAGTCGGAGCCTGCGCTTCAGTTTTTGGTGGATATGGTTCCCAAAAACATATTTGGAGCAGCTTCCGACAATCAGTACATGCTTCAAGTCATTTTTTTCGCCTTGCTCATGGGCATTGCTTTAATGATGGTGCCCGGAAACAAGGCCGCGCCCCTACTAGACTTTTTTGACAGCCTGAATGAGGTCATTTTAAAAATGGTGGACCTAATCATGCGCTATGCTCCCATTGGCGTTACCGCATTGCTGGCGGGAGTTTTGACTTCGGTGGCAGACAATGCCGGCGAAGTGCAGGACATTTTATTTGCCTTAGGAAAATATACGGCGGTAGTATTGGCAGGGGTTTTGATATTGATTTTTGCTGTGAACCCGCTCATTTTATTCTTGTTTGTAAAGAAAACCAGTCCCAAAAAGATTTTCCGGTTTTATCGAGAGATTTTTCCGGCTCAATTGGTGGCATTTAGCACCTCAAGTTCGGCGGCCACCTTGCCTGTGACTTTAGACCGGGTAGAAAACCACTTAAAGATTTCGCCAAAAACCTCTGGTTTTGTGCTTCCTTTGGGAGCCACCATTAATATGGATGGCACCTCTTTGTACCAAGCTATTGCTGCCTTGTTTATTGCCCAGTCTTTTGGCTTAGATTTAAGTTTTGCGCAGCAATTGATGGTGGTTTTAACAGCGGTATTGGCCAGCATTGGTTCGGCGGCTGTTCCCGGGGCAGGAATCATTATGTTGGTTATTGTGCTAAAATCAGTAGGTATGGCACCGGAGGGGATTGCTTTAATACTCGCCCCTGATCGCTTACTGGATATGTTTAGAACCACCGCAAACGTTACTTCGGATGCCATGGTGGCCTATATCGTAGACAGTCACGAGAAGTAAAGCAATGGCTTCAATTCAATCTAAGGTTGCAAAATCACTCTTCCGTTGGTATAAAAAGCATTGGTACCACCAACGTATGCCCTTATACCACATGCGTCCGGGAATGGAGCGATTGATGCGTTTGCTTCCTTCCCCCAAAGGCTGCATTAAGACTTGGCATACCTTAGGAGACTTGGAAGCGCTTTGTGTGCAGCACAAAACCAAGGATATCAAAGCCCACCTGCTTTATTTGCATGGAGGAGGCTATGCCATGGGGAGTGCCAAAACCCATTGGAAAATGGCCGGAAGAATTGCTCGAAGAACCCATTTTGAAGTTTGGATACCCAACTACAGATTGGCACCGGAACAGCCCTACCCTGCCGCTTTGGAAGACGCCTTGACGGCTTGGGAAGCGATGGAACAAAGGTTTGCGGGAGAGCCTCTGTTTTTGGCCGGCGACTCTGCGGGGGGTGGTTTAGCACTTTCGCTTTTGTTTAGGTTAAAAGAAAGAGGAAAACCCATGCCCAAAGCCACCTACTTGATATCTCCCTGGTGCGATTTAAGCGGGCAGTTGCCGGGATATGACCGGCAAGAGCAAAAAGATCCCTATTTAGATAGAGCGTCCTTGGCGAGGTTTGCGAAATTTTATGCAGGAACGCAGGTAAAAAACCCTGAAATTTCGCCTGTATTTAATGAAGCTAGAGACTTAGGTTCCATCCTATTGCAAGCAGGTGGAGACGAATTGCTTTTGCCGGACGCCTTAGCCATGGAGCGTTTGTTAAAAGAAGGAAATACCGACGTAGACTTGGAAATCTACCCGGGTATGTTTCATGTGTTTCAGGCTGGAGATGGTGTATTGCCGGAGGCAACAAAAGCCTTAAACAAGGCCGGCAACTGGCTATTGAGTCACCTGTAAGTATTGCTCTAAACTTTGGGTGTAAATTTTATACCAATCTTCAATAGCCCCCCAATCTTCGCCTTCTACACGGACTTTGTTAGGCAAGGTGTGGCCAATGAGCGTTAAAGGCACCCCCGCTTCTGCTGCGAGGTCAAGCAAGGCCTCTTCATGCTCCGGATTAGTCGAAATCAAAATGCGGCCCTGCCCCTCTCCAAACAAAAAGGCATCGGGCCGGAAGCTATCGTCAAGATAGGCGTCAAAGCCAAGCATGTTGGGATATGCAGACTCAAGCAAGCATTGCCAAAGACCACCTTCACTAACATCATGTGCGGAAGCCACCAAACCTTGAGCAATGGCCTGTTGAATAAGTGCACAAAGCGCAATTTCCTTTTCCAAAACAAAATAAGGCGCGGGAGAGAGCATGTCGGGATAAAAGCAACGCAAGTATTCGGAGCTTGCGATATCGTTGGTTATTTCACCGAGCAAGAAAATAGCCTCGCCGGGCTTTTGAAAAGCCAAGCTTGTATGGTGTTTTAAGTCGTGAAGCAAACCCAACATACCGATGGATGGAGAAGGCGCAACAGGAATGGTTTGGTCGCCTTTGGTAAACTGGTTATAAAAACTCACATTACCTCCGGTTACCGGAGTTCCAAAGGCCTTGCAGGCTTCGCCCATGCCCTTAACGGCGTGTACGAACTGCCAATAGGCCTCGGGCTGGTATGGATTGCCAAAATTCAAGCAGTTGGTAATGGCTTTGGGAGTGGCACCGGAGCAGGCAATATTTCTTGCGGCTTCAGCAACAGCAATCATGGCACCCTTTTTTGGATCGGCTTGCACATACCTTGGGTTTACGTCTACCGTTAAGGCTAGGGCCTTTTGGGTACCCTTTACCCAAATAATGGCTGCATCAGAAGGCTTGTTGGCGCTTAGGTTGGCCGTTCCTATGGTGGAATCGTATTGCCTGGTGACCCAGGTGCGGCTAACCAAATTGGGCTGTTTGTGCAATTTTAGCGCTGCTTCTTTTAAGCTTTTGGGCTGTGGAACCTTGCTTAAGGAGAATTGCTTGGCAACTTTTATATAGGCGGGTTCCGAATATGCTCTTTCGTAAACCGGAGCACCACCGCCAAGAACTAGGAGGGAAGCCGGAAGATCGGCTTCTAAGGTTCCATGCATAAAGAAACGCAGGCGGTCTTCGCCGGTAACTTCACCAATGCAGGCGCATTGCAAATCCCAGCGGTCAAAAATAGTTTCTACCTCTTTTTCGCGGCCCTTGTGCACCACTACCAGCATGCGTTCTTGAGATTCAGAAAGCAACAACTCATAGGGTTGCATTTCCCCTCCACGGGTGGGTACGCGGTCTAAGTGGATATCCATTCCATGGCCGCCTTTCTCTGACATTTCGGAGGTAGAGCAAATGATTCCGGCGGCTCCCATATCTTGAATGCCTACAGCCGCACCAGAGTCAATGAGTTCAAGGGTTGCTTCTAAAAGCAGTTTTTCCTGAAAAGGGTCACCTACTTGCACAGCGGGGAGATTGTCTGCGCTAGATTCGGTAATATCACCGGAGGCAAAAGAAGCGCCATGAATTCCGTCCTTACCTGTGGCAGAGCCAACTATATACACCGGGTTTCCCACGCCTGTAGCAATGGCACTCATGACTTTGTGGTGCTCTACAATTCCTGCGGACATGGCATTTACCAAAGGGTTTTGCCTAAAAGAGTCGTCAAAAAACACTTGTCCGGCTACGGTGGGTACGCCAAAAGCATTTCCGTAGTCGCCAATGCCTTTTACCACACCTCTCATGAGCCACTGGCATTTGGCTTCGGAAGGGTGGCTAAAGAACAGGGCATTGAGTTGGGCAATGGGACGGGCGCCCATGGTAAAAATATCGCGGTTGATGCCTCCTACGCCTGTGGCAGCACCTTGGTAAGGTTCAATGGCTGAGGGATGGTTGTGGGATTCAATTTTAAAGGCACAGGCCAAGCCATCGCCGATATCTACGAGACCTGCATTCTCTTTGCCTGCTTCGGCAAGCATATCGGGACCGGTGCGAGGTAAGGTTTTGAGCCATTTAATGGAATTTTTGTAGGAGCAATGTTCGCTCCACATACCGGAAAAAGCGCACAATTCGGTAAAGTTTGGCACCCGTCCTAGGGCCTCCACAATATGTTGAAACTCTTCGGGCAAAAGGCCCAATTGCTTTGCTGTGTTGAGGTCGGTGGGGTGTGCATGTGGCGTTTGGCTCATACCGGCAATGTTTGCACAAAAGTACGTAGCAAAGGGCGTTTCGCAGGCATATTTTAAGAATAATCCTAAGGCCTTTTGGAGAAGAGGGTTAAAGTAAAAGCAACAGGTTTTAGTTTAGTGTACATGAACAACAGAGGGTTTGGCCGGGGACCGAACGAATGCCCCTGTGCAGGCCAAAGGCTTAGGGGCACTGCTTGGGGCTTGTGGAGCTTTGCGGAACACAGAACCAAGCATTTGCCCCTGCCTTTGGCCAAGCAGGGCAGCAGGGAGGGCCCACACAGCGCGCAAAGCTTCCTATGGGCAAGCCCCTGATTTTTAGGCTAAAAAAAATCAAAATGGACGCATGGTCTTGGCCTTGAAATGCGTACTGCTGAGGTGCATTCCGTATTTTTAAAGAATGAAAACAACGATTGCCTTTTGCGTTTTGGCCAAGCTGTGTTTGGCGCAGGGTTCCTATCCGACCGGGAAATGGAGTTATGAGTTGCCGGCGCCGGTTTTTGGTTCTGCGGCCGCGGCTGATTTGGATGCGGACGGGAATTTGGAACTTGTTTTTACTACCTACACCAACGATGGGAAGGCCCATTGCTTGCATGCGGAGGACGGAACCGTGGCGTGGGTGTTCGACATGGGCGGTTGCGGCGATGTTGCCCCCTTGATTTATGATGTGGATGGGGATGGAGCTTTGGAAGTTTTGTTGCAAGGCTCTTGTGTGCCCACCTTGTTTTGTGTGGATGGAGCCACTGGGCAGCAGGAATGGGCGGTTCATTCAGGTGGCGGTGACTCACCTCCTGTTGCCGTAGATACGGACGGCAATGGTACCGTTGAAATTCTCTTGGGAAATTTTCAGGGAAAAGTGTTGGTGCTCAATGGCATCGATGGAACTCCTTTGGCCACGTTGCAGGCGGATCCGCTTCTAGGACCGATTCAAACCGCTCCCAGCCCTGTGGATGTAAACGCAGATGGACGATTGGATGTGATTGTGGGCAATTATTTCAACAACGATTTATTTATTTGGGCCTACGATTGGCAAAGTGGTCAAAAGCTCTGGACGGTGCAGCAAAGCGACAGCTCAAGCTTTAATGCCTACCATGCCGGAGCGGTGGCAGATGTAGATGGCGATGGAAATAAAGAGTACTTGATTGGCACCAATAACGGCTATGTGCGTGCTTTGCATGTAGAAGATGGGGCTGAACTTTGGAGTATTCATATTCCGGAAAGTACGATGGGCGCAGTTTCCGTAGCCGATTTGGATGGAAATGGCTCCTTAGAGCTGGTGGTTTTCAACAACGATTGGGTGCAGTTGGACGAGCGGGTTTGGGTTTTGGACGCAGCTACCGGGCAAACTTTATGGAGTTTTGCTACAACTTTTTCTTCTTTTAGGGGATGTGCTATTGCCGACATCAATGGAAACGACACCTTGGACCTGGTTTTTTCCACCTTTATGGGCAGGGTTTTGGCGGTAGAGCCTTTTGAAGGGCTTATCTGGGAAATTTCATTAGCCGACAGCCTTCCTTCTAATTTGCCTTACGTGCTTACCGACAATGCCCCGATTTGCGCCGATTTTGACGGCAATGGTGCCATGGATGTGTTTGTGGCCGCCGGCTATGGCACCTATACTCCGGATTCACAAAATGTAGGTAAGGCCTTTATGATGGAAGCAGGCATTGGTCAATGCCCGGAATGGACCATGTTTCGTCAAGATGCGCAAAGAAGTGGATTTCTATCTCCCCAAGAAATAAGTGAAGCATGTGGTACACAGTCCGTGAACAAGCACCTAAGTGCACAAGAGGCATTTCCCTACCCTAATCCTTGCCACGACTTTTTTAGCATGACAGGATCTGAAGATGCATGCTATCGCTTGGTTGACCTTACCGGAACGGAGATTAAACATTGGTGCGGCAGGAGTGCTGTGGACACAAAGGGGCTCGCACCAAGCCTGTACTTGGTGGTTCCTGAAAAAACCGGTTCAGGGAGATTGTTGTCGGTGGTTGGAGGGCCTTAGCGGAGGCGTTTAAGGTAGCCTCTGGGAGCTACGGAAACCAGCAATTTGTTGTCGATTTGTTGGTCGATTTCAAATTCGGGATGGTCTTTGAGGTAAGTATCCATGGCAGTCATGGGATTGTCTCCTACCGACCAAGGGCGATTTGGGAACATATCGTCGGGAAGAAGCTCCACAACGGTATCGAAAACAACGCAGTAAGAATTTACCGAGGTAAAAGGGGCATAAAGTTCCAATTCCTTGAGCACGTGATCGTGGGTATGGTTGGAATCCAGGCAAACCATAATGGTTTTTGCTTTTTCGGCATGGGCTTTTACCTGAGCATAAGTCTCCTCGGAAACAGAAGAGCCTTGAATCATTTCAATGCGTTTAAACATTGGATGTTGCTCAATTTCCTTGCGGTTGTGTTCGCGGATGTCTATATCGATACCGAGTACTTTTCCTTTTCCTATGAGTTCCATAATGGAGGCATAGAAAATTAAAGAACCTCCATGGGCTATGCCGGTTTCAATAATTAAATCGGGTTGGATCTCCCAAATAAGCTCCTGCATGGCCAACATATCTTGTGGATATTGAATGATTGGCCTTCCCATCCAGGTGAAATTATAGGAATATTGTTCCCTGTTGGAGCTGATTAAAAAATCTTTACTGGCGTTTTGCAGCTCTTGATTATTGGCATAAGAGGCTATGCGCGCTTTTTTCTCGTCTTTAAACTCCTTAATGGGATCCATGCATAAAATTTGCGCTAATATAGCGCAAAAGGTGCCTACTGCAAAGTACTTAAGGAATAGGCTTGATTCCTTATTTGGGATCGGGTACTCCCCAAAAGGCAAAAGGCTCATAGTCGGGATAGGCGACTTTGCCCGGTTCTAGGCCAATCTCAAGCCCCTGTTTGGCTACATAGTTTTGTACGAATTCCAGCACGGTAATGGGTTTACCGGAACAAACATTAAAGACCCCGGTAGCGTCAGGGTGGTTTAGGTACCAAAAAATCTCTTGGATTAGTTGGTCCATGCCAATAAAATCACGAATTTGATTGCCTTCACTCATTGGAAAACCCGGCAGGTTTTCGTCTACCGCCTTATGTAGTTTATCGAGCAATGTTCCTTTTCTGGGAGGATTTCCATACAAATAAAAAACGCGTAACCATTGCAGCTGCGCATGGTAGAGGGGCGCAAGACAAGTCAAGGTTTTCTGTAGGCTATCTTTGGCTAAACCGTAGGGAGTTTGAGGCTGAGTAATCTGAGTGGAAGGAATGGCTCCATCTACCATTCCGTATTCCATGCAGGTGCCCAGACTTAATACACGCCGCACTCCGCGTTTGAGCAGTTGACTTACAAAATTAATCTGTGCAGGAAGAATGTGGGTCAAATGCTCAGGAGCTAAGTAGTTGTTTAGCTTGGGCCAAGCCAAATGAATAAGCAGGTCAAAATCTCCGGAGGGGAGTGTATAGTCGCCATGCCTACATAAATCCAAGGGAAACCAATCTACCGCCTTATAAAAGGGGAGAGTCTGTACCTCCTTAGGTTTACTTGTGCCAATGCATAAGCTATGCCCATCCTCCAGAAGTTTAGGGACTAATGTAGACCCAACAAATCCACTACCGCCGGTTACAATAATGCGCATATTTAAAGTTCCAAGACCTCCATTATTAACTGCCCATTTAGGTTGGATTTACATAATAAATGGATGCCCTAATATTAGATATTTTTTAAGAATACTACTTCAATAAATGAGTATTTCTCTCTTAAAAATATAGACCGAGAAAAAATGATGTAAAATCTAATGCTTAAGAAAGTGGCAGTCCTGGAATTGCCGATAGAAAAGGAGCTCAGCAAGCAAAAAAAAGAGTCCCGAAGGACTCTTTTTCTATAATTCTAGGAATCTTATTGTTCCCACATGTCATGTTCGAAGGTAAAGAGCTCATCTTTGATTTCCTCACCACGCAACAAGGCATGTATGCCTTTAAGGTACTCTTCGATTCTCCGATCGTGGACATTATCGATTTTTCGAATCTTGGATGCGAAAATCCGTTTCATGAACACGTCGTCGTAGGTAAGACGCTGCCCAAAGTTATTGGTGTTGTATACTTCTTCCTGAGCAAAGGTATTCCTTGCTTGAGGGAAGTAAACCCAAAACATGGGTTTGTTGTAGCGGAATTCACCGGTAGTTCGGTCAAACACCTGCATTACAGGACAAATACCTAAAATGCGGGATTCCATGACCGAACGTTGACGATCGAAGAACCAGTCTTCTTTGAGCCAGATTTTCTTCACCGTTTCGGGTCTGAAAGGCTCATCAATGACTTTGGGTTTTAGTTCGTAAGGAGGTTCGGGATCAGGAATCATTTGAGTATCTCTGTAAGCCCCCATGGCTGCCACATCCGATGTAGTAATTTCTGCGATGAAGTCGTCAGAAATTGCATCGAAAGGCGTCATGGATTCGTTGGTAAGCACCGCATCACGTACTATGGTGATGAAGTTCTTCCGCTGATTGGTAGGCGTCAAGGGATAGTAATATACCTGATTCATCTTCTCGCGAAGATCGATTTCCCTCCAAACGCGCCATTGCTTGGTCACATCTGCTTCTCTAAGGTGTGGATAAGGTACCACCCTTCTGTTTTCGCCATGAATCCTTTCGTAAGGACTGTCGCGAAATTCAGGTTCAAGGGTTTGACCACCCCCGGTATTACCCCCGCCTGTTTGGGCAGAAAGCTGCATACCGAAGAAAAAACAAAGAGAAAAAGCAGTTAGACGCAACATAGCTATGCGGTTTACTTAATTTTAAATTGGGCATTTACCTTACGACGTTCACCGGAGGGCAATTGCACTACGATATCGTCGAAGTATACCTTTTGACCGCGGCGCATGCCTCTAATTTGGCCTGCAACATCCCCTGGAAGTACGTTTCCGGATACGGTTTTGTCGCGTGGCACGCCTTGTTCAAAATAGGTAACGGTAAAGCTTAGAATTTTAGAATATACCTCGAAATCGAAGTTCTCCATTTCCGGAATGAGGGGAGATTGTGATGCCATACCGGCAGAAACCAACTCGCCATTTTTAGCACCTGCCCACTTTACTACCGGAGTAGGAATGGATTTGCAACGGAACTCTTGAGATCCCATGGAAATGCTCTTACCGTCTTCGGTTTTAACCGATACGTTTACTTTAGCAGCACCTGTATTGGAAGCCTTAACGGTATACTTTCCGTTGGAACCACTCACAGAAATCGGTCCTGAAGAGGTAACCACCAGTTTTTCGGGGGCATAACCCGGAACAGAAACGGTGATGGGGTTATCCAATCCAACATAGAAAACATTCATCTTATCCGCAGCCACAGAGGCCATGGGGGGAGAAACGGTATACTTGGTTTGGAAAGGATAAGGACGCTTGTCGCCGGTGGCCTTATCCATGAGGTTAATCACACCCGCGAAGGTACGCTCACCGGTTCCACTAGCAGGAACTTTAATAAGTCCTACCCCATTGTTGATGTTTGCAGTATCCAAAATATTGGGGTTTGCTACCTCTCCTGAAGCGGAATCTACGGCAGAACCATACACAATCTCAGGCTTAAGGGTAGTGTTGTAAGCCGCAAGGAATACATCGGCTTCAAATTCACCACCGGCAACCACGAAGGTAGATTTAGGAACTACTCTAGCTTCAACTGCATCAAACTTAACGGCATTGGCCGAAATACCATCCCAAATCAATTTTAAAACTTCAGCTTCGGCACCTCGCACCACGTTTTGCCAGCGAGCTAACTCCATGAGCGCAGCAGAAAGTGGCAAGTGGTAGAAATTTTGGAGTTCCCAGGTAAACAACCTATGCTTTTTAACCGTTTCGCTGTTGGGATCCGGATCACTTAGGTTAATGGTGGCAAGCGCTTTGGCAAGCAATGTATCGGCTACTCCTGGAATTTCGATACTCGCCAAATTGTCTTTAAACTCCTGAAGCTTCTTTTTTAACTCATTGGCACGACCTTTGTCCCCGGGAGGCTCACCTGTACCAAAGAAATTGGTAGGCATGTCGTAGTCGTCCTTTTTGTTAACACGAAAAGGGTCTTCAATCAACTCTTTAGCTGTAGCTTCATCTACACCATCTACCGTAGTTAGCAAATCCACTTTGGTTTTCTCGATGTAGTCCACCATATCCCTAACATACTGGCTGAGTTGATTCGCATTCTCTTCCGCCTTTTTGTATTTGGGATCTTTGGGGTTGAGCAGCACCTGCTGACTCAACTCGTTATAGGTACCGCTGTTCTTAGAAACCAAAACACCGTTTTGCTGATTCAGCGCGATGTTGGCTTTTACGAACGCGTCGAGTACTTCTTTGGATACGTTCAAGGCCAGAAGGGCCGTCAACACGAGGTACATCATGTTGATCATCTTCTGTCTTGGACTGGCTTTTCCTCCTGCCATGGATTTTAAATTTTAGTGATGAACAATCAAAAATGAATCAACCCGAAATTAACCGCGGTTCATGTTCATGGCAGAAAGCATGTTGCCATACACGGTATTCAAGGCATTCAGGTTATTGCCCAACACATGGATTTCGTCTTTGTAACGCTTGGTATCTTCAACCGAAGCATTCAAATTCTCCAACAACTCAGCAATATTGCTGTAGGCTTTGCTGGAAGACTCAATATAATCTTTGCTTCCTTGGATTTGCAATTCGTACACGCTGTTGAGCACTTCCAAGTTTTTGCTCACACGCTGCAACTGCTCACCATAAGAGGCACCATCTTCAGAAGACAATCCGGTTAAAGATTCAGCGGCCTTAACGTAAGAATCTGAAAGATCATTAACGGTGCTGCTGGCTTTGCGTACATTAGAAATGTATTCATTGGTAGCTTCACCGGCATCGGACATATCGGCCAATTTGGTGGTGGCATCGCTTAAACGACGCATACCGCTACCCAAGCTTTCGATAAGTTCTGGACCAATTTTAGCTTCTTCCAACATTTTATCCAATTCT
This sequence comes from Bacteroidia bacterium, assembly GCA_030427255.1. Lineage (GTDB taxonomy): Bacteria > Bacteroidota > Bacteroidia > CAIKAF01 > CAIKAF01 > CAIKAF01. Next base: position 186,937 of record JAUHWY010000001.1, on the reverse strand, counting down.
TGGCTTACAGGATCGGAAGAGGCTTTGGCAAGTGCTCTGCCATGGCCATGTCCGTGGCCACCTTCTCCATCTTCTGACGGAATTCCTGCCAATTCAGGATAGGCTAAAGTCCAATCCAATTCTTCATGAGGGGGTTCAAAGGCTGAGATGGCAAAAATAACCGCTTCTGTAGACAGACCGGCAACAATCATTACCGATGCTCCGGGCCAGTGCATAATTTTAAACATGGCTCCGAGAATTACAATGGCGGCTCCGAACCCGTAAACGAAGTTCATTACCACTTTACCTTTGCGTGATTGCAGGAATTTCATCTTGCTTTTAAGATTAGGTTAACGTAAATGAATAGAGATTTCAACAGTAGTAAACGCAATATGCGTTCACATATTTTAACGACAGACCATTTTTATTCAAAATCTGCCTTGTCACGGCCCATGAAGGTTTGCACACAACGGAAGCCAACGTAACTTTTTGCGGTATCCTCATACTCGTAGGAGCGGGTACTTACTTGCAGGTAAAAACCAACATCCTTCCAGCTGCCACCACGAACTACCTTCCTTTTAAGGGCTGGTGGGTCATTATCTTGACTCAAATACTTTAAATCCGGGTTCAGGTCATGGCTCCAATTGTAACCGGCTTCTTCAAAAGAACCTGAAGTCCACTCAGCTACATTTCCGGCCATGCAATACAAACCGTAATCGTTCGGGTTGTAAGAATCTACAGGAACCGTATGGAAACCACCATCGTCAATGTAGTTGCCACGCATAGGCTTAAAGTTACCCAAGAAACAACCGCGGCTGTTACGGATGTAATTTGAACCCCAAGGGTAGGCAGCCAAATCGCGACCACCTCTAGCTCCGTACTCCCACTCAGATTCGGTAGGCAAACGGAAATCGTGTACCGGGAAGTCTCCGTTCCAAACCAAGTAGTTGTTCATGTATTCTGTCCTCCAGTTGCAGAAGGCGTTGGCTTGCAACCAATCTACACCCACAACAGGATAATTATCGTATGCCGGATGCCAAAAATACATTTTGGTCATGGGTTCATTGTAGCTGTAGGAGAAGTCAGCAACCCAAACTAGGGTGTCGGGATAAATCCTCACTGCTTCTTTCCGCAAAAACTCTTTACGGTCATGCATTGGCGTTTCAATGTCGTCTGAATTTCTACGGTACTTGTACTTAGCGGCTTCTTGAAAATCAATCCACCAATAGGTGTACACCAATTTATCTACATTGATTTCGCGCTTGCGGAAATAGCGTTGGTCTTCTACGTAGTACAGTTCCTCAAGAATTTCACGGAATTCGGGATCGTCCCAATAAATACGCATGTCCCAAACCAACAATGGCGGATCAAGGATTTCCTCATAATCGTTTTCCATGATATGGTAATCCTCGTCTAAGTTCTCGGCAATAAGGCGACGCGCTAAGGAGTCACGCACATAATACACGAACTGACGGTACTCGTTGTTCGAAATTTCGGTTTGATCCATGTACATGGCTTGCACCGAAACTGTTTTGGCGGGAGCGTAGAAAGACGAAGGAACGTCTTGATCGCTGCTACCCATGTTGTAGCTGCCCATAGGCAGATACACCATACCATAAGGATCGGCTTGATACCAGCGAGGGCGACCTTGCACCCCAACCAGCTGGCCATGGTCGGACCCAGCGCAACTGGTGAGCAACCAAATAAGGCTGGCAAATATGATCAGTTGTTTCATGGGAAGATTGTTTTTGGCGAATGTGTTCATGGCTTAAACGAGAGGAACCTTTGCTTTATTGCCTTATGGGTTTATTTGAACTCGGGTGCTACTCGATCGCTGGTATCGGTATAACGCACCGAATACCCTGGAATAATCACTTGAGGTTTGCTTAAATTGAGACAATAACGAACCGAAATCTCATGAGAGCCGGAGTTGTAGGAACTCAACCTCGACAAGTTGATGTCGTAACTGTAACCGATTTGGAGCGATTCCAACGAAGGTTTCCAAATGCCCAAGTCTGCACCTAGGTTAATGGCAATCGCATCTTCTAAGCGGTACGTTAAACCACCCCAAACGAAATTCCTCCAGATGGCATTCACATTAAAATCGGCTGTCGCTGTAGCGAAGTCGGTTTTAATCAAGACATTAGGATTAAAATCCCAATCCGGGTGAAAAGGCTCCTCCCAAGTATAACCACCCATAATAAACATGTGGCGGGCTTGAGTGATGTTTACATCGGCATAACGCATGCCGGCAAGGTGCAAGGCAGAAATACCCGCATAGAAATTGGTATTGTACCAATAAGCACCCACACCCAATTCCATGGCCATATTGGAGTTGTTGTTAAGGGCATCGATGTCCGGCTCGTTTTGAGGCGTAGGATAAATCCAAGTGGCGTCATTGATGCCTTTGCTGGTTAATCCTATATCTAGACCGGCTCTTAAGTAACCGGGACCTATCATGTTGGGTGCTTTCCAGTTGGCAGCCAATCGGAAACTATGGTTACTTTCGAAACCGATGTAATCTCCAAGAGCAGTAAAACCAACTCCAAAATCTTGACCACCAAGGTCAAAAGGAAGCGGAGCATCGGCAGAAAACAGCCAAGAAGTCGGTGCGCCATCTAGTCCAACCCACTGAGAGCGGAACAATCCGGTAAAACACAATAAATCTTTTGACCCCGCATAGGCCGGATTCATTACCAGTTTGTTGTAAAAAAACTGGGTAAACTGTGGATCTTGCTGGGCAGAAACTCCCTGGGCAAGTCCGGTCGCTACTAGGGCGGTAAGGAGGTATTTTCTCATAAACGGCCTGATAATTTTAGGCTTATGTTAATACACTTAAAGCGTAAATATATGGATTTTTTTTTGCGTACACACCAAACCTTAGGGATATAAATTTTAGCACCCAAGTGTTAAGTCGCTAATAGTGTGCTGTTTAAATTTTTTCAATCATTTAACTTATGGAACCTTTGAAGCCATCTTTCGGGCAAATCTTGCCCAACAGCCGCTTCATAATCCTCCATTCCACAGGGTACTAAGTACTCCTCCAGCTTCATTTGCGATTGCCATTTGCCGGCCACAGGAACACCCATCCACCACTTTTCCGAAACTTGGTTCTTATAAAAGGTAATTTCCTCCGGAAATCCTTTCATAGGCACCGTAAAACGCAGATAGGGCTCAGCATCCACCTCCAAGGTCTCAGGTTTACGCACATAAAAACCTTCCAACACATGCCAAATTACTTGCGCCGCCAAGTGCGCATCCGCACTTTGCTGGGCCAAATCAGGCGCTAAACCGGTCAGTGCAACTGCGCGTAATTTATGACTCAAACCCGCATACCTGGCCAGCCTACAAATTTCATCGGCGGCCAAGCCATTGGGCGAAGCTCCCGGCGCATGAGGCACATCGGCTTTACGCACCGCCGCCATATTTAAGCCCACCAAATGTGCGTCGCGGATTAAAGGCTCCGTAGTTTCCACGCGGCTTCGAACCTCCCCAAGACGCATCAAGTCAAAATGAAACTGTTTAAACAAACCCAACAACTCGGGTGGATTAAAATAGGTTTGATAGCCCAAATTGCAATAATGGAACAGCATTTGGGGTTCTTCTCCGAGCATTCGGCCCAACACATTCTCCGGAGTCAGCTGATCGCTCACTTCTTTAAAATGCAACACCGGCGAAACTTCCAATAAGTTAGCGTAACGCCCCGATAAGGTGAAAGACCGGTACATGGAAAAGTTCAACTCCGAGCCGCCGCCAATTAATAGAGGCACAGCTCCGGATTCTTGAATTTCGGCCATAATGCGTCCCAATTGCAAGCAGGTCTCCTCCGCACTGCGGCGCAAAGAAAAATTCCCCAAATCGGCAACACGAACCGCATAATCGCCTTTGTATAAGCGATAAAACCAATACCTGACCGAATCCGGAGTTTGATGGCCGGATGCCGACAGGTCTTCCATATCGTAACCGCAGCCCAACAAAACGATGTCGAAGCCGGTTCCGGGAACATCCGGAAAATCGTCGCGACCCGAAAAGTACTTTAAATGAGCGCCCCATTGCGCGGCATTGTAGTCCTCGGCCAGCACCTGACCCGCTACCGGCTGAAAACACTCTTCCCACTCCTGCCAGCTGTTTTCCATGGTTTAAATATCGATGTTTTCTTTGTCTTTTTTGGGGCGCTTTTCCGGCTGTCCCTGCAAGTCCTCGCACACCGGCCTCCCAAGGCTATGGCTTGCGGGGTCCCCCGAAGTGTCGGGGCCTCCTCAGCTCATGCCTTGGGGGCCGCTGTGCTCCGGGCTTTCCGTTCCATCCGGGCGCCAAATCCTAAGGCTTACTTATTTTTTGCTGCTTTTTGCTCTACCTTTTTTCTTAGGTGCTTCCTTTTGAATGGCCAGACAGGCCTCACGAGTCAATTGCTCCGGTTCCACATCTTTGGGAATTCGAACATTCTCTTTTCCGATAGAAATATATGGCCCGTAACGACCTCTCAATACCTGCACCGGAGGATCTCCCCCAAAATCATGGATGATTCGATTGGCTTCTGCTTCTCGTTTTGCTTTAATCAGCTCTACCGCACGTGCCAAATCTATTTCTAAGGGGTCCTCCTCTTTAGGAATGGAAACAAACTTGCTGTTGTGCCGCACATAGGGACCAAACCTTCCCCGCCCCACGGTTACCTCTTTTTCTTCGAAATCACCCAAACTGCGTGGCAAGGCAAAGAGTTTTAAGGCCTCCTCAAGCTCAATACTTTGAATGCTCTGTCCTTTTTGCAGACTGGAAAACTTAGGTTTCTCTTCGTCTTCTGCATCTCCAATTTGCACCATGGGGCCGTAACGACCGACCAAAGCATAGACCGGCTTACCGGATTTTGGGTCTTCCCCTAAAAGACGTTTGCCGGTGGCCTTCCCGCTGTTTTCCTCGGTGTTTTTAACCGTTTCGTGAAAAGGCCCGTAAAAATTGTCGATCATTTTGTCCCAGGCCTTTTTGCCCTCGGCAATTTCATCGAACTCCTGCTCTACCCTAGCGGTAAAGTGATAGTCCATAATTTGCTCAAAATGCTCCACCAAAAAGTCATTGACCACCATACCAATGTCGGTAGGAAACAGTTTGTTTTTTTCGGCCCCGGTGGTTTCGCTTTCCTCTTGGCTTTTTACCTCCCCTTGTTGAAGCGTAAAAACGCGGTATTTTCGAATATGGCCCTCTCGCTCTTCTTTTACCACATAGCCACGCTTTTGTATGGTAGAGATGGTAGGAGCATAGGTCGAAGGACGTCCTATACCTAGTTCTTCGAGCTTTTTGACCAAAGATGCCTCTGTATATCGGGCGGGAGCCTGAGAAAAACGCTGGGTGGCTTTCATTTGGGCCAAGAGAAGATTCTGTTGTTCTTTCATGGGTGGCAACAAGCCGGCATCTTCTTTGTCCTCGTCTTCGTCGTCGGTGCTTTCCAGATAAAGACTTAAAAACCCTTCAAACTTTATGACCTCACCACGGGCTACAAACAATTCCTCTCTTCCGGATACGGCAATTTTTGCGGTAGTTTTTTCGAGTTGGGCATCGGCCATTTGGCTTGCCAAAGCGCGTTTGCGGATAAGCTCGTACAAGCGTTGCTCCGAAGCATCGCTGCTGGCCACTTCAGTAGCAAAATTGGTTGGGCGAATACATTCGTGGGCTTCCTGTGCGCCCTTTGCTTTGGTAGCGTATTGCCTTTCTTTATGGTACTTGTCGCCGTATTGACTGCGCACTACCTCAGCGGCACTTTCCCGGGCAAAGTCCGACAAGTTGACCGAGTCGGTACGCATGTAGGTTATTTTTCCACTTTCGTAGAGTCTTTGTGCCAGTTGCATGGTTCTTCCTACCGGCATACCCAATTTGCGCGAAGCTTCCTGTTGCAAAGTAGAGGTAGTAAAAGGTGCTGCCGGGCTGCGTTTGGCCGGTTTGGTTTCCAGACTGCTTACCTTATAACTAGCAGAAGCGCAGTGCTGTAAAAACTCCGAGGCCGTGGCGGCATCTTCGGGTCGTTGATTGAGTTCGGCCTTAAAACCGTGAGCGCCCTGCTCGTTGGTAAAATGAGCCACCACTTTAAAATAGGTTTCGGCGCTAAAGGCTTCCCTTTCGCGCTCGCGGTCTACCACCAAACGAACTGCCACCGATTGCACCCTACCGGCGGACAAGCTGGGTTTGACCTTTTTCCAAAGCACAGGACTTAATTCATAGCCAACCAAGCGGTCCAGTACACGTCGGGCCTGTTGTGCATTTACTAAGTCTTCGTTGATTTGGCGTGGATTATCTATGGCTTTAAGAATAGCCGTTTTGGTGATTTCGTTAAAAACAATGCGTCGGGTATTTTCCTTTTTAAGGCCTAAGGACTGAAACAAGTGCCAAGCTATGGCCTCTCCTTCGCGGTCTTCGTCCGAAGCCAGCCATACTGTTTCGGCGGCTTTGGCCAGTTTTTTTAATTCGGCCACCAACTTTTTCTTGTCGGCGGGTACTTCGTATTCGGGTTCAAAGTTTTCGTCAATCCGCACGGAAATGCCTTTGGAGGCTAGGTCGCGCACATGACCGTAAGAAGAACGTACCAAAAAATCCTTACCGAGGTAACCCTCAATGGTTTTGGCTTTGGCGGGGGATTCGACGATCACTAAATGTTTAGGCATAGGCAATTGTTTGCAAAGCAAAGCCAAATTACGGCAAGTTGCTGCATTAGGTCAACAAAGAAAGAAAAAAGAAATCAAGACATGGTTTAGGAAAAAAAATGAATGCGGGGGCGACAACTGGTTTAAGGTCTGGAAATCAAACCACTAACAAGCATATTAAATTATTCTCGAAAGGCTTAGAAAGCCTAATGCTGGAGAATAAAGGAACCCGGGGCAGCGATGCGCCGGAAAACCCGGAGCTCGGAGGCCCTTGTGGTTTAAGGAACGGAGGCCCCCAAATTCTTTTGGGGGACCCCGTAGCCTTTAGCCACAAGTGGTCTCCGGGCGAGGATTTGCAGGCGGCAGCGCGGTTCAGCCCCCCAAAACCTATAAAAAACCCAATTCCAATTGAGCTTCTTCGCTCATCATGTCTTTGTCCCAAGGCGGATCAAAGGTAATTTGCACGGTCACCTGCTCTACCCCATCGATTTCTTTTACTTTCTGTTCGATTTCGGCCGGAATTTCTTCGGCAGCAGGGCAGTTGGGACTGGTGAGGGTCATAAGAATATGTACGGCCTTGCCCTCGTTTCGGGCTTCAATATCGTAAATCAAGCCTAGTTCGTAAACGTCCACCGGGATTTCCGGGTCGTACACGGTTTTGATGCGTTCGATGATTTGCTCTTGCATGGTTCAATGGTTTAATTGGCTTCCGGCGTATTGTTTCATTTGCTGAATCATAGACACCAGTCCATTGCTGCGCGTGGGCGATAAGTGGGCTTTAAGTCCAATGGTATCGATAAAGCTCAAATCGCTTCGTACAATATCCTCTGCGGGTTGGTGACTAAGCGCGCGCACCAGCAGGGCCACAATGCCTTTGGTAATGATTGCGTCGGAGTCGGCCCGGAATACCACCCTTTGGTCCTCGGACTCGGCATGCAACCATACCCTGGACTGGCATCCGCGCACCAGTCGGTCGTCGGTTTTGTAAGCTTCGTCAATAATAGGCAGTTGCCTGCCCATTTCAATCAAATGCTCGTACTTTTCTTCCCAAGAACTAAACCAAGAAAACTCTTCTACGATTTCGTCTCCAATTTCTTGTATGCTGGGGTAACTCATGGCAACAACATTTTTTGAGCTTTGGCAAGGGCGGCAATGAGTTGATCAATTTCGGACTCCTTATTGTAAAATGCAAAGGAGGCCCTAACGGTTCCGGGAATTTTAAAGCGATCCATTAAAGGTTGGCAACAATGGTGGCCGGTACGCACGGCAACGCCTTCCTTGTCCAGGATAAATCCTACATCGTAGGGATGGGCTTCACCCAAAAGAAAACTGACTACGGCTACCCGTTCCGGAGCTTCTCCTATAAAGCGCAGTTCAGGAAATGCCTCACGAAGTTTGGTACGGCACAATTCTCCCAATGCTTGTTCTCTTGCCGCTACCCTATCCATTCCGATTTGGGCCAAAAATTTTAGCGCAGCACAAAAGCCAATGGCCCCGCTGATGTGTGGCGTACCGGCTTCGAATTTATGGGGCAGGGCATTGAAGGTAGTTTCCTCGAAGCGCACTTGGTCAATCATGTCACCACCTCCCATAAAAGGAGGCAGCTTTTCGAGCCACTTGCGCTTGCCGTACAAGACACCAAATCCGGTGGGTCCAATAACTTTATGTGCCGAAAAAACAAGGAAGTCTACATCCAAGGCCTGAACGTCTACCGCAAGATGGGGAGCAGCTTGTGCCGCATCAAGCAGCACAGGTACCCCCAAAGACTTGGCTTTTTGGACCATGTAATCCACCGGGTTGATGGTTCCCAAACTATTGGAGACCCAAACCATGCTCAAAAGCTTGGTTTTTTCGCTCAGTAGCTTGTCAAAGGATTCGAGATCCAAGGTGCCGTTTTCCAGCACAGGCACCACTTTAATTACCGCCCCGGTTCTACGGGCAACCAGTTGCCAAGGCACAATATTGGCATGATGCTCCATGCCGGTGAGCAAAATTTCGTCGCCCGGTTTCAGGTAATCCAAGCCGAAGGTATAGGCCAATAAATTGATGCCATCGGTGGTTCCTTTGGTAAAAATCACCTCTTCTTTTTCAGGGGCATTGATGAAGGAAGCTACCCAAGCGCGGGCTTCTTCAAAGGCATCGGTACCTTCTTGACTTAAGGTATGCACTCCCCTGTGCACGTTGGCATAATAATGGTCGTACAAGGCCTGCTCGGCTTCTTTTACCTGCCATGGTTTTTGAGCGGAGGCTGCATTGTCTAAATAAGCCAAGGGGTGACCATTGACTTGCCTTTGTAGGATTGGGAAATCGTTTCGAAGTTTTTCCCAGTCTACAGTTTCGGCTATGCTCCCCTTTCGCCAAGATTGATTGTCAGGTAATTGAGCGGTCATGCTTAGCTCCATTTATTGCGCAGGTCGTTTTCGATTTCTTCTTTGAGGTCTCCCTGAGGCAATTTATCCAACACACTTCCATAAAAGGCTTCGGTGAGCATTCTACGGGCTTGGGCTTCAGAAATACCTCGAGCTCTTAAGTAAAACAGGGCATCCTCGTCGAGTTGTCCGGTAGTAGCTCCATGGCTGCATTTTACGTCATCGGCATAAATTTCCAGCACGGGTTTGGCATATACTTTGGCCTGCTCATCCAAAATTAAGCCGGCGGCATGTTGATAAGCCAAGGTTTTTTGGGCATCTCGAGCCACGAGTATTTTACCGGAAAACACAGCTTGTGCTTTGTCTCTGGAAATGGACCGGTATTCTTGATGGCTGGTGCAATTGGGCGCCAAGTGCCTCAAATCGACCCGAGTATTGATGTGCTGTTCAAGCTCCGGAGCTTGAAGTCCAATAATTTCTGCATGGGCCTCTTCTTCGCACAGGTCTACAAAGTAGTTTAGGCGTTGAAAACGAGCATCCAAGCTGCTGGTATGTATTTCTAAGCAAGATTTTGCGTGGAGCTTGGCGAGGGTATGATGCACCAAGCCTCTATGGGTTCCTTGAGCCAATTTTCGGTATAGGCTGAGTTTAGCGCCACGATCGAGGTGGATTTCCCAAGCATGATTAAGCAAACCGGGCAAGGCATTTCCTTCCAGCAAACGATAGTCTAAGGCCAGGGAGGCATCTTCTTCCAGATGGAAAATGCAGCGCACGGGATCTAAATCCAGGCCTTCATCAAGCCAAGAGAGGGGCGCATTCAGGTGCAGGCCTTTGGGCACATAAAAAAACAGTCCGGCTTGGGCTTGGCCGGTATTTAGTTCAGCAAAAACATCGTCTTCGCGGGTTGGGGCCGCTCCAAAAAATTGATGCAGGGTATCCGGGTGGTGTTTGTTCATGTAGGCTAAGGAAGCCACAAACCATCCGGAGGCGTCTTTATGGCAAAATGCTTCATCTCTGTATTGCCAAGAGCCAAGCAAATGGCCCGGTATTGGCGCCGGCTTTTGGGATGGATTTTCCTGAAACCAGGGCAATTCGTTAAGCAAGGACTCAATGGGGGCATATTTCCAAATCTCTTGCTTTACGGTAGGCTTCCCTAAAGCTTTTGCACGTTGCAAGGCCTCCAATTGCCGCTCTAAGCCCTTAGAACCGCTAGCATCTTCGGCAGCTTGGTTTAGCCAAGTATCAAAGCTTATGCTCATTTTATCCTTCAATTTGCTCGGTTGAGGAGAGTTTTAGCCAATCGTAGCCTTTCTCTTCCAATTCGAGGGCCAGCTCTTTGGGGCCTGATTTTACAATTTTTCCTTTATAAAGCACATGAACCACATCGGGCACGATATAATCCAACAAGCGCTGATAGTGGGTAATGACCACAAAAGCATTTTTGGGGCTACGCAGTTTATTTACTCCATCCGCTACAATGCGCAGGGCATCAATGTCCAGCCCGGAATCGGTTTCGTCTAAAATGGCAAGGGTTGGCTCCAACATAGCCATCTGAAAAACCTCATTGCGCTTTTTTTCTCCCCCCGAAAAACCTTCGTTTACGGAGCGGTTGGCCAGTTTTTTATCCAATTCTACAAGGGCTTGCTTCTCTTTGACCAGTTTCAGAAAGTCTTTGGCTTCCAAAGGATCCTGACCTCTGTATTTGCGCACCTCTTGAATGGAAGTTTTCAAAAAGTTCATCATGGAAACACCGGGAATTTCTACCGGATACTGGAAGGCCAAGAACAAACCGTCACCGGCTCTTTCTTCGGGAGCCATTTCCAGCAAGTCTTTTCCATTAAAGTGCACTTCGCCTTGAGTTACTTCGTATTCTTCCTTGCCTGCCAAAACAGAAGCCAAGGTAGACTTTCCCGAACCATTTGGCCCCATTATGGCATGTACTTCTCCGGGCTTGACTTCCAGATTCAAGCCCTTTAAAATCTCCTTGCCTTCGATTTCGGCATGGAGGTTTTTAATGTTCAACATGTATTTCGATTCTTAGCGTTAACAATACTTATCCTACCGATCCTTCCAAAGAAATTTCCAGCAATTTCCTTGCTTCAACCGCAAACTCCATGGGCAATTTATCGAGTACTTCGCGGCAATAGCCGTTTACAATAAGTGCCACTGCCTTTTCGGTAGGAATACCGCGTTGGTTGAGGTAAAAAATCTGGTCTTCTGCAATTTTGGAAGTAGTGGCCTCGTGCTCTACCTTTCCTGTGGAGTTGTCCACTTCAATGTAAGGAAAGGTATGAGCCCCGCAACGGCTTCCCAGCAGTAGGGAGTCGCATTGCGAAAAGTTACGAGCACCTTTGGCCTTTGGAGCCATTTTTACTTGGCCGCGGTAGCTGTTATTGGACTCCCCGGCGCTAATGCCTTTGCTTATGATGGTGCTTTTGGTATTTCTGCCCAAGTGCACCATTTTGGTACCGGTATCGGCTTGTTGCTTGTTTCCGGTAACGGCTACGGAGAAAAACTCGCCCACGGAGTGATCGCCCTTTAAAATTACGGAAGGATATTTCCAGGTAATGGCAGAGCCGGTTTCTACTTGAGTCCAAGAAATACGGGAGCGATCTCCGGCGCAAATGCCGCGCTTGGTTACAAAATTATAAATGCCCCCTTTGCCGTCCTTATCGCCGGGATACCAGTTTTGTACGGTCGAGTATTTGATTTCCGCATCCTCCATAGCCACCAATTCTACCACAGCCGCATGGAGCTGATTTTCGTCGCGCATGGGAGCAGTGCAGCCTTCAAGGTAACTTACATAAGAGGCTTCTTCGGCCACAATAAGGGTCCGTTCAAACTGACCGGTGTTCATGGCATTGATTCGGAAGTAAGTACTTAATTCCATGGGGCAGCGCACGCCTTTGGGAATGTATACAAATGAACCATCCGAAAAAACCGCGGAATTGAGCGCTGCATAGAAGTTGTCTTTGTAAGGAACAACCGAGCCGAGGTATTTCTTCACCAAGTCCGGGTGTTCTTTTACAGCCTCCGAAATGGAACAAAAAATAATACCCACTTCAGCCAGCTTTTCTCTAAAGGTAGTTTTAACGGAAACCGAATCAATGACTGCATCTACGGCTACCCCTGCCAACATTTTTTGCTCCTCTAAAGAGATTCCCAATTTATTGAAGGTTTCGAGCAATTCGGGATCTACCTCATCCAAAGACTCGTATTGGGGTTTGGTTTTAGGCGCAGCATAATAAATAATGTCTTGAAAGTTCACCGGCGGATAGGACACATGCGCCCATTTGGGCTCCTTCATGGTTTGCCAATACCTAAACGCCTTTAAGCGCCACTCCAACAACCATTCAGGCTCCTCCTTTTTGGCCGAAATAAAGCGTACGGTGTCTTCGTTTAGACCTGGAGGCAAGCTTTCCATGTCTAAATCGGTCGACCAACCGTATTGGTATTCTCTTGTGGTGACTTCGTTAAGTAATTTATCTTGTTCGGTCATGGTAGCTGTTTAGAGGGAGAAACTTTCCCCGCAACCGCAAGTCCGCGATGCATTGGGGTTATGAAAGACAAAACCTTTGCCGTTTAACCCATCCGAGAACTCCAAAGAGGTACCGGCCAGATACAACAAGCTTTTTTTGTCTACTACGATGCGCATGCCATTGTCTTCAATGACTTGATCTTGGTCAGAGGATTCTTTATCGAAAGCCAACTGGTAAGAAAGACCAGAACAGCCTCCACCCTTTACCCCCACGCGCACAAAATGGCTGGCGGGATCAAAGGAATCGGCAAGCATGAGCTCGCTCAATCGCTTCTTTGCTTTTTCGGTTACGGTAATCATAGCGTTACATTAGGTTGAACGTATAAGTCCAAAAGAAGTTTAAGCTTATTTAGAAAAATTCTAAATAACTTTATTTGCCACAAAATTAGAACCCACAATCGGTATAAGCAAGCGATATTTGCCCATATGTTGCTAGAAAATTCTGAAAAAACACCCTTAGGTCAAATTGGAGAAGCCAAACTTATTGAGCTCATTCGCGAAAAAGTGCATCTGCAGCACCCCTCCTCCATATTTGGCATAGGAGACGATGCGGCTTTGCTCCAAACAAAAAACATGGAGCAAGTCATAACCACCGATTTACTTACCGAAGGCGTGCATTTCGACCTGTCCTACAGCCCCCTCAAGCATTTGGGATACAAAGCTGTGGTGGTTAATTTGAGCGATATTGCCGCCATGGGCGCTAAGCCAACCCAAGTTTTACTGAGCCTTGCGCTTCCTCCAAAATTTACCCTCGAAGCCTACGAGGAACTCATTGCCGGAGTTTTGTTGGCTTGCAGCATATATAAGGTGGACTTAGTAGGTGGCGACACCTCCCCTTCCCTTCAACATTTGCACCTGAACTTAACGGCTATTGGCGAGGTAGAACCCGGTAAAGCCATCCGTCAAAACACGGCGCAAGCCAACGAGCTTATTTGTGTAAGCGGTAGCCTAGGGGCTGCATTTGCCGGTTTTTTGCTGCTGGACAGAGAAAAAGAGGTCTTTAAAGCTAACCCGGAAGTGCAACCCGACCTAGAAGAATTCCCCTATCTGCTCGAAAAACAACTCAAACCCGAAGCACGCTTCGATGTCCTCGGACATTTAAAAGAAGCCAACATACCGGTGAGTGCCATGACCGATGTCTCCGATGGTTTAGCTACAGATTTGCTTAGATTGGCAAAAGCTTCCAAACTTGGAATCCGCTTGGATGCCGAACGCATACCTATTGACCAAGAGGTGTATAAGCTGGCCGAGACCATGAAATTAGATCCCTTTGTATTGGCCTTAAATGGCGGTGAAGACTATGAACTGTTGTTTACCGTTCCTGTGAGCCATGCCCAAGCTTTGGAATCCATTCCCGACGTACACATTATTGGTTTCACCACAGACCAAGAAAACAACTACCATATGGTAGACAGTAGTGGAAAAGCGCATCCTATTACAGCCGGAGGCTGGGATGGCTTTACTCAAAGCTGATGCTTAACTTATGGTTTTGAGCCGCCCTCGGCGCCTAAGCACTTTCCCGGCTTGCTCTAATCTAAGCAAGCCACGCCGCAAGGTACTTAGGCTCACGCCCAAATACTGAGCCAACTCTTGATTGCTGGCTTGCATATTTAAAAAGCCTTCGGAATCCCGCCCAAACTTTCGGGCCAAGGTTTGAAGCAAGGCAAATAGTTGGTCGTCTTGCACCACCCCTTGAAGCATTCCCGCCTGTTTTTCCACTTCGGCAATTTGCCTTAACATCTCTTGCATGGCACTAAAAACAAAATAAGGAGCCTCTGCACTTAGGTTCTTTAAATCTTCTTCGGCCAAGCAATCAATGCAACTTGTGCGCGCCACCACGTGTTTCCAATCCGGGGCTAAAAATGGCCAATGTCCAAATCCAAACAAGTCGCCAGGCCCAAGCCAAAGGCAAGCCCCATCTTTGTGGCAAAGCTCTATACGGCCGCGAATCAGACGGTAACCAACTCCGGCTTCAAGTTCCAACACCTTTACACCCGGCCAGCTTAGGCGCTGCACCCGAATATTTCGGTGCACCGTTTCCCCGGCCAGCGAAGCAAAGCCCGAAAGATGAAATGGCAACTTGCGTATTTGTGTAGTTTCTGCCATGCTTAGCACAAAGCTAATCAGGGCATAGCTTACACACCATGATATAAATCAGGAAAAGAAATGAATAAATGCAGCCTACTCTTCTACCCGCCCTGTTCGCACCAATTGGGGAATGCTTTCCAGCACTATCCGTTTGCCGTCCAAGCGAATCATCCCTTCTTGCTGAAAATCAGACAACACCCGAATGCAAGATTCGGTGGCGGTGCCTGCCAGGTTGGACAATTCCTCGCGCGACAGACGCACGTCCAAGGCATGGTCTTCGGTAAGACCAAAGGTTTCTTTGAGCATAAGCAGCACCTCCGCCATACGTTCTCGCACGCTTTTCTGAGCTAAGTTGGTAATTAGCTTTCCTGCTTCGCCCAGCTCATGACAGGCTTGTTGCATAAAACGCATCGAAAGACAGCTTTGCCTGGCAAATAAGGTCATGAGTTGCGC
The DNA here is from genome assembly GCA_030427255.1 of Bacteroidia bacterium. Classification (GTDB taxonomy): domain Bacteria; phylum Bacteroidota; class Bacteroidia; order CAIKAF01; family CAIKAF01; genus CAIKAF01. Next base: position 171,881 of record JAUHWY010000001.1, on the reverse strand, counting down.
CTTTGGAACGAAACACACCGTGGTTTCGTCCAAACAACTGGCCGTACTGCTGTACTTTTCGCCGCTAAGCAGGGAGCGGTAGCCCACCATATCTCCCTCACGTGCCAAACGCACAATTTGGTCTTTTCCATCGGGTCCGGTTCGGTAAATCTTCACTTTACCGGTCTCAATGCAATACACCCCTTGCGGAGTATGACCTTCGTAAAAAATACTTTCGCCTCGTTTAAATTGGAAGCAGGTTTTTCCTACATCCACTTCCTCTACTGCATCTAAAGGAATTTGATTAAATACCGACCTGTGCCGCGCCTTGCAATCCGCACAGTGAAACGTATCGGCAAGTTTTTTCATATAGGTTGTTGTTGCGCTTGGGGTAAATGTAGGATTTCATAAGGAAGCTTGCAAGTTTTAATGACATTTGAACGTTTTGGGGGCCGAACGGGCCATCCGCTATAGTCCTCGGCTCCGGCCTATGCTAGGGCAAGCAGCCCCCGGGGCTTGCTGCGCTCCGCCCGGCCGCTGCGCCCTAGCAAAGGCCGGCTCCTCCGGGCTGCCGCTGCTGTCCCTGGCCCGTCTTCCATAGCAAGCTTCGAGAGCTTAGCTTTCTTTTGACCAGCATGACCAAAATCATGCTTTTTGAACCTTCAATTCCTGACATTTGACCCCATGGAGCATGCGCCCGAACAACCCTGTCTTCATTGTGGCGACCCTATTGGTGCTAGCCCGATCCAAAAAGAGAAAGAACTTTTTTGCTGCACGGCCTGCGCCGAGGTATACCATATGCTGCATCACAGCGGCTTAGAAGCCTATTATGCGCTTCCGGAACGCTCTTCGAACCGACCCGAAAAGGCCCGCTTTGCCTGGATGGATGCCCCGGAACACCTAAACACCGTTTGGAAATTTTGGCAAGAAGATAAGGCTCGTGCGCGTTGGTACCTTCCCGGTATGCATTGTGCTTCCTGCATTTGGTTGCTCGATCGCCTTCCTGAATTACACCCAGGAATCCTTTCGGCTGAGGCCAATTTGAGCAACAGAACCATAGACCTTTGGGTAAACCCCAACACCATAAAAGCTTCTGAACTCGCTTTATTGCTTAGCAGTATTGGCTACTCACCCCAGCCCGACCAAGCCCAAAACAACAAAAAAGGAATAGGCAACCATACCTTAATCCAGCAACTCGGCGTAGCCGGGTTTTCCTTAGGTAATGTTATGCTCTTGAGTTTTCCCGAATACTTAGGGTTTACAGAGGCCGAAGATCCTTTGCTTTACCGAAGTTTTCAATACTTAAACCTGGCCTTTTGCCTGCCTTTGCTTTTTTTTTCCGGGGCCGATTACCTCAAAACCGCTTGGTTGGCCATAAAAAACCGACAAGTACATATTGATATACCCCTTGCTTTAGGCATGCTGGTGCTCTTTATTCGTACGGCATGGGATATTTTAAGTGAAACCGGGCCGGGCTATGCCGACAGCTTGGCCGGACTTATTTTCTTTCTATTGCTGGCCAAATGGTATCAGGCGCGCATTTTTCATTCGCTCCGGTTTGACCGAGACCCGGCCGGCTACCTCCCACTTTCTGCCGTGGCCTTGGAAGCCGATACCGAAATAGAACGGCCGGTGAGTCAGCTAAAAAAAGGGGATAAAGTACGCCTCTTTCCCGGAGATTTAGTGCCTGCCGACGGCACCTTACTTAGCCCCAAAGCCTCGTTGGATTACAGTTTTGTAACCGGAGAAAGCGAAGCCCTCTCCATTAAAGCCCAAACGGCAGTTTTTGCCGGAGCGCGAAATGCCGGGCAGGTTTTTGACATGCAATTGGAACAGGGAGCCGACCAAAGCTACCTGAAAGGACTTTGGAACAAAGGCGCACAAGATGCCCTCAAAACGCAAGGCAAAGGCTTAACCGATACCTTGGCGGGTTGGTTTATTTTGGCCGTACTCTTGGTGGCTTTAGGTGGCGGCCTGTTTTGGTATTTCCAATCGCCCGACCGCTGGCTCGAAATTGTAAGCTCTATCCTAATTATTGCTTGCCCTTGTGCCTTGGCCTTAAGTGCCCCCTTTGCCACGGGCAATATGGCCCGTTTGTTGGCCCGTCGACGTTTTTTTGTGCGCGAACCCAAGGTTTTGGAGGAGCTGGCGCACGCGCAAACCTTGGTGTTTGACAAAACCGGCACCCTGACCGAAGGCAAAACCGGAAAAGTGGTATGGAATGGAGCGCCGCTCTCGGATGAGGCCCTGCAAACCCTTGCTTCTATGGTTTCGCAATCGCGGCACCCGGTGAGTTTGGCCATTAAACATTGGCTGGAAAGCCAAAACATAAAGACAAATAATGGCATAGCTGTAGAGGAACTCCCCGGAAAAGGACTGCAGACTGCAGAAGGTTGGAAACTGGGACATTATGCTTGGGTAAGTCAACATCCGGATGACCCTTGGCGCACAGGCCGAACCCTTTTTGCAAGCCCCGATGGCGTGTTGGGGGGATTTCACTTTCAGAATCAATACCGGCAGGGGGTTCAGGGCATGTTGCAAAAGCTGGGGAAAAGCCATGCCTTATGCATTCTTAGCGGAGACCACGAGGGCGAAGCCAAAACTTTAGCAAGCTGGGCCGGTTCAAAGGCACGTTTGTTGTTTAGGCAGCAACCCGAGGACAAAGTAAAAGCCATTGAACAACTGCAAAAAGAAGAGCGCAAGGTCTGCTTTTTGGGCGACGGTTTGAACGACGCCCCGGCCTTAAAAAAAGCCGATATTGGGGTGGCGGTAACGGGTACGGTAAACGGATTTTTTCCGGCTTGCGATGCCATTCTGGAGGCGGGAAATTTAGCCGACTTTCCCGATATATTGCGCTTAAGTAGAGAAACTACACGTATAATAAAAGAGTGTTTCACCTTAAGTATTCTGTACAATACCATAGGTGTAGGGGTTGCCTTGGCCGGATGGTTGCACCCTGTAATTGCGGCGATTCTAATGCCTATAAGCAGTTTAACGGTGGTAGCCTGGGCTATAAGTCGTACGTGGTGGATAGCTAGAACAAGTCAAAAAAACAGCTGCAATCTATAAACGGAGGATACAGGCGCAGGGACCGCGCCGGTACCCCGAAGCCCAAAGGCCCTGTGCCCCTTGGCCGGCCGAAGCGACCACAGGAAGCTCTCGGGCGGCATAGGGGCACATGGCCTTTGGGCTTTGGAGTAAAGGCAAGGGCCCGCCCGGCGCCCCAAAAAAAAATAGTCAAAAGTCAGTCAAATCAACTTTCTAAAAAACTGTTAATAAAGCCCTTGCGCAAAACATGAGAAATATCATTTTTTGCCCTGACGTGGCTCATACCCGAAGCCTCGAAAGAAGGTGACCTTTGGTGTGTTTAAAGCCCATCGCATGCAAGTATTGCTCGTATTGATTGGAATTAGTTTGTGTGTTGCAGGTCTCTTTTTGTGGCTGTTTTTTTCGGCCGTTAAGAAGGGGCAATTTGAGGACACGCAAACTCCGGCATTGCGCATGCTGCAAGAAGATGGGGTGACCCAAAGCAAACAATCGGAATCAAAAAACCATGGAGCACTTTAAGTACGACAATAAAATTGTCAAGGCCTTTTTAATTGCCACTGTTGTGTGGGGCGTTGTGGGCATGCTGGTGGGCTTGCTTGCGGCTTTTCAGCTGTGGTGGGTACCGGCCAACATGGACACCTCCTTTACCACCTTTGGCCGGATACGTCCACTGCACACCAATGCGGTAATTTTTGCCTTTGTGGGCAACGCCATTTTTACCGGTATTTATTATTCCATGCCCAGGCTGCTTAAGGCAGCGATGTGGAGTAAGTTTTTGAGTTGGTTTAACTTTTGGGGCTGGCAGCTCATTATTTTATCGGCAGCAATAACGCTCCCTCTAGGCTATACCAGTTCAAAAGAGTATGCCGAATTGGAGTGGCCGATAGACATTGCCATTACTTTGGTTTGGTTGGCCTTTGGGATTAACATGATTATGACCATGATCAAGCGCCGGGTGCGTCATATGTATGTGGCCATTTGGTTTTACTTGGCCTCATTTGTGACCGTGGCTGTGCTTCATGTGGTAAACAACTTGGCCTTGCCGGCCGACGGCATGAAAAGTTATTCGCTGTATGCCGGGGTGCAAGATGCCTTGGTGCAGTGGTGGTATGGGCACAATGCGGTAGCCTTTTTCTTAACCACTCCCTTTTTGGGGCTTATGTATTACTTCTTGCCTAAAGCGGCAGAGCGGCCGGTTTACTCTTACAAGCTCTCCATTGTTCACTTTTGGGCCTTGATTTTTATTTATATCTGGGCGGGTCCGCACCACTTGCTGTATACTGCTTTGCCCGGGTGGGCTCAAGCTTTGGGCACCGCGTTTTCCATTATGCTCATTGCTCCCTCCTGGGGAGGTATGGTAAATGGACTCCTAACCCTGCGTGGCGCTTGGGATCGTGTCCGTGAAAATCCGGTTTTGAAATTCATGGTAGTGGCCGTTACTGCTTACGGTATGGCCACTTTGGAAGGTCCTCTACTTTCGCTCAAAGAGGTAAATGCCCTAGCCCACTTCACCGACTGGATTGTGGCCCACGTGCACGTAGGTGCGCTTGGCTGGAACGGCTTCCTGACCTTTGGTATGCTGTACTGGCTGGTTCCTAAAATGTGGAATACCAAATTGTACTCCAAAAGTTTGGCCAACTGGCACTTTTGGATTGGCACCATGGGCATCATATTTTACGCCCTGCCCATGTACACCGCTGCGGTTACGCAGGGTTTGATGTGGAAGAATTTTGAGCAAAGCGGACAATTGGCCTACAGCTTTTTGGAAACGACCAATCAAATTTTGGATTTGCACATGGTGCGCAGCATTGGAGGAAGCCTTTACCTGATAGGTGTATTCCTTATGGTGTATAACTTAGTTAAAACGGCCTATTCCGGCAAGTTTGTGGCCGAAGAAGAGGCATCTGCTCCTGCCTTGGCGCCTATGCGCAGCGGTGGCAAAGAGTTTTGGCACCGGGTTTGGGAGCGCAAGCCTGTTTTCTTTACCGTAATGACCTTTTTGGCCATATTGATTGGTGGAGTTATAGAATTTGTTCCGGCCTTTCTTATTAAATCCAATGTACCCACCATTGAAAGTGTTAAGCCATATACTGCCTTGGAGCTTCATGGCCGAGACATATACATACGCGAGGGCTGTGTGGGATGCCACAGTCAAATGATTCGGCCCTTCCGAAGCGAAACCGAGCGCTATGGAGAGTACTCCAAAGCGGGAGAGTTTGTGTATGACCGTCCCTTCTTGTGGGGCTCAAAGCGCACCGGTCCTGACTTGCACCGGGTGGGCGGAAAGTATCCCGACGGGTGGCACTTTAACCACATGCTGGATCCTACCAGTACAAGTACGGGTTCCATAATGCCAAGATACCCTTGGTTGGTAGAAAACGAGTTGGACACCTCAGTAACCGCCACACGGATTAAAACCCTTCAAAAGTTGGGTGTTCCATATCCGGAAGGATATGCTGAACAAGCCAATGCCGACTTGAGCCGCCAGGCCGATTCCATTGCCACCAATTTGATGAAGCAAAAGATTGAGGTGCCGGCCAATCGAGAAATTATAGCCCTCATCGCCTATTTGCAACGCTTAGGCACCGATATTAAAGTTACAGAAACTGCTTCAAACGCTAAGCCATGATTAAAGAAGTAGCCAGGAACATACCCAATATTGAGGTATATCCCATCATATCCTTAAGTATCTTCTTTCTTTTCTTTTTAGGTCTTGGATGGTATGTAATACGGGCCAAAAAGGAGGAAATGAACCGAAAGAAAAACATTCCCCTAGAGGACGAAACCAACGAATTTTGAAACCTGCGACATGAAAAAGTTTGTTTATTTCCTTTTGCTTTCTTCCCTACCCTCTTTATTGATTGGGCAAGAAGTCGACTCTGTGCCTGCTTCAGGAGCCTCTGCCGGCATCGGTATGGATGATTTGGTGTTGCTCATGTTGGTAATCTTGGGCATAGTGCTTGTTATTTTAGCCGTAGCTCAGGTAAAACTAATTCGAACCGAGGTGCGCGCCTTGCAGAATTTGGAGCGCAAAAGCCAGGGACTTGAACCGCTGCCGGAACCTATGACCTTAATGGACTGGTACCGAAGAAAGGTAGTTGGCCTAAAGCCCATCGAAATGGAGGAGGATTTGATTATGGAAGACCACTCCTACGATGGCATACGAGAAATGGACAATGGCATGCCGCCTTGGCTCAAATGGATGTTTGTAGGCACCATTGCCTTTGCCGTGATTTATATGGCTTGGTATCAAGTGTTAGGTTATGGTCCTACCCAATACGAAGAGTACGCTGCGGAAATGGAAAAAGGGAATGCCATAAAAGATGCATGGCGTAAAAAGATGGCAGATGCCATGAGCGAAGAAAACGTGACCCTTTCCGATGACCCCAAAGACTTAGCAGAAGGCAAACAATTGTTTTTGGACAATTGCGCAGCCTGCCACGGAAATTTGGGAGAAGGAGGGGCAGGTCCCAACCTCACCGACCTCTACTGGCTGCACGGGGGAGGCATTAAAAACGTATTTAGAACCATTAGCTATGGGGTTCCTGAAAAGGGAATGATTCCTTGGAACGACCAAATGTCTCCCGGTGAAATTAGAAACATAGCCTCTTTTGTTTTGAGTTTGGAGGGTAGCAACCCACCCGATGCCTTAGAGCCTCAAGGAGACCTATGGACCGGAGAGGAAACGCAAAGTCAAGACAGTAGCGCGCAAAGCGTAGACAGCTTGGCAATTACCGAGGAGCCAGTAGTAGCTCAAGCCCAATAAAGATTTCCATGGACTTTTTGGAACACGCCGAAGATTATCGCTCACTTCTTCCCAATGTAACCGAAGACGGGAAGAGAAAATGGCTGTATCCCCTTAAACCTTCGGGTAAATGGCACAAAAGAAGGGTGTTGGTTACCGCCATCTTGCTCACCTTTTTCTTTGCCATGCCATTGATTCAGGTAAATGGGGAGCCCTTTTTCCTTTTGAATTTTTTGGAGCGTAAGTTTATTCTTTTCGGGGTGATTTTTTGGCCGCAGGATACCATTTATTTGCTCTTGGCAGCCCTTATATTCTTTGTGTTCATCATTTTATTTACCGTAGCTTTTGGCCGTATTTGGTGCGGTTGGGCTTGCCCGCAAACGCTGTTTATGGAAATGGTGTTTCGCAAAATAGAATATGCCATTGAGGGAAATGCAAGTCAACAAAAGCTGTTAAACAAAAGGTCCTGGGATTGGGATAAACTGTGGCGGAAAGGCCTTAAGCATTTCATTTTCATCGCCATTTCCTTAGCCATAGGCCACACAGCCATGGCCTATATTGTGGGCATGGGAGAAATGAAACACCTAGTTTGGGAGGGCCCTGCGGCTCATTTGAGCGGATTTATAGCTCTTATGGGGTTTTCCACTGTTTTTTATTTGGTGTTTTCTCAATTGCGCGAAATCGCCTGCACCATTATTTGCCCTTATGGCCGATTGCAGGGAGCACTTATTACCCCGGATACCTTTCATGTCATTTATGACGAAAGCCGAGGCGAACCCCGAGGAAAAAAAGAAGGTTCCGGCGATTGCATCAACTGCTTCAAATGTGTAGCCAGTTGTCCTACCGGAATTGACATTCGAAACGGGATTCAATTGGATTGCGTAAACTGCACTGCCTGCATAGATGCCTGCGACGACATCATGCGCAAAGTGGGCAAACCCGAAGGATTGGTGCGTTACGGCTCTCAACAAAGCATAAAACACGGCACCAAACCCAAAATGGATGCAAGAAAGTGGGGCTATACCGGTGTTTTGTCTGTTTTGGTGGGCATCTTCGTGGTATTATTGGCCACCCGATCTGCCGTAGAAGCTACCATTACCAAAGTGCCCGGGAAGTTGTACACGACCTCCCACGAAGGACATATTCAAAACCTTTACAAACTTCAGGTAGTCAATAAAACCAGAGATTCCCTACCCCTTGCCATAAAGCCGAGCGAATCTTTTGTAGGTGTAGAATTGGCCGGAGGAGCCACCCAATGGTTGGCCGGAAGTGAAAAAAAGGATTTGATTTTTATGGTATCGGTAGCTCCTGAACACCTTAAAGGACATACCACGCCCCTTTCCTTTACTTTACAAGCGGGCAGTGAACGCCAACATCTGGAAATTGACTTTGCCGGTCCAATGGTATTTAAATAAATAGTTATGAACTGGGGAAAAGGAATTGTACTTGTACTTGTGCTCTTTGTGGCCTTTATGGCCACCTTGGTAACCATTGTGGTAAAGCATGCTCAAGTGGATCTTGTAGTTGAAAATTATTACGAAGAAGAGGTTCGCTATGGCCAGCAAATGGAAGCCCTAAAGCAGGGATTAAAAGAGCACCATAAGCCCTCCATATCCTTCAATCCAGAATCCCGAAGGCTCGAAGTTTGGTTTAGCAAAACCCTTCCCGACCAAGGGTTCAGTTGTCACTTGTACAGAGCCAGCAATTCCAAAGAAGACTTGTTCTTTAGAACCGAAGGTAACCAGCTGATGGTATCCATGAACGACGCTCCGGCCGGACAATGGACCATTAAATTGGACTGGGTAGTTGACGGAAAAGCCGCTGCCTTCCAAAGCCAAATCTCCTTATAACATGCTGCTAACGGCACCCATACTTGGACTTGCCGGCAGTTTGCACTGCATGGGCATGTGTGGGCCTTTGGTTTTGGCGGCCCAGGCTAGGAAACTCAAGGCCTGGCAAGCCGGATTGCTCTACCATTCCGGTCGTTCCGTAAGCTACGCGGCTTTGGGTGCCCTAGCCGGATGGGCAGGAACCGGAATATTTAGTTCCAATTGGCAGCATCAAATTGGAGTATTGGCGGGCATCTTAATGATGGTCTGGGGGCTTGCCTACTTTATTCCTAATAAAGCTCGGCTGTCTTATCCCCCTTTATGGAAAAAAGCTGCCGGGTTTTGGATGCGCAAAAAACATCCTTTGTCTTTGGTGGGTCTGGGACTGGTAAACGGGCTGTTGCCTTGCGGACTTCTTTGGGCCGCATTAGCGGGAGCCTCCATGCAGGGAACCTGGTTGGGAGGACTTAGCTTTATGGGACTATTTGCGCTTAGCACTTGGCCGGCCATGATGGGCATTTCCGCCATAAGAGATATGCTGCAACCCTGGCTTAAAAAGCGCCAATTGCTTATTGGTTGTTGGCTTCTCTTGAGCGGGGCATGGTTGGTTTACCGCAGCCATTGGTTATTGCCCCCGGGTTCCGAGAAGGAAATTACCGAATGCCATAGCTATTAACCTGAACCAATTTGCCCTTTAGGTTTGCAAAATCCCGGGATTAAAGGCCTTTTCTATAGGTGCCATATTTGCAACTTCCAAACTAACAGAAATATAAGCCCTGGTTTTCGCAGGGTCAATCACCTCATCTACCCAAATCCGTGAAGCGGCATAATAGGGCGTCATTTGTTTGGCATAGCGGTCTTCAATCTTTTTAAGCAGGGCGTCTTCTTCTTCTTGGCTGTATTCTTGCCCTTTTCCCTTTGCCGTTGCTTTTTCTATTTGCAAAAGGGTTTTGGCCGCTTGGGCACCTCCCATTACGGCAATCTGGGCGGTTGGCCAAGCATAGATGAATCGTGGGTCGTAGGCTTTTCCGCACATGGCATAGTTTCCGGCGCCAAAAGAATTTCCGGTAATTATGGTGATTTTGGGAACCACGGAATTGGATACCGCATTCACCATTTTGGCCCCATCTTTAATAATGCCTCCATGCTCCGAACGGCTACCTACCATAAATCCGGTAACGTCTTGTAAAAACACCAAAGGAATTTTCTTTTGGTTGCAATTCATGATGAATCGTGCGGCCTTATCTGCACTGTCGGAATAAATTACCCCACCAAATTGCATTTCTCCTTTCTTGCTTTTTACAATTTTTCGCTGGTTGGCTACAATACCCACGGCCCATCCGTCGATGCGGGCATAGGCGCAAACAATGGTTTTGCCATAGGCCTCCTTGTATTCTTGAAACTCCGAATTGTCGCAAAGGCACTTCAGAAGTTCACGTACATCGTAAGGCTTGTCGCGAGATGTTGGCATAATGCCATATACATCCGAGATTGGACGCTTTGGTTCTACAGCCTCCACCCGACTAAATCCGGCCTCTTGACTACTTCCCAGTTTGTCCATGATAAACCGGATGCGGTTAAGACAGTCCTTGTCGTCGGCGCATCGGTAATCGGTTACTCCTGAAATTTCGCTGTGGGTTTCGGCACCTCCTAAGGTTTCGTTGTCGATTTCTTCCCCTATGGCTGCCTTTACCAAATAGGAACCGGCCAAAAAAATAGAAGCCGTTTTGTCCACAATAAGCGCTTCATCGCTCAAAATAGGAAGATAGGCCCCTCCGGCCACACAGGAACCCATCACCGCAGCAATTTGGGTAATTCCCATAGAAGACATTATAGAGTTGTTTCTAAAAATCCGTCCAAAATGCTCCTTATCAGGAAATACTTCGTCCTGCATAGGCAAATAGACCCCGGCACTGTCTACCAAGTAAATGATTGGTAGGCGGTTCTCCATGGAGATTTCTTGCGCTCGGAGGTTCTTTTTGGCAGCAATGGGGAACCAAGCGCCTGCCTTAACGGTGGCATCGTTGGCAACCACCAGGCAAAGCCTTCCGCTCACCCGGGTAATCCCCATAACCACCCCTCCTGCCGGGCAACCGCCTTCCTCGGCATACATATCGTCTCCGGCAAATGCACCTAATTCATAAAAGGGTTCGTTATTGTCCTTTAGAAAGTCAATCCGCTCTCTTGCGGTAAGCTTTCCTTGAGCGTGCTGCTTTTCGATACGCTTTTTGCCGCCGCCCAAATAGATTTGGCGAAGCTTCTTCTCCATTTCTACCACCTTTAGCTTTAGGTGGTCTTCATTTTTGTTGAATTCCAAATCCATGCGCTAGTTTTCAGCAAAGATACACAGCACATCCCACACCTCCGTCGGGCTATTTTTTATCCCAAATAATAAAAATAACAAAACTCTTGCACAGTTTAAAAAAAGTCCTCACCTTTGCCCCCGCTTTAACCAAGGCATATATTGCATGATAAAAAACTGGTTTTTAGTTTTTTTCACATTTTCCACCCTCCAATTTTTCCCTACAACAGAAGTGAATGCAGCACGTTTGACCAAAACGGGCGATGCATTTATTCGGGAATTTTTACCGGAAGTGCGAAAAGTGAACAATGAAATTCGAAAAGAGCGCCAAATCATTCGGTATTGGAGAGCACATTTGGCCATCAAAGGCTGGTTGCCTATCCAGGCCTACCAACAATTGTTGCGCATCGCCGAAAAATATGATGAGCCCACAGATACTCCCCAAACCGGCAGCTTAAAAGCTCAGGTTTGGTGGCGCATTCAAAGCTTAGCACACAAAGTGGACGAAATCCCCGAGGAAATTGTGCTGGCACAAGCCATTCTGGAATCTGGCTGGGGTAAAAGTAAGGCCGCCCGAAACACCTTTAACTTTTTTGGACTTACCAGTAGAAGCCAAACAGGTAATCCTTTGGTAACTTCAAGCGGTTCCACCTTTTATTACCTTAAGTCTTACAAAAACATGCACGAAGGCATAAAAGACTATGCCATTACCATAAATACCCACTGGGCCTACAAGGATTTCAGAATCATGCGGTCCGAATACCGTCGGCAGGGCAAATCCCTCGATCCTTGCCAACTTACCCAAGGGCTTTTGCGCTGGTCCGAACGCAGAGAACGCTACACGGCCAAACTTCGCTTGGTTATTCGTCGCTATTTACCGGTAGACATGGAAAGCTTTTTGGCTAAAGCCTAAAGCAGGCAACCAAGAGCCCACAATTATCCTTAGTTTTGAGGCCATAATTTGGTTTTATGACTCGTTTTGTTGTCCTCGGCGCCGGCCATATAGGCAAACGCCATGCACACATGATTAAAAATAATCCGGCCTCTGAGCTGGTGGCTCTTATCGATACCGATGCTTCGCAAAAACAAAGCCTCGAATCTGAGTTTGGAGTTCCTTTTTTTGAAAGTGAGGAGGCCTTTTATGCCTCAGGCTTAAAAGCAGATGTCATAAACGTTTGCACACCAAATGGATTTCATGCCCGGCAGTCCCTCATGGCCCTCAAAAAAGGATTTCATGTGGTCTGCGAAAAACCCATGGGACTTAACAAAGCCTCCTGTGAAGAAGTCCTTTACCAATCCTTGCAGTCCTCCCGTTTGGTGTTCTGCGTAATGCAAAACCGATACAGTCCTCCCTCCCAGTGGCTCAAAAGCCTTTTGGAAGAAGGACGCCTCGGAGAAATCTACATGGTGCACATCAATTGCTACTGGAACCGCGACGAACGATACTATAAAAAAGACGGTTGGAAGGGCAAGCTTGAACTCGATGGCGGCACGCTTTTCACTCAATTCAGCCACTTTATAGACATCATGTTTTGGCTTTTTGGAGACATTACCGACATCTCAGCACGGTTTGCAGATTTTAACCACCAAAACGCCACCGATTTTGAAGACAGCGGCCTTGTTAATTTTAAGTTCCTCAAAGGTGGACTTGGCTCCATCAACTATTCTACTTCCATATGGGACACCAATATGGAAAGCTCCATAACCATCATCGGATCTAAAGGAACAGTAAAAGTGGGTGGACAATACATGGATCGGGTAGAGTATTGCCATATCGATAATTACAGCATGCCCGAACTTCCGCCCTCAAACCCTCCCAACGACTACGGCGGATATAAAGGAAGTGCGGCCAATCACCACTACGTTATCGAAAACGTAATTGACACCCTCGAAGGTCGCAACATTGCTACAACCAATGCTTTAGAAGGCCTAAAAGTGGTAGATATCATCGAACGCATCTACGCCTTAAAGAAATAAAGCAGGTAGGCCTCACACCAAATAGGCGTACATTATTCTGCCCGTTAGGAAGTAAATGAAAATGCCTAAAATATCGTTCATGGTCGTAATGAACGGTCCCGTTGCAAGGGCAGGGTCAACTCCAAATTTATTCAGTGTAAGTGGTATAAAAGTGCCCATTACGCTTGCGGTCACAATCACCGTTAGCAAAGAAGAGCCCACCGTTAAGGCTAAGGGAAGCTCATTGCTAAACAATAAATTGTAGGCCAAAACCACCAAGGCACAGACCAGACCGTTCAACAAGCCAACTGCCAGCTCCTTCAAAAACTTATTTAAGGCGGCCCCCTTTCTTAAGCTATTGTTGGCCAAACCCTGCACAATAATCGCAGAACTTTGCACCCCTGCATTGCCGCCCATAGCCGCAATCAAAGGAATAAAATAGGCCATTTCCGGGTGAATTTGTATTTGATCCTCGTATTGACTTATAACATTGGCTCCCAAAATTCCACCCATAAGTCCTACCAATAGCCAAGGAATTCTGGCGCGGGTCAAAGGCCATATATGGTCATCGGACTCTACATCCTCGCTAAGCCCCGAAAGCAGCTGGTAGTCTTTGCCGGCTTCTTCTTGCATAACGTCCACCACATCATCAATGGTGATGCGCCCCACAAGTCGCCCCAACTGGTCCACTACAGGCATGGCCACCAAGTCGTATTTCTGCATGGTTTGAGCAACCTTTTCTCTCGGTGTATGCACATCCACATACACGACCTTGTCAATGTAAATATGATGCAAAGGCACATGATCCGGCTCTATCAAAAGCCGTTTGAGAGGCATCAGCCCTTTTAAACGGTCCTGCTCGTCAACTACATAAACCGAATACACATTTTCAATTTCACTGGCCTGTTCTCGGATTTCTTGTATGATGCGGTCGCGGCTCCAATCTTCTCGAATCCGCACCATCTCTTTGGCCATGAGCCCTCCCGCCGAATATTCGTCGTATTGCAGCAAATCCACAATATCGCTGGCCACTTCAGGGTCGTTGATTTCGGCCAAAATCTCCCGCTGCCGCTCCTCCGGCAACTCCGAAAGTATGTCTGCCGCATCGTCCGAATCCAGGTTCTCTACAAACTTCTCGGCAATATCTCGCGCTGTTCGCCTCGACAAAAACCGCTCCCTATCCTGCTCGTCCAGCTCCGTAAGAATTTCGGCGGCCAAGTCAGGATCCAAAACCGTATACAAATAGTCGGCCTCTTCAGTACTTAAGTCATGAAAAACCTGCGCCAAATCGGTGGGGTGCCAATCTTCGAGCAGCCGCAACACCTCGTCTTGCGCTTCCTCACGCAAGGCTTGACGAAATTGTACAAACAGCTCATGGCTTAGTTCCATCCCTGAGGATTTTAAAGGTTTTCCTTCCAGCTTCGGGCCATGGTCTCAAAGGCCTCAACGGGCAATTGCTCCGCACGCTTTCCTTTCCACGCATCCGGCAGCACCCCTTCCGACAAATGTAGACCCGACAAGGCGTTTTTCAAAGTTTTTCTTCGCTGACCAAAAGCAGTTTTTACCAAGGTCCTAAACTGCTTCAAGGGCAAATCTGCCACCGCCTCCTCCGGTTTTGCACGCAGCCGTATCACCGCAGAATGCACTTGCGGAGGTGGATCAAAAGCCTCCGGAGGCAATTCAAACAAATACTCAATCTCAAAAAAAGCTTGCAACAATACGCTGGTCACCCCATAGGTCTTTGAGCCCTCCTTGGCCGCTACCCGTTGCGCTACTTCACGCTGAAACATCCCTACCATAACCGGTATTTTGGGATATTCATCCAACAAGCGAAAAAGTATTTCCGTAGAAATCTGATAAGGAAAATTTCCGGTAAGTGCCATGGACCCCTCTACCGGCTTTGCCACACGCAAAAAGTCGCCATCCAGCCATCGATCCTCGGGCAAAGAAATATTTTGGCGCAACCAAGCTTGCAAATCCCGGTCTATTTCGGTCAAATACAATTCCCAAGCCGTGTGCTGAAGCAATTTTCGAGTCAATACTCCTTGCCCCGGGCCAATTTCCCAAACAGGCCCTGCCGGCCAATACGCCTTTAAGGCCTGAACGATACCTTCCAAGGCGGATTCATCGCGCAGGAAATGTTGACCAAACTGCTTTTTGTGCCTGTATTGCATGGCCTAAAAATAGATAATTGACTTCTTTATTGGTTTTTTGGGGTTTGGGGGCTGAACCGGGCTGTCGGCTTTACCCGGCTTGTCCAAGCCACTGGCGGCAACCCGGCTTTGGGGGCTTGCAGACGCTCCGCCCCAAAGCCGCGGCCGCCCGTGGCTTGGACTTCGCCGGGGTACCGCCTCCATCCCTGCCCCATTTATTCTTTGAGGTGCAACATCCTTGGAAATTGATGCATTACATACCTTGCCTTGCCGTAAGCCAAAGCCCCCCAATCCGTTGCTTGCCATATCACTAATCCACAAGTGGGCAAATTATCCAAACTCTTAAAGCCCAAACTTCGATTAATATAAGTCAAACCGGGATTGTGCCCTACCATAAGCACACGTTCCGCACTCGCAGGCAGGTCTTGTATGTGTTGCAGCAACATTTCCTGCGAAGCATGATACAAGGCAGGTACTAAGGTCAGTTCTAAATGCGCTTGATTTGCAGCATGCATCATGGCAAAGGCAGTATCTTTGGCCCTTCGTGCATCAGAGCACAACCAATAATCCGGCAACCAACCACTGCCCAACAACCAACGCCCCATCGCAGGCGCATTTCGCTTCCCTCGTGCATTTAATGCCCTTTCATGATCCGAAACTCCCGCCTGGCTCCATGAGGATTTAGCATGTCTAACTAAAATCAACGTTTTCACTCCCTCAATTTACTTTATTTTTTAGCGCCAACCATAGATTTAGTCTTTTTGACCTCCTGTAGTTGACATTTTTACATGCAAATGCCATGCACAAATAGCCTTTAACCACCTAAAAAGACGAAAGAATGCTTAAGGATATGGCCAAAAGGAAAAACCAAATCTCACCCCAATCCTTACCTTTGCTGCCATGGAAAGCTACACTCAAACCGACCTCGAACGGTTGGTCACTCAAATACGCCGCGATATTGTGCGCATGGTGCATGCCTGCAGCTCCGGACACCCGGGAGGCTCTTTAGGTTGCACCGAGCTTTTGGCTACACTTTACTTTAAACACATGAAAACCAAAGCTCCGGTCTTTGATATGGACGGCATTGGTGAAGATCTCTTTTTTCTGTCCAACGGCCATATATCGCCCGTTTGGTATTCGGTTTTGGCGCGTAAAGGTTATTTCGAAGAAAGTGAATTGGCCACTTTTCGTCAAATCAATTCAAGACTTCAAGGACACCCTGCTACTGCAGAGCATTTGCCGGGTATCCGCATTGCCTCCGGCTCTTTAGGACAAGGGCTGTCGGCAGCCATTGGTGCGGCACAAGCCAAAAAGCTCAACCAAGACCCTCAGCTGGTGTTTTGCCTTATGGGCGATGGCGAATTGCAAGAAGGACAAGTTTGGGAAGCCGCCATGTATGCTGCCGCAAAGAAAATAAACAACTTAGTGGCCGTGGTGGACTGGAACGGACAACAAATCGACGGTTCTACAGAGGAAGTTTGCGATCCGGGCGATTTGGAAGCCAAATGGAAGGCTTTCGGTTGGGAAGTTTTGGTCTTAGAAAACGGGAATTCAGTGCCCGATGTAGATAAAACCTTATCTACAGCCAAAAGTTTAACCGGGAAAGAAAAACCGGTAGTAATTTTAATGAAAACCGAAATGGGCCATGGCGTAGATTTTATGATGGGAAGTCATGCTTGGCATGGCAAAGCTCCTAACGACGAACAATTGGCCTCCGCTTTGGAACAAAACCCTGAAACCTTGGGAGATTACTAAACATGAGCATACTAGATAAATTTCCAATTAGAGATCAAAAAGATACCCGGTCCGGATTTGGCGAAGCCCTCCTGGAATTAGGAAAAAGCAATCCCAAAGTGGTCGGCCTTACCGCTGACCTTACCGGGTCTTTGCAAATGGGAGCATTTGCCAAAGCTTTTCCCGATCGCTTTTTTCAAGTAGGTATCGCCGAAGCAAATATGATGGGCATGGCGGCAGGACTTACCATCGGCGGTTATATTCCGTTCACCGGTACCTTTGCCAACTTCTCTACCGGTAGGGTCTACGACCAAATTCGTCAGTCCATTGCCTATAGCGGTAAAAACGTAAAAATATGTGCCTCGCATGCCGGCCTCACTTTGGGAGAAGATGGTGCCACCCACCAAATCCTAGAAGATATTGGCATGATGCGCATGCTGCCCGGCATGACCGTTGTTGTTCCCGCTGATTTTGAACAAACCAAACAAGCAACCTTGGCCATAGCCCAGCATCAAGGTCCGGTTTATTTGCGTTTTGGACGTCCAAAATGGCCTGTATTTATTCCTGAATCTGTGCCCTTTGAGCTTGGAAAAATCCAGCGCTTGGTTGAAGGTTCCGACATTACCCTTGCCGCCTGCGGACACATGGTCTGGAAAAGCTTGGAGGCCGCTGAGGTTTTACGTGAGCGAGGCATTGCCGCAGAAGTACTTAATGTGCACACCATTAAACCTTTTGACGAAGAAGGACTACTTCGCTCCCTAGAAAAAACCGGCGCTGTGGTAAGCGTAGAGGAACACAACAGGTACGGCGGATTAGGAGAAGCCATTGCTCAAACTTTGGCCATTAGAAAGCCTTGCCCTCAAGAGTTTGTAGCTGTCCAAGATACCTTTGGCGAAAGTGGCAAACCCGCCGACTTGCTCAAAAAATACGGATTGGATGTGCCACAAATTGTAGCGGCAGCCGAAACAGCAGTGCGCAGAAAAGCGTAACTTACCCCGATATTTCAAATACTTGCATGGAATACAATTCTCAACGAAGTGCCATAAAACTTCCGGAATACGGCCGAGCTGTTCAGGAAATGGTAGAGCAAATTTGCACCATAGAAGACCGTGAAGAGCGAACAGCCGCTGCTTTTGGAATCATTAAAATGATGGGCTTGGTAAACCCCGCAACCAAAGACCAAAACCAAACCGAAGAAATTCAACAGAAGCTTTGGGACCATTTGTACATCATTTCTGACCATAAACTGGAAGTAGACGGGCCATTTCCCCCACCCGATCCGGAGGCCATTAAGGAAAGACCAAAAAAAATTCCTTATCCCAAGCCTAACAAAGTAAAGCAAAAGCATTACGGTGCTGTTATCCCGGGCTTTATTGAAAAAGCCAAACAAATGGACCCCGGTCCTGCCAAAGATTATTTCATTGAGGTCATTGCCAACTTAATGAAAAAGGCCTACTTGCTTTACAACAAAGACACGGTAAACGAAGAACTCATACGTGAACACTTAAAAGAACTTTCTGATGGTGCGCTTGAACTTCCTGCTCAAGTGCGTTTGAGGCCCTCAAACGAGCTTATTGCAGGCATGCAAGACCAAATGAGAGGAGGCGCCAAATCCGGGCTAAGCAAAAAACGAAAAAAGAAAAAGCCCACAGGGCAACATAGACATCGAAACCAACAACGCTGATGGGAGCTTCGGGAACTTTTATTGTAGAGGGAGGAAAATCCCTGAAGGGTAGCATTGAACCGCAAGGAGCTAAAAACGAAGCCCTTCAAATTCTTTGTGCCGTTGTTCTGACCGCCGAAAAAGTCGAGATCAGCAACATTCCGGAAATACACGATGTGCTTCGACTCATTGACATCCTCAAAGATTTAGGAGTTAAAGTACAACACAAATCGCGTGGCCATTTTGTCTTCGAAGCCAAAGACATAAACTTTGACTACCTGCAATCCGAAAATTTTCGAATGTCCGCCGGACGGTTAAGAGGTTCCATTATGCTCATGGGAGCCCTTTTAGCCCGCTTTGGCAAAGGGTACATGCCCAGACCCGGCGGAGATAAAATTGGCCGAAGAAGACTCGACACCCACTTCCTTGGCCTACAAAAGCTCGGTGCAAAAATTGAAGTGGACTCCGTCCATCAACTGTACTATGGCCATGCTAAAAATCTTCAAGGAGCCTTTGTCCATATGGACGAAATCTCCGTAACCGGCACCGCCAATGTAGTACTGGCAGCCGTTATGGCTAAAGGAACTACCCAAATTTACAATGCCGCTTGCGAACCTTATGTTCAACAACTGTGCCGTATGCTCAACCAAATGGGCGCAAAAATCTCCGGCATAGGCTCCAACCTGCTCACCATTGAAGGCGTAAGCACTTTGGGTGCTTGCAAACACCGCATTTTGCCCGATATGATTGAGGTTGGATCGTTTATCGGCATGGCGGCCATGACGCAATCCGAAATTACCATCAAAAACGTGGGCTACGAACACCTGGGTATTATACCTTCGGTATTCGAAAAATTGGGCATTATTTTGGTCAAAAATGGAGACGACCTCATTATTCCCCAGCAAAAAAGCTACGAAATAGACACCTTTATGGATGGGGGAATTTTAACGGTTTACGATGCTCCCTGGCCCGGCTTTACCCCCGATTTGATTTCGGTAATATTGGTGACTGCAACCCAAGCCAAGGGAAGCGTGCTCATTCATCAAAAAATGTTTGAAAGCCGTCTTTTCTTTACCGATAAACTCATCGATATGGGCGCTCAAATTATTCTGTGCGACCCTCATAGAGCCACTGTCATTGGCTTGGACAGAAAATATCCCTTGCGTGCCATTTCTATGAGCTCGCCCGACATTCGTGCGGGAGTGGCACTGCTCATTGCTGCCCTCTCGGCCGAAGGAACCAGCCATATCCACAATATCGAGCAAATCGATAGAGGCTACGAAAGAATCGACGAACGCCTTAACGCCTTGGGAGCTTCCATTCAAAGGCAGTAATTGGCACGAAATTGGCAATAGTTTCTCTATGGACACATCTCAAGAACCTTTAATCAGCCGAATGAAACGTTCAAATATTTTGCTGTTGGCGGTTGCCTTACTTGCTGTTGGAGCAGGTTTTCTAGTGCGCGATAAGGTAGCCGAACCCAACACCGGAATTGAACTAGGCAACAAAGTACCCGAAATTGAAATGGCCAACCCGGAAGGCAAAAACTTGGCCCTCTCAGAACTCAAAGGCCATGTGGTATTGATTGATTTTTGGGCTTCTTGGTGCAGGCCTTGCCGTGCCGAAAACCCTACCTTGGTTAAAGCGCATGCCAATTACAAAGACAAAAAGTTCGTGAACGGACGTAAAGGCTTTGCTATCTTTAGTGTAAGCCTTGACAGAAACAAAGAGCAATGGTTGGCAGCTATTCGCAAAGACCAACTTAGCTGGAAATGGCATGTTTCTGACTTGCAGCACTGGGGCAATAAAGCCGCCCAAGTGTATGGCGTGCGGTCCATCCCCTACAATTTTTTGATTGACGGAGACGGTGTGTTGTTGGCCAAAAACTTGAGAGGGCCTGCCCTAGAAGCGCAACTTGCCAAATTGGTGAAGTAAGCCCAAAAACCCCAAAAGATACATGCGCCCCGGGGCGCGCGAAAAGCCCGGAACCGGGAAAGCCGCCTAGCTTAGGCCACGGAGGCTGATTCAATTCCTTGAGAAGCCCACGTAGGCCTTAGCTAGGCGTGCTTGACCGGTGAGGACTTGCAGCAAGCACCGGATAAGGCGCCCAAATAAAAAAACAGTGAGGCCGTTTACGCGTCGTGTTTTCAAGGCGAATTAAGGCACGGCCAAATTGAAAGTCCGCAGTTTACTGGCTGTAAATGAGGAACTTGAGATTTGGCCGTAACGCAAAGTCGCAGCCAGAATAGCGGCGCATCAACGATCTCACAGTCCTTTTGACCTGTCGTTTTGACACCATATCCTCCTATTTTAAGGCATTGCGTCAGTAGGAATGGACAAAGCTGACAGTTTGTCCTAACTCTTGGCTTTGGCAAAAAAATTGCCCTAAGTCGCCTAATCGGATTAATTTGCACGCATGAATATCCCCGGTAAAAAGAAAAAACAAAATGAAGCGGAGGCGGCCACTAAGGAAAACGAAGCCATCCCAAATTCGGCCGAAGACCAAGCTGCCGAAGAATCCAACGAAGCCGAACAAAACACTGAAGAATCGGTAGATTGGAAGGCCAAATACGACGACAGTCAGGACCAATACCTGCGTCTGTATGCCGAATTCGAAAACTTTCGAAAGCGCACAGCCCGTGAACGGCAGGAATTGATTCTTTCTGCAGGAAGCGATGTGCTCAAATCTATTTTGCCCGTATTAGACGATTTGGATAGGGCTCTAGAAAACATCCAAAACAGCGATGCTACTAAGGCTGTGGTTGAAGGTGTGGAGCTCATTGCCAATAAATTGCGCCATCAATTGGCTGAAAAAGGACTAAAAGAAATGGAGGTTTTAGGCAAAACCTTCGATGCCGATATTCACGAAGCCATAACCCATTTGCCGGCCCCAAGTCCGGAGGCAAAAGGTACTGTTTTGGCCGTGGCCGAAAAAGGCTATACTCTACACGATAAAATTATTCGCTATCCCAAAGTGGTGGTAGCAAGCTAAGCTTATTTTCATGGCGAAACGCGATTATTACGAAGTATTGGGGGTTTCAAAGCAAGCTACCGCGGAGGAAATTAAAAAAGCCTACCGCAAGCTGGCCTTGAAATACCACCCGGACAAAAACCCCGACAATAAAGAAGCGGAAGACAAGTTCAAAGAGGCTGCCGAAGCCTATGAAGTGCTTTCCAATGCCGATAAACGGCGCCAATACGATCAATTTGGACATGCAGGTCCTCAAGCCGGAGGCTTTGGTGGTTTCGGTGGCGGTGGCATGGACATGAACGATATTTTTGAGCAGTTCGGCGATATCTTCGGCGGAGCCTTTGGAGGCGGCGGTTTTGGCGGCGGTGGTCGCAGTCGCCGTGGGGGCGGACAACGCGGTACCAATATCCGCATCAAACTCAAGCTCACTTTAGAGGAAATGTCCGAAGGCGCCAATAAGCGCATTAAGGTCAATAAATACAAGGTCTGCTCGGTGTGCTCGGGCAGTGGAGCAAAAGCCGGCACTAGTCCAACCACCTGTCCTACCTGCAAGGGAAGCGGACAGGTAACTCAGGTGACCAATACCTTTTTGGGCCAAATGCGCACCGCCAGCATTTGTCCTAGCTGTCAGGGTCAGGGCACCACCATTACCGACAAGTGTTCAAGCTGCCGAGGCGAAGGCATAGAACGCGGCGAAGAAGTTATGGAAGTGAATATTCCTGCCGGTGTAGAGGAAGGAATGCAACTTAGTCTTTCCGGCAAAGGAAATGCCGGCATGCGTCAAGGTCCGGCCGGTGATTTGCTTATTGTTATTGAAGAGGCCGAGCACCCGAATTTCCGCAGGGATGGACAGCATTTGTTTTATGACTTGTTCTTGAACTTTGCCGATTTGGCTTTGGGAACTTCGGTAGAGGTACCCACCTTAGGAGGCAAGGCCAAAATCAAAATCGATGCCGGCACACAATCCGGTAAAACCCTTCGCCTGCGAGGCAAGGGCATGCCTTCGGTAAATCATGGAGGGCGTGGCGATTTATTTGTAACCGTTATCAGCTATACCCCACAATCCCTGAGCTCAGAAGAAAAAGACCTACTGGAGCAGTTGAGAAACAGCTCCAATTTTGCACCGAACCCCAATAAAAAGGAAAAGGGCTTTTTTGACCGCATGAAGGAATTTTTTAGTTAAAAAAAAGCGGCCAATTGGCCGCTTTAAAACTATATTCAAATCAAGACGCAAGTCTTTCCACACATTACTGGATTTCGATGTCCACGTGCACGTCTGAGCTGTTGCCATCGGTATCGGTCACAATAACCTCGAAATGGTATTCGCCGGGATCAACCTCATCAGGAATGATAAGCTCATGGTGGTGCACGTTGATGCTGGTGCCTTCGATAGGCCAGGTCTGATTCACCTCCCAACCATTGGCCAGTCCATCGGCATGGATGTCAATGGTGTAGCTGGCCAAGCCGCTTTCGTCCGAAATATCCATGTCAAAATGCATGTCCGTACCACGCTGATAAACCTCCCCATTGGAGGGATCATTTAAGGTGATTTCAGGACCATCGCTGCTGCCGCAAGAAGCTAAAAAGAGGCCGAAAGCCAAAGATGAGAAAACAAGTGCTCGTTTCATTTTGTAACGCTTTTTGAACTTTTGTTGCAACAAACTTAAGCATTGAATTTCTTTTATGCAACTTTATTGCATTAGGGGATTTTCAGTTTTTTTGTAAAATGTAGGCTTAAGTCTACCCTCCGAGCCACGGACAATCTCTATTTTAGCTATATGGAACAAATCATGTTGGACGTACAAGATTTGGTGAAGCGCTATGCCGCACATACCGCCCTTGACGGAGTATCCATTCAGGTACCCAAAGGAAGTATTTTTGGCTTGCTTGGACCCAATGGAGCTGGCAAAACCACCCTAATCCGAAGCATTAACCAAATCATTCAGCCCGACCAAGGCCTCATTTTGCTGGACGGCGAAAAACTAAAGCCTGCCCATATAGCACGCATTGGTTACCTGCCCGAAGAGCGGGGTTTGTACCGCAAAATGAAGGTGGGAGAGCAAGCCCTGTATTTGGCTAGACTTAAAGGGCTTTCCTCCGAACAAGCCAAGAAAAACCTAAAATATTGGTTCGAAAAATTTGACCTCAGCTCTTGGTGGAACAAAAAAGTAGAAGAACTTTCTAAGGGAATGCAGCAAAAGGTGCAATTTATTGTTACTGTGCTGCACCAGCCTGATTTTTTGATTTTAGACGAACCTTTTTCAGGCTTTGACCCTGTAAATGCCCAACTGATTCGCGACGAAATCCTATCCTTACGGAATCAAGGAACTACCATCATGCTCAGTACCCACCGCATGGAATCGGTCGAAGCCATGTGCGACCACTTAGCTCTGATTCATAAGTCCAAAGTGCTCCTAAAAGGAAGCGTTCAAGGCCTCAAAGAAACCTACCGAAGCCACACCTACAACATCCAAGTGGAACTTAAAGACCAACAGGCGGTCTGCCCTCTGCCGGAATCTATAGGCCAGCTTATTAAGGAAGAACGAAATCAGCATTCCGTAACCTGGACCTGCCATTTGCCCGATCCCGAACAGCTTAATAAAGTTTGGCCCATGTTCATGGAATTAGGGCAACTCCGACAAGTGCAGGAAGTCGTCCCCTCTATGAACGATATTTTTATCCAAACTGTCAACGGAAATTCCCCCTCATGAAACAAGTGCGCATCATCATTGCTCGGGAGTTTCTTTCCCGGGTTCGAAAAAAATCTTTTTTGGTAATGACCCTTTTGGGGCCCTTACTCCTTGTAGGCTTTTATGCAGCTCTAATTTTAGTGGCTGTTTCTGAAGAAGCTCAAGAATACAATGTGCTGGTTTTTGATGAAACTCCCGACCAAATGAGTTTGGAGCTTCAAGCCCTAACCAAAGAAGGGAAACTGGGCGATGTACATTATCACTTCAACGCAGCCCCACAACTGGAAGCCAACAGAGATCGAATGTATGCCGAAGAAAAGATAGACGCCATTTTGGTCTTGCCCCCAAGGGCCTTTCAAAATCCCTCAGGCATTTACCTTGGCTACAAAACGCGCCCCGGACTGGAAACGCGCTCCAATGTATCGAATGCAGTAGAAAAAGTCCTCGAAGACCGAAAGTTGGCCTTTTACGATATTCCCAGAGCCACTTTCGACGAAATTCGTAAGCGCATCAACATTCCTGCCAACAAGCTCAATGAAGCCGGCGAAAGAGAACAAGACGATACCATGCTGCTTACCGGTCTGGGCGTAGCCTCCGGTTTCCTGATTTACTTCTTTATTTTCATGTATGGTGTAATGGTTATGCGCGGTGTTATGGAAGAAAAAACCAGCCGCATTGTAGAAGTAATTGTGTCTTCGGTTCGACCCTACCAACTCATGCTTGGAAAAATTGTGGGTGTAGCATTGGTTGGACTTACCCAATTTTTGATTTGGGTTGTTTTGTCCGGCATTGCCTTTACGGTCTTAGGTGCGCTCTTTGCTCCGGATGTAATGGAACAAGCCCAAAGCGGGAACTTGGAGTCCAGAGCAGAAGTGGCCGGATTTAATGCCGGTGAAACCCTGTCTCTGCTGGCTTCGGTCAATTGGTTTACCCTAATCGGCACCTTTATTTTTTACTTTTTGGGAGGATACCTGCTCTACAGTTCGCTGTTTGCCGCCATTGGCGCCGCTGTGGACGCCGAAAGCGATACCCAACAGTTTATGCTGCCGGTGACCTTGCCCCTTATTTTTTCCATTGTTTTGGCCATGAACATTATTAAAAACCCGGATGGTGCAGTTGCCAGCATCTTTTCCATTGTGCCCTTCACCTCTCCGGTAGTTATGATGAGCCGTGTGCCTTTCAATCCCGACCTTTGGCAAGTGTTACTTTCCATGGTTTTGCTCATTCTCACCTTTTTGGGAACTACTTGGTTGGCCGCACGAATTTATCGAATTGGCATTCTTTCCTATGGTAAAAAGGTAAATTACAAAGACTTAGGAAAGTGGCTGTTTCAGAAAAACCTCTAACCGACTCAAGGGCCAATAGACTGGCCATCATCGACATGGGCTCCAACACCTTTAATTTGTTGGTAGCCGATGTTGAGCAACAAACGATTCTACCTGTATTTACCGAAAAAATTCCCGTCTTGTTGGGCCGTGGCATGAACTCCTCACGGCACATAGGCTTGGAGGCTGCTAAAAGAGCTTTACAGGCCGTGGAAACACTCCAAAAAAAAGCCTTAGCGCTCCATAGCTCCCAGTGCTTTGCGCTAGCCACAGCAGCCATGCGCGAAGCCGAAAACGGCGCAGAACTCGCCCGGCATTGGACCACACAAACAGGCTGCCCCATACGCATCATCAGCGGCGAACAAGAAGCAGAACTTATCGCACGTGGCGTTCAAGCCCAAGTCCCTTGGGATAGCTTCCGGTCGGCTTTGATAATGGACATTGGAGGTGGCAGCACCGAGTGCATTGCCATAGCCGATGGCAAAATCCAAAAGCTTTGGTCCTTTAAAGCAGGAGCCGTGCGCATGCTCGAAACTTGGCAAGGCAGCGATCCCGCTCATGCATCTGAGCTTCAAAGCTTAGACCAATTGCATCAAGCGCGCTTTGCACCTTTGCTCAACCACCACTTCCCGCAAAAACCGGAGCTGTTGTTAGGTAGCAGTGGATTCTTTGACACGCTAGCCGAGTTGGATTTCCAAAGCCAAGCAGCCGACCAAAACAGAGGCCAAGAACCCTATCCCATGGATTTGGCACAATTTATGGATTGGACTACCCGCATACAAAAAAGCAGCTTGCAAGAGCGCTTAACTTGGCCCGGAATGCCTGAATTTAGAGCACCCTATGCCGTAGTAAGTGCGCGGCAAACCGCCTTTTTGATGCAACATTTCCAAATTCCGCGCCTGCTGTGCGTGCGTTATTCTCTCAAAGAAGGTGCACTGCTCTTAGCCCGCGAAAAAGGATGGGTATGAAAATTATTCTTGGCATTTTACTTCTCTTTTGGTCACATACAAGCGCTTTTAGCCAGCAATTTGGCCCTGCCCTAAAAGAGCTGTTTTGGCTCGAAGGCACCTGGATATGCGACAGCAAACCTGAATGGCACGAAGAGTGGATCAAAACCACTGATGGACTGGAAGGCCGTGGTTTTCACCTGAAACAAGGCAAAGAATACGTCATTGAAAAACTGCAAATCCGACTGCGAAACGGTCGCCCGGTCTACATTGCGCTCCCCAAAGGTGCCGGCCGCGAAGTCATTTTTGCCATAGAAAAACATGGCAACCGCTTTGTTTGCACCAACACCGCCAACGAATGGCCGCAAGTCATAGTTTACGAACGCCTTAAGAGCCGACAAATGAAGGTAAGCCTAGGCGATTTGCATTCCGGAGGAAAAAAAGACAAAATCTACTTTTTCACCAAAAAGAAAGGACGCAGCTGGAATTTTTACTGATGCTTTTTGGGGGTTTTGGGCCCTTCCATCTATAAATTCTTGTATTCTATCCGCCCTTGGCTCCGGTCGTACTTACCAAAACCAAGCCCTTAGTGGTCTGCGGGGTCCTCCCCTTAAAGGGAGGCCTCCTCGGCACACAAGGGCTAAGCTTTGGTGGCGTACGGCCCTTTGCTTGGCCGGGGGGCCATTCTTCTTATACCCTCTTCCAAGCAGTCAATAAAAAATAACCAAAAGGCTAAGGCATTATTTGAGGGAAAAAAGGCAAGCAACTTTCCAGTGAAATAGCCCTTAAAGCTTTCGATAGTAAATTCGACAGGCAAACCGAACTCTATTTTAAAAAGACCGAATACCTAAATTTATAAACCAGAAATATACTAAAAACGTCTCCGCAAAAGAAATTTAAATCAAAAAAAAACGCCCAGAAATTGAGCTCAAGCTTTAAAAATCAACCTAAAAAATTTAACGCCTTAATAAGGCCCTTTAAAATACCTTCACGCAATTTACCCTCGTCTTTTTCTACTTAAAAATTCCTAAATTAAAAATGGTTTTTATATTTGTACAAATACCTAATCATTGTATTATGAAAAGAGCATATTTAGTTTTTGTTACTGCAGGTTTACTGTTTAGTGCCTGCGGAGGTGCAGAATGCATCACTTGCACGGGCGATAGTTCTGTGCTTAATGCCTGTTCAGACGATGCCCAATTTGCAAATGACGCAGCATGGGACACCTATGTGACCGCGTCTAGTGCTCAGGCTGCTGAAGTTATTGAGTGTATTGAATGCTCCGGAGCTCCATCAGGAACAGCTCGTTGTTCCAACGATTCCGATTTTAACACCCCGGAAGATTGGGACACCTATGTAGCTGTTATGGAAGCAGGGTTTGGAAACTGCGACATTACAACCACAGGAGGCAACACCTGCACCGTAGAATAATTGCGGCATACCCCTTTTTAAAAGCGCATTAGGTTTTCTAATGCGCTTTTTTTTGGTCATTTCTTTATAGGCAAGTGGCCGGACCTAACAAACCCAAGGCTCTTAGCCATAAAAAAAGCCAAGGCAATACCTCGGCTTTCTTAGGGTTTAACATGTAATATTAGCCCAAATAGGTCCGCAACAACTTGCTACGGGTACTTTGGCGCAAACGCTTTAAGGCTTTCTCCTTAATTTGACGAACCCGCTCACGGGTCAAATCGAACTTCTCACCAATTTCATCAATGGTAAGGCCATGGTTCATACCAATACCAAAGTAAAGCTTAATAATTTCCTTTTCGCGTTCGGACAAAGTGTCTAAAGTCCGCTCAATTTCCATTTGGAGCGATTCCTTTAAAAGGTCCCGGTCGGCTTTGGGAGAATCCTTATTCACCATAACATCGTACAAGGTGCTTTCTTCTCCGGCCACTAGGGGCGCATCCATACTGATGTGCCTTCCGGAAATCTGAATGCTGTCTTTCACCTTATCCTCTGCCAAATCCAGTTGCTGAGCCAACTCCTCTTCGGTTGGTTCGCGCTCGTATTCTTGCTCCAATTTAGAAAAAGCCTTGTTTAGCTTATTCAAAGAACCAACTTGGTTCAAGGGCAAGCGCACAATGCGTGAGTGCTCGGCAATTGCCTGCAGAATAGATTGACGAATCCACCAAACTGCATAAGAGATGAACTTAAAACCACGGGTTTCGTCGAAACGTTGTGCGGCTTTAATAAGACCCAAGTTCCCTTCGTTAATCAAGTCGGGAAGGCTTAAGCCTTGGTTTTGGTATTGTTTGGCCACAGAAACCACAAAACGCAAATTGGCGCGTGTAAGTTTTTCAAGGGCTATTTGGTCGCCTTGTTTAATGCGACGAGCAAGTTCTACTTCCTCTTCCGCTGTAATAAGGTCTTCTTTGCCGATTTCCTGTAGGTATTTATCGAGCGAACGGCTCTCCCTATTGGTAATCGACTTCGTAATTTTTAGCTGACGCATACCCAAAAGACTGCAGGTTTTAATCGTTAATACATCTGGACATAATCTGCCCGAAAATATGGAGGGCAAAGGTAAGGCCTTGTACTCCTTTTCGCAAGTTTTAACAGAAAACTTGGCGGAATGTTGTGTTTTTTCCTAATTAATGGAGTAAAATACTTTTTCGCCGGAAGGGTAAAAGCCTCCTACATAAAGCCTTCCGGGGGCTTTGCGTAGGGCTTGGTCTACATCGGCGTGTGAGGCAATAGCCATTCCATTGATTTCTGTAATGATATAGCCCTTTCGTATGCCCATACGACTCAGCAAGCCATCTTGCAGTGACTCTACTTCCAGTCCACCGCTTAGGTTCAAACGCTCTGTAAGGTTGGGATCCGGCTCTACCAAACTTGCACCAAGCATGCTCTTTAGGGCCTCATAGTTGTTCAACAAGCGGGTATCCCCCAATCTATTACGCAAAGTGACCCGCTCTTTCAATTGCTTTCCATCGCGCAGCAAATGCACCTCAATTTCGTCGCCGGGTCTGTAAAGCCCCACTCTCTCCTGCAAGGCCGCTACCGACTCCACTTCATGCCCATCGATTTGCTTTATGATGTCCCCGGGTTTTAAACCGGCATCTTGAGCGGCACTTCCTTCCATTAAACCATCAATCCAGACACCTTTGAGTGATTTTAAGGACTTCTTTGTAGCAAACTCCTGATCAATATCTCGAATATTAACGCCAAGCATAGCGCGTTGAACGGTACCAAACTCGATTAAATCGGCCGCAATCTTCTTGGCAAGATTGGAGGGAATGGCAAAAGCATATCCGGCATAAGCTCCCGTGGTTGAGGCTATGGCCGTATTTATCCCCACCAACTCTCCTTGCGTGTTTACCAAGGCCCCACCACTATTGCCCGGGTTGACTGCGGCATCGGTTTGGATGAAAGATTCAATTTTATAATTCTCTTGTATGATGTCAATGTTTCGGCCTTTGGCACTAACAATACCGGCCGTTACCGTACTGGCCAAATTAAAGGGATTGCCAATAGCGAGTACCCATTGCCCTACTTTCACCTGATCGGAATTACCGAAATAAACAGGACTAAGATTGGCCACCTCTACCTGTATTACCGCCAAATCGGTTTGGGGATCTGCCCCTACTAATTTGGCTTTGGCACTTCTTTTGTCGTTTAAGGTGACCTCTATTTCCTCGGCACCATCTACTACGTGGTTGTTGGTTAAGATATAGCCTTCTTGGGAAATAATGACTCCACTTCCTGAGCCGGCACGGTAACGGGGTTGCTGAGAATATCCGGGGTGACCAAAAAAGAAATCATGGAATGGGTTTCCTCGGCGCACCTGAGATTTAGAAAGCGTTTTAATGTGTACAACGGCATCCAAGGTTTTCTCCGCGGCCTCTACAAAATTCACTTCTTGCTCCATAAGTTGGCCCTGTCCATAATTGGCCAAATGAATCGGTGCTTTTTCGGGCCGGTAATCCAAATCCGCATGTGCTTCACTGCCGACACCCATCCAAGCAAATGCGGCAAAGGAAATACCTACGCTTGTTGCAACGGTAATGAAAAAAACTCCCAATCGTTTCATTCTCTATTGTTCTTTAACGTTGTTATAGTCTTTATGATGCTTTGCTTTACTAGGACCGGATGATCTATTACCATGGCTAGGCCTATTAAAACTGCCCATTTAAGGAATTGCATCGGTCTTTCTTATAACCGAAAAGGGCTACCTTTGGTGTCTATTTGCGGGTTAAACAATGTTAACTTAGACTTGAAGGCAACTTTTTGGAAATTTCATGGTACCGGCAACGACTTTATTGTAACCGACAATAGAGCCGGTTTATTTAGCAGTTTCTCAGCAGATTATTGGGCTACGCTTTGCCACAGGCGTTTTGGAATTGGAGCGGATGGAGTGCTTTTGCTTCAAGAAAATAATGGGTCAATTCAGATGGGCTACCTAAACTCCGACGGCAAACCCTCAAGCTTCTGTGGAAATGGAAGTCGTTGCTTTGCTGCCTTTTGCCATATGCTTGGCTTGGTAGCGCTTAATGAGCCCTTACCTTACTTAGCCTCAGATGGGCCGCATAGGTCTTGGGTTAACCAAAAAATAGGTGGAAATTTTGAAGTGGAAACCGAAATGAAGGATTGTAAGGCACCCAAACACCGTAAGGAAGGCCTGTTAATCGATACAGGCAGTCCACATGTAGTGGCCTTTCATTCGGCCCCCTTGGAAAACACCACTGATTTTGAAACTTGGGCCAAATCCATCCGATACAATAAAGATTTCCGAGAGAAAGGGGTAAATGTAAACTTGGTTTACCAAAACCAAAACGAGTTGCACATGCGGACCTATGAACGTGGCGTAGAAGCAGAAACATGGAGCTGTGGAACGGGAACGGTGGCCGCAGCCTTGTGCAGTGAAGGAGCCCAATCAATGGGAAGACACGAACGAAAGGTCTATACCAAGGGCGGACTACTTTCCGTTAAGTTTGAGACCAGTCCACAAGGCGATTTCCATCAAATTAGATTACAAGGTCCGGCTGTTTGCGTATTTAAGGGGGAATTGGAAGTATGAGAACACTACTTTTTTTAGGCATAGTGCTGAGTTTTACCTCATCTTGCTCCTGGTATAAAAACAAATATGAAAGCAATACCCTAGCTTGCCAAAAGGCCATTTTTATTCCCAGCCAAAGCCCCAGGTCAGCAGCAATAGACTCCATAATTAATAGTGGATGTTTAAAAGATACAGCAGCATTAAGGGACTACTTAGCACAGGGAGAACCCATTAAACCGGGGCGGTACCTTTTGGAAAAAGGCTTAAGCAACCAAGAAATAGCCCGCACCTTTTATTTAGGAAAACAAAGCCCATGGAATTTAACCTTCCATAGGATTGAAGACATGAATGATTTGGCGGGTATAGTTTGCCGCAAATTGGAACCCGATTCAACCGCCTTTGCACATGCGTTTAAGGATGTGGCTTTGTTGGAAAAACATGATTTCCCGACCGATCCACATATTTTACCGGCCTACTTCATTCCCAACACCTACGAGTTCTTTTGGAACAGTTCTCCGGAAGATTTTCTGGAACGTATGCAAAAGGAGTATCAACGCTTTTGGAACGAAGACCGCAAATCCAAAGCAAAGGCCCTGGGATTAAGTCCGGTGGAGGTAAGCACGCTTGCTTCTATTGTGCAAAAAGAGCAGGCCAAATGGGAAGACGAATGGCCCACCATTGCAGGCTTATACCTAAACCGGTTAAACATAGGTATGCGACTACAAGCGGATCCTACCGTAAAATACGCCTTAGGGCAGCCCAATTTACGACGCGTCCTTACACGGCATTTATCCATTGATCACCCCTACAACACCTACCAAAACGTTGGACTTCCACCCGGTCCCATTTGCATTCCTCTGCCTAATGCGATTGATGCGGTGTTGAATTTTGAAGCCCACGACTATCTATACATGTGCGCCAAAGCCGATATGTCGGGAAAGCACGCTTTTGCCAAGAATTTAGCAGAACACAACCGGAATGCAAGGGCATTTCAGCGGGAATTAAACCGCAGAGGCATTTATTAAGCCCTTTCATGGATTAGGGTATTTCGCTTTGTAAAGGTCTGCGGGCTTTGCTTTATTCTTCTATTTTTGCCACTCAAAGCATGTGATATGGATACCATTAAGTTTGGAACAGACGGTTGGAGAGCAATTATAGCTAAAGAGTTTACTACCGAAAATGTGAACAGGGTTAGTCAAGCAGTGGCCCAGTGGCTAAAGGGAAAGTACAGCCAACCTTCGGTTACTATTGGCCATGACTGCCGATTTGCCGGCGATTTGTTTTCCGAAGAAGCTATACGTGTGTTTCTTCACCACGGCATTAAAGTGTATGCCGCTCCCGGTCCTGTTACCACCCCAATGGTATCCATGGCAACGCTTCAAAAGGAAGCGCAGATTGGCGTAGTTATCACGGCCTCCCACAATCCTCCCAGCTACAACGGTTACAAGCTCAAAGGAAGTTTTGGAGGACCTTTGCTTCCGCACCATATTCAGGAAGTAGAAGATGCTATTGAGGCACATTCAGGCCCAATTTATGAAGGCGCTTTGGATGCGCATGAGAGCTATGAGCTACTGGATATGGAATCTATGTATGTAAAGGCCGTAGAATCATCGTTTGATATGGCCCTGATCCGTTCCAAGGCAACACACTTGGCCTACGATGCCATGTTTGGTGCCGGACAGTTCGTAATGAAGCGCCTATTTGGAGCTGATATGACCTATCTGCATTGCGATATCAATCCCGGTTTTTATGGAACGGCTCCTGAACCTATTCTCAAAAACTTAAAGCCTTTCGCCAAGCTCATGGCAGAAAATGCAGACTTGCATTGCGGTTTGGCTACCGACGGAGACGCAGACCGAATTGGCCTGTTTAACCGCAGTGGGCATTTTGTGGATTCGCACCACATCATTTTACTTCTTGTGCACTATTTGGTGAAATATAAGGGATATAAGGGCAAGGTAATTTCTGCCTTTTCGGTATCTCGCAAATTGCAAAAGCTTTGTGCACATTACGGATTGGAATTGCATACCACCAAAATTGGTTTTAAGCACATTACCGGATTCTTTTTGGAAGAAGATATTCTGCTGGGTGGAGAAGAAAGTGGCGGTATTGCAGTCAAAGGACACATCCCCGAACGGGATGGGATTTGGATGGGTTTGATTGTTTGGGAATTTATGGCCAAAAGCGGAAAAACCCTAGAGGAGCTCATAGAAGAGGTGTATGCCATAACCGGACCCTTTAGTTACAACCGTTGGGACCTTCATTTAAGTGAGTCTCAAAAGCAGGGGGCCATGGAGCGCTGTGCACAAGGACTAAATGCTATTGGTGGCCGTCCTGTTCAAGGCATAGAAACCTTAGACGGTTATAAGTTTTTGCTGGAAAACGATGGCTGGTTACTGGTTCGGGCTTCGGGCACAGAACCAGTGGTGCGTTTGTACGGCGAAGCCGAAAGCCCCGAAGCTACCGAGGCTTTGCTAAAGGACGCTCAAGCTGCGCTCATCCCGGAATAAGCATTCGCTTAACCAAGCTCCAAGGAAGTAAACCGAAACTCCTTACCATCGAATAGGCCTTTATCGCTGAGTTTCAAGTCCGGAATCACCAATAAAGCCATAAAAGAAAGGGTCATGAATGGAGCCTCCAAGGTACAGCCCCACTGCTTAAGCACCTCATTCATAGCCTCGTATTCTTGGGCAATAAGATCTCCATTTTTGTCGGTCATAAGTCCGCCAAAAGGCAGGGGAATAACCATGGACTGATCCCCACAGGCCAAAGCCAATCCACCTTGGTGTTGCTTAAGCAATTCCACCGCAGCATGCATGTCGGCATCGTTGGTGCCGGCCACCACAATATTATGACTATCATGGGCTACAGAAGCAGCTAAAGCACCACAACGGATACCCAAACCTCCAATAAAGGCCACAGCTGGTTCGGCTTGTCTATACCTGTTTACCACAGCCAATTTCCAAAGACCTTGTTCAGGATTTGCTTCCCAATGCCCCTCTTGGGGAGTGGAAACCATATGGGCTTCGCGGGTAATGAGTTGGCCATCTTCGGGAAGAATAACCCTAAGGGCAGCTTTGGGATTTTTTACCGGCACCTTAAAATCTTCGGGCTTAAGGTCGAAAGCAAAGAAATTGTTGATTGGAGTTTCTTGTACTTCGGGCCAGGGCAAAGCATCATCGCCCATAATTTTGCGGCCCTCCAGCCAGGCACCGGTCACTTTAAAATCTTCCAAAGATTCTACCTGAATAAAATCGGCCGAATCGCCTTCTCGAAGCAAACCTAATGGAATGTTGTAATGCTTCACCGGGTTCAGGCAAGCGGCCTTGAGCACATGAAACAAGGGAACGCCTTTAGTTAGGGCTCTTTTTACCAAGGCGTTGATATGACCTAGCACCAAACTGTCGGGATGCTTGTCGTCGGAACAAAGCATGCATTTCTCCGGATGGGTTTTGAGTAAAGGCCAAAGTGCTTCAAAGTTCCGTGCAGCAGAACCTTCGCGAATTTGTATCCACATTCCTGCTTCCAATTTATCGGAGGCTTCTTCGAGGGTAAAGCATTCGTGATCGGTATGAATGCCTGCTGCGGCATAGGCTTTGGCTTCCTGACCGCGCAATCCGGGGGCATGCCCATCTACCGGCTTGTTGCGGTCATGGGCCGCTTTGATTTTGGCCATCACCTCGGGGTCCTTGTTCAGAACTCCCGGAAAATTCATCATTTCGGAAAGATAGAGTACTTCGGGCCGGTCTAGAAGACGAGCTACTTCATCGACATTTAATGCTGCCCCTGCCGTTTCGAAATGGGTGGCAGGCACACAGGAAGGCGCACCAAAACAGAACCGGAAAGGCACTTTGGCTCCGTTGTCCATCATGAACTCAACACCTTTCATGCCCAAAACGTTAGCAATTTCGTGTGGATCAGAAACGGTGGCCAAGGTTCCGTGCCTAAGGGCCATGCGTGCAAACTCAGAGGGAATCAGCATGGAGCTTTCTACATGCACATGCGCGTCTACAAAACCGGGCAAAATAAATTCCCGGCTATGGGTTTCGGTTAAAGGCTGTATGCTTTGTATGCGTCCTTCGTGCACACGAATACGCGCCGGATAAATACGTTCTTGGTGAAGGTCAACCAATTGACCTTCTATTTCAAATGAGTTGTTGTGCATCATGTGTTAAGGAAATACTTGAATCCAAAATATCATTTCACCGCTTCGGCCTCGTTGCTCTAGAGAAACTACCGCGTAAGGCGCGTGTCCCCAGCCTTGCTTGGAGCTTTGGATATGCCATGAAATACCGCCTACCAACTCTACCTTATGTATATTCCAATCGGTAGGAAGGCATTGCTTAAAGCTTTCGATAAGTCTATCGAATTGTGGTTTTATTTGCCCCACGCCTTGCACGGGGCCTTTTCCAAAGGTGAAATTCAATTTTGGCCCTGCCGGTCCATTTTTGTCCCAAAACCCTTTGATATCAAAAATAAAGGGGCCGTCCTCTGTGGGTGCGCCCTGTTTTTGTGCTTCACGTGTCAAGTCCATGGCCCGTTGCAGGGCAAAACAAGCATATTCGGTATAGGAAGATTGATGCTCTTGATCGAAAGCCTTACTGGCGGCTTGGTACTCGTTAAAGTATCGGGTAAGCAGCTGGTTGATGCCGTTTAGGTTCATGTAAGCTTCCAAATCTTCGGGGCTTAAATCGTCTTGGGTTTTGATGTCGGGTGGATAAACCGTGGCATGCCGGGCAAGCCAAACAAAACCGGGGACCAAGGAATCTTGGGCTTTGCTAAAAAAAACTAAAGCCGCTTTATGAAGGCTTGCATTGCCCTTAAAGTCGGTGGGAAAGGTGTCACAGGCTTGCTTTTGAAGCTGAACCATTTGAATGGTTTCCTCAAAGGCCTTGACTTGTGCTGCGGAATCTTGCTTTCCAAAGCCTTGAATGGCGTTGCTGGCCATTCGAACCACCGTCTCAATGCTTCGTGCATGCAGACGTGAATAGTCAAAGGGATGCCATTCAGCCGTTTGAGTGAAAGCAGCCAAGCTTAGTATGCCATAAAAAACACCAAAGAAGTATAGTCGAAAAAAGCGCATGGTTCAAAGATAAGGAAGTGTTTGGAGAGGGAGCTATCCTTCGGGCAAAGCTGCAAAAACCTTGTCCTTTATCGGGAAAACATACTCCGGAAAATAGACCATGCGCCCCCGGCCGAACGGATTACCCCGGCCCGGGAAAAAGCATAAAAACGGCCATTCTATAGCAGCTCTTCACTGCATGTTTTGCAAAAGCAAGGGGCTGTATGAGTGGGCCAATTGGTAAATTGGAAGCGGGCCGAACGCCGTTTTGTTCGGAATTTGGTGCGAAGGAGCAGGGCGCGGTGGCGCGCAGCAAACCCCGACCTGCCCTGCTGCACCGGTTTTTTCAGGGCCGGAGTAGCAGTGAGGACGGGAAAAGGCGCCCAAATACATTCCTATTTTTTTAAAAACCCGGGCACTTGGCTATACAATTCCAAGGTTAGGGCTGATTCTACCTCGCCGGGATTGCTTTTTAGGCGAATTACTGCCAAGGGTGCGCGGGGGTAGGCGTAGCGGGCGGGCATAATGACCACCAGGCGGTCAGCAGCTTTGTCCCATGGTTCCATTTTCCAATCTAAGGCCATGCTTTGCAAGGCGTTGCTGATGTTTTCGCTGAGGGCATCGAACTGGTCTTGATACGCCATTTTATCGGTTACCATTCCTTGGTCGATTTGAAAGACATAGCGGGTTCCACGTTCGTAGGATTCGGGTTCGGCAAGAAAATCAAGATAAACGGCCGGACGTGCAAAAATGCCGCGTTTCATGTCCTGCAAAAGCTGCATGAGCTTTGATGCCGGGTAATTGGCGAAAGCTTCGGCGTTTTCTTGGCCAAAAGTTTGGTGGGTCTGGAGCAAATGCTGCACCCTGGAGATGTATCCTTTACGCAAACGGAGTGCGGCCAAATAGGCTTCTTTTGCTTTAGGTTTCAGGAGCTCAGGATTGCGTTCACCCTCCGGAAAGGAAGGGGCTTCTGCGGCCACTTGCTGAAAAACTTTGGAGGAATTCATGGCAAACTGAGCAAAGGAAAGGTAGGCTTCCCGTATCTTTTCGTCGCCCTCGCGGCGCTCAAGACTTTGAAGTTCATTGAACAAGCGGCGGGCTTCTGTGTTGATAAGCTCGGAAATAAACGACAAACGATCGGCATTGCCGGAAGCATAAATGGTAAAAAACTCATCCAAACGATCTTTGAGTGGCGTAACTTCGTTGTCCAAAAAACGGGCAAAATCGAAGGGATGGTCGCTCGCTTTGGGCTTTGGAAGGCTGAGCCGATTTTGTGCAGAAACCGAATTGGCAAGCACAAAGCTCAGGATTGAAAACAGACAAACTATATATTTCATGACGTACATCGGGGCAAAATTCAAAAGGGTTAGCAAGGTCAAAAATAGGTGCTGTTCCTTAGTTGCGGTAATTTTATTTGCATTAAGTGGCAACTTAGTGGCCCAAAACAAAACCGGAAGCATTGAAGGTATCGTTTTAGATGCCTTGAGCAACGAGCCGGTTCCGGTGGCAACGGTGGTGGTAGAAGGCACAACCTTAGGTGCCAGCACCGATTTTGAAGGCAAATTTACCATTGAAGGCGTGGATCCCGGTTTTCAGAATTTAAGGGTTAGCTGTGTGGGCTATGAGTCGCAAATTTACAGGGATGTGGACGTGCGCCTAAACCAACCTTCCACGGTAGAAATCCGGCTTTCGGCCAGTACACGCACCTTAGAAGAGGTTGAGGTGCGGCCCTCCCCCTACAACAAAACCCCGGAAAGTCCCGTAAGTCTGCGCACTATAGGTATTGCCGAAATCGAACGCAACCCGGGCGGCAACCGAGACATTAGCAATGTGCTGCGTTCTTTTCCCGGCGTGGGTAGCACCCCGGCCTTTAGAAACGACATTATCATTCGTGGAGGAGCTCCCAACGAAAATCGGTTCTTTTTGGACGGAGTTGAAGTTCCGGTCATCAACCACTTTCAGACCCAAGGAGCGAGTGGTGGCCCGGTGGGCATTATAAACGTAAATCTAATACGCGAGGTAGACTTTTTGTCTAGTGCCTTTCCGGCCAATAGGGGCAATGCACTGAGCAGCGTGCTTGAGTTTAAACAAATAGATGGCAATACCGACCGCTGGAAATTCCGTGGAACCATTGGCAGCTCCGATGCCGCCATAGCCGCAGACGGCCCCATAGGCAAAAAAAGCTCCCTTATTGTTTCGGCACGGACTTCTTATTTGCAGTTCCTGTTTGCTGCGCTTAAATTGCCCTTTTTGCCTACCTATTACGATTTCCAATTCAAGTATAAGGTCAAATTCAATCCACGGAGCGAACTCACGGTGTTGGGCTTAGGAGCCATTGACTTGTTTAGCCTAAACCGTGCCGCCAACGAAACCGAAGAGCAACGTTATCAACTCAGGGTATTGCCCAAAAACGAACAGTGGAACTACACCTTAGGAGCGGTATACCGACAGTTTACCGAGAAAGGAAACCGCCACACCTTAGTGCTTAGCCGAAATATGCTAAACAACGAGGCCGAAAAATACCAAAACAATGTGGAGGTAGACAGCAACCTCATTTTGTTTTACCGCTCGCAAGAGGCCGAAAACCGCCTCCGTTACGAATTTGATTTCCGCAAAGGCGGATGGAAATTCAACGTAGGGGCCGGAGCCATGTATGCCCGCTTTACCAACCGCACCTACAACCGAATAAACACCTTTGAAGGGGTAGACACCATTGATTTCAACAG
Organism: Bacteroidia bacterium; assembly: GCA_030427255.1. GTDB lineage: Bacteria > Bacteroidota > Bacteroidia > CAIKAF01 > CAIKAF01 > CAIKAF01. Next base: position 132,749 of record JAUHWY010000001.1, on the reverse strand, counting down.
TGGATTAAACCTGTACAACGGATCGGCTTTTGGTACCGTAAGCCGCAGCTTTTTTGGAGAAGATTTAACCCTTTCCTTTGGAGTGCGCATGGACAACAACAACTACAACGCCCACATGGCTAATCCACTCAACCAGTTGAGTCCACGCTTTAGTGCCTCCTACTATTTCCTACCCAAATGGGCCGTAAATATGAGCGTAGGACGCTATTACCAACGTCCTGCCTACACCATACTTGGCGTGGGTGACGAGTCAGGCAATTTGGTAAACCAAACCAACAACCTACGGTACATCCGCAGCGACCATTTTGTGGCCGGTTTGGAGTTCGCACCTACCGAAAACACCCGAATTACTACCGAAGGATTTTACAAGATATATGCCGATTACCCTTTTTCGCTGCGCGATAGCGTTTCGCTGGCCAATGCCGGGGCCGATTTTGGGGTGGTGGGCAATGTACCGGCAGAAAGCAGCGCCGAAGGCAGAGCTTATGGCTTGGAAGTGCTGGTTCAGCAAAAACTTTACAAAGGATTTTACGGAATTCTTGCCTATACCTTGGTGCGCAGCGAATTTGAAGATAAAGATGGGAATTATGTACCCTCGGCTTGGGATTCTCGCCATATCTTAAGCCTTACTGCCGGCTACAAAATCAAGCGAAACTGGGAATTTGGAGTTCGGTTTCGGTACGTAGATGGGCAACCCTTTACCCCTTACGATGTGGCAACCTCTTCGCTTAAGCAGGTATGGGACGTTACCAACCGAGGCATTGAGGATGTGGACCAGCTCAACAGCCAACGCATTCCGGCCTTTCATCAATTGGACATTCGGGTAGATAAAGTATGGTATTTCAACAAGTGGTCGCTAAACCTATATTTGGACATTCAAAACCTCTACAATTTCCAAGCGCAATCTAGGCCATTCCTTACCGTGCAAGAAGACGCCAACGGCAATCCCATTACCGATCCGGAGGATCCTTCCCGATATTTGACCAAAACCTTGGACAATACCTCAGGAACCGTATTGCCCACCTTGGGAATTATTGTAGACTTTTAAAGAATTGCCTATCTTAATAGGACAATTAGCTGCTATCCTTTGGAAAACCGTGTCGGCCTTGCCCTATTTCTGTTGAGCCTACTGATTCCCTACTCAGGTTCAGGCGGATACATACGTCACGACGCTACAGCGGATGCCTACGAGGCCTTGGGAGCCCAACCGGAGTTGCAATCGGTTGGTTGGATTGGCGACAAACAGGGAGAAACCTTATTGGGTTCCTGCGTGCTTGTGGATTCGCTGCATGTGCTTACGGCAGCCCACAACTTATTTGAATACAAATTCCAAAAGCACCGTTTAGCCAATGGCGAAGAGGTCGAAAAAGTAGTGGAAGAACGCATTTTACCTTTAGGCTTTTTAAGGGTTTGGTTCAACCAAAAGAATTACGAAATCGTGGATTGGACCTGCCATCCCGACTACCGCTTAGGCACCGGCCCCGATTTAATGTTATTGAAGCTCAACAAACCCGTAAAAAATACAAGACCGGCCCAATGGGGCAACTCCCCCACCCTTCCAAAAGGGGCAAAAACCGTGTGGTGTGGCTACAGTCCATTGATGGATGCCAATTTTAAAAGAACCTTTGGTCCTGAGATAAAACGCCGCGCCGGTGAAAACCGAATCGACAGCAGCATGGCCTATTTGGGCTGGCTAAACTGGGGAAAACCCAGCGCATTATTGCTTGCCGACATGGATCACCCCGAGTTTAAATCCATGAGTCGCACCGGCAGTGGAGAGGCCCTGCCTTTAGAATATTTGAGCTCAAGTGGCGATAGCGGCGGAGGTGTATTCTTTCCCGACAGCAATGGCTGGAAACTCATCGGAATTATACACGCCAATCGAATTCGACGCGACGGAATTCCTTTTCAGGGTTTGTACGGCGCCGAAATGACCTGCACAGAACTGGCTCCTTTTAGCGACTGGTTAAGCGGTGCTTTGTAAGTACGGATTATTTTGGCTCAAAGCCTTTTGGAAGGCTTAGTGGTCTGTATTTTTGCTCACCGGCTTTAGCGCATACACATCGGGTCTGCGGTCCTTTAAATTCCGAACCGAACCCAAGCTATGCAATTCGTCCAATAAAGTCACATCTACGTCAACAATTAAGGTCATTTCTGTATTTGGCGTAGCCTCTGCCTTAATGGCGTTGGTAGGAAAGGCAAAATCGCTGGGCGTAAACACAGCCGATTGGGCAAACTGAATGTCCATATTTTCTACCCTAGGCAAATTGCCTACCGAACCTGCCAAGGCCACGTAGCATTCGTTTTCTATGGCTCGTGCCATGGCACAATGCCGCACGCGTGTATAGCCGTTCTGCGTATCCGTAAGAAAAGGAACAAACAAAATTTTCACTCCCTGGTCGGCCAGCAACCTGCCCAATTCAGGAAATTCTACATCGTAGCAAATCAGTATTCCAACCCTGCCGCAGTCGGTGTCAAAGGCTTGAATCACGTTTCCGCCCACCATGCCCCAGGCCTGTTGTTCCGAAGGCGTAATATGGATTTTCTTGTAGGATTCCCAAGTCCCATCGCGCCGGCACAAATAGCCTACATTGTACAGCAAACCATCTTCCACTAAAGGCATACTGCCTGTGATGATGTTGGCATTATAACTCACGGCAAAATCAGTAAAAATGCGCCTCAACTCCTCTGTATAACCTGCCAGTTCCCGCATGGCTTGCGCCTCCGAAAGGTGGTTAAACTGCGCCATCAAGGGTGCATTAAACAGCTCCGGAAACAAAATGAAATCGGTTTTGTATCCCGACAAGGCGTCAATAAAAAACTCCAGCTGATCTGCCAAGGCCGAAATACCGGAAAGTGGTCGCATTTGCCATTGCACCAAACCCAACCGAACTACGGGCTTGGAGGCATGCAAGGGATATTCTTCCACTTGGTAATGGATGTTGATCCACTCCAACAGGGTAGCATATTCTCGGCTGTCTTTGTCCCCGGGCAAATAACCTTTCAATACCCGCTTCACATGAAAGTCGTTGGACAATTGAAAGGTTAGCGTAGGATCGAACAGCTCTTTTTGCTTGACCTTTAAAATATAGGCTTGGGGCGTTAACTTGTCGGCATGGGCTGCATAGCCCGGAATTCTTCCACCGGCCACAATGGCCTTTAAATTCAAATATTCGCACAGCTCTTTTCGGGCATCGTATAAGCGGCGCGCCAAACGCTTTCCTCTAAAATCGGGATGCACAAATACTTCTATGCCATAAAGGGTATCTCCTTCAGCCGTATGGGTCGAAAAGCTGTAATCGCCAGTTATGGATTGGTAACTGTGCCTATCGCCAAAGCGGTCGTACTGTACAATAATGGACAGGGCAATTCCCGCCACTACCCCATTCACCGTAATGCAAAACTGGCCTTCCGGAAAAACCTGAAGCAGTTTTCCAAGCGAGGCTTCGGACCAATATCCACCTTCCCAACCCGGATACGCCTTTTGCATGGCCTCACGCATGCCCAGATAATCAGACAACTGCAAGTTCCGCAGTTCAATATGCATCGAATCCTCCATACCCAAAGGTACAAAGCCTAAAGAGCTATACAGGCTAAAGCAGCAAAATTGTGCACTAAATAGCTTTCTTTTTTGACCATCAAATCTCTGATTTTATTTTTTTGTTTACTTTTAGTTCCGTCCCAACCTTTGATAAAATGAAACATTGGAAAACCGATGAGCTAAACCGATTTCATTTTGTTCACGAAGCCGACCGCCTTCGTGCCAACCTGTTGCTCAGCGCCTCATGGCTCAGGAACCATATGAATCACCTGCTCAAAACTTTTGATATTACACTTACGCAATACAATGCTTTACAAATCCTTAAGCAACACAATCCCAAGCCCTTGTCAACCCTGCACTTAAGGGAAGAAATGCTCGAAAAAATGAGCGACACCCCCAAAATCGTGGACCGCTTGCTAAAAAAAGGACTGGTCCACAAAACCCCATGCCCACACGACCGGAGACTGGTAGACATAACCATTACCGAAGCCGGTCTGGAACTCCTAAACCGCATAGAACAGCAGCAAGACGGCATGCAAGAAATCACAGGCAGTCTTTCCGACAACGAAGTGCAACAGCTCAACCAACTGCTCTCTAAGCTACGGTTGGCCCCAAAACGACAAAAGACAAAATCCTTGGTTTAGAATTAGGCCGTACCTTTGGGCATGCGCCCTCTATTGCTACTTGCCTTTGTATGCGGCTTGGCCTTTAACGCTTGGGCCCAAGACAGCCTCCCAAACACCCCGAAGTGGCGCAAACCCTTCGTATGGTCGGCAACCGGTGCAAGTTTTGCAGGCAGTCTTGTTGTTTTAGATCAACTCTGGTTCACCGATTACCCACGAAGCAATTTCCATTTCTTTAACGACCTAAACCAATGGGGCGGCATGGACAAAACCGGCCATGCCCTCAGCGCCTACCTCATCGGCGAAAACCTGTACCGCATCAACCGCTGGGCCGGCATGAAACCCAAGGCCGCCTTATGGACCGGAAGCCTCACCGGCTGGACCTATCAAGCAGTCATCGAAGTGCTCGACGGCTTTTCTTCGGCCTGGGGCTTTTCTCCGGGCGATATAGCGGCCAACAGCCTCGGCACCGGCCTCCTGCTTAGCCAAGAATTGCTCTGGCAAGAACAGCGCATACGCCTCAAATACAGCTATTGGCCAAGCGAATATGCCCCCTTGCGCCCCAACCTTTTGGGCAGCAGCTTTGCCGAATCCTGGCTCAAGGATTACAATGGCCAACGCTATTGGCTCTCCGTCAATCCCTCCTCTTTTGCAAGAAAAGACAGCCAAAGCCGCTTTCCGCAATGGTTGAACTTCGCTTTTGGCCACAGCATCCGAGGTTATACCGGCGGCAGCGCCAACCCCTACCTTACCAGCCACTTGGAACGGCGACAGCAATTGTTCCTCAGCCTCGACATCGATTGGACCCGCATCCGCACCAAAAAAGCCTGGCTGCGCACCCTTTTTCACGCCCTCAACTACATCAAAGTACCAGCACCCACCTTGGAATGGCAAAGCGGGAGCGGCCAGAACTTAAGGTTCCATTGGTTGTTCTTTTAACTATGGATTGGCTTAGGAACATAGTAAAGCGCAGCAAGCCCCAACCCGAAGACTTTCGGGAAGCCTTAGAGCGGCAAGATTGGGAAAAACAAGCCGCCGAAGCTTGGGAGGCCTCCGGCGAAGCCGAGGAATGGAGCAAGCAAATCCTTTCTGCCTGGCGGCTCAAACGCAGCGGTTTAGACAGCCGATTGATGATCCATCTGCACGAATCCCCCGTATCCAACGGCCTATTTTTTCAACCGCCGGAGGAGTGGGATCTAAAGGCACAGCATTGGCTGCTCGACAGGCTATGCGCGCGCGTTCAAGCCTTAGACTACAAGCTGAGTTTCACCGAAAAGCACCACGAATTTTTGGACAGCGGCTTGCGCCTCACCGAAGTTTACTATTTAAAACCTAGGGTAGAAGGCGATGCCCCATGGAACCAGCGCTACGGCAACATCCACTTGGAGTACCGCAAGCTGGGCGACCGCGGCCTATGGCTCAAAATCATGGCCAACCAATACCACGACCGCAGCTACAGCCCGGCCTTATCCTTCGACGAGTTCATCCCCTTACTTTTCGGTTAAATGGTTGGAGGGCGGGCCCTTACACTCTAGGTAGTGCATTTAATCTAGTCGGCCCTATTCCGGTCTCCCTCCCCGGCGCCAAGTCGCTCCGAGCCTGCGGGGGTTCACCCAATTGGGGTTCCACCTCCTCGCCTTGGAGCGGCTAAGCGCCGGCTGCGGGCGGCCCTCCCTTGGCCTTGGGGGCGACTTTTTGGAAAGCACGCTTCGGAAGAATGGGGAGTGATGAATGGGGAATGATGAATGATAAATGGTGAATGATGAATGATGAAGGGTAAATGATGAGGTAAAGACGGGACATCTCCCGTCTCTGAATGATGAAGGATGAAGTAAAGACGGGACATCTCCCGTCTCTGAATGATGAAGGATGAAGTAAAGACGGGACATCTCCCGTCTCTGAATGATGAAGGATGAAGCAAAGACGGGACATCTCCCGTCTCTGAATGATGAAGGATGAAGTAAAGACGGGATGCTTCCCGTCTCTCAATGATAAGTGATGAGGTAAAGACGGGACATTTCCCGTCTCTTAATGGTGAATGGCCTTTGCCTGCGCTTTTTCGCGCTGAAGTTAACAGGGTTAAACCCTGTTCTTTGCGCCCTGGCGTCTCTGCCTGCCCATATACCGCGTTAACGGTTTCACGCAAAGTCGCAAAGCCGCAAAAGGGCGTCTGACGGCGCCATCTATTTCACGCTTTGGTCCTACTGCGCTAAAGTCTTTGCGCCTTGGCGTCACTGCGTGCCACCTTTTCTGCGCTAATGATGGAATAATGGTGAATGATAAGTGATGAAGTAAAGACGGGATGCCTCAGTCAACCACCTCATCCTCGACCGGCGGGCTCATACGAAAAGAGTTGTCCAATAAGACAACAATTTGTATCTTTGATTGATGGCGAAAAAACGAGAGTTATTCTTCTTCAAAGATTACTTCGAAAAGTTTTATGACAGTTTAGATGACAAAGTCAAAAAGAAAATATTGTGGACTTTTCGGGTGGTCACTGAATTGGATCAAATTCCTGAGCTTTATTTGAAGCATATCAAGAATTCTTCGGGCCTTTATGAAATCAGGGTCCAGGTCGGGAACAATATATTTCGAATCTTCTGTTTTTTTGACATCGATAATTTGATAGTTGTTGGTCACGGATTCCAAAAAAAGACTCAAAGGACCCCGAAACAACAGATTGAAAGAGCCGAACAAATAAAACGGGAATATTATGAAAGCAAGTAAAAAGAATCTAACAAGTCTGGAGGAGTTCATCGACAAGAAAGTCGGTAAAACCGGGACTGAAAGCCGGGAGCTGTTTGAGAGTGAGTACGACACATTCAAACTAGGGGTTCTAATCCAACAAGCCCGGGAGAAAAAAGGGTTGACACAAGAACAGCTCGCTAAACTTGCGGGAACCAACAAGGCCTATATTTCAAGAGTGGAACGGAATTTAAAGGACATAAGATTCTCTACCCTGCAGCGCATTATTAACGATGGACTAGGTGGACACCTTGATATCTCAATTCATCTGGACGAGTAAAACAAGCAGGTTGTCTCTGTTTAATGGTGTAAGGGGTTGTAGTGTTCGGCCAACTTATTAGGCCCATCCAACCCTCCACTTTTTACCAATACAAACTACTAAATTTACCTTTAGGGTTGTCAAAAGAGGTCAACGACTCCACAACATCTGCCGAAATGGCAAGTCCTAAGCCCAGTAAAAGCGTTGGCAAAGGCTCAGTTTTTCCGCCGGATTTGAGGGTCAGCATGCTCCGGAATATCCTTAGGACTCTACTATCTTCTTTTTTCACAAGGCTTTACAGCTTCTTTGCGATAATCTCCTTTGCCAATTCATGGTCTAGCGCCAGCTCTGCATACATGCGTTTAAGCTTTGCGTTCTCTTCCTCCAAGGACTTTAAGCGTTCTAAGTCACTGGCCTCCATGCCGCTATACCTCTTTCGCCAGGAATACAAGGTGGCAGTACTTACGCCATGGGTTCGAGAAAGCATTTCAACGGGGGTGCCGGATTCCCATTCGTTGAGGATTTTTACAATTTGAGTTGGGGAAAACTTGCTCTTATTCATAGACAGGCAAAGTTAATGCTAGTTTTGGACTGTCCGGTTTTGGGGGAAGCTTACACGATGTTCTGTTCTTTCTAATTATGCCCAACTGTTTGGCTGTGCGCAGTATCCTGAAGGGCATGGCGTATAGGTTTTGCTGGGTGTAGTTATTTCTTTAAATATTCAAAAACAAGTCTGGGATATTTGGCATTCCTGTCCATTGAGCAATCTTATTGTATGTTTTTCCTAAATCTTGAAGGGAATCTTTTAATTTCTTAGACCCTTTTACAATTATATTTAAGTCTGAGTTTTCATCTGAAATATGATCAAATAGTCTTTTTATCCTTTTTAATGGCGTTTGATTTACGTCACTGGGAGATTCAATTTTTCCCTGCTCCATTAATTCGTTGTCAATATTCTTTAGCTCTTCCTGAAGTAACTTGGGTGAATTCTCGGGAAGGTTTGATAATGTCGATAATATGGCTTTTTGAAGTTGGGGTATTTCAACTCTCAAATTTGCCATGACTTCTATATTGGAATCTAAACTTGAATTTGAATGAGAATTTGAAAGAGCGTTAATCAGAATAGGATTGGGATTAGTTCTTTCAAGCTTTAATAGGTTATGATAGTCGGCAACCTGTTCTTCTAGAAACTTGACTTGAAAGTTTTTAAACTCCACTTGTTGTTTTAAGTGATTAACTTGTTGTTTCAATTCTAAAATGAATAGTTCTTTTTGAGGTTCGTCAATAACAGTTTCAATTTGTGGAGATATTGAGTCGATATTTGTTTTTACAAACCCGAGATATTCATTGAAATACTCATTCAACTCTTCAATATTCTCATTATTAGACATTTCTATTGTAACACCATCTTTATGACTACGCGTTTCAAATTGGATACTTTTCCCTTTTGATAATTCGACATAATCAGGAAAGTAGTTAAGGTATTGCTTTATCGCAGTTCTTAATTCTTTTGGCACTTCAAATGTCAAATTCGAGAAGTTATAGGATTTAGATTCCTCTAAAATGAAGAACACTAATATTCTCATTAGGCCTCCAGCAAGTATTTCTTGTGGTGGATAAACAATTGGGTTTTCGCTAAAAATCAGCTCTTAAAGGTTGTCGAGCTGTCTAATTGATGTGGGAAGCCGCTCAATTTCATTGTTCTTAATAAATAAATGGACTAAAGAAGACAATTCACCAATTTCTTCTGGTAGTTCTTTTAATCTATTGCTCCCAATATTAAAATGTGTCAATTTTTTTAGCACTGATATCTCGCTAGGAATAGTTTCAATGTTGTTTTTTCTTAAGTGAAGGATTTGCAGGTTTTTAAGAGCTACAATGTCTTGAGGGAAACTGTCTAATTCATTGTCAATCAAATTAATTTCGATTAATTCCTTGAGCTTAGATATGTCCGGTGGTATGCTCTTTATTTTGTTCTTCCGGAGTCGAAGCACTTTAAGGTTGGTGAGAGAAAATACTTTTTCAGGAATATGTTCTAAGTCATAACCGACAAGCTCAAGGATTTCACCATTTGAATTTAAAACGCCCTGTATCTTATCGTCTATTAATTTCATATTATCTTTTTTAAATTACACCCAAGAACCCAACACCCGAAACCATTGCACCTATTTCAAATATATCCTTCCGGAAAAATACGGATGTGGGCCTGTGGATACTCCGGGTCTGGCATGGTGGATTGTTTGCATTCAAAAATAGGTTTATGGGGTCAAATATCCAAGTTTACTAAACCATCCTGAGCGCTATTGTATTCCATACCCTTGGGCCTTCCCATTCCCTAACATGTCAAGGCTCACGCTATTTTTTACTATAGACGCAAAATTTTGCGTCAATTACCCCCTCTCAAACACAATTCACTGCCTAAGAAGACCCTCGGATTCCATTTTCTTGGTAGTGAATTGTCTAGAAAGACCATCGAACTCCCCTTTTTTGCTAGTTAACTACCTTAAAAGACCTTCGAACTGCTTTTTTTTGCTAGTGAACTGCCTTGAAAAACCCTCGAGCTCTCTTTTTTTGCCAGTAAACAGCCTTAAAAGACCCTTAAACTCCCCTTTTTTGCTAGTGAACTGCCTTGAAAGACCAGCGAACTCCCCTTTTTTGCCAGTGAACTGCCTCGAAAAACCAGCGAACTCCCCTTTTTTGCCAGTGAACTGCCTCGAAAGACCCTCGAACTCCCCTTTTTTGCTAGTGAACTGCCTTGAAAGACCCTCGAATTCCATTTCACTCCCCCTGGGGGTGGGGGTGGACCTCCCCCCCCACCCCTGCCTATTTACCCCCTATCTGAGACTGTTGATGCGATGCTATTCTGGCGGCACACCTGCCCTGACCGCAGCGTCAGGGTTTGCGTTGCAGTCAAATCTCAAGTATTTTATCCTGACCGTAGCGTCAGGGGTCCTCATTTACCGCTAGTAAACTCCGGCCTGCCCTTACCGCAGCGTCAGGTGCCTTTCTATTTGCCTGCGCCTTAAACCCCAGACGCTTCGGTCAGGGACTACGTCTTGAAAACACAACGCGTCAACGGTCTCCCTTAGTGCCAAATATCCTAATCTGGGGAGGCTTTTTCCTTTCAGGAAAAATAGGAGTAAAATGGAGTCCATCTTACAGAATTCTAAATTTCCTAAATACACCCGAAATGAAGCTTTAGTTTGCAAACAAGGCTTAACAATTCTACGAAAAGTATTAAAATCATTTACCCATGTTCTACAATTTCGGTTCTGCTAATTTCAATTAAATGGCTTCTAGACAGTGCTAGCTCTATAAAATCTAAATGGTCGGCAAATATTTTTAGCAGCTCCCTGTTCGGTATATTCCCAGTCCTCACTAAAATAAGTTTCTTTGGCTTTTCATGAAGCAAGAAAGATTCCAAAAAGTCATTGTCCTTGGTAACTACAATTCTATCCTGCTCCAATGCACATTGTATTATGGCGCCATCTTTGGTGCGGTTTCTTTTGGGCAGTTCAAGGGTATGCAAGGATTCATGCCCTCTATACTTCAAGAAAACAGATAAGGACATTGGCAGCTGAGCATCAATCAAAAACCTCACGATGCGATTCTATGAATGCTTTTTACGTGCAATAATTTAGAGGCGTAATTCAAACATGCTAAAAAGTCCTCTTTCTCTAAATCAGGGTAATCCTCCAACAATTCTTCTATGGTCATTCCTGAGGCTAAAAGCTCCAGCATGTTTTCCACAGGATACCTAAGGCCACGAATGGTTGGCTTTCCGTGGCAAATGTTTGGGTCAATGGTAATCCTAGCTAAAAAATCGTCCATAATGCAAGGCATTTGAGTAAAATTAGGGAAAAATGTCCATCGAACCCTTTATGCTTTCTTATTTGTAAGAAATGTTCATAGTCTTTATGCATCTCAGAACAATTCCAAAGGCACTAAATGGTATAAAGAATGGGGGACTAACAAAAATACAGAGGTATAAGTAAACTTATCTTTTGGAACCCAAAACACCGGAAAATCACGCGCCCCGGCGGAGGTGTAAAGCCCGGAGCTTGGCGGCCCCTTTCGGCTTGGCGCACGGAGGCTGAGGTACGAAGCCCACGTAGCGCTTAGCCGAAGGTGGCCGGCAAGCGAGGACTTGGAACCGGAGACGGATAAGGCGCCCAAATCCTTAAAACAAAAGGTTATACCATGAGTAAACGGGGCAAAACCCTAATCAACAGGGACGAAACCATGAGTAACAGGGGTGGAACCGTGAGTAACAGGGGTGGAACCGTGAGTAACAGGGGTGGAACCATGAGTAACAGGGTTAAAATCCTGTCCCGGGATCGGAGGAAAGGCGTTGCATCTGGTCGTAGGGATGCGTTTCCCAAAATTTTCGAAACCAGGTGCTTTGACGCTTGGCGTATTGGGCCGTGTGGGTCAAAATGGCCGTGGCTACGCGGTCCGGGTCGGCTTGGGGCATTTCGTACCATTCGCGGTAACCAACGGTTTTGAGGGGACTCAAATGGGCGGCTTCTTTCCATTGCATGGCCTCCTCTTTTAAGCCCGCCTGGAGCATGGAGGCTAAGCGTTGCTGCATGCGGCTGCGTAGGTCGCCGCGCTCCGGCTCAATATGATATACTTCGTGCCGGGCGTCCCAATTCCACTGGGGTTTTTCTTGGGTGCGGAAGCTGCTGAAGGGTCGGCCGCTTTGCTCCATTACTTCCACCGCACGCATCAAACGCACGGGGTTTTGGCGGTCGACTTGATTAAAAAACTCAGGGTCCTTTTCGGCTAAGTAGGCTTGAAGCCGGTCTAGGGGCCAGCTGCGGATGTTTCGGCGGAGCTCGGGGGCTATGTCGGGCATGGCATCGAGTCCGTAAAGGAGGGCTTGCAGGTAGAGTCCGGAGCCGCCAACCAGGACCAAGCCGCTTCTATCATCAAGGGATTGCTTTAGAATGGGTAGTGCTTGTTGCCGAAAGCTCATCACATCTAAGGGCTGCCATATGCTGTGGCTGCTTATGAACCAATGCCTGATGCCCATTTGCTCTTCTTTGGTGGGCTGGGCGGTTCCTATGGGAATTTCCCGGTAAAACTGCCTGGAATCAAAGGAAAGGATGTCCAAGCCATGCTTATGAGCCAAGTTGAGGGCAAGTGCGGTCTTTCCTGAGGCGGTAGGTCCGGTAATGGAAATGAGGCGTTTCATGAGGCTTGTGGCTTAAGGCCCAAAGCCTCGCCCTTTTGAAGCATGTAGGCCCATGCGGCCTCCTTCTGGTTGGGGATTTCGCCTTCTAAAATGGCTTCTTTGATGCTGTTTTTTATGTCGCCAATGGTTTTGCAGGGCGCTAAGCCATAAAAGTCCATGATTTCCTCTCCGGTGACCGGCGGCTGAAAGTTTCGAATATGGTCTTTTTCTTCTACCTCTTTCAATTTAAGTTTCACCACTTCATAATTTCGGAGGTAGCGTTTTACGCGTGCTTCGTTTTTGGAGGTTATGTCGGCTTCGCAGAGGGTCATGAGGGATTCCAGGTCCTCACCGGCATCAAACAAGAGCCTTCGGATGGCAGAGTCGGTAATTTCTTCTTTTACTAGGGCAATGGGCCTAAGGTGAAGGCGCACCATTTTCTGGACAAACTTCATTTTTTCGTTTCCCGGCAAACCCAAGCGTTTAAAAATTTTGGGCACCATGCGTGCGCCTAATTCCTCATGGCCATGAAAGGTCCAGCCATGGCCGGGTTCAAAACGTTTGGTTTTGGGTTTGGCAATGTCGTGAAGTACGGCAGCCCAGCGCAGCCAAAGATCATCGGAATGGGCTGCGAGGTTTTCGAGCACTTGAAGGGTGTGGTAAAAATTGTCTTTATGTGCTTTTCCCTGCACGATGTCGACCCCTTTGAGGGCGCTCATTTCGGGAAAGATTTCGGGGAGCAGTCCGGACTCGTCCAAGAGGCGAAAGGCCAGCCCCGGATTGGGGCTCAAAATCATTTTGTTGAGCTCATCGGCAATGCGTTCTTTGGCCAAAATGCCTAGCCGGTCTTTGAGGGGCTCCATGGCAGCAAAAGCGGCGGGATCGATGCGGAAGTTGAGTTGCGCTGCAAATCGGATGGCCCGTAGCATGCGTAGGGGATCGTCGCTGAAGGTTTGGGTGGGGTCCACGGGGGTTCGGAGGATTCCCTGATTCAAGTCGGCCAAACCACCGAAGGCATCTACAATTTCTCCGTAATGCTGGCCGTTGAGTCGAATGGCCAGGGCATTGATGGTGAAATCGCGGCGGAGCAAATCGTCTTCAAGACTTCCGTCTTCTACAATGGGGTTACGGGAGTGGGTTCGATAGCTTTCTTTGCGGGCTCCGACAAATTCCATATCCCATTCTCCGGTCATGAACTGGGCGGTTCCAAAGTTCTTGAATACCCGCAATCGTTTGCCGGCATTCATTCGAAATGCAACGGCTTTTGCCAGTTGCAAGCCATTACCCACGCACATAAAATCGATGTCTTTGGAGGGCCTACCAAGCAGTAAGTCACGCACAAAGCCACCAATCACAAAAGCTTCTACGCCTAAATGGTCGGCTTCTTCGCCAACGATTCCAAATACCCGATGGTTGAGTTCCATTTTGGCCATGGGGCAAAAATAGGGCATTTGGGGCGTTTTGGCCTAGCCCTTAATAGCAATTAAACGTAGCGCTTGTTGGTAAGGGCTGCTAAAGGGTGCTAAGGATTGAGCTTGGGTCGAGAGGATTGCTTAGTATTTGAGACTGTTGATGCGAGGCTATTCTTGCGGCAACTTTGCGTTACAGCCAAATTTCAAGGTCCTCATTTACAATTAGTAAACTCCGGCCTTTCAATTTGTCTGCGCCTTAATTTGCCTTGAAAACACCACGCATCAACAGTCTCTATTTGAGCTTTGCTGGGCCCAAGAAGTTGTCCGGAAAACGCAGTCAACTAAGGCCATAGACCTTTTTCCATGCGGGCCAAAGCGCCTCGGTAGAAAACTGCCGGAGGTGCTTATGCAGCTCTTCGGGCTTGGGCGGAGCCAAATGGGGAATGCTATTTAAGCCGTGTGTCCAGGCGCCAACATCCAAGCCGGGAAAGTAGTGTGCCAAGGGTCCACCGGCTTCTTCCATGCTGCTGTCTTGCACGGTCAAGACCGGCTTTTGAAAATAGAGCGCTTCGAGCACGGGCAAGCCAAAACCTTCGACAAGGGAAGGGTAAACTACGGCCTGTGCACCTCGGTACCAAGCGGCCTTTTGGGCTTCGGAAACACTACCTGCAAAGTGTACTTGGTCTTCCATTTCCATATTGCGTGCAAACTCGCGCCAGGAGCGGGTCATGCTTCCCAAGGGACCTACCAACACCAAGGAAAAGTCCCGGCGAATTTCGGAAGCGGCAAAAGCCCTTAGCAGTGTTCCTATATTTTTTCGAAGGTCTTGGCTTCCTACATACAAAATATAGGGCTTAGCATAGCCTGTTGATGCTTGTGCGTCCCATTCCGGAGCGGGCAAAAATACCGGGGGAATCACTTCTATTTTTGAGCTTAGGGAGGGAAAAAACCGTGTTGCCACATGGGCGGTGCGGGCGCTTACCGAAACAATTTTATCGGCACGGGTAAGTGCTTTGGAGCTTTTGAGCTTATACAAAAACACATCGGGGAAGCGATGGTATGCAGGGTTTTCGAAGGGAATGAGGTCGTGAAGCGTCACGATGGTGGGTGCTTGAATGCCGGAGGGCAATTCGGGGCTTAAAGCATGAAAAGTAGTAGCGGCCGATTGAGCGGCGATTTTGGGCAGATGTTTGGAGCGCCAAAAGGCCCCTTTACCAACAAAGACGATGTTAGCGCCGGCTTCTTTCATTTCCTCTTCAAAGGAAGGCATGCGGCTAAAAGGGCTGCACAAGGTTATGGCTTGGCCTCCGAGGTGTTGGGCTACCATTCTAAGGTGAGCTCTGGCATACTGGCCGAGACCGGTTCCATTTACAAAGGCCCTTTTGGCATCAAAGACTAGGTGCATATGTATTGGAAAAAAAAGGCCAAGGGCCGAGGGTTATTTGCGGCAAAGGTACGTACAAGAAGAAAATATGCTTTGCGGGAGGGAAAAATGCGAAACAATTGCTGCTAATAGCCCATTTTACGGGCCTTGGATTCAGGCACACGGATGCCCTTGAGCAGCTTAAAAAAGCGTCGCTTTTCTTCTTTGTAAATGCCTTGAAAAGAAATGTTGGTAAACAAAAACATGGCAAGTAGCGGCATTAGCCAAAGGATTACGTTTAGCCAGGGGTTCTGGAAGGGTTCGGGCCAAAACAAGAGGAACAGGGTGTACATAAGGCCCAAAAAGAAGAAATTGAAAGGCGAAAAAGGGTTGGACATCATGAGGCGCACCATTACTTTTCCATCTTCGCTGTTGTGCCAATAGCCCCGAATTTTTATTCGTCGTTTCCAGGGTTTGGGATGGTTTCGAATGGCGGTGAACCGTTGGGGGTAAAAGCGGCCGGTAAATGGTTTTTGGGTATCCGGCGACTTCATAAAGTACAGGCGGTCTTCGTAAATAATGCTTTTTAAGCGCAGCAAGACTTCTTCGGAACTCAAATGAGATTCGATGAGGTATGCGCGCATGGGCAGCAGCAAAAGCAGCACCCGACGGTACAGGTATCGTACACGATTAAGCATTAAAGATTAAGCGTTAGAAGCAATGGTTTGTTCCATAACCTGGTAGGTTTTATAAATTTCGCCACCGATATTGAGCAAGGGCTTTTTCATGGGTTCGTTATCTTCTACGATATAGCTGGCTTCGGCCCAGGTGGCTCCGCGCGCCAAACCCCGTTTGGCAATTTGCAGGTACATGAGTGCGTCGAGCCCGCGCTTTTGGTATTCGGGCACTACACCCAAAATTACGATACGGATGCATTTGATTTTTTTGGCCTTGGTAAACATGTCTATCCAATTGAATGGAAAGAGCTTTCCCTTCCAGGATTTAAAGACTTCGTTGTAATCGGGCAAACAAATGCAACCGCCTACAATTTCGCCTTTTACCTTGGCAAACATGACCAGTTGTGGATCGGTAATTTGTTTAAGGTCGCCAGTAATGAAGTCAAATTCTTCGTCGGTGAGGGGCACCCAGCCATGGTTGTAGGTAGTACCCCAGGCCTTGTTGAATAATCCCTTAAATGTTTTTACCCCTTCTTCGAAGCGTTTCATGTCCAGATCGACCAACTCGAAGTCCAGGCGCTGAGTAAGGGCTTTTTCGATGCGTTCTATGCGTTCGGCATTTTGGTTCACAATTTTTTTACCGTCAAATCGAAAGGCGTAGAGGGTTTTGATGGGTTCCAGACCATAGGTATGGTAGAGTTTAAAGTACCAAGGAGCGTTGTAGGTACTAAGAATTACGTGTTGCTCTTCAAATCCGTCGATCATTACCCCATAGTCTTCGTTAGAAGATGGGCTGGCGGGGCCTCTCATGTGGGTAAAGCCTTTTTCGGCTAAATTGGCCTTTGCGGCGTCCAGAAGCGCATTGGCCACCTCTTGATCATCTTCGCATTCAAAAAACCCGAAGAAGCCCACCTTATCGTTCCAGGTTTCGTTGTGCAAACGATTAACGATGGCTGCTACCCTACCAACTACCTTGTTGTTGCGCAAGGCAATAAACAAGTCCATGGTTCCATGCAAAAAGAAAGGATTGTGTTTGGGGTCAAACACCTTTTTGTAAGAGCCCCAAAGCGGCGCCACCCAAACCGGGTCGTTTTCGTAAATGCGCCAAGGGAGTTTCATGAATTGACGGAGTTCGGCTTTGGTGGATACTGGTTTTATGTATAGGTCGCTCATATCGATTCAATTGCACTACAAATAACGGATTTTCCTAAAATATTCCCTTGTCCTGTTTTGCTGCTTTACATTTGCCGCATGGCTAGCTCGGTTTTTCGATTTAAGCAATTTGAGCTCCATCAGCATTTAGCGCCCTTTCGCCTAGGGACGGATGCAGTATTGTTGGGGGCATGGGCCAATACAAGTGCCGGTACGGGACCCATTTTGGATGCAGGCACAGGGACCGGGATTTTAGCCCTAATGGCGGCACAACGGAATCCTGAAAGACAAGTCTGGGCAGTAGAGCGGCATCCAAAAGCCTTGGAACAAGCGGCGGCCAATTTTACACAAAGTCCATTCCACCAAAGATTACACCTGTTTGAAGGAACCATTCCACAATGGAAACCATCGGTGCCGGTAGATGATTTGCTGTGTAATCCGCCCTATTTTTTAAATCATACCAAAAACCAAAACACCGATAAGGAAAGCGCAAGGCACGGAGATATAAATCTGCCATGGGAATGGGCAGAGTGGATGCAGGAGCAACTCACCGAAGAAGGGCGTATTCACATGGTTTTGCCGGAAGTAAGCTTTGCGTTTTGGCAACAAGCCATGAAGGACGGCATGCATTTACAAGCCCATACCTTAGTGCGCAGTACCTCAACCAAGGCTGTTTCCAGACATTTGTGCTCTTGGGGAAGAGAACAAGTGCCGCTTGAAGTTCAACAGCTTACATTATTTGAAAACGGAGACAAAAGGAGTCCCGAATTTGAGGAGCTGTGCCGAGCCTTTTACCTGTAGATTCTTACCACGTAATAACCACCTGTCCGTTTCCGCTTTGGGTGCCTGATTGATTGTTTTGATTAAGTCCGGCGTTGAAAGAACCGCCTCCTCCGCCTGCGGAATAAAAGGTGGCGTTGCAGCATCCGGTGGTTCCACCGCCGCCGGAATAACCACCACCACCGCCACCGCCGTTGGTATGGTTGGCGCCACCGCCGCCATAGCCTCCGGGAGCGTTATAGCCGCCTGAAGGTTGTCGACCTGCGGGATTAGAAAGCACCTGATTCCAACCATGGCCACCGCTTTGCCCTGCACCGCCACCTGCATTTCCGGCGGTACCACCGGGAGTAGCCCCCGGTCCTTCGCGGCCATCGCTTCCGTTTTGGGTGGTTTGTCCGGGTACTCCATTGACGTAGGGAGGTGCATTTTGATTTTCGAGAGCCGCACCGCCACCGCCTCCGGCGGCAATCCACAATTGGTTGGTATTGGTTTGGTAGACAAAACTACCACCGCCGCCACCTGCAGCTCCATTTGCACAATTGCCGTTGCTATTGGTTCCCCTTTCTCCTACAATAATGCTTAAGGCAGTGCCCGGAGTTACCGCAAAGGTTCCGGTAATTTCGGCTCCAAGACCTCCGGTTGCCTGATAGGTGCAGCCGGAAAACGGGTTATCGCCACCGGCGGCACCGCGGGCAGTAATGGTGAGGCTACACACCCCGGCGGGAATGCTCCATTGCTGTACCGTTCCCGTAAAACTGAAGGTTTGGCTTCCTCCGGTTACGCAATTAGAAATGCTGATACTTTGCGTAAGGCTGTCGCTGCAGCCATTGGCATCGGTAATGAGCAGGGTGGCCTGATAGCTTCCGGCTTGACTCCAAATGACCTGAGGTTGCTGGCTATTGGCATTGGTATTGTTGGCAAAGGAAGGATTGCCTGTAAAAGACCAGGCATAGCTTTGACCGGAAAGGGCCGGTTGACAGCTAACGGGACTATTCACACTACCTGAAGCAGGTGAAAAGGTGAAAGCAGGATTTGGGAAAGAGGCACAATCACATCCCACCTGACGCCAATTGCCACTGGGCATATAGGTTTCCAGACACTGGCTGGTTAAGTTAAAAATGGTAAGCCCCGAGTTGGGGTTGGCGATGCTATTGCGTTGGGTGGTGGTAAGTCTGGGAAAAAGTAAGCCTTGGGTAGTAGACCGGACCTCTAAGAGAGCATCGGAAGAAGGCTGACCCGGTTGATTTGAGATAAGCACCCCTTGGCCCGAAAGGGAAAGGGATAAAAATGTTAGAGAAAGGAAAGAAAGAAAACGCATATCGCTGCAAAATTACTAGCACCAAAGTAAGGTTTTCTATGGTTTCTGCGCACCGGATGTGAGGTTTGGGCAAAGGAAATCCTATTTTTGAAAACATTTAAAAGAAACCCCCATACGCTATGCCTCGATTTACCGTATCTATTGCTCAAGTACTATTTTGGTTAAGCTTTTTGAGCTTGGTTTCATTTCAAAACAAGGCACATGCTCAGGGCAGTTTGCAGTTCAATCAAGTGGTAAGTCATTCGGGAAGTGCCACAGGTAATTGGTCCTACAATAGTCCCAGCTGGACTGTGCCGGCAGGCAAAGTTTGGAAGATAGAAGTAGCCTCTGCGGACTTGAGTGGTTCGGTAACCCAAAAAATTGAAATAGATGCCGGAGGAGGATTTGTAGGGATTCGGATTGACAGCTTTAGTCGAATGCCTATGTGGCTAAAGGCCGGCGATCAGGTGCGCTTGCATGCAGCTCGTAACTGCTGTGGAACAGCCACTTTTGAATACTTTATTTCCATCATTGAGTTTAACGTCGTGCCTTAAAACGGAGCGAGATTTCCGCCCCCGACCGCACCGGTAGCCGGCCTTGCTCGGGCGGTTGGCAGGGCTTGGCGATAGGAGGCCCCCATTTTTTTTGGGGGACCCCGCAGCGCCTAGCCCTGCCCCGCCGGAGCAAGGACGCTAAAGGTAAGGGCGGGAAAAGGCGGCCAAATAAAAACCTTTGCTTGGCTTTGTGTAATTTCGTTGCTGTCCATGCGAAAAGAACAACGTTATAAGGAAGTTTTGGCCTGGTTTAGGCGACATATGCCTGTGGCAGAGACCGAACTGGCCTATGAAAATCCGTTCCAATTGCTTGTTGCCGTGGTACTTTCGGCGCAATGCACCGATAAGCGCGTAAATTTGACGACGCCTGCATTGTTTGAGCGATTTCCAACGCCACAGGCCTTGGCCGAAGTAGATGCCGAGGAAATATTTCCTTACATTAAATCTATTAGCTACCCTAACAACAAAGCCAAGCATTTGGCCGGATTGGGTAGCATGTTGGTGGAGGAATTTGAGGGTAAAGTACCGGAGAGCCAATCGGAGCTGATGAAATTGCCGGGGGTAGGGCGCAAAACGGCCAATGTTATTGCCAGTGTAGTTTTTCAAAAGGCCGCTATGGCTGTGGATACCCATGTGTTTCGAGTTAGCCAACGGCTAGGGTTGGTATACCGGGCCAAAACTCCGCTGGAAGTTGAAAAACAGCTCCTAAAACACATACCCGAAGAGGAGGTACACATAGCCCACCATTGGCTTATATTGCACGGACGTTACGTTTGCAAAGCGAGAACGCCCCTTTGCGATGACTGTGGCTTAACACCGTATTGTGCTTACTATCAAAAACAACAAAAAAAATTGAATCGTGAAACAAGTTAGTTTTCAAAAATTTGGCTTGGTCCATCTGTCTTTGGCATGGATGCTTACAGGAACCGGCCTTGGCCTCCGCGGGCAAGTGTTGCCGAGTCAATCGCTGCATATACATACCGAAGGTTTAGGATATGCCATGCCCCAATATTATCGTGTAGAGGTAATGCTAAAAGGCAGCGGGGAAGATTACCAGGCCGCCTATGCTGCTGCCCAAAAAAAAATCGATGCCTTTCGCAAGGAGATGAATCAAGGGACAACCACCAGTTTTTCGGTAGAAAGCGGATTGCCCATGGTTTGGGGGAGCAGAGGTGTGCGGCAAACCGGCACCCTGCCCGAAGTAATGCTGTCTTTTTATTTTCCGATAAGCAAGGATGAGATCCATGCCAAACTGATTCAACTGGCTTCTATGCCGGAAATAACCATTTTAAAGGTAGAACCCACAACGGATTTGAGCAATGCCGAGCAGCAAGCCTTACAGCAGGCTGTCCAAAAGGCGCAGCAGCAGTTGGCGGCTTTGGGCGTTCAGGGCAGCGGAAGCGGATCTATGGAATTGGCCAACATGATTTCCAAAGGTTGCACACACCGCTTTTACGACCCCATTTGGAGTTTAAACGAGGCTCAATTGCTTCCGGAGGATAGGCCTTTGCGGATGGAAGAAACCAGCGAAGTGCCCGGATTGCCAGGCATGATTACCATGCGTTGCCAAGTAGAAACGGTGTGGAAACCGGCAGGAAGCAAATAAACCTTAGGAAATAACAAATCCCAATGGGGATTGTTAGCATCCATAGAAATAGAACTAAAAACAAACAGCTATGAGTAATGTACCCGAAGCAGGAAACATGGCCCCGGATTTTGAAGCTAAAAACCAGGACGGAAAGTCCATTAAGCTTTCCGATTTTAGGGGCAAGCATGTGATATTGTATTTTTATCCCAAAGACGACACCCCCGGTTGTACGGCAGAAGCTTGCAACCTGAGGGACAACTACGAGGACCTTAAAAAAGAAGGATTTGAGGTAATTGGGGTTAGCAGCGATAGCGCCGCAAGCCACCAAAAGTTCATTGCCAAATACGATTTGCCTTTTCAATTGGTGGCCGACGAGGACAAGAGCGTGCATGAAAAGTATGGAACGTGGGTGGAGAAAAACATGTATGGTCGCAAGTATATGGGAACCAACCGGAACACTTTTGTGATTGATCCGGAGGGCAAACTGGTTAAGGTATTTAAGAAAGTACAAAGCAAGAGCCACACCGAGCAAATCAGGGAAGCTTTAGCAAAGCTTTGAAACGATTAATGCACTAGAATAAAGGCAAGGTAATTCTTGCCTTTGTTCTATATTATATAAGAGTATAGACAAAAAATATGACATTTTCTTTTGTTGCAGCAGCAGGCCAAAAGCGCCTATTATCAACCTATTGTTAATAACTTAAGGAAGTGCGCAAAAGATTTTAGTCGTATCTTTGGTCGGTAAAATGACAAAAAATATGGCATCGACGGATAACAAAGAGAAGTTACAGGCCCTAAAAATGACCTTAGACCGTATAGAAAAGACCTACGGGAAGGGAACCATTATGCGCATGGGCGATTCGGCCATTGAAGCTGCGGAAATTATTCCCTCCGGCTCCTTAACGCTGGATTTGGCTTTAGGTATTGGCGGATATCCCAAAGGAAGGGTGGTTGAAATTTATGGACCTGAATCGTCCGGTAAAACAACCTTAACCCTTCATGCCATGGCTGAGGCTCAACGCAAAGGCGGTATAGCAGCCTTTATCGATGCCGAACATGCCTTCGACCGGTTTTATGCCGAGAAATTGGGAGTAGACACCGAAAACTTACTTATTTCTCAACCCGACAACGGTGAGCAAGCTTTGGAAATTGCCGATAACCTCATTCGTTCCGGTGCCATAGATATTATTGTTATTGACTCCGTTGCGGCTTTGGTCCCCAAAGGCGAATTGGAAGGGGAAATGGGCGACTCCAAGGTAGGCTTGCAAGCCCGATTAATGAGTCAGGCCCTTCGGAAGCTTACGGCTTCTATTTCCAAAACCGGCTGCTGTTGTATTTTCATCAACCAATTGCGCGAAAAAATCGGGGTTATGTACGGTTCGCCGGAAACCACCACCGGAGGTAATGCCCTGAAATTTTATGCTTCTGTGAGGCTTGATATTCGACGCACCGGCCAACTTAAGGATGGTGACACCTTGGTGGGCAACCGAACCCGCGTAAAAGTGGTGAAGAATAAATTGGCTCCCCCTTTTAAAATGGCCGAATTCGACATTGTGTATGGCGGAGGAATTTCCAAAATGGGCGAGGTGATTGACATTGGTGTAGAAACCGATGTGCTGAAAAAGTCAGGCTCTTGGTACAGCTATGGCGAAACCAAACTCGGCCAAGGAAGAGAAGCCGTTAAAACACTGCTTCAAGACAATCCCGATTTGGCCGAAGAAATAGAAGGCAAAATCAAAGAAGCGATTACCGCTAAATAATGCGAAACTCTGTAGTATATACCTTAGCAAAGGTCGCTTTGCTTTGTCTATCCTTTGTGTACCTGAGTTCTTGTGGAAACGGAGCTAAAACTCCTCCCCAAGAAACTCAGGACAGCACCAGCACCATTGGACGACTCAACCGTAAAGTAGCCGAAAACCCCGGAGACGTGGATGCGTGGTTTGCCCGCTCCAGATATTATGCCGAACAAGAGGTTTTTAATAAGGCATTAATGGATGCGGAAAAAGCCTTGAGCTTAGATTCGTTTAGAACAGATATTCTGTTGCATGCCGCTGATTTATACTATACTACCCGAGAAGTAGAGCAAGCACGAGCCACGATTCAAAAGGCCCTAGCCTTAGATCCTAATAATTTGGATGCCAATTTGAGAATGGGCGAACTCCAATATTATTTAGGCCAGTACCAATCTGCATTTGAATACCTCGACAAAGCCATTTTATTGGATCCATTTGAGGCTCGAACCTATTTTACTAAGGGCATGATATTTGCAGAAACAGGCGACACCAATTTGGCTATTTCTTCGTTTCAAACGGCGGTAGAACAAGACCCAACCTACTTTCATGCCTACATGCAATTGGCCAATCTACACGCTGCCAAAAACAATGACTTGGCCATTGACTACTATCAAAATGCCATTTCTGTAAATCCCACAAAACAGGAGGCCTATTATGGATTGGCTTACTATCTGCAGTACCACAACCGTCCTAAAGAAGCCATTCGGGTGTATCAAGATTTGCTGGCATTCGATAAGAACCATGTGCCCAGCATACACAATATTGGCTACATATTTCTTTTCGAAGAGGGAAAAGCCACCGAATCGCTAACCTGGTTTAATCGAGCCCTAAACCACGAACCCGATTTTTATTTGGCGCTTTACCATAAAGGTTATGCTTTGGAATTGTTGGGACAACAAGATAGTGCCCGCATTTTTTACCAGAAAGCTCTGAGCCAAGAGCCTGACCTAAAAGTTGCCCAAGCCGGTTTAGAGCGTTTGGGTTTTTAGCTTATTTCACCAAATCTGGAAATACCTTTTTGAACTTTTCCATTTTTGGACGAATAACCACGCGGCAATATCCTTGGTCCGGATTTTTAGCGTAATAATCTAAGTGCTCAGGTTCAGCCTCATAAAAGGTTTCAAATGCAGTAACTTCTGTAACAATGGGATTTGGAAAAGCCCCACTTGCATCTAGCTCTTTAATAATGGATTTGGCCAATTCGGCTTGAGCCTCTGAATGGTAAAACACGGCACTCCGGTATTGCGTGCCCACGTCTGCGCCTTGTCGATTTAAGGTGGTGGGGTCGTGCGTTTGAAAAAACACGGCCAACAATTCACGAAGCGACACCATTCCCGGATCGTACACCACCTGCACTACTTCGGCATGGCCGGTTCGGCCGCTGCACACTTCGCGATAGGCCGGATTTTTAATATGGCCACCCGAATATCCGGGTTTGGCAGATTGAACGCCCTTCATGTTCGAAAAAATAGCTTCGGTACACCAAAAGCAACCCGCTCCTAAAGTAATGGTATCCATATCCGTGGTAAGATTAATTGAGGTTTGCCCGGACTCGGGCGCAGCCTGAGGCGCCGCCGAACAGCCCCAAAACAAGCAAAAAACGGCAGGCACAAAAAGCAATGGCTTCATACTTGAATAACCAAAATGGAGGCTAAATGTTGTATGTGTTTGGGGCCCAATTCCGGTCCTCCCTCCTACTCCTCGTCTCAAAGGCACGGTTTCCTAAGTGGTACGTGGGCTTCGTACCTCAGCCTCCGCCCACTAAGGATACCGGCCTTTGAGCCTGTGGGGTATCCGTTCGGCCCGGGGGCCTTCTTCCAAATTAGGCCTTATTTAAATACACCGGTTGCCTTCTTTTTCCCAATTACCGCAGTACCGATTAGCCTATCATACACGGTTTGGCCTTTTTGAGAAAACCATAGAGTCCCTAAATAAAATAAAGGCAAACCCATAGAAACGAACAATAAGGGATTAAACTGAGGTTGCTCTTGCGCAAACATGGGCTCAGGAAACGTCATGCCTATGTGGGCCAACTCCCAAGGCAAAAGTTTTAAGAAAACCCTTGCAGGCACTTGTTGCCACCCTAAAGTTTTACCATTGGGTCTCCTTAACTGAAGCTTAAACAAGCGCTTACCAAAAGTGTTGCGGCCTCGGTATCCATCCAATCCAATAAAATAAAGCCAGCCCGGCAAAGAAATGCTAAGAAGTACGTACAGATACATATGCGTTGGGTCTTCGAACCATTTCCAATCCCAGCCCAGCGCATTCCTTACCGGAGTCAAAAGCAAGGATTGGAGCAAAAGCATAACCGCGGAATAAACAATAAACACATCCACAAAATAAGCCAGAACGCGCCGCAGCATGTAGATTAGATGAGCTTTCATGGCCAAGGTTTAGACCCGAAAAATATAAAAGTTTTACCCAAGCAAAGAAAAGCTAAGGCCTTAGTCCTCCCATTTGCCCTTTTGTAATGCAAAACCACGGTCCTTTATTTACTTTCGTAGCATGCCGGCAAAAACCATACGGGTAGTGGTTATATCTGATTTAGAAACCGACCAAAGGGTGCGCAAGACCTGCGAGACTCTGGTACATGCAGGCTATTCGGTTGAGCTAACCGGAAGAAAAGGCAAACATTCCTGCCCCTTAAGCCATACCTTCTACCCTAGAAACCGAGTAGGTGCTTGGTTTCATAAGAACATTCCTTTTTTCGCAGAGTTTCAATGCCGCTTGCTCTTTTCCCTACTTAAAGGTCCAGCAGATTTGATATATGCCAATGATTTAGACAGTCTTCCTGCTGCCTGGTTGGCTGCTCAACTACGCAGGGTTCCACTGGTATACGACAGCCACGAATTTTACACCGGCATGCCTGAGCTTAGCGAATCGCCACTTAAGCGCCGCATTTGGAGAAGCTTGGAACGCTTTTTAGTGCCACGTACACAAGCGCGACTTACCGTAAACGAATCCATCGCTCAATTGCTCCAAGAGCAATATGGCAAAGAATTTAGCGTATTGCGTAATTTACCTATGGCACAAAGCTTGGCTGAACTCCAGCCCACAAAAAACCGCGCCGAACTGGGTTGGCCGGAGGAAGCTTTTATAATGATTTTACAGGGCGGTGGCATCAACATGCAACGTGGCGCCGAAGAAGCTATTGCTGCATTACAGTACCTTCCCGACCATGTATATTTGGCGACCATAGGTAGTGGCGATATTTTTCACAGCCTACCCACAATAGCCGAATCCTTAGGAGTTCGAAATCGACTTCTTTGGCACGAACGGATGCCTTACAAAGAGCTATTGGCCTGCACCAGATTATGCCAATTGGGGCTTTCACTTGACAAACCATTAAGCATCAATTACAGGCTTTCCTTACCCAACAAACTTTTTGACTATATGCAAGCGGGGGTTCCTGTGCTCAGCTCAGATTTAATAGAACTCCGAAAAGTATTAAAAGCTTATGAAACCGGTTGGATGTTGCCGGAGGTAAGCCCAACCGCCATCGCAAAAGCAGTAAAACGCCGCCTAAATGACCCTGAAGGCACCCGTTTAGCTGCTGAAAACTGCAAAAGAGCTGCCAAAGAGCTCGTATGGGAAAAAGATGCCCCGAACCTTTTGGCTCAAATCGAACGTGCCTTTAGCCATGCCCGCTCCTGAGCTGCATATGGTATGCTTTGACCGTCCTTGGCCTCCCGGCTATGGAGGAATACAGGATGTGCATTACCGTTGGAAGGCCTGGTGTGAAGCCGGACACCAAATTGCCCTGCACGCTTTTGACTATGGAAGACAAGCAGATGCTCAAACCCCGGCTTGGGCAGGTGAGGTAAAGCTCTACAAGCGAAGTTCTTTTAAAAAAAGCGGTTGGGGAAGGCTTCCCTACATTGTTGCCAGTAGAAAAAACGAGGCACTGTGGAAATCGCTCAGCAAGGACAACGCGCCCATTTGGTTAGAAGGCCAACACAGCACGGCTTGGCTGCCCAAGCTTCGTAAAGCTTTCCCAAATCGATGTATTGTGGTTCGTTGCCACAATATTGAGGCCGATTATTACCAAGGCTTAGCCGGAAATGAGCACCGTATAATCCCTAAGTTTTATTTCAAATGGGAAGCTGCCCGACTTCGAAATTCCGAAAAAATGCTAGCCTTAGCTTCGGGATTGGTGGTCATTCGTCCCGGAGACCTCAACCATTTCGAAAGGTATGGTCGACCGGTTTTCTTGCACTATCCCGGCCATCCTTGGAAAGTGGAACCCAACCCAAATAAAGCATTGCCAATGGCGCTTTATCATGGAGACTTAAGTGTCATAGAAAACCAAGCAGCAGTAAAGTGGTTGCTAAGGCTTCCTTGGACCGATGAATTCCCTTTATGGATTGCAGGTCGGGGAGCAAATGCCTTGGCCAAGCAATTTCCCAATAAGCAGGTACGTTGGTTGGAATCTCCCGGCGATGCCGTTTTAAAGCAATGGATGGAATCTTGCAGCGTGCACGTATTGCCCACCAACCAAAATACCGGGGTCAAACTCAAACTCTTGCATGCCCTAAGCACAGGACGGCCTGTGTTGTGCAATCCGGCAATGGTAGAAGGCACAGGACTCGAGGATTTTTGCCATGTAAAATCAACTTTAGAAGACTGGACAAAAAGCCTTACCGAAGCACGCGAAGGTCGGCTCCAAGCCATTAAACCGCAGGCATTAACCAACCATCCAGCCTTTGACCCCAAACGTTTTGAGCAAGCTTGGAATTGGCTTTTGGGTTTGGAGTAAAACCCTTTGCACCTGCCGTTTCACTCACTTTTGAGGCATATATATAATGGAATTAGACAAACACAATGCGCTTAAATTCCCTAAACACAAATAGAACCTTTGGAGACCGTTGACGCCTTGTGTTCTTAAGACGTAGTTCCTGACTGAAGCGTCAGGGGTTTAAGGCAGGTACAAATCGAAGGGCCTCGTGACGTTAAGGTCAGAGCAAAATGCTTGAGGTTTGAACGCAACGCAGCCCCTGAGGTTCCTGTAAGCGTGTATTATCCTGACCGCAGCGTCAGGGCAGAATCGCCGCCGGAATAGCAATTCGTCAACGGTCTCTTTTGGTTTATGATAAGCAGCCAGAGAGCAATTTCAACTTCAATTAATTCGCTTCACCAACAAAACCGAAGGGCGCATGAGGAGATTCCCTTAAACCATTCCTTTTTCTGCCTGTTCTTATCAAAAATCATTGCGTGAGGCAAAAACCACTGGCCTTAGTATTGGGTGCCGGAATTTCAGGACTGGCCATATCTATTCGCTTGGCCATAAAAGGCTATCGGGTAGAAGTTTGGGAAAAAAACAGCTTTGCCGGAGGCAAACTTTCCGAATACAAACTCGGTCCTTACCGTTTTGACGCAGGCCCTAGTCTGTTTACTTTACCCACTTTGGTAGAAGACCTTTATCAACTGGCCGGAAAACCAAAGGAAATGTTTGCATATGAGCGTTTAGATCCCATTTGCCGCTATTTCTGGGAAGATGGAACCCGCTTTGATGCACCAGCAGACCCGGATCAATTTGCCCAAGACGCAGCGGAAGCCTTTGGAGTTTCTAAGGCCGCCGTAATGAAGCAACTTCAGCGAAGTAAAGACATTTACGATACTACAGCTCCGGTGTTTCTCTTTAGAAGCATGCACAAAGCCGACACCTTTTTGTCCAAAGATTTTTTGAGAGGAGTGGCTAGATTTCCCCAATTGCAGGTGTTTAAAAGCATGCATCAAGCCCACGCATCCCGATTGAACAATCCCAAGCTGGTGCAACTATTTGACCGCTACGCCACCTACAATGGCAGCTCTCCATACAAGGCTCCGGCAACCTTACAGGCCATTCCTTCTCTGGAGTACTTCCAAGGGGCCTGGTTGCCCAAGGGGGGTATGATTTCCATTACTCAAGGCTTAGAGTCGTTGGCTAAATCGCTTGGGGTGCAATTTAAGTTTGAGCAAACCGTAACCCAAATCCATCACCAAAATGGGGTTATTCACAAGGTTTGTGCTCAAGAAAACGAAATAGAGCCGAATTTGACCGTAAGTGCCATTGATGTAGCAGCCCTGTACCCCCTACTCTCTCCCAAGGAAACCCTCCCAAAACGCATAAAAGAGGCCGACCGAAGCACCTCGGCTCTGGTTTTCAATTGGGGAATAGAGGGAGCATTTCCAGAGCTGGAACTCCACAATATTTTCTTTTCGGACGATTACCAAAAGGAGTTTCATCAATTGGAAAACCAATCAGGCGCGCCGGACGATCCCACCATTTACATATACATCTCGAGCAAAAAGGTGGAAGGAGATGCCCCAAAGGGCCATGAAAATTGGTTCACCATGATCAACCTTCCGGGCGACAAACCACTAAGCCGGGAAGCACAAGACCAGGCAAGGAAAAGCATCTTGCAAAAGTTAGAACGGATTTTGAATCGACCGGTTGAATCCAAGATTCGAGCCGAATGGATTTTAAATCCCAAAGGGATTGCCGACCGAACCGGCTCGCCTGATGGAGCCTTGTATGGAAGTGCGAGCAACCAACGCATGGCTGCCTTTAACCGCCACCCTAATTTTTCGCGTCGATTCAAAAACCTGTACTTTACGGGAGGGAGTGTGCACCCCGGCGGTGGAATTCCCTTATGTTTAAATTCTGCTGCCATCGCAGCCAATGAAATCCCGGACGCATGAAGGGCTTAAAAGAAATTGGGGCAAAAAAAATCATCCTTTTTTTGACCATAATTTACTTGGTGGGCTTGGTAGGCCTCATATACCCTCCCACCCGAACACTAACCGCCTCGCTCACCGTGGCCAACCTTTTGTTGGCTTTTGGTTTGCTTATAGCTTGGGAGTATCCTTGGCCAAAAGCCCGTTGGGTGGCTGTCCTTATACCTTTTACCGGAGGCTTCTTTGCCGAATGGCTTGGGGTGCATACGGGACTTCTTTTTGGAAATTACCATTACGGAGAGGCGCTGGGTTGGAAAATTCAAGGAATCCCAATTATGATTGGGGTCAATTGGGTGCTTATGGTTTGGATGACACAGGCCTTATGGCGCAAGATTCATTCCATGTGGAGGCCATTGCTCGCTGCCGGAACCATGACGGCCTACGATGTGCTTTTGGAGCAAGTGGCCATACGTTTTGATTATTGGCATTGGGCAGGAGGAAATATCCCCATCTTCAATTATATATGTTGGTTTGGGCTTGCCTTGGCATTTCATTGGGCCTTTCAAAAAATCAGCCCTCCCCGGTCAAATCCCATTGCATTGGCCGTGTTCTTTTTACAAGTTTTCTTCTTTGCAAGCTTAAATCTTGTCTTTATCCTGTATCCGGAATTGGGATTTTAAAAAATATGCTGCATATTTGGACGTTAAAGGACAAAGTAATCCAATTGGATAAACATGGCGAGAACGAAGACCAACGCACTGACCCGAACTGCCGGCCTTATGGTCGGATTAGCCCTTATGGCAGCCCAGCCGGCTATGGCGCAATGTGGGCACAAAGGCACAGCTAAAGCTGACTTTGCTTACATCAGCAACAATTTCCCTGAAGCAATCAAGCTCTACCAAAAAGCCTCAGGAAAAGTGGGCAAAGACAAGTCCATGAAGGCTTGCGTAGCGTTTATGGTAGCCAAGTGTTACCTAAAAATGAACGAATACAGGAGAGCCACCAGCCAACTAAAAAAGGTGCTGCGCTACGACCCTAAAAATGCTGCCGCTATCTACGAATACGCTAGCTTACTTAAAGCCGAAGGTGAATACGAAGAGGCTATGAGCGAGTTCAAAAAATACAAGGAAATGGAACCCAACGACCCTCGCGGCGAATTGGGCGTGAAATCCTGCGAACTCGCTATCCAATGGAAAAACAACCCTACTTGTTATCAAGTAGAAAACGTTAAAGCCTGGAATACTAGAGATATGGAGTTCTCTCCTTTTATCTCTTCACGCCGTCAAGACGAAATTATTTTCACCTCCAACCGAAAGTTTAAAGGCAAAGGCTCAGGCAAAGAATGGGGAACCCATGGCGGTGTTCCCGAAGATTTGTATATGGTTGAAGCCGAACGTCGTTCCAATGAATGGAAAGAGCCTAAGCGATTGGAAGGTCTATCTTCCGAACACTCCGAAGGCGCCGGCGCCATGGACAACCGCTACAGCTACATGTACTTTACCCGTTGTTTCCAAGACAAGAAAAACGGCTCCGGATGCCGCATCCTTAAAACCCGTCGCATGGGTACCAAATGGGCAGAACCGGAAAACATTGAAATCGCTCCGGACAGCTTCGTAACTGCGCACCCAACCATCTCAGGAGATGGAAAGTATATGGTATTTGCCTCCAATATGACCGGCACCAAAGGAGGAATGGACTTATGGGTGGCCGAATACCAGCGCCGCGCTAAAACCTTTGTTGAACCCAAAAACTTGGGCGACGAAATCAACACCACCGATAACGAAGTATATCCGCACCTCAAACTCGACGGTACGCTTTATTTCTCCTCCAACCGCCCCGAAGGTATGGGTGGCCTTGACATTTACAAGGCCGAGCTCACCGGAGACAAAACCTGGGGTAACGTAGAAAACATGAAGTTTCCAATCAACTCGCCTAAGGACGATTTCGGAATCATGTTTGAACGCGGACAAGAAAGAGGCTACTTGTCCTCAAACCGCGAAGGAAGCCGGGGACTCGACGACATTTGGGCTTTCTCCATCCCTACCGCCACCATTACCCTTAGCGGAACCGTGGTTGACGTAGACACCAGAGAACCATTGGAAAACGCTACCGTAGAACTCACCAATCCCGATGGCGAAAAAAAGACCATCACTACCGACAAAATGGGCTTCTATAAAATGGATATTCCTTTTGGGGTTACTTACGACATGCAGGCCACCAGAGAAAACTATTACAACGATGTAAACCGTGCCTCTTCCATGGGTCTTGATCCACTCAAAACCTGCAAAGACACCAACATCGTAGCTGATTTTGCCCTCAAAACAACCAAGGTTAGCCTTGAATTCGAAATTCAGTTTGTATTCGATAAAAAAGAAGTCGAACCTGAATACATGGATACCGTCAAAAACCTTCAAATCATTCTTGAAGACAACCCAAGGCTGAAAGTTGAGATTGGTGCCCATACCGATGCCAGAGGTAACGACGAATACAACCGGAAACTATCCGAGCGTCGTGCCAACGAAATCGTGCGTCTCCTTGTAGATGCGGGTATCGACCCCAACAGATTGGTACCTAATGGCTATGGCGAAACCGAACCTCGGAAATTGCTCAAAGACATGAAAGGTCTTAAAACCGGTTACATCTTCAATAAAGATACCGTTATGACCGAGGAATACATCAACGCGCTCCGCACCAGCGAAGGCGAAGAGGTATTCGAAGACGCCCACCGTATCAATCGTCGCGTAACGCTGAAAATTCTCTCTGAGGACTTCAAACCGGGTACGCCTAAAAACGAAGAGGAAGAAGGCGGCGAAGGCACGCCCAAGCCCGAAGGCGAATAATTAAAAAACACCGAACAACAAAAGGTCATCTTTCGAGATGGCCTTTTTTTTGGGGCGCCTGTTCCGTCCTCCACTTCCAGTGCCTTTGTGGGCCTTAAGTCCGCCTAAGGCTGCGGGGGTTCGCTTAAGGCTCCACCTCCTCGCCAAAGGAGCCCGTTGAGGGAAAGCTATTCTGGTGAAATACTTGCCCTGACCAAGGCGTCAGGGTTTGCGTTACGGCCAAATGTCAAGCATTTTTGTCCTGACCATAGCGTCAGGAGTCCTCATTTACCGTTAGTAAACTGCGGACTTTCCATTTGTCCGTGCCTTAATCTGCCTTGAAAACGCCTCCCCTCAACGGTCTCCAAAGGCGGACTAAAGGCCCACTTCAGTCAGCTGTCCGTTCAGGCCGGGGCGCTTTATCTTCCAAAAAATGTTGACCTTTGCATTATGAGCGATCGTTATGCCGCACGAGGCGTTTCCTCCGACAAAAAAGAGGTGCACCAAGCCATTCGAAATTTGGACAAAGGCTTGTATCCAAAAGCGTTTTGTAAAATCCTTCCCGATGTGCTCACCGGCTCCCCCGAACATGCCCTCATCATGCATGCCGATACAGCAGGTACCAAACCCATTTTGGCTTATTTGTATTGGAAAACCACCGGTGACCTTTCCGTTTGGAAGCACATCGCTCAAGATGCCTTGGTAATGAACTTAGACGATATGGCCTGCGCAGGAATGACCGAAGGCTTTGTTATATCCTCTACCATTGCCCGAAACAAAACCCTAATTCCCGGGAGTGTTTTAGAAGCGCTCATTCAAGGTACCGCCGAAATTATAAACGATTGGAACGCCTTAGGTTTAAACATTCAGCATGCCGGAGGAGAAACCGCCGATGTAGGCGATTTGGTGCGCACCATTGACGTTGGTTTTACCGTTATGGGCCGCATGGAAAGGAAACAGGTTATTGAAATTCAACCTAAAGACGGTGATGCCGTGGTTTCCCTGGCAAGTTATGGACAAACCAACTACGAAGCCCAATACAACAGCGGCATTGGCTGCAATGGCCTAACTTCTGCCAGGCATGACCTGTTCAACAAAAGCTACTTGCGTGAGTACCCCGAAACCTATGACCCACTCATTTCTTCGCAATTCTTGTATTCTGGAAAACTAAGCCTCACCGATACCGAACCATCTACAGGCATAGATTATGGCCGTTTGGCCTTATCGCCCACCCGCACCTACTTGCCCATCCTCAAAGAATTGCTGCCCATATTTAGACCTCAAATTCATGGCATTATTCACCTCACGGGTGGAGCCCATACCAAAGTCCTTAAATTTTTGAAGGGACACAAGGTGATTAAAAACCAAATGCTCCCCGTTCCGCCCTTGTTTAGAGCCATTCAAAGACAATCGGGAACCGATTGGCAGGAAATGTATACCGTATTTAACATGGGCAGCCGCATGGAACTTTTTATGCCGCCATCGGCGGCCGAAGAATTTGTTGCCGCTTGTCGCCCTTTTGGCTTAGACGCCACCATTAGTGGTTTTGTGCAAGCCTCCGAAAAAGCCGAAGTGGTGTTGGAAACCGAATTTGGCACATTTAGCTACACCGAATGAATTTAGAAGCCCGCATAGCCCATTTTCAAGAAAAAAAAGAAGAACTTGAAACTCAATTGTCTGACCCCCAAATAGCGGCAGACGTTAAAGCTTTTGTGGCCCTACAAAGAGCTTATGGCGAAGCCGAAGCCATCTGCAAAGAAGGTGCTCTTTGGAAAGAAGCCAAACAACACATGGAATCGGCCAAAGCCTTGCTGCGTGAAGAAAAAGATGAGGACTTACGCAACCTGGCTAAAGAAGAAATTGAACATTTAGAACAAACCATAGAAACCCAGGAGGAAAAACTGCGTCTGCTTTTGGTACCAAAAGACCCGGAAGACCACCGCAATGCTGTGTTGGAAATTCGAGGAGGAACCGGTGGCGACGAGGCGGCCATTTTTGCCGGCGATTTGCTGCGCATGTACGAACGCTTTTGCGAAAACGAAGGGTTTAAAGTAGTGCACGTAGACGCCACCCCAGGAACTTCCGGTGGCTACAAAGAAGTTATTGTAAACGTTGAAGGCAATATGGCCTATGGTACCCTAAAGTTCGAAAGCGGGGTCCATCGGGTGCAGCGCGTACCTGCCACTGAAACACAAGGACGCATACACACCTCAGCCGCTACGGTGGTGGTTTTGCCCGAAGCAGACGAGGTAGACGTGCATATCGACCCCAAAGACATTCGAAAAGATACGTTTTGCTCCTCCGGTGCAGGAGGGCAGTCCGTAAATACAACCTATTCAGCCGTTCGTTTGACCCACTTGCCTACCGGATTGGTGGTTTCTTGCCAAGACGAACGCTCGCAATTGCGTAATTTTGACAAGGCCATGCAAGTATTGCGCTCCCGTTTGTTCGAAAAAGCCTTGCGCGAAAAGCAAGCCGAGCTTTCAGGAAAAAGAAAATCTATGGTGAGCACCGGAGACCGAAGCGCTAAAATCCGCACATACAACTTTCCGCAAAGCAGACTCACCGACCACCGCATCAATTTGTCGGTCTATAACTTACCGGAAATCATGAACGGCCATTTGATGCCTATCATAAAAGCATTGCAAACGACAGAACAAGCCGAAAAACTTCAAGAAGAGCTGGATGGATAAGCTGGAGCTACTTTTGGACCACATGTCGACCAAGCAGAGTTGTTTGTGTGTTGGTCTCGACACCGACCCCAACAAACTTCCGGAAAGCCTGAGCTATGCCAACGATGCCGTATTTGAATTCAATAGGCGCATTGTAGAAGCTACCCTACCCTATGCGGTGGCCTTTAAATTAAACACCGCATTTTATGAGGCTCAAGGTATTCCTGGCTTGCAAAGCCTAAATAAAACCTTGAATTTTATTAAGAGCTTAAATGAGCCCATTTTGGTTATTGCCGATGCCAAACGCGGTGACATCGGCAATACAGCCGATGCCTATGCCAAAGCTTGGTTGCAACATTGGCCCTTCGACGCCCTTACCGTTTCGCCCTACATGGGTATGGAAACCCTAAATCCTTACTTGGCAATTGAAGATACCTTTACCATTGCCCTTGGGCTCACCAGCAACCCCGGGGCAGAGGACATTCAGGGTAAATTACTGAACGACGGAAAGCCTGTGTATCTGGAAGTTTTGCGTCAATTGGCGGAAAAAGCAGGTCCGGATAAACTTATGATGGTAGTAGGAGCAACCCGTCCCGCTGCATTTTTAGAAATTAGACGCATTGTTCCGGACCATGTATTGCTAGTGCCCGGCATAGGTGCGCAAGGAGGTAAAGTAGAGGATGTGATGCGGGCAGAACATCCCGGAAGAACTCCAAGAGTCCTTATAAATGCCAGCCGAAGCATTATGCATGCCGGCATGGGAAAGGATTTTGACCTCAAAGCCGCTGAAGCTGCCCAAGGACTTCAACAAGAAATGGCCCGATTTATGTAATTTCATGACCAAACCAAAGGAAAAACACTATGCATACGCTTTCTTTTTATGTACTCAGCTTGGTTTTTATTTTAATGTCAAGTGCCGGCTTGGCACAAACCGAAAAAAAGCCCACGGGTCCTAAAGACGAGGATTATATTTGGAAGTTTTATGCCGAAACCTGCGCCGGAATTCAAATTACCGACAGCTTAAATGGGTCTGCGCCACGAGCCAACTACCATATAGAAGTTGGACCAATTGCCAAAAGCAAGGAATGGGCACTAAACATTATTTACGACCGATTGGACCGCTATGTATTTCGCTTTCCTATGGCCGGCACCGATTCTTTAACCATTGTGCCCAAAAATCAGTTTACCCAAGAAATCAGCGCCTTTGTACTTCGTTATTTAAAAGACGAGCCCTACTATGTGGTTTATTTGATTGATGCCGACAGGGATATTTTTTCCAGAACAGGCAGAATTCCCCGGCAATGGAATTTTGACCCGGAATATTTTGATCCTGTAGAATTCACCCTGTATTTGCAAGGACAAGAAGTGCGTTTGGTTTTGGAGGAATAAACATGAAAAAAGCCTTTATGTGGATTGCCTTATTGGAAGGCATCTCCTATGTAGTATTGTTGTTGATTGCCATGCCACTGAAGTACTTGGCAGATATTCCCGAGGCAGTTCGCTATGTGGGAGCAGCCCATGGTTTCTTGTTTGTGGTCTATATTTTGGCTGCCTTTTACTTGGCCCAACTGCTTGAATGGACGGCTTGGAAAACCATTAAGGTAATGGCCATGAGTTTGCTGCCATGGGGGCCTTTTATGGTAAGGCAAAAACTAAAGTCATAGCATACCATTTCCGGCCTTTTTTGCGTTTAAACAAAAAGAAGTCTATGGTTCGATGGCTGTTTGCGCTTTGTATTTTTCCGGTTTGCCTTCAAGCCCAGGTATACCGTTGGTCGGAAGTGAAGGTTTGGCTAAACCGCATGGAAAAAGACAGCCTAATGCAGCTGGAGTACCGTGCAGCCCTACATTTCCACGAACTTTTGAATGACTACCGCTCCCAAAAGAAATTAGACACCTTGGCTTTTGACCCCTTGGTATGGTTGGCGGCCTATAACCATTCCGTTTACATGCGCAACCTGGACCGTTTAGGACATACCCAAGAGCAGGGAAACGACTTTTTTACAGGAGCCATGCCGGGAGATCGATACGCTTGGGCTGCAGGAGGCAGAGCGCCTGATGCATGGTCCGGAGAAAATGTATTGATGAATTTTTCGGCAGGAGTTGTGGGGGACATGGACAATATTGCCCGGCATATCGCTGAGTTTTCGTTTAAGCAATGGAAAAAATCCAAACCACACCATGAAAACATGACGGGCAAACAGCACGGAAAGCATGGAGTGGCTTTTGCCATAAAGGATGGGAAAGTTTGGGGAACGGATTTGTATTCCAGAGGAAGCAAAAGAATGGAATGGCCAAAGAGTAAATAAACTCCAAAGAATGGCCCCCCGGCCGGGAGGAGGACCGCCCGAAGCTGCGCCCTAGCGCCGGGAGGCCGAGGAGGTGTAGCTTTGCGGAACCACCGGAGGCCCCCGGCGCTTGGGCAAAGCGAGGGAGTCCGGAACCGGGGCCGGATTTGAAAGACCCATAGTTTAAGAGCTAAGGGCCCGAATCGGCAAAGGCACAAAAAATGGAAATTTGATGGGTTGGACTCTCCAGATATGGGCCAAAATCAACATTTTGCAATGGTTTGGCTTCTCCGTACTTTTGCACTCGGTTTGAGGTTCCGTGAACAAATGCGTGTAACGGGGGTTTGAACACAGAGCGCAGACATCATGAAAAGCATCCAGTTACGCCTGTTGTCAGAACGTGCAGCGGCATTTTTTGGCAAAGACAAGGAGGTTCAACCCGAATTGGTTGATTTTTGGAACGACCATCCTGACGAGGAAAGGGTTGCTTTGGAAGATACTTTGGACGTATTAAGGAACGCCGCTGCCCTTTCAAGACTTGCTTTAAAAGAGTCGGTTTCATCTACGGAACAGCTGCACTCCTTGTGCGATCTTCCCGACTACCCTGTGGTGTTTTATTCCAAAAATCGAGAGGGATTTATTTGGGTAGAGCGCAAGAAAAAAGGCTATGTAATTGCCAATTTTGAACGGGGAGAAGAGCTGAAAAGTCATAGTTATGAGTGCACGGCGCTTCCGGTAGAGGATTTTTATCAAGAAAACGGCCGCTTCCCTATTTTGCTCTATGCGCCCATGGAGCCTTTGTTTGCTGAATTGGGAGACTCCAAGCAAGACCTTACATCTAAGCCCATTCGGCGCTTTTTTAGAATGATGCACCAAGAGCGTAAGGAGGTGATACTTCTTTACGTTTATGCCTTATTGCATGGATTGGCCACTTTGAGCCTGCCCTTGGGGATTCAGGCGATTATTTCGCTGTTGATGGGAGCGCAAATATCGACCTCCTTGGTGTTGCTCATTAGCTTGGTGCTTCTGGGGGTACTAATTACCGGCGGCTTGCAAATTATGCAGCTGTGGATTGTGGAAGCCATGCAACAGCGTTTGTTTGCCCGGGCTAGTTTTGAATTTGCCTGGCGCATTCCGCGCATGCGCTTGGATAAACTAGAAGATCAGTATACACCGGAATTGGTGAATCGATTTTTTGATATTCTAACCGTACAAAAAGGACTTCCTAAATTACTTATTGAGCTTACAGGTGCCGGCTTGCAAATTTTGTTTGGAATGATATTGCTGGCCTTTTATCACTGGACTTTTGTGTTTTTTGGGATTTTTCTTTCGTTGATTTTGTATATCATTTTTAGAGTCACCAGTCCTAAAGCCATGGCCGCAAGCTTAAAGGAGTCGACCTACAAGTACAAAACGGCGCATTGGCTCGAAGAAATTGGACGAAACTTGAACTTGTTTAAACTAACAGGCAACAGCAGTCTTCCTTTGGAAAAGACGGATAAATTGGTTGGAGACTACATCCATTTCCGTCGCAAAAAATTCCGGGTAATCATTAGTCAAAACTGGTATGTAGTCATGTTTAAGATGCTGATTACCGCCGGACTGTTGATTCTTGGTGGTTCCTTGGTGGTAGACCAGCAGATCAACATTGGACAATTTGTGGCCGGAGAAATTGTAATCATTTTGATTATTAACTCGGTAGAAAAAATTATTCAAGGCTTAGAAAGCATTTACGAAGTATTGACAGGCACCGAAAAACTAGGGCTTTTTACCGACTATCCTCTGGAAATTCAATCGGGCCGTAGACTCACCGGACTTATAGGTAAGGAGGGCATGGCGGTAGAGGTGCGCGACATTAAATTCAACAGCAGTTTGTGTGGAACACCGGTGTTGAATGGAGTAAGTTTTAAGTTGAACCGAGGAGAAAAAGTGTGCATTACCGGCTTAGAAGGCAGTGGGAAATCTACCATTCTTTCTATAGTAACCGGCCTACACAAACCGGCCTCCGGGAAAGTGATTATGGAAGGAATTCCATTAGAAAACCTGGATGCTTTAGATGTGCATACCCTAATTGGAGAGAACTTTTTGGAAAACGATGTTTTCTACGGCACAGTCTTAGAAAATATAAGCTTGGGAAGGCCCTTCGTAGGCTTTACCGAAGTTGCCAAAGCAGCAGACTTAGTGGGTTTAACGCCTATCATTCAAAACCTTAAAAATGGCTTTGATACGCTATTGATACCCGAAAAAAAGGGCTTATCTTCTACCATGATTCAAAAAATCAACCTTGCGCGTTGTTTGGTCGAAAACCCGAAACTGCTGCTGTTGGATGAGTTTTTGGGTACGCTTGATGCCGAAGAACAAGAAGCACTTACAAACCTATTGGTTAAAAAAATGCCCGAAACCACCCTTTTGGCAGTATCGCGTGATTTGGCCTTTGCAGAAAAATGCGACCGAATCATCATACTTAAAGACGGTAAGGTTTTTGCGGACGATAGTCCGGCAAATTTGAAATCCTTGGGACTACTACATCCATTTCTACACTAATTGATATGCTGGACATTTCACAACATAAAACACCGGTAGATATAAAGCAGGAGGATTTTGGAGCATTCCGTAAGGTGACCAATCCAAGAACCGCCCGTTTGCTTTCGTATTGGTTGTTGGGGATTTTGGGCATTTTGGTGATTCTTATGTTTTTGCCTTGGACCCAAAACATCCGAGCCAAAGGAAAAGTAACCACGCTTACCCCCTCCGATCGCCCACAAACCCTGCAATCGCGCATCGACGGTCGTGTGGAAAAATGGTACATTCAAGAAGGCGATACCGTTCAAGAGGGCGACACCATTGTGTTCATCAGTGAAATCAAGGATCAGTATTTTGACCCACAACTGTTGCTGCGGACCCGGGAACAATTGGAGGCCAAAGAGGGAGGAGCTATTGCCTATCAACAAAAAATTCAAAACCTCGAAGGCCAGATTCGTGCAGAGCGCGCCAATTTAGAGTACAGCCTTAATAAGGCAAAAAACAAGGTGGAAATTGCCCGAAGAAAGGTTAGAATCGACAGCGCTGAGGTGGAAATGGCCAAAATTGGCTATGAAATTGCCGATGAACAGCTTCGCCGCGGTCAAATTATGTACGAAAAGGAGGGAATTCTCTCTTTAAGGGATTTGGAAACCAGAAGAAACAAAGCCCAAGAAGCTGCGGCCAAGTTGGTCTCTGCGGAAAACAAGCTGGACAACTCGAACCGGGAACTCATCAATGCCTCCATTGAGCTCAACAGCATCGAAGCCGAATACCTAAGCAAGATCTTTAAAATTGAATCCGAAATACAAACGGCAAATTCCGAACTTTTTAAGGCCGATGAAGAGATTGCCAAACTGAACAACCAATACGCCAATTACAGCATCCGAAGCCGCTTTTGGTACATTACTGCCCCCAAGGAGGGACAAATCGTTAAAGTACTTAAATCGGGTATCGGAGAAAACGTAAAAGCAGGTGAACCCTTGGTTTCCATAACTGCCCTAAGGCCAAGAATGGCCGTGGAGATGTATGTAAAACCTTTGGATTTGCCCCTAATGAAAATTGGCGCACCCGTGCGAATCATATTTGACGGTTGGCCAACCATTGTTTTTTCAGGCTGGCCCGGCGTGTCTTATGGAACTTTTGGCGGACGCGTTTTTTCGGTAGACTCCGACATTTCTTCCAATGGACGGTACCGTGTATTGATTCAAGAGGATCCCACCGAAGAAGCTTGGCCCAATGCCATTCGGGTAGGTGCAGGAGCCCAAGGCTTTGCCTTGCTCAACGACGTACCTGTGTGGTATGAATTGTGGCGACAAATCAATGGCTTCCCGCCCGATTATTATACCTCAGGTCAGGATTTGCCCATGTTGGAAGAAACCGGGGGCAAGAAAACCGAAGGCAAATGATGCTGCGTTGGTTTTTTATACCATTGGCATTCCTCAGCTCTACCTTACTATTGGGACAAAAACAGGAGCTGAGCTACCAAGAAGTAATGGGTCTGGTAAAAAGCCATCACCCCTTTGCTTTTGTAGCCGATCAATATCCGGAGCTGAGGGCAGGAGAACTGTTGCAAGCACGGGGAGCATTTGACCCGGTATTGAGCAGCAGCTACGACCAAAAAGACTTTGACTCCAAAAATTATTGGCAACTCTGGGAAACCAAACTCAAGGTTCCCACTTGGTACGGCATAAGCGCTCAAGCAGGCTACGAATTGTATAGAGGAACCTTTTTAGACCCCTCCAGAACCAATCCGGAAATGGGACTGCCCTCCGCAGGTTTGGAGGTTTCCCTGGCGCGCGGTTTGCTCATGGACGAACGACGGGCAGCCCTTAGGCAAGCCCAATGGATGCGCAAAGTTGGCGAAGAAGAAAGACGCCAAAAATGGAATGAGCTGCTTTTAAAGGCAGGAAGCGCCTACTGGGATTGGGCCTTTACCTTCCGTACAAAAGAGGTGTTGGAAACGGCCGTAGAAGCCGGTGTACGGCAAATGGATGCCGCCAGAATCAGCTACCAACAAGGCGACAGACCCGCCATAGATACCCTAGACGCCCTGCTTTTGCTGCAAGACCGACAAGCTCGATTGGCCGAAGCCAAGTGGGAACTTGAACAAGCCCGCCTAAACCTTTCCAACTTTTTATGGCAAGACGGATTGGTCCCAATGGAAATTCAAGACAGTATTGTGCCCGAACCCATTTTAGATGCCCTACCCCAACTGAGCCTTACCGCCGACTCCATAGCGCTTATGCAAGCCGACATCCGAACCTTAAACCCTGCTTTGGCGCAATTGGGCTATGAGGTAGAAGTATTGGCTATTGAAAAGAAATTGAGGCAAAACGACCTGTTGCCTGTGCTCAATGCCTCGTATAATTTCTTGTACAACGAGGACACCCCAATTTATTTTACCGACAATTACAAGTTTGGGATTCAGTTTTATATGCCCATCATGCTCCGCAAAGAACGTGGTAAACTTAAAGCCGTTAAGGCCAAACTCCAGCAAACCGCTTGGGCATTCGAACAGTCCACCTTAGAAACCAGAAACGAATTGCGAAATAGGTTTCAGATTTACGAAAACTTGAGGGGACAAATTGATTTGTTCAATCAAATGACGGTAAACTACGAAACCATATTAAATGCCGAGCGCATTAAATTTGGCTTTGGTGAAACTACCATTTTTGTCATCAATCAACGAGAGCTAAAGTGGATTGACGCCAACGTAAAACAAGCAGATGTAAAGCGTAAACTTCTTAAATCTGCGCTCTACGTAGATTTTGTAGCCGGAAGACTTGTGCCTTAATTGTTTGGCTCATTAAACTTTGAACCCTAAATTTGAGTAGATGCTTAAGCTATGAACTACTCACTACGTATTTGTATTTTTTCTTTCGTTCTTTTTTCCTCCATTTCCGGCATGGCCCAGGGAGTAACCATTGGATCCAATCAGGCACCCGACTCGGCCGCAGTGCTTGACCTGCAATCAACCCAAGGTGGATTTCTACTTTCAAGATTGAACACCCAGCAAAGAAACGCACTTCCAACGCCTCCCTTTGGACTACAAATTTACAATACCGATACCGACTGCATTGAGGCCTATTTTTCCACCGGTTGGAAAGCCATCGTATGCGATTGCCAAAACCCGCCTCCTACGCCTTCCTCCATCCAAGGCCAAAGCCACGTTTGCCGCGCCGATGCCAACAAAAGCTTTTCTGTAGCTCCGGTTCAAGGGGCTACTTCGTATCAGTGGACCATTCCCGGACAAGACACCTTGGTTAGCGGTCAGGGATCTAACTCCATAACGGTTAATTTTTCAGGCGTCGAAGGCCAGCGAACCCTTCAGGTGGTGGCAGTAAATGCCTGTGGAAGCTCATCAACCGCCTCTTTGTTGGTAGATGTTAGCAATCCCGACTCCAGTTACACCATTAGCCCTTATCCTATAAGCACTCAGGCTCCTTCCACCTTTAGTGCCATCCAAAATGGAGCTACCTATGCTTGGACCTTTCAAAACGGTACTCCGGCTTCCTCCAACCTGCAAAGCCCCTCGGTGAGCTATTCCAATACAGGCACCTATCAGGCAAGTTTAACCATTACCGACGCCGATGGCTGTTCCAGCACCTTGGACTCCATGGTTCAGGTAACTTCTTGCATTGCGGTGAACCAAAGCTTTACCCCCTGCGGCGCAAGCGGCCAAAACGGCCCCAGCCAAAGCCAATGCAACAGCAGCTATGGAAGCGGTGTAGTCACTGTAAATAATGGCATCCAAACTTGGTCCGTTCCCAGCAGTGGGGTGTATCGAATTACCGTGCGCGGCGCCTCCGGCGGAGGTGCTAATCCCGGTCGAGGTGTAGTTTTGGCCGCAGATTTTAGTCTTAGTGCCGGTCAAAACCTGCAAATGGTAGTAGGCCAACAGGGAGCCACCGGAGTGGACAATAACGGAAGCGGCGGCGGTGGCAGCTATGTGGTGAGCAATGGCCAGCCCATTATTGTGGCCGGCGGCGGCGGCGGAGATGGTCGTTCTGCCCAAAACGGTTGCCGAAGCGATG
Organism: Bacteroidia bacterium; assembly: GCA_030427255.1. Lineage (GTDB taxonomy): Bacteria > Bacteroidota > Bacteroidia > CAIKAF01 > CAIKAF01 > CAIKAF01. The sequence continues at coordinate 88,797 of JAUHWY010000001.1, read as the reverse complement.
GCACCACGCTAATAAGGGGCAATAACGGGTACAATACTTGCAACGACAACAACAATGTTTGGTCCGATTACGGCTACAACCAAGGCATGTGGGGCGGTAGTTCCGGAAATGGTGGCGGCAACGGCACCCGCGGAGGCGGCGCCGGGGGCTATCAGACCGATGGCAATACCGTGTACAATTACGGCTCGGATAACTTCTTTGGAAAAGCCTATGTAAATGGAAGTCAAGGAGGACCCGGTTCACAAGCCGTAGGAGGCTTTGGCGGAGCCGGTGGCTGCAGCTCCACCGGAGGTGCCGGCGGCGGCGGATACAGCGGCGGCGGTGGCGGCTCCAACGGCGGCGGCGGCGGTGGCGGCGGCTCTTTTGTTGCTTCCGGTGCTTCCAACGTGGCTACTTCCAACGGACAATACAATGGATCGTCCTCCTTTAATGGAAGCATTCAAAACCTAAATTCCTGGAACACAGGCCACGGATCGATTCAGATTACTAGAGTTTGTCCTTAACCAAAGCTTGATTTCCACAAAAAAGGAAAATTAATTTTTGCGGGCCCGCCTTCCAAAAACATGCTAGGTATCTATCCTGCCCATACTCCGGTGCGCTACCACCAAAGCCACGCAGGGGCAAGGCTTGCGGGGTCCCCCCCATAACTGAGGGGGGCCTCCTCAGTCCTGCCCCTGCGGGCTTTGGTGGCAGCGGCCCCTCCGCCGGGCAGGGGGGCCATTCTAATAAGATGGCATACGCTGCGGGCTTTTAATTTAAAATTCTCTAAGTCTTTTTGAAATGAGGGAGAGATTGCGGCTACTTTCCAAAATCCCGACCGCTCTATTCTCATCAGGAGTTGTGCCTGATCCTGTATGCTCCGAATTCCGAAAGCCCATTTGCTGCCTTTGGCAACAAATCGTTCCAAACCTTAGGAACTATGAACATGCAAGCATGCTCTAGTTCCCAAGGTTTGGAACATTAAAGGCTTTCGGTGGACTTTCTTAGTGATCCCATCAGGATTCGTATTTTCAATTTTAAAAGGATTGAGAATAAAGGCCTTTTAGTTTTGCACCCCTTGTAATTAGTGGATTATCGATTAAGTAAGACTCTTTAAAGTAAAATGAAATAAAGAAAATATGTCCACAAATGTGTCCACAAATTTCAAATGTGCTAACTTAGCTATGCAATTTGATAGTTATGACCGTGCACTTTTATTTGAGGCCCAGAACCAAGGGCGATGAAGCGTCAATACAAGCCGTAATTCGTTGGGATTATAAAAAGCTTACCAAGAATGTAGGAGAGTCCGTTTTGGTAAAGGACTGGAACGAGAAACAGCAAAAGGTAAGAAGGAGCGACCCTGACGCATTTTACAAAAACGAGCGATTAGAAGCTTATAAGGAAGCAATAGCCGAACTTTACAAGCCCTTTGGGCAATTAGGCATAGAGCCAACCCTTGACGAGTTTAGAGAGCTCCTAAACCCTAAAAAACAAGAACAAGCACCCGGATCAAAGCTTGCGCCCAAGAGCTTTTTTGCATTTGTGGACCATTTCATGGAAGGGCACAAACTAAGGCTTAGTGCTGCCGGCAAGCCATTAAGTCAAAATTCGGTTGTGAACTCTTATCAGCAAACGAAAAAGCTTTTAGAAGAGTATCAACCGAACATTGGTTTTGAGGACTTCGACATGGCTTGGTACGCCTCTTTTGTAGCTTATTGTAAAGGCAGGGATAGACTAGGCAGGGACACCGGGAAAAGGTTTACTCCAAATAACATAGGGAAACACATCAAAAACATTAAGGCAATACTTCGAGCAGCATACGAAGAGGGAATTTCAAAGAACGAAATTTTCAAAGACAAAAAGTTCAAGGTAATAAAGGAGAAGGTTCATAGCGTGTTTCTTTCCTTGGATGAATTAAAGAAACTGGAAGGCCTCAATCTTTCGCATTTGCCAAGATACGAGAAAGCCCGGGACCTTTTCCTTTTTGGTTGTTGGACTGGTTTACGCATTTCCGACTTTAAGCGAGTTAAGAAAAAGCACATCATAGACAGTAAGTTTATAGTAATAAAGGCGCAAAAGACCGATAGCGAAGTGGAAATTCCGTTGTTTTCACCTACCAAGAAAATCCTAGAAAAGTACGACTTTGAATTGCCATACATGCCTGACCAAAGCCTAAACAGCCTTATAAAGGAAATTGGGAAGCTTGCCGGTATTGTAGAAACTGTAGAGGCAACCAAGAATAGAGGCTTTGAAGTTGAGGAAATAAAAAGGCCTAAGTTTCACTTTATCAGTTCCCATACAGCTAGGAGATCCTTTGCCACCAACTTATACAAAATGGGAGTGCCGGCCATTAGTATTATGGCCATAACCGGGCACAGTTCGGAGAAGGTGTTTCTTAATTACATCAAAATGACCACTAGGGAGCATAGCGAAATGATACTTGCGACTTTTGAAGAGAAGTACAAGGAATTAAGCGCACAGGTATGAAAAGGAAGGAACCGTTAAAATTAAAAAGGCCCCCTAAAGGTTGGACCATTCTATTAAACCCCGAGGATTATAAACCGACCCGGGCTCCGTTTAAAGTGGCTAGGGTCAACAAAGATTGGTGGCAAGAAATGATACTCCCCATTTATAAGAACACCGATTGGGAGGCTGAAATAATCGAAAAGCAAAGGAAGCTTGGAGAGGAAATAGAGGCCACAATTGGGAAGTATGGAAACAATAATGAAAAAGGGTTGAGACTGGTACAAAAAGCCATTCAAAGGCAAAAGGATTGGGCCCAAAAGTACATTAGTTTTTTTGGGAGCCATGATAGGGCGGTTGACTTTGAACTATTCCATGCTAGGCTCAAAGAATTAGAGAAAACCCTTGGCTTTGGTCAACAATACCAATGGGAGCAATTCTTTGAATTACAAAATAGTTTGAATAGTAGTGACCAAGGCATAACAATTAGTAGGTGGACCCCCGATAATGAACCCAAGGAAGTTGTACCTAGACCAAATGAGGTTGACCCCGACAAAGAAGGAAGGGAAGATTCTAAGCCGGAAACTCAATCAAATGATGGATTATGGGAAAAGTTTTTTGAATGGTTGAGGGGCGGCCGGAGCAAGGAAAACCTTTGCATTTTGTTCTGTGGGATTACTGGTTATGATTTCAAAAATGAATTGAAATTGAATGGGTATGATTTTATGACAGAGAAAACAGGCCTTAAAAAATTGGACGGAATTAAGAGTAATGCAGGTATAGTTTCTGACTTAGTTAAAGATAATGCAGCTTTAGACAGAATAGGCGAGTATTTAATAAACTACGAGGGTGGCGGTAAGGGCGTAACGGAGAGAACCGTTATTAGACTTTTGCGAAAACTAGAAACTTCACCACTAAAGAAAAATAAGGGCTATTTGATAAAGATAAACAATCTATTATCTAGCTAAATAAAACAAAACCTAAGTTTCCTAAGTTTCCTAAGTTTTCCTCCCTAAGTTTCCTAAGTTTCTGACTTTGAGCGGTAATAGCTTTGCATTAAATCAATTTTTAAATTATGCAAAACCTAGAAAACCGTTTGCGAGTTATTGAGAACGCCGTTCTCGAAATTCACGAGCACATCAAAGAACAAGGCCAAAGCGAAAGCGGCCAACAAACTGAAAAGTGGTTGACCCGGGACCAAGTCCGGGCACAATTCAAAATCAGTTTCCCGACCATTAACAAACTGGAAAAGCAGGGAGTAATTAAAGGCTACCGGATGGGGAAAAGGGTCCTATTCTTGCGCTCCGAGATTGAACAACAATTAAAAGGGAGGGCCAAGCGATGAAGAGCGATAACCAAACCCTAGGTAGGGGAATTAAGCACCCAAACCACAGGATGCACCGGAACTCCCTAGAAGCTTACCGTACCTATGCGAGAGAGCTTGCGCACCTAAAGCATAAAGAGAGAATTTTGCAATTCCTAGGGACTTTCCCGGAAGCCACGTTTTCAAGGTTAAAATTGCAAGAAGTTCTCAAAATTAGAGAGTCCTCTTTATGCAGCGTCCTAAACAAGCTCAAAAAAGAAGGGCTTGTTCGTGTAGAGAACAAAATCGACACGGAGCGAGAAACCGGTTTGCCGGTTGAGCACTACGGCCATAAAAAAGAAAAGGCCCAACAAATGGGCCTCTTCGGTGCAATTTGATAGCCGTTTGAACCGACTAGCAATCAAAGATAGTGATAGACTTTCTAAAAGCTAGTATTCACCCCCTAGCGTTTCCTAAAGAAGCAAGCGAGGCCATAGAATGGCAAATGGTGGTGAATGAGCGCACAGGCGAAATAAGCCCTTGGCAGGAGTATTATTTTGGCTCCATGAAGGCCAAGGGCTTTTTCCCTGCTGCCGGCAGCCCCACAAGAATAATCCTTTCCGGCTCCATACATAAGCACCAACAAGGTGGGGCGAACTGGAAGCCCTTGGATTTTCGACAACTTTTGGAAGGCCTCATTTCCATTTCCGACCATTTGGGCGTTTCACCGCACGAAATCCAATTAGAGAACTTAGAAGCAGGGGCGAACGTGCGGACAAGCCACAGGGCCCAAGAAATCTTGAAAGGAGCGTTCCTCCATAAATCCACACCATTTGAGGCGATGTTAAGCGATCGGAAGTTTGGAGTAGTGGCCACCAAAAGCGAGTTTGGAGACAAGCTTTACGCAAAAGGTAGGCAGTACACCAAGGAAATAGAAACAGCGATGGAGGTGCAAAATACGGACCCGGAAAAGCTCATTCGATGGGAAAGGCATTATTCCAAAATGAGACAACTAAACCAAATGGGTATTTCAACCTTTGCCGACTTAGCCAACCCGAGCCGTTTATCTAAGTTGAGGCATAAGATAGAGGAAAGCCTAAACGAGGTGTTATTTGTGCCGCAAGAAAAAGAGGCCCGGTCCGAGGTGGCCACATGGAACAAAGAATGGACCAACCCCCGGTATTTCATTTCCCTTTCACGGGAAAACCCACAGCAATTCAGAAGGGAGCGCACCAAGCTAAACAACCGTTTGCAGGATGCCGGCTTAGTGCATTGGGCGCAAACATCAAACGAAATAAGAAACGAGCTCCGAGCGATTTGTTTCCCAAGCCTAAAGGATGCGAAAATGGCCAACCATTGGGCGAGCTCTTCGAGCTATTGAATGAGCGTTATTCACCGCTTACTAGTGGGGGGAAACAACCAAAAACCGGACCTACCTATGTGCTATTTTAGAAAAAAGCTAGAACTCTTCATCCTCTTCATCCTCCCTTTCGCTAAGTATGTACGCTTCTGCTTCCCTAGCCTCGACCATTTCCTCTTCATCATCCCCCAAAATAGTGTGAAGGAAAAAATCGTCTTCATCATAGTACTCAACTAAAGATAGATAAATAGAAAATGCAGCGTTTTTGCCAAACTCAAAATTTGAATGGCTTGCAAATGGCAAAAAGTAGGAACCGGCCTTTTCTAAGCCCTCTAACCTTTCCCAATAGTATGCTTCTGCATCTTCTTTGCACTTTCGCAAATTGGGTCCATTAAATTCTTTAGCGTAACTAATGGGCTCATTCCTACCCTCATCTTTTCCAAAGGTAGTAACATGTTCCTCGACAAGGTAAAAGTAAATCGGTTCCCGACCGTCTGTAAGCTGAACCCAATCGTCTGTTAATTTATCCATAGCTCCAAAGCATTTAATTAAATCTAGGAATTTCCTATTTTTGGCAGGCCAAGCCTAAAGATTGAATGAGCGTTATTCACCGTTCAAGTAGAGGGGAAAAGTCAATCATTGGGCTATTTATTTTGAAACAACCCATTCCCGGTAACGTACACCCACACAAACCAAAGTAACGGAAAGTGCAATTCAACTCCGACACCGGAACCAAGGCAGGAAAAAGCGGAACCCGAAAAGGAGTCCCCAACAAGCTAACCGAGCAAGCCCGAAAGTTAATCGGCCAAGCTTTGCAGGGGCAAGGCGAAAAAATGGAGGCAAGCCTCAATACCTTGGCAGAAACGAACCCCAAGGCATACCTTGAAATCATGGTTAAGCTTTTGGTCTTAGTAACACCCCCACCGGCAGCCGAAAGCGACAATACCCCGACGCAGACATGGCCGGGGGAAGTGGTTTTTCAAGTACACAAACAAGAAGCAGCCAATCCATAAAAAGTAAACGACATGGCATCAATAATTGAGCGGAACTGCCTATTGCAAATAACCTAAAGGAGTTTTTAACCAATAACGAACTAAAATGAAAAACGTATTTTTTATTTTTTTGCTTTTTTGGAGTAGCAATGTATTTAGTCAGACTGCGGAAGAATACCTTGACAGAGGTCTGGCAAAGTACAATCTCGGAGACAATAGAGGAGCAATAGCAGACTTTAACAAGGCTATAGAACTAGACCCTGGGGATAAAGGTGCTTATTTCATAAGAGGTAGGGCAAAGGAGAGGCTTGAAGACTTTAGAGGAGCAATAGCAGATTATAACAAGGCTATAGAACTAGACCCTGGGTATTTAGAAGCTTATGAACACAGAGGTGCGTCAAAGTACAATCTCGGAGACTATAGAGGAGCTATTTCAGACTGTAATAAGGCAATAGAGCGTGCCCCTTTGTATGTAGACGCTTATTTCATAAGAGGTGGGGCAAAGGGCAAACTTGGAGACTCCAGAGGAGCAATAGCAGACTTTAACAAGGCTATAGAGCTAAACCCTTCCTATGTAGCCGCTTATTACAGCAGAGGTATAGCAAAGTACACTCTCGGAGACTATAGAGGAGCTATTTCAGACGGTAATAAGGCAATAGAGCTAGACCCTGGGCATGAAAACGCTTATTTCATGAGAGGTACGGCAAAGGAAAGCCTCGGAGATTATAAAGGAGCAATAGCAGATTATAACAAGGCAATAGAACTTGACCCTGGGTATAAAAAAGCTTATTACAACAGAGGTGCGTCAAAGTACAATCTCGGAGACTATAGAGGAGCTATTTCAGACTGTAATAAGGCAATAGAACTAGACCCTGGGTATAAAGAAGCTTATCACAACAGAGGTGCGGCAAAGGAGAGGCTCGAAGACTCCAGAGGAGCAATAGCAGATTATAACAAGGCTATAGAACTAGACCCTGGGTATCAAGATGCTTATTTCAACAGAGGTGTCTCAAAATACAATCTCGGAGACAAAAACGGAGCTTGTTGGGACTGGAGTAAAGCTGGAGAGCTAGGATTCGCTGATGCTTACGAAATGATAAAAGGACTTTGCAATTGAATAGCCTACCTCCATAAAGATTACATTACAGAAGAAGTAGGGAGAAATAGCGACCGGCACCGAGTATGCACCCGACAAGGGAAAACCGATTGGATGCCGGTAGCCAACTAAACCGACACCATAAAAAAGAGCAACACGAGCCGGCAGCAAGTAGCGCAAATTGGAGCAATTCCCGAAAATGTGTCTACAAATGTGTCTACAAATCAGAAAGGCAAGTTTCCCAATACCTGTAAATCAGCAATTTACAGAAAACAAAAGTAGTCCCATCAGGATTCGAACCTGAGACCTACTGCTTAGAAGGCAGTTGCTCTATCCAGCTGAGCTATGGGACCTTGGCTCAAAAAAACAAGGGTTATGGTAAAACCACAACCCTTGTAAAAGTCGGGGTGGCAAGATTCGAACTTGCGACCTCCTGCTCCCAAAGCAGGCGCGATAACCGGGCTACGCTACACCCCGAGTGCTGCGGTGAGGGGGGGATTCGAACCCCCGGTACCCTGTTCGAGTACGGCAGTTTAGCAAACTGCTGGTTTAAGCCACTCACCCACCTCACCTTGGCGGGATGCAAATGTACGCATTGAGCAATTTCTCACAAACTTTTTTTACAAATTGCCTTAATTTTTAAGCGTATTCCCGAAGCTGGCTATTTTTTTTGGAGCAAGCTCCAAAAGCTAATCTGTTTATAAGGTTCATTTTCATACTTTTGACTTAGCCTTTTTAGCCTATGTTACGCTACCGCGCAGATTCAAGATCGCTCTTGTTCTTGGGCCTTTATTTCGTGGCCTTTTTGGGAGCTTGGTTTTTTGTTCCGATTTCTTGGGTTTGGGTTATCCCTATGCTTGGAATTCTGTGTGCCTTAAACTTTATGGTAGCCATTACCATCCACAACTCCATCCATTGTCCTATTTTTTACCATACCACCCTAAATAGGGTTCATCAAATATTACTTACGCTAGCCTTTGGAAGCCCTGCCACCGGTTATGTACCCGGACATAACCTAAGCCACCACAAACATCTACAAACCGATAAAGACAATACCAGAACTTGGAAAATGAGGTTCCGCTGGAATTTGCTGAACCAACTGTTGTTTTTCTTTGTAATGATTCCCGGGATTATTCGCACAGAAAATCGCTTTGTTAAACATGTAGCTCCCAAAAAACCGGTTTGGGCCAGGCGCTATTATACCGAAGTTGCTTTTGCTTGCGCTTGGAAAATCCTTTGGTTTGCCATCGATTGGAAATTGGCATTGCTTTGGCTCATTATACCAAATGTGTACGCCGTTTGGGGAATTTTTGGAACCAACTTTTGGCAGCACGATGGTTGCGACGAAAAACACCCTTACAACCATTCCAGAAACTTTACCGGAAAGCTTTTCAATTACTTGGTGTGCAACAATGGGTACCATGGAGCGCATCACATGCGCCCTGCCCTACATTGGTCGCTTTACCCGGAATACCACAAAAAACACATTGCGCCCTATATCCACCCAAACTTAGACCAGCCCAGTATCCTTAAATACTTATGGCAAAGCTGCATTTACCCGGGAAAAAGGCTTGATTATATGGGTCAGCCTTTGGCCAATTTTCCTAAAACCAAAGATAAAGACTGGGTTTTAGAGACGATAAATAGGCCAATGGAGGCAGAAGATATGGCCGAAATTACCAAGTCTCCAACGACCGTTTAGTTTCATTCCCTTCATTGGCTAAATCGACTACGCTGTTTTAATACATAGGGTAATCCTGACGCCGCTGTAAAAATTGGCTCGTTGCCAAAGTAGGAAACTGTTGATGCGATGCTATTCTGACGGCAATCCTGCCCTGACGCTGCGGTCGGGATTATAAACCCTGACAGGAACGCCAGGGTCTGCGTTATGGGCAAATCTCAGGGTCCTCATTTACAACTAGTAAACTCCGGCCTGTCCTGACCGAAGCGTCAGAGGCCTTTCTATTTGCCTGCGCCTTAAACCCCTGACGCTTCGGTCAGGGACTGCTTCCCTGACGCTTGGGTCAGGGACTGCTTCCCTGACGCTTCGGTCAGGGACTGCTTCCCTGACGCTTCGGTCGGGGACTTCGTCTTGAAAACGCAACGTATCAACTGTCTCAGTAGGCACAAACCATCGGTCTCATGCTTCAAAACTTGACAAAAAAAAAGGACAGCAAAAAATGCTGTCCTTTCAAACAAAGAAATTAGGGATTAAACCGCAAACTCCTTAACGGAATTCAGGTCCATACGTTCTCCCAAGTTGACCCTTCCGATGTAGCGGTTCCGGTCAACACTGTTCAGGTTTTTATGAGCTACAATGCTCCAGCAGGTAGAGCTTCCTTGACGAGCTACAATTACAGACCAGTAAAGGAATACGCGCCAAATGCGGTACCACCACTCACCATAAGTTTTAAGGATATACTCCTTGTTGCTTTCCCAGTTATGGTACCAGCAAGTCATGGTGTGGGAATAGTGAATTCCGATGTTCTCCACGCTTTGAACCTCAAAATTGGCATTCTGCAAACACTTCACTAAGAAAGCAAGTGGAGTGGAGGCATCAGCTCCGGAGAAAATGTATTGGTTCATGAACAAACCCCAAACCAAATCTTCCCAGTGCTCACCTTTGGCCAAAAGACCCGGGTTAGCACGAAGACCGGCTTGTTGAATGTAGAAAAGACCATCGTCTTCCAGCTTGTCGTAAATATTCTTGATGAACTTAGGGAACTTGCGAAGCCCTACGTGTTCACCCATTTCCAAGCAGGTAATGGCGTTGAATTTCAAGTCGTTCTTACCGGGAGTAATCATATCACGGTAATCCATGCGCAAAATCCGGGCTTTGTCGGCAACACCATGGTCCGCAATTTGCTTATTGCCATGATCGGTACCGTCTTGAGCCAAGGTAATACCGGTAGAATCTGTTCCATAAAACTTAGAAGCATAAGCCACCAAAGTACCCCAACCGCAGCCAATATCTAGGTGCTTGTGGCCTGGTTGCATGTGCAGCTTGTCACATACCATGGTCATCTTGCGGTCCTGAGCCTGCTCCAAAGTTTCGGTAGCCGGATCGTTCCAGAAACCGGAAGTATAAATCATGCGTGGTCCCAAAAACGAAGAAAAGAAATCGTTTCCGCGGTCGTAGTGGTCGCGTACAATACGCTCATCTTGCGATTTGCTATGAATGACCACTTCGGGAATCATGCGTCCGAAGAAAAACTTAATGTGTTTCCAGGTTAGTCGGTAATCGAAATACTCGTTCCGACATTCCATGAACTCAATAAAATCGCCTTTGATGTCAACGTCTCCGTTTACATAGTCGTGGACGAACTCCGAAAAAGGCACCTTTTTGCCTCCTCCGGCTTTGTACTTGCGCCCGGCTGAAGGTGTTTTGGGCTCAATGAAATCCAATGGATGTTTGCTCATGCAGCTATAGTATATAATAAGGAGGCCAAACTTACTGCCTTTTTGGCCAAATCTCGAAACAATGTGAAAAAAAATTAAAAATCTGCCCTAAAAAAGGAAACCAAGGGTGCCCCGATCCCTTTATCTAATTTCTAATGTAAAACATTAAACAAGCTCCTAAGGCATAGACACTAAGCCTGTCGGTTCAACTGCGAACTTGACCTTTTTACCCATTGCAAATGAGGAACTCCTGACGCTATGGTCAAAACAAGATGCTTGAGATTTGACCGAAGCATAGGGGTTATAAACCCTGAATCAAAGATGCTGACTCAGGGATGCAGACCGTAAGCGTCAGCACCTAAGCGTCAGTACCTAAGCGTCAGTACCTAAGCCTCAGTACCTAAGCCTCAGTACCTAAGCCTCAGCACGTAGCGGCAGGTTCTAAAATCCTGACCGAAGCGTCTGGAAAAGAAACGCCGCCGAAAAAACCATGGGTTAAAGGTCTTCAATCCCTCAAGAAAAAACATGGAAAGAGACACTAAATCCCTCCAAGAGATAACACCCGGAGGGATTCAGGATTCAGCTTTTCCTAAAGCTAGGAGTACCTACTTATTTATGACTGCGCGTCAATCCCGGCGTATTTGCCCCTCCGTTGTGGGGAGGAAGACCTGTAGCTTGTTCGGCTTGAAGAGAAGCATCGAGTAAGTACGAACGGTCAACACCAGGTCTATGGGCTTTGGCATATTCTTGACTTGTGCAAGAAGGCAAAAGCATAGCAGTGAACAAAAAAGCAATAGCAATTAATAGAGGTGTGGAAGTTTTCATCAGAGTGGGAGTTTTGATGTTAGTTAAAATTACAAAAAATATTCTTTTCTGTCTACAATCCTTTCAAAAAAAAGGCGGATAAGAAAAACATGGGTCAAAAACTTGACAGATAGTATATAAAGGCTATCTTTGCAGCCCAATTGAAGGGACAGTCGGGTTTAAATCATGTAAAACCTACGAATGGCGGACAAAACTTCCAACGCCGACTGTTCCTGGAAGTTTTGAATGTTATTCGGCAGTTCTGATTGTATGTCAGAAGAACAACAAAACACGGCATCGCCTGCCGTACAAGAGTTTGACTGGAACTCAGTAAGTAAAAAAGGCGACAATTATTCCACACAAGAGCGGGAAGCACTTACCGAAATGTACGACGGTACATTAAACAGCGTTGCTGAAGCTGAAATTGTTGATGGTAAAGTGGTAATGCTCACACCCAAAGATGTTGTAATCAATATTGGTTACAAATCAGAAGGTATTGTGGCACGTACCGAATTCCGTTACAATTCCGATTTGGCGGTAGGAGATACCGTAGAGGTGTACATCGACCATTTGGAAGACAAAAACGGTCAATTGGTACTTAGCCACCGCAAAGCACGTGCTATTCGTGCTTGGGATCGTGTGAACGAAGTACACCAAAAAGACGAAGTAATTACCGGAGTTATCAAGTGCCGCACCAAAGGTGGCTTGATTGCAGACGTATTTGGCATTGAGGCTTTCCTTCCGGGCAGCCAAATCGATGTTAAGCCTATCCGCGATTACGATATCTATGTAGGTAAGACCATGGAATTCAAGGTTGTGAAAATTAACCAAGAATTTAAGAACGTGGTTGTTTCCCACAAGGTACTTTTGGAAGAGGAGCTCGAAGAACAAAAGAAGCATATCATTTCCAAGTTGGAAAAAGGTCAGGTTCTCGAAGGCATCGTAAAGAACATTACATCTTATGGTGTATTTGTAGACTTAGGTGGTGTAGACGGACTTATCCACATCACCGACTTAAGTTGGGGCCGCATTTCTCACCCGGAAGAGGTGGTGGAGCTCGACCAAAAAATCAATGTGGTGGTATTGGATTACGACGACGAAAAACGTCGAATCGCCCTTGGCCTCAAGCAGCTTAGCGCTCATCCTTGGGAAGCATTGGATGCCAACATTAAAGAAGGCGATGTAGTAAAAGGACGGGTAGTAGTACTCGCCGATTACGGTGCATTCGTAGAAATCGCTCCTGGTGTTGAAGGTCTGATTCACGTTTCTGAAATGAGTTGGTCTCAGCATCTACGTTCAGCCCAAGACTTCCTTAAAGTTGGTGACGAAGTAGAAGCCACCATCTTGAGCATCGATCGGGAAGACCGCAAAATGTCCTTGGGCATGAAGCAGCTTACCAAAGATCCTTGGGAAGATATTGAGGTGCGTTACCCGGTTAGCTCCAAACATGAAGCCACCGTTAAAAACTTCACCAACTACGGTATTTTCGTAGAGCTGGAAGAAGGTATCGACGGCTTAATCCATATCTCTGACCTGAGCTGGACTAAGAAAATCAAGCATCCTAGCGATTTCACCAAAATCGATGAGAAAATTCAAGTAGTTGTGCTTGATATCGACAAGGAAAACCGCAAGTTGAGCCTTGGACACAAGCAGCTCGAAGAGGATCCTTGGGAAGTATTTGCTTCCGTATTTAAGCCTGAGGAAAACCACAAAGGAACCATCATTGAACTCAATGACAAAGGTGCTGTAGTGGCTTTAGCATACGGAATTGAAGGCTTTGCCCCAATGAAGCACCTCAAAAAAGAGGACGGAAGTAAGGCAAACCTGGAGGAGCAACTCGAATTTGCCATCTTGGAATTCTCTAAAGACGACAAAAAAATCTTGGTATCGCATACCCGCACTTGGGACGGCAACCGAGAAGAAGTCAAAATCGACGAGAAGCCCTCGAAATCTAAGAGCAAAGGCTCCACAGCCAAAACCTCGAAAGTGGAGGTTACCACGCTGGGAGACATCAGCGCCCTTTCTAACCTCAAGAAAGAACTTGAGGAAAACGAAAAGGACGAGGATAAGAAGTAAGCCCATAAGCCCCCCGAAAATTCGGGGGGCTTTTTTTTTACCTTTATCCAAAGTTCAGTCATGCAGTCGCGGTTACTCTGGAATGGGAAACACATGCAAGAACGCATACAGCGGCTTGCCATTCAGGTGCTTGAGTTTCATGCTCAATACCCAAATCCGGTGTTGGTTGGGGTTCAACCTAGGGGCACTTTTCTGGCTCGGCGTATTCAACAGTCGCTGGAGCATTTGGCTCCGGAAAAATCTTTTGACTTTGGACTTTTGGACATCACCTTCCATAGAGACGACTTTAGACGACGGAACAAACCTGCCGCCCCTGCCTCTACCCAACTTTCGGTAAGCCTTGAAAACCGAAGAGTGATTTTAATAGACGATGTATTGTACACCGGCAGAACCATTCGTGCAGCCCTAGATGCACTCCAATCCTTTGGAAGACCTTCTTCTGTTCAGTTAATGGTTTTGGTCGATCGTCGTTTGACCCGAGAATTGCCCATTCAAGCTGATTTTGTTGGCTTCAAAGCCGAATCACAGTCCCATCAAAGAATTTTGGTGGAATGGAAAGAGTTTCATGGACAAGATCAAATTCTTGTCGCCAACGATGATACGCCATGAGTAGCCTTTCTGTGCGCCACCTATTAGGTATTCAGGAGCTGAGCGTCGAGGACATTCAGCACATTTTGAGCACAGCTACCGAATTTAAAGAAGTGCTCCAACGACCTATTAAAAAAGTTCCCTCGCTTAGAGACATTACCATAGCAAACCTGTTCTTCGAAAACTCCACACGTACCAAGCTGAGTTTTGAGCTGGCAGAAAAGCGACTTAGTGCCGATGTGCTCAACTTTTCCGGTAGTCAATCCAGTTTAGCTAAAGGGGAAACCTTGGTGGACACGGCCAATAATATCTTAGCCATGAAGGTGGATATGGTGGTTATTCGCCATTCGGCGGTGGGTTCAAGTCACTTTTTGGCTAGACGCTTAGCCCAAGTTGCCAAAAGTAAGCATGCTCAGATCATTAATGCAGGTGATGGAACGCACGAACATCCTACCCAAGCGCTTCTTGACGCCTTTACCTTACAAGAACATTTGGGAGATTTGGCAGGAAAACGCATTGCCATAGTGGGTGATATTTTGCACAGCCGGGTGGCCCTGAGCAATATTCGATGCTTGCAAAAACTCGGGGCTAAGGTTAGCGTATGTGGCCCCCCTACCCTAATTCCCAGAAATATGGAACGTTTGGGAGTAAAGGTATACCATAAACTCCAGGAGGTGGTTGGCAGTCACGACGCACTTAATATCTTGCGTATTCAAAAAGAAAGACAAGAGGGCAGCTACTTCCCCGGAAATTATGAATATGCGCGATTCTATGGCCTGCAACAACAGCATTTGCAAGGTTTAGAAAAGCCTCCTTTGGTGCTGCACCCCGGCCCAATGAACAGAGGTGTGGAGATTAGTTCAGAAGTGGCCGACCGTCCCGACTCTCTCATCTTGGATCAAGTAGAAAATGGGGTCGCCGTACGGATGGCGGTTTTATTTCTATTGGCTAGCCATCCATAGTGCTCCGCCCTTTGTTTTTTGTTAACTTTGCCTAAAATTGCCTAAAATGAGTATTGCAACCAATCCTCAAAATCACTTTGTAGCCCTCAAGATAGAAACCGACAAACTAGATAGTGTGGTTTCTCCTGACCTTAAGTCGGAAATTGTGTTCCAAAACGGAAAGGGGGTTAAAAATTTAGTGATCGATTTGAGCGAGGTGAAGTACATTGACTCCAGTGGCCTCTCTTCAATTTTGGTGGCCAACCGCCTGTGCAAAACAGCACAGGGAGTTTTGGTAATTACCGGGGTGTCGGAATCGGTTATGAAGTTGATTACCATTTCTCAACTCGATAGCATCCTTAACATTATCCATAATCCCAACGAAATCGAAGATTTCATTATTATGGATAATATCGCCAACGACTTAAGTCAAGAAGAAAACGACCGTTAATTTTTTGTTTCTTAATTTCTGTTTTATGAATAAAACATGTACTCTGTTTGTGGCCATGTGTTTAGGCACTGCCCTTCAAGCTCAAATTTGTTCTCCATTTCCTCCGGATCCATCAGCTACTGAATTGGGATTTAACCCCAACCCCATACCCGAAGCGGTAACCGGTACCAATTACAACCACCAAAATACAGTGGTTCTTCCCGGACAAGTGGATAACACCCTTACCCCGACTCCCGGCGATTCCATTGAATTGTGTGGAATCAAAATCTTGAGCGTAAGCTTAGATACGGCGGCATCTTACAACCAAAACATTCCCGCCAATTTCAACTTTGACTGGGAAGTATGGCAAGATGCACAGAGTCCGGCCATTACTCCGGCAAATTCTCAAAATACCCCTATCGACATTGCGCCTAATACAAACTTGAAAAGGGTTTGCTTGCGCTTGACCTCGACCAATGTGCCCACTCCTATCAATAATCCTTGCGACACCGTATATTTCAAGGTGGATGTGAGGGGCCGTATTGACCCACTCGGATTAGGTTGCAACGATGTTCCGGGAACAGATGGAGTATTGTCCTTCAACATTGCTATGCCTATTTGTGCTACTGCCTCCGTAGAAAACTTTGGTGAGGGCAATGGGCTTCAATTGCTGCCCTTGCAACCCAACCCTGCGCATAATTACACCGAATTGCCCATCTATGCTCCTAGCGCCGGAATGGCTCAAATCGCCATCACCGATGCATTGGGACGTGTAGTATTTGAGCAAGCATATTTCGTGCAGGCAGGCACTCAACGCTTAAGCATTCCTACAAGCACGTTGAGCAACGGAATCTATGGACTTAGCCTAAACCTTAACGGAACACAAGTTGTGGATAAGTTAATGGTACAGCATTAATTCTGTTTCAAACGATTTAAAAAGCCTGCAATTGCAGGCTTTTTTTTTTGAAATTTTGGAGGGTGTTTTGTGTGTTGTTTGTTTCCAAAACCCATTCCAATATTTGGAAAAAAATCTCTACATGTAAGGTTTTAATATGCTGATTATCAGAATGTATTGAAATTAAAAATCTCTACATCAACCAAACTAAGCTTGGATAAAGGGTGGAGGTTTAAAAAGTGCTGTTTGGATAAAAAAAAAGCCCAAGGGCGCAAGCCCAAGGTGGATTCAAAAGAATGCCATTAAAAATTGTACTTTCACCCGGCCCCGGATGCAAGCGGAAAGCCCGGAGGTACGAGGCCCTGGCAGGCTTAGCGCACAGGAGTGGAGCGCAGCAAACTCCCTGTGCGGTATAGCCTGCCGGGCCGAGGGCCGAGGACTTGAAGCGGGCAGCCGGAAAAGGCCGCCAAACATGAATTTTGAAATTACCATACTTGGTTGTAGCTCTGCTGTTCCAACGGCTAAACGTTGGCTTAGCAGTCAATGGCTTACGGTGCATCACCGCCACTACTTATTGGATTGTGGGGAGGGGACTCAAATTCGAATACGGCAAGAGAAATTGCCCATGCAACGCTTGCAATGTTTGGTGATTTCGCATGCGCATGCCGATCATTTTTTGGGCCTACCGGGTCTTTTGTCTACCATGGATTTGCTAGACAGAAGACAGCCTTTGCGTTTATTTGCTCCCCAAGTGGTGCTGGACTTTTTGGACCATTATATTTCCATAACCGGCAATGCCTTTCGTTTTGAGTTGGAAAGGCATGTTTTGGAACCCGATTTTGAGGGACTGCTGTTTGAGGATAAGGGACTGCAATGCTATGCAGTTCCCCTAACGCACCCTGTGCCCTGCCACGGATTTTTGTTTTATGAGAAAGTAGGTGGGCGCAAGCTCAAAAAGGATTGGGTGGAGGCGCATCATCCTGGCGTTAGGGCGCTAAAGCAACTTAAGCAAGGCAAGGATGTTTGCATGGAAGATGGCACCGTAATTTTGAGCGATGAGGTAACGGATCCGCCTCCAAAAGTACGGTCGTATGGGTATGTTACAGATACGCGGCCAAGGTTAGACCGCGTGAACAAATACGATGCTGTGGATATTCTATATCATGAGGCGACCTTTATGGAACTGCATAAATCAAGAGCAAAAAAAACCGGGCATTCCACGGCCAAGGAGGCGGCAGAATTGGCGCGTCAGTGGGGTGTTGGCTCCCTGGTTTTGGGTCATTTTTCGGTGCGTTACCGCGACTTAGCTCCTGTTTTAGAGGAGGCCAAGTCCATTTTTAAGGATTGCCACTTGGCAGAAAACGGATATCGAATTATCTTACCACAAACCAGATAAATAACATTATGCTTACCAAAATAGTAGAAGAAGCTCTGAATGAGCAGATTGAGGTAGAGTGCCAAAGTTCATACAGCTATTTAGCCATGGCCTCTTGGTGCGAAATGAAAGGAATGGAAGGTGCAGCGCGCTTTTTTTATAAGCAATCCGACGAAGAGCGGATGCACATGCTTCGCTTGTTTAAATACATCAACGACTCAGGCGGTCATGCCTTGACACCGGCTCCGGACAAAGTCCAATTGAATTTTAAGGACATCATGGAGGTAGTAGACTGCTTTTTGGAAGGCGAGGTAAAAGTATCGCAGGGCATTAATAAATTGGTGTATATAGCAACCCAAGAAAAGGATTACACTACCCTTAACTTTTTGCAATGGTATGTAGAGGAGCAGCACGAAGAGGAGACTTTAGCGCGTGGCATACAGGATAAAATAAAGCTTATTGGACTAGAAGCCAATGGTTTGTATCTTATTGACAAAGAAATGGGTTCTCTTTCCGGCACAGCCGATGCCGAAACGATTTAGGCAAAAGATTGGAAGAGGGATTGTATCTTTGAAGCAGAGCGCATAGCCTTATGGAGGATTTTGTAGTATCGGCCAGGAAATATAGGCCCATATCTTTTGATGATGTAGTTGGGCAGACCCACATTACCAGCACCTTGAGGAATGCTTTAAAAAGCAAGAAAATTCCTCATGCGCTGTTGTTTTGTGGTCCACGCGGGGTGGGCAAAACCACCTGTGCCCGAATATTGGCTAAGTCGCTGAACTGCATGAATCCATCTGCAGAAATGGAACCTTGCGGAACTTGCGAAAGTTGTGTTGGGTTTCAGACCTCCCATTCCTTCAATATCCATGAGTTGGATGCGGCTTCGAACAATTCAGTAGACGACATTCGAGACCTTATAAATCAGGTGCGGATGGCGCCGCAGGTGGGCAGTTATGCGGTGTATATCATTGATGAGGTGCATATGCTCAGCCAACAGGCCTTTAATGCCTTTTTAAAAACCTTGGAGGAGCCGCCCAAGCACGCCATTTTTATATTGGCCACTACCGAAAAACATAAAATTCTGCCTACCATCCTATCTAGGTGTCAAATCTTTGATTTCAAAAGAATTACCGTTGACGATATTACCGGTCACCTAGCACGGATTGCCGTAAAAGAAAACATAGAAGCCGAAGAAAAGGGGCTGCATGTGATTGCACAAAAGGCCGACGGTGCACTGCGGGATGCGCTGAGTATTTTTGACCGAATTGTCACTTTCTCCGGCACCAGTTTTGGCTACCAACAGGTGATTGAAAACCTGAATGTATTGGATTATGACTACCATTTTAAAATGGTAGACATGGCTAGAGACGCCCAAAGAACGGACTTGTTGTTGCTGGTAAACGAGGTCCTGAATCTTGGATTTGACGGGGGGCATTTGCTGGCCGGATTGGCAGAGCATATCCGTAATTTATTGGTGGTAGATCGCCCTGAAACAGCCAAATTGCTCGAAGCAACGGATGAGGTAAAGGAGCGGTATGTAGCTCAGTCAGCCACTATTGGACTGGACAAGAAAGTAGCTATGCTGGAGCACATTGCACAGTCCGAAGGGCAATACCGCAATGCCAACAACAAACGCTTGCATTTGGAGCTATCCATGCTGCTTTTGGTGCGATTGCTCAATCCTGATCCCGGCTCGGGGCCGGAAGGAGCAAAAAGCCAAGGAACTCAACCCCCGAAAAGTTCCGAAGACTCCAGGCCCGCTAACAGCAGCTCCGGTGCGCCTCAGGCATTGAGTCAGGAAAAAGAAATAGCTAAGGCAGATCGCTTTGCAGCACCTTCAGCAGAGCCGCAAGAATTAGTAAAGGAGCATGAGGCCAAAGCGGAGGAAAAAGCGCCTCCAACGATAGAACAAAGCAAAGCTCCCCCGCCCGATGCCGGGGATCAAGAAACAAGAGACAAACCTCGGCGCAGGCAAGCTGTAAGCCGAGGTTTGTCCATTAAGGGCATTCAAGAACAAAAAGCTGCCGGTGACATAAACTGGGAACCTAAAGCAAAGGAGCCCTTTACCAAGGAAGCTTTGGAAGCAGCCGTTCAAGATTTTTGTTCGGGTCTGTCGGAACGCCCCATGTTGCAAACCTTATTGAGTCAATGCTTGCTTGAACAAGCCTCTGAAACTGAGTTTTTGGTGGTTTTGCATTATGGAGGACAGGAGCAAAGTTTTGACGAAGTACGGCAAGAGTTGTTGGCTCATGTACGAGAAAAACTAAGCAACGATTTTATTGAGTTTAAAACGGAAGTGCGCGTTCAGGAAAACAGCGCTAAACCTTACACCAATCAAGAAAAGTTCGAAGAAATGTGTCGAAAAAACCCGGCGCTTATGGAACTTAAAACTAAATTGGGGCTAGATTTTAAGTAAAATAATGGAGCAAAATAGATACGTTGCCCTGTTTTGGGTATTTATTGCTTACTTGAGTTGTTTGGCAGCCGCCGCAGTTGCCTTACCCTATTTGGAATTTATGCATCCTATGGTGCAGCTTTTATCGGTAGATGTGCTGGCCACCTTGGTTATCTTTTTCTTTAGCCTGGGCTTTAATAATTCCTCCTTTTACGATGCTTATTGGAGTGTAGCTCCTCCTTTTTTGTTTTTGTTTTGGATGGGTCAGGCAGATACTTCGCTGCTGTTGGAGCCCGGTCCTGTGGCCATGGTTCGGGCAGGTTTATGCTTTATGCTTGTTAGTTTTTGGGCTTGGAGACTCACCTACAATTGGGCACGAGGATGGACCGGTCTGGGTCATGAAGATTGGAGATACCAAGATTTTAGGAAAAAGACGGGAGCGATGTATTGGCCGGTTTCGTTTTTAGGCATTCATTTATTTCCTACCCTTATTGTATTTGCCATGTGTTTGCCCTTTTGGGCCATATTTAACCCGAGTTCAGGGGGATTTAAACTACAGGCCTTAGATTTCATAGGTCTTGGCTTATGTTTTCTCGGTTTATTTTTAGAAACCGTGGCCGACGACCAAATGTACGGTGCCAGGCAACGCGGCTTGCTCAAACCGGGCTTGGTTTTTCGCAAGGGGCTTTGGTCCATTAGTCGCCACCCAAATTATTTGGGAGAGTTGCTGTTTTGGTGGGGTGTTTATGCCGTAGGTATGGCAGCAAGCCCTGACTACTGGTGGACCTTTGCCGGGCCTTTGT
Organism: Bacteroidia bacterium; assembly: GCA_030427255.1. Taxonomy (GTDB): domain Bacteria; phylum Bacteroidota; class Bacteroidia; order CAIKAF01; family CAIKAF01; genus CAIKAF01. The sequence continues at coordinate 67,895 of JAUHWY010000001.1, read as the reverse complement.
CCTTAACCTTACTATTTGCCTTTGTGAGCATTCCCATGATGGAAAAAAGACAAAGGACTAGGAAGCAAGACTATACTAAGTATCAAAAGGAAGTACCGGCACTCATTCCATGGAAAATCAAAAACAAAGTAGTGCATGAGCAGTCGCCTGCAAGCCTTAAATGAAGACAGCAGTTGGCTGTGGCAAGTCGGAAATGACAATTTGGTGATTGACCCATGGTTGTCGGGCAGCCAGAAAAACGGTCCTTCTTGGTTTTCGGAAGAATGGCTAAGCGATTATGGCGAAGGCATACAATCCATTCCTGAGCATGCCTATATTTTTGTGGCCTTTCACTTTGGAGATCACTGCCACAAGCCTAGCCTTGACGCATTACGAGCCAAAGGGCATGCCCCTGTATTAGGATTCAAGCATAAACAGGAACTACAACTGGGCCCTTTTTGCCTACGTGCCTATGGCAAGCACCCTTTGCAAAAAGCTTGGGAAATTGAACACAAAGAACAGGGCTTGCGCATTCTATACAGCCCCCACGGATTTAAATGGACCGGAAAAGGTGTCCTTCCCAAGCCTGAACCGCAAGCCTGGATTACCTCGGTTAGGGCCTATCATTTGCCTTGGTGGTTGGGAGGCACCGTTGCTTTGGCCATACAACACCAAACCCAGCTGCTGTCCATGCTTCGGCCTAAGGTGTTGATAAGAACCCACGACCGCGATAAAGCAGGCAAAGGATGGCTAAGAAAATGGACCCAAAGGGAAGAGCCGGAACATGTTGCCGATTGGAAGTCCTTGGACGCCGGGCAGTCCATACATTTGGACTAGACCAATACCTTAGCCCAGCGTCCCTTTCCAAACACCCAACCGGCCATGAGCGCATACAAAGAATGGCAAAAAGCAATGGAGGCAAAAACACCCAAAGGCCCCAATTCCAAAGTGTTGGCAAGAACATAGGCCAAGGGTATTTGAATGGCCCAAAAAGCAATTAGATTAATGAACATAGGAGATTTGGTGTCGCCGGCACCATTTAGAGATTGTCCAAAAACCATTCCGGCCGAAAAGAAAATATAGCCCAACGAAATTACACGTAAGCCCAAGGTAGCCGTTTTAACTACCTCCGGATCCGGATTGAATTGTTGCGCCAACCAAGGAGAGGCCCACCAAAGGAAAAGGGAAAGCAGGCCGTAAAAGGCTACATTTAATCTAAGACACAACATGACAGCCTCACGAGCCCTTTGAGGAAAACCGGCGCCAATATTTTGGCCCGCCAAGGTAGCCGCTGCATTAGCCAATCCCCAGCCGGGTAAAATAGTAAACACAATAATTCGAAAGGCTATGGTGTATGCAGCAAGAGCCGCGTCCCCAAAACCTGTCATAACACGAATTAAAAACATCCAGCTGGCTGATTCTATAAGGAATTGAACCACCCCCCCGGATGAAAGCGTAACAAGTCGCTTTAACAGAAAAGCATTCAATCGCAGCTGATGCTTAAAAACCCGCACCCGGCTTTTGCCGCCCAAAAAATAATACAACTGATAAGCAACCCCTACAAACCTTCCAATATTGGTGGCCACAGCAGCGCCTTCCAAGCCCATACCTTCCCATGAACCAAGGCCAAAAATAAAAAGGGGATCCAGCACCAGGTTTAACCCATTAGCCAAAATGAGGGTTCGCATGGCCAAACTGGCATTGCCTGCGCCCCTGAAAATGGCATTTAAGGCAAAAAGCCACAAAATGGACAAGTTGCCGCCGTACATAATAGCGGCAAAGCGCTCCCCCTTTTCAATCAATCCTGCGTTTGCGCCCATCAGGCGCAACACATCGCCGGCAAACCATATGCCCGGAAGGGCCAAAACCAAACTCAATCCAAGCGATAAGGCAAGGCCCTGCACAGCTGTCAACCCGGCTTGACGAAACCGCCCCTCACCTACCCTCCGGCTAATCATCGCCGTAAGTCCTACCGACAAACCTACGGCAAGAGAATACATTAGCATTAAAACCGATTCGGTAATGCCAACAATTGCCGGCTCTTGTACGCCAAGCTTAGAAACAAAATACATATCCACTACGGCAAATACTGACTCCATCAGCATTTCTGCCATCATGGGAATGGAAAGTAGCACCACGGACTTCCATAACAATCCATGGGTAAGCTCCTTTGCGTCTTCCTTGCCGCTTAAACCTTGCTTTGTCCAAGAAAGAAAATCACGAAAACCTAAACCACGCCATTCATCAAGCCTATAGGCCCGGCGCAAACCATTCCAAAAAAAATCAATACTTCGAGAAGGCATAACTATGCAATAACAAATAAAACCAAGGGGTACGGACGGTCGGGATTTGTAGTTAAGCCTTCATAATGAGGCAAAAATAAACATCCTGTTTTAAAATGGAACTTAATCAAAGTCAAATTGAGCATAATCGCTATTTAGAATATTTTGCCAAACCAAAATTCTTTGGGTTTAACCATATTTGCAGTAGTCAATTGGGGCATTTTGGTCTATCTTTTGCTTATAATACCCATATCATAACAACACGTTCCAAAGCTCCGGAAGACGCGAAAAAAGACGATAATGATAAAAACTGCTGTTGCATATTTGGCTTTTGGTTTGGCCTTGAGCACCGCCCTAGAAACGAATATTCATGCGCAAAATGGATCTGTTCAAGGAACCATAACGGGTTCCGCTGAAAAAGAACCGGTCCCTTTAGTTACCGTGTACCTAACCGAGCCCGGAGCAAACCAAGGAGAAGTACCCACAGAATCCTCCCTTAAGGGAGCCATTTCAGACTTCAATGGCTTTTATCGCTTAGAAAATAAACCCGGCACTTACATCATTCATTATTCTGCCGTTGGTTTTAAAGCAGCTACCGATACCATTACCATCAAGGCCGGGGAAATACTATTCAAAGACATGGTGTTGGAGCCAAGCATGCTGGAACTAAACGAGGTAGTGTATGCCGAAAGCCGAAACCCCCAAAAAATCGAGGAATCTACCGTCTCCATCAGCCTGGTTAAGCCGGAGCTTATTCGAAATCGAAACGCCACCTCTGCCGACTTGGTTATTGAACAAATCCCAGGCGTAACCATTGTGGATGCAGAGCCTCAAATTCGCGGCGGCTCAGGCTTTAGCTCCGGATTAGGTAGCCGAGTGCTCATTCTTATCGACGGCATGCCCGTACTACGCGCAGATGCCGGCAGGCCCATGTGGAGCTTTTATCCTATGGAAAACACCTCTCAAATAGAGGTAGTTAAAGGAGCCTCCTCGGTACTTTATGGCTCCGGAGCTTCCAATGGAGTAATCAACATTAGAACCGCTTACCCCACCGGGAAACCCTTAACCAAAATAAACCTGTTTACGGGAGTATACAGCGGCCCCAACGACAGTTACAAAAAGCCTTGGACAGGGTTTAATCCCCTCAAATCGGGTATGAACTTCCTGCACTCACGCATCATAAAGCCCAAAAGCGAAACTTTTGAAGTGGACTTGGTACTTGGAGGTCAAGCCCTTTGGGACCAAGGCTTCAAAGGAGGTGAACCTCTTGAGGGAGGCTTTACCACCGGCCCGTTTGATACCACACGAACCAATATTGGCGAGTATGAGCGAAGCATTCGCATGAACTTCAATACCCGATTTAGAATAAAAAAATGGGACGGCCTTAGCTTCGGATTGAACGGAAACGCCATTATTCTAAACGAAAGCCAAAGCTTTTTTTGGCAGGATGCCGACACCAATATTTACCGCATGCTTCCGGGAAGCCTTACCAATTTCAACAATTTCTTTGCCTATTTGGACCCATACCTCATGTATTCCGGGAAAAAGGGCGCCAAACATATTCTTAGAGCTCGTCTGTTTGGCAGCTGGTCTGATGGAGATGTAAACGGGCAAAACGACAGCCTCCAACAGGGACAAGATTCCAGGTCTCGAACTTCTTTTGCCGAATACCAGTTCAGCAAGGATTTTTCATCCACCGGAGTCCTTCCGTTTATAACCAAAGATTTATCCATTACCGCAGGTGTCACCATGAGCCACACCTGGAGTACAGGAGGTGTTTTTAGTGCTACAGGTACAGGAGACTCCACCTCCAATGCATTAAATGCTGCGGCTTACGTGCAATTAGAGAAAAAATTCTTTAAGCGGCTCACCTTAACTGCCGGAGGAAGGTATGAGTATTTTCAGGTAAACGACATCACCGAAGCACAGCCGGTGTTTAGGGTGGGTAGCAACTTTAGACTTACGGACGGCACATTCATCCGAGCCTCTTGGGGGCAAGGCTTTCGCTTTCCCACCATCGGCGAACGCTTCATCTCTACCTTTAGCGGAGGTAGCGGCTTCTTTGCCAATCCGGATTTGGAACCTGAAACCAGTTGGAGCGGCGAAATTGGGCTTAAACAACTCTACCGTTTCGGTAAAAAGGTGCGTGGCTTTGTGGATATTTCCGGCTTCTGGCAGGAATACGAAAACTTTGTGGAATTTGCCTTTGTAGGCCTTTCTGACATCCAAACAAACCTCTCAGGTTTTCGATTCTTCAACACCGGAAAAGCACGCATTCGTGGTACAGAAGCCATTTTGTATACCCAATTGCTGCTACACAAAAACTGGAGCATTGACATCAACGCAGGCTATACCTACAGCTTGCCTCAGACCCTGGAGCCGGATTTAGCCTATGCCACCTCCATCGAAAACAACATCAATGTTCCCGGTGGACAGTTGGACACATTTTATCTATCGTACAACCAAACGGCAACCGATACCTCAAGCGGTAATAACATCCTAAAATACAGAGTACAACATCTGGTAAACGGAGATGTACAAATCAACTTTAAAGGATTTTCGCTCGGCTACACCGCACGATACTACAGCACCATGCAGGTAATCGACCGCTTTTTTGTATTGCCCGGCACCTCCAGCCAGTTTGGAGGACTTCAAGAGTTTTTGGACAATGCAGGAGCCGGAGCTTGGGTATTTGATGCACGCATCAATTATTCTTGGAAATGGCTTAGAGTAGGGCTTATTTGCGAAAACCTCTTCAATGCAGAATACAGCGTTCGCCCCTTGGGCGTGGCGCCTCCTAGGCTAACCACCCTCCAAATTGGCTTCACTTTTTAGATCAAAACACCGCATTCCAATTTCCTGAATTATCTTTGTACTCAAATCTGCATGGATATGAAATCAATTTTTACTTTTTCTTCTCTAGTATTGAGCTTAGGGCTTACCGCTCAAACACTTATGCCCAATGGCGACATGGAGCAATGGAACAGCTACCAAACCAGTGGTGCTCAAACCTACAACGACTTAGGACCAAACCAAGACCGTACCCAAAACTTCCTGCGTACCCTTAACGCTATTTTGGATGCGCCTCTTACCGCCCCCTCTGCATTTAGATTAGACGCCGCAAATGCTTACAACGGCACCTATTCTATTCAAGTGGTAACCGATGATGTGGCCGGTGCTATTATTGTTCCAGGGTACTTGGGAACCGGAGATGTGGATATCGCCAACCAAACCATTTACCTGGGACGTCCTTACACCCAAAGGCCTGAGCGCATGACCGGCTACTACCAGTATGCCCCCGTGAGCGGCGATTCTGCTGCCTTCTTTGTGGAGCTAACGCGCTACGATGCCCTAAACCAAACCAAAGAGGTGGTTGGAACCGGCAACTTAGTCATTACATCAGCACAAAATGCGTGGACTCAATTTTCGGTGGACATCAACTACACCTCCCAAAACACCCCCGATTCCATCAACATCATTATGGCCTCCAGTGCAGGTTACGATTTGGTGAATCTCCAAAATAGCGCCGGACAAGTAGGTTCTGCACTTTCTTTGGACGATCTTTCTTTTGAATTCACCTCTTCCATTGAAGAAACCCAAAATGCAAACATTCAGGTATTCCCCAATCCTGCTACCGACCGCATTCAGGTGCAGGTGCAAGACATCAACGAACCCGTACGCTTGCGTCTTTACAACCTCAATGGTCAACTCGTGCGCGAAGTACGGAACCAAGCCGATCAACTGGGCATGGACCTCCAAGACTTGAGCAATGGTCAGTACATTTTGGTAGTTCAGACCGATTTCAAACTCATTGGACGCCAGAAAATTTCTGTGGCTCACTAAGCTTTGGTCCTAGTTTTTTAAAAGCCTCCCCAGTGGAGGCTTTTTTTTTGGCTTTTTGGGGCGCCTTTTCCGGCTGCCGGTTTCAAGTCATCGTCCCTCAGTCTGCTTTTGCTTGTCGGAAAGGGAGTTTGCTGCGCGCCACTCCTTTCCGCCTGCAAAAGCTAGACTTCGGTCCTCCGGGCTTTCCACCGCATCCGGGGCGCTTAAGCTCCGTAGTAAATACAGGTTCATAAAAGACAATCCTATTTTTAGACAAGCCAAATTTTCAAATTCTGTTTACAAAAACTACCTTTGCCTTATGTTTCCCCAAATGCGCTTTGGCCTCTTTGCATGGTTGCTTTTGATTTGCCTTTTGGCTTGCAAAAACCCGCCTAAAGGAGGCACAAGTCCTCTGGTGGTAACCACTACCGCAATGATTCGAGATGGCTTAGAGCCATTAATCAAAGACTACGCAGAAATTCAAGTGCTTATGGGCCCGGGCTCAGACCCACACAGCTATCGGCCGGTTCCGGGAGATCTTTCCGCCTTAGAAAACGCACAAGCCGTGGTATTCAATGGTTTTTACCTCGAAGGAAACATGACTTCCATGCTCGAAAGCCCACATTTACAAGCTTTTTCCGTCCGGCTATCGGATGCATTGGCTCCTCAGGCGGCTATTCCGGCCGATGGTTACCATTACGACCCTCATTTCTGGTTCGATCCTATACTTTGGATGCAGTGCATGTTTCATGCAGCCGACCAACTAGCGCCCCAATTGAACATTCCTCAAGACACCCTCCAATTCAGAAAAGAACGCTTTAAGCAATTTTGCTTAAGCTTGGATCAAGAAGTAATGTGCCGCATAGAAACCATACCGGCACACCGGCGGGTACTCCTTACCGTACACGACGCCTTCACCTATTTTGGCCGAAGATATGGCCTTGAAGTCAAGTCCCTACAAGGAGTTTCAACCACCGCTGAGTTTGGCGTTTTTGAGGTTCAAGACATGGTGGATTATGTGGTGCAGCAAAGCATTCCTGCGGTTTTTACCGAAACCGGACAAAGCCGAAGGTCCATGGAGGCAGTAGTCCGTGGCTGTGCTGCTCAAGGACACCAATTAATCCAAGGTGCCACTTTATACGCCGATGCCCCGGGACCCGAAGGCAGCTTAGCCAATACTTGGAGCAGCATGCTTCAAACAAATGCCCTTCTCTTGTCAGAATCCTTAGCTAGCAACCCATAAATATGAAAATCGAGCCCATAGTAGACGTCCACAACCTAACCGCAGGCTACCGTCGCAGACCGGCCATCTGGAATTTAGATTTTCAGATACAAGAAGGTAAATTCACGGGCATTCTAGGTCCTAACGGCAGTGGAAAGTCCACCCTTTTAAAATGCCTATTGGGGCAAATTACGCCTTATACCGGTTATGCACACTTATGGGGGCAGAAAGTAGATAGGGTACGTCACCGCATTGCTTACGTTCCACAAAAAGAGAGTGTCGACTGGAACTTCCCTGCAACGGTATTGGATGTGGTCCTTATGGGGCGTTATCGTCCGGGTAGGTTTTGGCAAAGGCTGGGCAAAAAAGATAAGGAAGCCGCCTTGTATTGGCTCGAACAAACAGGCATGAACCATTTAGCGAATCGGCAAATCGGACAGCTAAGCGGCGGACAAAGGCAGCGTGTATTTTTAGCACGGGCCTTAGCCAGAGAACCATCTCTTTTATTTTTGGATGAGCCTTTTGCGGGAGTAGATGCAGGATCTGCAGAACGAATTTTGCATATGCTCAAGCTGCTCATTGAGCAAGGAAAAAGTATTGTAATGGTGCACCACGATTTGGTATCTGCCGGCAAAATTCTGGATGATGCCATTTTATTAAACACCCGGCTTGTAGCCTCAGGCCCTGTTTCAGAAGTGTTTAATCACGAGAATTTATCGGCAACCTATGGAAGCGACTTGAGCATTTTGTCCGATGTCATTGATTTAGTAACCAGGAATCCGGGGAGGTTTAAGGACCCAAGAAATCAAAAGAGCTAAATGGATTTGAGTAATGCTGTTTGGGTATTTATAGGCTGTAGTCTAAGCGGTTTGCTTACGGCCTTAACCGGTATTCCCATGTATTTGCGCAGGCAATCCTTGGCGGGAGATGCCTTAGCACATGCCTTGCTTCCGGGAGTTTGTTTGGGCATTTGGCTGAGTGGCTACCGCGACCATTGGCTGGTGTATTTGGCCGGAACCGGAACGGGGCTTTTAAGTATTGCCTTGGTAAATGCCATTCACAAGCGGTCTAAAATCCCCGAAGACGGAGCCACCGGAATTAGCTTGGTATTGTTTTTTGGATTAGGCTTGGCACTTTTAAGCAGCATGCAAAGGTCCGGCTTTGGTAATTCAGGCGTTCAGCACCTTATTATGGGTAAAGCTGCCGCCATGTTACCCAGCGAAGTTTATGTGCTTGGCGGCTTATTTGTTTTGGCCTTATTCCTTGCCTGGCTGTTGTTTAGGCCTCTTTGGCTTTTTTGCTTTGACCCGGAATTTGCCCAGTCTTCAGGCATGCCAATGCGACAAACCGAGTGGCTGCTTAACTTATGGGTTGCCTTAGTAGTTACCGCATCCATACGGTCCATTGGCATGGTTTTAACCGCTGCACTGCTCATTACTCCGGCGGCTATAGGGCACTTTCTAAGCTTTAAACCCAAATACATGATTGGCATTTCCATGCTTAGTGCCGGATTTTCCGGGGCCTTGGCAGCTTGGTGGTCGGCTTACCAACCGGGAATTTCTACCGGAGCCGCTATGGTGGTATTGCTTTCGCTGTTTGCCTTTTTTGTACTATTGGCTTGGCCCAACCTAGGCTACCTAAGCCGCTATTGGATTAGTCTATTGGAAAAGAAACGGTGGATCCAAGAGAACATCCTTAAAGAACTTTGGAAAGCGAAGGGATTATCTGATCAAGAACTGGCTTTTAGGTGTGGCATTAGCGATGCCAAAAGCTTACGGATAAAAAGAAGTATGGCTCAACAAGGCCTAATTGAAAAAGAAAAAGGAAGCTGGGCCTTAAGCAGTTTAGGCCAAGAAAAAGCCAGTTCCGTAGTTCGTAGGCACAGGCTCTGGGAAAGCTATTTACACGAGCGGCTAAACTTGCCTGCCGATCATTTGCACGACAATGCAGAAATTGTGGAGCACCTACTCACCGATGAACTAGAAAGTCGCTTAGAAGCTATACTGAGTAAGCCTGAACAAGATCCGCACCAATCTCAAATTCCCTACAAGAAATCATGATTAGTGCAGCCGTTTTAATCACCTCTTTGCTCATAGCCATAAACGCCAGCATTGGTGGCACCTTTTTGGTACTACGTCGCATGGGAATGCTCACCGATGCCATTGCACATGCGATTTTACCGGGACTAGTAATTGGCTACCTTTTAGCAGAAAGCCGAAGCTCTCCCCTTATTACGCTCTTTGCAGCCGCTACCGGCTTGTTGGTAACTCTTTTGATTTATTGGCTCAACAAGTACCTGAATGTTTGGGTAGAAGCAAGCACAGGCATGGTTTATACTTCTTTTTTTGCCCTTGGGATTTTAGGAGTTACCCTCTTTGGTGAAAATGCTGATTTAGACACCGATTGCATTTTGTATGGCGAATTGCTCTGGATTCCTTTTCGGCGGCCACTAAGTGGCACATTTTTGGACTTTGCTCCCTGGGCTGTTTGGCAACAGCTGATGTTGCTCGGTTTGTGGGCCATATTACTCCTCCCCTCTTGGCCAATCTGGAAATCCATCAGTTTCGATATAGATTTTGCTCGGACGCAAGGGTTAAATGTAGAGCGAAAGAATGTGCAATTGCTCGCATTGGTTTCTCTGAGTACCGTGTGGAGTTTTGAAGCCGTAGGGGCTATTTTGGTTATGGGTTTTATGTTGCTTCCTGCGGCCACTGCTTGGTTGTGGGTCAAAAGGCTGGAGCATATGCTGGCTTTGTCTATTGCTTTAGCCGCCTTAAGTGCCATAGGAGGTTATGTATTGGCATGGTGGATAAATTTAGACCCATCCACTACCATGGTTTTGGTTTCCGGAACCTTCTTTCTTTTGAGCCTGCTATGGCAACGAAAATCAACCTTAAGGGTTGGCTAAAGCCCTTTGGCTTTTTTTACGCACAAGAAGTTGACGACTGACCGTACTGCTAACCATAATATCAGTGCCTTGATCTACCGCAATCACCAAACTTTGGTCATAGGCATACCTTTTTTTCACCTCCACCGATACGCCGGGAATTAAGTTCATGCCATCCAGGTATTGCAAAAAATCAGCTTCGTGGGCTTTAACGCCAACAACCTCGCAAACATCACCCGGGTTCATGTCTTTGAGCGTTTCGTCTTTATGGTGGCGAATCTTTCCGTCGGCAGTAGGAATAGGATCTCCATGCGGATCAAACTGGGGGAAACCCAGAAACTGATCTAGCCGATCAATAAGTTTATCGGATTGAATATGCTCCAGTTGTTCGGCAATCTCATGAATTTCGTCCCACCTAAAATGCAATTGATTTACCAAAAACACTTCCCATAACCTATGCTTTCGGATGACCTGAATGGCCATTTTCTTCCCCTTTTTAGAAAGGGTTACCCCTTGGTATGGTTGGTAATTCACCCATTTCTTATCGGAAAGCTTTTTGACCATGTCGGTAACCGAAGAAGCTTTGGTTTCTAAAGCATCGGCCAAAGCATTGGTAGAAACACTTCGTTCTAATGCCCCGGATAACTTAAAAATTGCCTTTAAATAATTCTCCTCCGCTTGCGTGGCCATTTAAATAAACTTAAGACTATAGGTTAAAAGTAATAGTTTTCATTCATTTGAGCTGTCAACAATATTGCAGGCATGCGCATAGGAATCGTTTTGTACCCCACCTTTGGAGGTAGCGGGGTAGTCGCCACCGAACTTGGCAAGGCATTGGCCAAAAAGGGACATCAGGTACATTTTATCTCCTACAGCCAACCGGTGCGGATGGATGCATTTCAAGAAAATGTATTTTTTCATGAGGTAAATATTCCCTCTTACCCACTGTTTGATTTTGCGCCTTATGAGGTGGCTTTAACCTCCACTCTGGTGCGCACCGCCTTGTTTGAGTCCTTAGATCTTATTCATGTGCACTATGCCATTCCTCATGCCCCGGCCGCATTTATGGCCCGAGAAATCCTAAAGAAAAAGGGGCGAAATGTTCCCTTTATTACCACATTGCATGGCACTGACATTACTTTGGTTGGCAAAGACCAAAGTTATGAACCGGTCATTAGCTTCGCCATGAATCAGTCGGATTGCCTTACGGCTGTTTCAAATTATTTAAAAGAAGAAACACTGAAGCATTTTGATGTAGATAGAGAAATCCAGGTAGTGTACAATTTTATAGAGCCCGAACAATACCAAGCCCCCGGCGACGATTGCCTAAAACGCTACACAGCCCCAAACGGTGAAAAAATAATCACCCATATTTCCAACTTTAGGAAAGTAAAGAGAGTTCAGGACATAGTAAAGGCCTTTGCCCTTATTCGTAAAGAAACCCCTGTACGTTTGCTCATGGTAGGCGATGGCCCCGAACGAAATATGGCCGAAAGTTTAGCGAGAGCATTGGGAGTTCATGACGACACGGTATTTGTTGGAAAAATCAAGAACAGTACTCAAGTACTTCCCTGTTCAGACTTGTTTTTCTTGCCTTCGGAATCGGAGAGTTTTGGCTTATCTGCCTTAGAAGCAATGGCCTGCGGGGTTCCAGTGATTGCCACCCGGGCGGGAGGAATGCCGGAAGTTCAGATTCATGGCGAAACCGGATTTTTAAGTGCCATTGGCGACTATGAAGACATGGCCAGAAATGCCCTTAGCCTTTTGAAAGACCCGAAGGCTTATGCGCAATTTAGTGCCGCTTCCAAAAAGCGTGCTCAAATGTTTCATTTAAATACCATTGTACCTCAATACGAGGCCTTATACCGTGGAGTCTTGGAGCAAAATAAAGCCAAGGCTTAAGGTATGCTAATGATACCGGCATCAATCATTCGACAGATTTCGTCGATGTGTAAATCCTCTTCCCTTTGGCTTGGGTCAAAGGGAGCTTTGAGATCGTAATCAAAAATGTTGGCTACTCCTTGCCAAAAAACAGCTTGAAAAGAACCTTTTAAATCCTTAACCAATTCGAAGGGGGTGTTTTGGGTTTCTCTATCGATTAACCGAAGTAATATGCGTCCATCGGCAAAAGACATGCGCTTTAGTTTGGCGCCATGTTCTTCTTTTAGCTCTTTTTCAAATTGCCGGATGAGTTCTTTGCGGTCTTTTCGGGTTCCGTTGGCTAAGGTTTGACCATAAAGCTCCATTTTTTGTGCGGCTAACTTAGCCAATGGATAGGTGCGTTTAACACGTTCAACCAAGCGATTGTATCTGCGCTGGTCTCTTTTACGCTTAAACGTTCTTAAGGATAAAAGTTCTACCGCTTCAAGTTTTTTAAACAGTACCACAGAAGAGTCCAACAAAACCGTATCCCTATCAAAATTATCACCAAACCTACCGGTGGGCGGTCGGTTTTGAGAAGAATCTTTGGGTACTACAACGATTTGGGCCGTTGCATTCAGGCTAAAAAAGCAGAGGAGATATGTAAGAAAAGTAAAGCGCATAAAAAAAGGGGTGGACGTTCCACCCCTTTGTATTGCAAATACCGTGCAATTATTTTGTTCCGTTGTCGGAGAAAGAACCATTCAGACCACCGGTATCAAATCCGCTAAGTGAACCTGCTAAGGTAGCAGAGGTAGCAGAGTTGTAAGTCAAGGTCAAAGTATCGATTTGGCCATTGATATTTGGTACATCAACCATTCCTGAAGTAGCAATAGCCTGATTAACATTCAAATTGATGGTCACAGGATTGATGTTGTTCAGACCAAGGGTGGTTTGAGCAGTAATCCGGTAATCATTTTCTACGCTGCTAGCAGAAACGTCTACGCTATAGGTGCTGGTACCACCTGCAATGGTAAACGTCCAAAGACCGGCGAACTTTGCTTCGGTTTCAGATTCGTTGCAAGTACCGTCGTCTTCTTCGGCAGTAGCAACATAGTTGTCGGCACGCATGTCGGTACAGCCTTTTTCAGCGCCGCAAGATTGGAGAGCAAAGGCGCCGCCGATAAGAGCAACAGCACCTAAAATTTGGAAATTGGAAACTAAACGCTTCATAATGTGTGGTTTGTTTTAAAGTTTCAGCAAAAGTAATGTTTATTTGCTATTCCATAGACGCAGACTATTAAAAGTAGGTTGCATCAATCCTAAAAAAAAATAAATTCGGAATTCCCTAAACAAAATCTTTCACTTAGCGCTCCATTTTTTGCCAAAATGTGCCTTCACTTGTTACCTTTGCTTTACAATACCAAAAACCAAAATAGTAATTATGGCAATTCACAACACTTTAGCCGTTTTTGGCCTAGCCACAGCGGTAGCCCTTTCTTCTTGTGGAGGTAAAGGCAAATCTGATGCAGATGCTGAAAAAGCACGTCAAGATTCATTGGCTGCTGTTGAGCAAGCCCGCTTAGACAGCATTGCTGCTGCAAATGCTCCTGTAAATGTAGTTGAAACCGCTATGAAAGATGAGCGCTTCACTACCCTAGTGGAATTGATTTCTGCTGCAGGTTTGGTAGAAACCCTTAGCGATACCACAAAGAACTTTACGGTATTTGCCCCTACCAATGAAGCTTTTGCCGCACTTGACGCTGCTGAGCTTGAAGCGCTTAAAACCGACTTAAAGCGTCGTCAAGACTTGACCGATATCCTTACCTATCACGTGGTAAGTGGCCGCCTTTCTGCCGGTGACTTAGCAAACTACACCGAATTGGATGCTCTTGATGAAAAAGTAGTCCAAGTAAAAGTGGCCGAAGGAAGCACCATGGTTGGTGGAGCCAATGTAGTAGAAGCCGACATTGCTGCCACTAATGGCATTTTGCACGTGGTAGATGCAGTTATGACTCCTCCTGCCAAAAAAGGAAAAGCAAAAGCCCCTAAGGTGGTAGATCCCACCCCCAATGTAAATGTTGAAGTGGATAGAAGCACCAATGAGGGCGGTACCACTCGTGGCGGTCAGCCTACCGGAAGAACTGGTGATGGCTCTAACAACACCGCACCTACCGGACGCACCGGAGACGGCACCAACAACACTGCTCCTACCTCCAGAGGTGGAAATTAATTGATTTTTGGAGTCCATAAAAAAGCCGCTTCTAGGAAGCGGCTTTTTTTTTGAACGCTTTTCTTCCGCCACGGCTTAAGATTCGGGCTTAAATCCCTTCAATCAATATGAACCGGAAGCCTTAAATGCGCATCTATTATTAAACCTAATACTGTCCCAATGAGATGGAGAAGCTTGATTAAAACAGCCTCCAACTTGAAGCCAAGGTTTTTCTATGGAGTATTTCACTTTGGTACAGAAACCATTTGAGGCTATTGATGTCATTCAGTTCTTACGGCAATTCTATACAACGACTTCGTGCAAACGCTAGGCCCTGACGCTTCGGTCAGTGACTAGGTCTTGAAAACACAACGCGTCAACAGTCACGATAGGTAAAAAAAAACCTCTCAAATTTGAGAGGCTTTTATATTAAGAGCAACCAAAAACCCTTAATCCACAACAATACCTTTTACTTCGATTTCGTGCTTTTTATAGATTACACTGCCGAAGCTATCTTTTCCTTCTTGTTCGTTGGTTGTGAGTGTTACAGTTTTATTGAATGGGCCGGCTGATTTAGCATCGTAAGAAATTTCTAGTTCTGCAGTACCTCCCGGGCGAATTGGGCTTTGGGGATATTTGGGCACGGTGCAATCGCAGGAACCTTTGGCATCTTTGATGAGCAAAGGTTGATTTCCTGTGTTTTTGATGATAAATGTAGTGTGGTGCTTTTCGCCCTTTTTAATTTCTCCAAAATCCACTTCAAAACTAGCGGCGCTTAATTTTGGTCCAATAGCTATTTGTGCTGAGCTTGTTGCTGCGAAGGAAAGGAAGGCCAAAAAAGATAAGAGTCGAATCATCGCAAAAATGTTTTGTTAAATATACGTTTTGCAAAGGCAAGGGTTACCCCAAAAATTCCAAAAAATTGGTTAAAATGGGCCTGCGGGCCGGGTCGGCCAGGGATGCTGTGGAAAGCCTGTGGAAGAAAGGCCCCAAAAGCACCCGCAGGGCCGCGGCGGCGCGCAGCAAGCCCCGGCCCTGCGTTGGTGTTTTGTGGGCCTTACGACACAGCTTGGAGCAAGCAGCCCGTAGGGCCGCAAAAAAAACCACCCCAAAATGGAGTGGTTTAGTGCTATAACAAACCTAATATGGTATCTCAATTACTCTGTAGGAACAGCGCCCTGGTTATTTACAGGGAGTCCATCGTTTGCGGGGGGCGTTTTTACGCTTCCGGTGATGCGCACTACATGTTGTTTGTATTGAGGGTTTCCGGCGTCGTCGGTTTTTTCTACTTCGTTGGTAGTAACCGTAACGGTTTTGGAAATCATGCCGGAACGGCCGGTATCGTATTTGATTTTAATGACCCCTTCTCCACCCGGACGGATGGGTTCTTTAGGCCATTCGGGTACGGTGCAACCGCAGGATCCTTTGGCATTGGTAATCATTAGCGGTTGGTTGCCGGTATTCGTAAACACAAATTCGCGAACGCCGTCACCTTTGTATGCGACTTCGCCGTAATCAACAACCATAGACTCCGCGGAAAACTTGGGGCCATTTCCGTCTTGGGCATGAACACCAAAACCTAGACTTAAGGCCAACAAAAAAGTTCCAACTAGTTTTTTCATAATGCGTTTTCTATTGTGCTATCCCAAAATTATGCAAAAAGACAGGGACAATTTACGATTAACAAAAGTTTAACAGCCGATGGTCAATGGTTTGAGGATTGCCTAAGGGCTGTAAAATAGGTTCAAAAAGGGCAAAGCAAGGCAAATGAAGCCACACCTTTGTTACCTTTGTAGCAATATAGAGATTTTCATGGAGATTAGCAAGAGTTTTAACCACCAAGAGAGAGAAGCGTATTGGTATTCCTTATGGCAAGAAAAGGGCTGTTTTCAATCCACACCCGATGAACGGGAGCCTTACACTATAGTAATTCCACCGCCCAATGTGACAGGGGTTTTGCACATGGGCCACATGCTAAACAATACCATTCAGGATGTATTGGTGAGGCGAGCGAGGATGCAAGGCAAAAACGCCTGTTGGGTTCCCGGTACAGATCATGCGTCTATTGCTACGGAAGCGAAAGTGGTGCAGTTGCTTAAATCTCAGGGCTTAAGCAAAACGGAAATAGGCCGAGATGCCTTTTTAGAGCATGCTTGGGCTTGGAAGGAAAAGTACGGAGGTATAATCCTAGAGCAACTCAAAAAACTGGGAGCCAGCTGCGATTGGAGCAGAACCCGTTTTACCATGGAAGAAGATTTATCGGCGGCGGTTCAGGAAGTATTTGTAGAGCTTCATAAGCGGGGTTTGATATACCGTGGCGTTCGCATGGTGCACTGGGATCCTGCCGGAAAAACAGCCTTATCTGATGAGGAGGTAGTGCATAAAGAAACGCAGGGAGTGCTTTATTATGTGCAGTATCCCTTGGCAGACGGGAGTGGTTCGCTTACCATTGCCACCAGTAGGCCGGAAACCATTCCTGCCGATACGGCCGTTTGTGTGCACCCGGAAGATCCGCGGTATTTGGCCTTGCATGGAAAAAAAGTACGGGTTCCTTTTACCGATCGTGAAGTACCCATTATTACCGACACTTATATTGCAATGGACTTTGGTACAGGATGTTTAAAGGTAACGCCTGCCCATGATCCCAACGATTACGCCATAGGACAAAAACATGGCTTAGAAGTAATTGACAGCATAAACGACGACGGTACCATGAACGCGCATGCCGGAAAGTATGCCGGAATGGATCGCTTTGAGGCCCGCAAGGCCATTGTAAAAGACCTGGAAGAGGCCGGTATGTTGGAAAAGAGTGAAGTATACCACACTCAAATAGGCCATTCGGAACGAACAGAAGCGGTAATTGAGCCCAAGCTCTCCATGCAGTGGTTTGTAGACATGAAGGCCTTTTTAAAAGCCCATCCTGAAGTTTTGTCTGACGTTATGGAGGATAAAATTCAATTTCACCCTCCTAAATTCAAAAACACCTACAAATATTGGATAGAGAATATCAAGGATTGGTGCATAAGTCGTCAGCTGTGGTGGGGCCAACGGATTCCCGCTTGGTATGCGCCCGACGGAAGCTATGCGGTAGCTCAAAGTCCGGAACAGGCTCTTGTACAATTGCAGCAAAAGCAGCCCGACTTGCAGCTTAAGGAACTAAGGCAGGACGAGGATGTTTTGGATACATGGTTCAGCTCTTGGCTTTGGCCCATTTCTGTGTTTGATGGGTTCAAATCGCCCAACAACCCTGAAATAAGCTACTACTACCCTACCAATGACTTGGTTACGGCTCCGGAAATCATGTTCTTTTGGGTTGCCCGTATGATTATGGCCGGTTATGCCTTTAAAGGGGAGCGTCCATTTAGAAATGTGTATTACACCGGTATTGTAAGAGACCAGCAGCGCAGAAAAATGTCGAAATCCTTGGGTAACTCGCCGGACCCCCTGGATTTGATTCAGCAGTATGGTGCAGACGGAGTTCGTGTGGGTATGCTTTTGAGTGCGCCGGCCGGGAACGACTTATTGTTTGACGAAGCATTGTGTGGCCAGGGCAGAAATTTCAGCAACAAAATATGGAACGCCTACCGCTTGCTTAGCCATTGGGGAGAAGGAGAAGATACAGAAGAAAACGAACGTCAAGTTTGGGCCCACCAATGGTTTGAAAGCAAGTTAAACCAAGCTAGAGAAAAGTTGGATGCTCATTATGAGCAGTTTAGAATCAGCGATGCCCTAATGACTGTTTACAAGCTCATTTGGGATGATTTCTGCAGCTGGTACTTAGAATGGATTAAACCGGCGGCAGGGCATTCCATTCCAACAGCAACGGTAAAGAAAGCCAGCTCCTTTTTTGAAACCCTCTGTGGCATTGCTCATCCTTTTATGCCTTTTATTACGGAAGAAATTTGGCAAGGCTTAACTCAAGGGAAGCAAGGCCGCTTTTTGATGGAAACGCCTATTAAGGCTCAAGGCAACATAGATGAAGTGCTGCTTCAAGATGCCGAAAAGCTAGGCAATTTTATTACCGAAGTTCGCGCCATTCGACAAAATCAAGGCATTTCATTTAAAGAGCCTTTGGAGGCATGGATAAGTGATAAAGACCACTCTTGGAAAGGTCATTTTGGTGCTTTGTTGCAACACATGGCAGGGATTTCGGAGGTGAAATTAAATGAGAGTTACGATGGCCCCTGCTTTAGTTTTCAAGTGAAACAGTGGTCGGTGCAAATTCCGGCAGGTCATTTGGTAAATGTGGAAGCCGAAGAAGAAAAGCTAAATAAGGAAAAGGCCTATTTGGAAGGTTTTCTAAAAAGCGTGGAAAAGAAGCTCAGTAATGATCGATTTGTGCAAAACGCTAAGCCGGAAATAGTGGCCAATGAAAGGCAAAAAGCCGCAGATGCAGAAACCAAGTTAAAATCCATTGAGGAGCAACTGGTTCGACTGAAGGGCTGATGGAATTAAATCCTTACATTTAGGCATGCAGGAGTCTGTTATTCTTTACGATGCATTTGCGGAATTTATGCAGCGTCCGTTGAATTGGGTAATGGCAGGTAGCGTATTTATTGTATTCTGCGTGCTTCGATCCATGCTTTTATCGGCTGCCGGTTTCCGAAGCATTCAAGGCTCACTTTACTTTTCACTAATTGCAGGAATTCTTTCTTTTACGGGAGCCGGAGTAATGTTGTATTTGCGGCTACCTCTGCATCCCCTGTTAATTGCCACCCTTGGTATGGTGGTTGGGGCCATGTGGCTTTTTGAAACCTTGCTCATGATTTTCACCTACCCTCGAAGCAGTTGGGTTGATGGAATTTTAGGCAATACCCTTTCTTTTTTGGTTTTGGCCACGGCCGGGTTAACCACCTACATTTTCACAAGCTTTCCTATTCCCGGAATATGAGAGGACTTGTTTTACGTTCAACAGGAAGTTTTTATCGGTTAAAAACTCCTGAAGGCATAAAGGAAGCCCGCTTAGGGGGTCGTTTGCGTCTTTTGGACCATAGACATACAAACCCGGTGGCTGTGGGTGACCAAGTTCTGGTGCAAAGCGATGATCAAAATGGCGAATGGCTCATTACCGAGGTGGAGGGTCGCAAAAACTATTTGATTCGAAAGTCTACCAAACTGAGTAAAGAGACTCAGATTATAGCAAGCAACATAGATGTATTGGTTATTGTGGCCTCGATAAGTCAACCCAGAACCTCCACCGGTTTTTTGGATCGGTTGCTGGTTAGTGCCGAAGCCTATGATATTCCGGCCATTTTGTTAGTGAATAAAGTAGACCTACTAAAAAAAGAAAAGGAGCATTTGATTTTGGAAGAGTGGAAAGAAACCTATGCCCGGGCGGGCTATCGACTCTTTGCCATTTCTGCATTTTCACAGGAAGATATTGAAAAGGTTCGAGCGTTGATTCAAGATAAAGTTTGCTTGTTTTCGGGACATTCAGGAGCAGGGAAATCGACCTTAATTAATGCGCTTGCCCCCCATTTAGCCCTGCGCACCGGAGGTATTTCTTCCAAGCACAATAAAGGCAAACACACTACGACCTTTGCCGAAATGTTTTTCTTAGACGATTCCACGGCTATTATTGACACCCCGGGAATAAAAGAGTTTGGATTATACGATATGGCAGCGGCACAGATTTCGCATTTTTTTCCGGAAATTTTTGAAGCCAGCAAGGCCTGCAAATTTCAAAATTGTTTGCATACCCATGAGCCTGATTGTGCTGTAATTGGAGCGGTGGAGTCCGGAGAAATAGCCGAAAGCAGGTATTTGAACTATGTTCAAATGTTGGAAACGAACCAAAGCAATTACAAGCGTTGAGTATACCGAACCGGCATAATGCTCGTTTTAAAAAGGTGCAGCCTTTACTTTGCTTTGTTGTTGCGCTTGTTGGCCTCACCTTTTTACCCTTGGCCGCTCAAAATTTATTGAACAATGGAGGTTTTGAGGTTTTTAGAGGTCCAATACCTTGTGGATGGGTAGTTGAGCCCAATGAGTTCAATGTAAACTCTTGGTACATTCCCACGCGCACCACCCCAGACATTCATTCCGCTTTTGTTGGCCCCAATTGCCCTAATTATATTGGTTCAGGCAACAAAACCGGGCTCAAACCGCACCGAGGGCAGTCCGCCTTAGGTTTGTTTACTTATGGCTTTAGCAAAGGACAGGGTAGTTGGAGGGAATATGTGCAAACGCAATTGGTTATGCCCATTGTACCCGGAAAACCCTATTTGCTTGAAGCTTGGATTTGTTTAAAACCCTCCAGCAGTATTGCTTCCGGAAACCTAGGCTTCTATTTTTCAATCGACAGACCCCACCACAGCAGCTACAAGCCATTGGACTTCAACCCCCAAATTGAGTGCACCGAATTGCTTAGCACCAAAGGGAAATGGTACCGCTTTTTTGACACGGTGGTTTTTTCCGAGCCTTACCGCTATTTGACCATTGGAAACTTTAGAACAGATAAAGACACCCGGTTTGAAGCCATTGAGCCAAGCAACGACCCGCCTTTAGACATTATGTATCAGGTAAAGCAAAGGGCCTATTACTTGATTGACGACGTGGCTTTATGGCCCTTGGATGCCCAAATGGCTGATTATTTAAAAAAGAACCAACAAGAAATAGACCTTATTACTCAAGTCCATTTTGGCCACGACCGGTTTGATTTAGAACCGGAAATGGAAAATAGATTGAAACGGTTGTATCGCTATTTAAGCGAACAGCCCCAGGTGCGCATTATGTTGGCAGGGCATACGGACTCGGTGGGCATTACAGATTATAACATGAACCTTTCTGAGAAAAGGGCCATGCAAGTTCGCCTGTATTTGCTAGCTCAAGGTTTGGCCTCTGAACGGATTTTAACCAAATGGTATGGGCCACACCGTCCGGCAGCGGACAATTCCACCCCGGAGGGAAGGTATTTAAATCGCCGGGTAGTTATTGAGCTAATTCGCTAAACCTACCATTGTAAACGGGGATTCGCTTGCGCACAATTTCTCAGTTGGTCTTGTACTTCAGGTAAATCTAAGCTTTTAGGGGCTTCCGCGAATTGTGCATACACGTAATTCACAATATCACGAATTTCCCCATCGTCTAAGGCAAAGTTTGGAGGCATTTGTCCGTTATACACTTGTCCATCCACTTCCAAAGGGCCTGATTTTCCGTAACGAATGGCACAAATTAGCCGTTCTTTTTGAAGCAATTCCGCATGGTGTAGTCCGGGAATGAGTTTTCCTAAGCCTTTACCGTCTTTACCATGGCAGTTCATGCATTGCTCCATGTAGAGTTTTTCGCCTCTTTTTACTGTGGCTCCTTCACCTTTTGGCAGGAATAAAACCAAGGCTCCAAAGCCTAAGATGAAAAAGGCTCCTAAAATCAATAACAGGTTTGACTTACTGCGCATAATCTAATCCAACAGGTACTGCTTCGGGACCATAATCGGGTGCCTCAGCCAACAAACGCTCCATGTCCAAAATCAACCGATCTACTTCCTCAGGATTGGTTCCGTCATATACTCCACGGATTCTGCCCTGCCGGTCGGCAAGTGTAAGAGCTCCACTATGGGCAAAGCCTCCGGGAGCATTGGGGTCCTTTTCTGCAAATGAACCATAGGCGTCGGCCAAGGAAAAAATCAGGTCCATATCGCCGGTCAAAAAGAACCAACCCGGTGCAGAAGCCCCAAGCTTTTCCGCATAATCGGCCAAAACCGAAACGCTATCGTGTTCCGGATCTATACTGTGGCTTATCAAAACAACTTGGTCGTTGGAACCAAAGCGCTCATGTATTCTCAACATTTGAGCCGACATCATAGGGCAAATGGTAGGACAAGAAGTAAAGAAAAAATCTGCTACTCGAATTTTGCCTGCCAAGTCAAGCTGGGTTATGCTATCGCCGGTTTGGGAAGCTAAAGTAAATGCAGGGAGTGCCGGCCATAAGGTATCCACACCTCCTTGGTCGTTTTGAATGAGCATGGGCTCACCCATAAATGGAAGGTGCTTGAGTTCTTTTTCTGCATTGGTACTGGGATTTCCACAAGACCAGAGGAAGAGCAGAACAAGACCAAAGAATGGAATCATTTTCATCGCAAACTATCTAAATCATGGGCATTGTTTAGCGCCTTAGTGTAGGCATCAACAACCTCTTGCACTTTATTTAATTCATCCAACAAATAAGCCTCACGTGCCTCCAAAGAGCTTTGGGGATCCGGCGCATGATAGGCCTGCATCCAATCCATCATGAGGTGGTAGGCTTGCTCGAGTTCTAAGGCGGCATTTTTAAAGGATTCTGCGCTTAAAGAGTCTTCTGAAAGCTCGGCCTGTTCCTGAAACTTCCGCTTGTAACGCATAATTTCAGAAGTTTGAGGCATTACAGAATCGTGGAGACGCATCACCTCTTCTTCCAAAAGTTGAATATCAGACTCTGTTAAGGGATTTGTGTCCTTGGTTGCTTTGGGTCCACATGCCGCAAAAAGACCCAGCAGGCTCAGGAGTAAAAGAGAGGATTTAATCGTCATAGGACAAAAGTAAAAAAAGGCACCACAGCTTTATCTGGGCATCAAACAAACCCTACAGGGCTAAAGTTTTCAACAAGAAACACAAATCACATAAAGCTCTAGGTATAATCATTTAAAAAACAATGGATTACTAAAAATGAGAGAAGCAACTTATCAACAGGCCGCCATTTACCCTTGCCTAAAAGGGCCTAGTGGACTAAATTGCAACTGTTTTTGGCGAAACACTTTGTATTAAAGGCCCGAATTTTCGGGCTTTTTTTATACCCTGTTCTTATTATACGTAATTTTGAAGCCTAGGCCAAAGATTCATATGCACGCGTTTTCATTTCATAAGGCGTTTATTGGCGCTTTACTTTTTCTCATTTCCGGCTGGTTGTGTATTACAAATAGCTTGCATGCCCAACAAACCGAAAACCAAAAACATTTTATTCAGGTTAGCGGCTTCATTCTCGAAAGCGAAACCTTAAGACCTATTCCTTTTGCCCATGTGCTTATTCCAAGCACCCGATTAGGCGTTATTTCTGATGCCAGTGGCTTTTATAACATACTTATTGAGGCGAAAGACAGCCTAGAATTTAGTGCCATTGGCTTTGAAGTTGTTCACTTTGGGCTTCCTCCGGGACTTAGCTCCGATTACTTTTCTTACAATGTATTGCTTAAGCCCATCCGCTACGATTTAGAAACCTACGATTTTAATCAATTCAACTATGCGCGAGTGGTCGAGAAAATTCGACAAATGGGGGTAGACGAAAAAGCAGCAACCCTAACCGATGAAAACTTGGCTAAAGGAGTTTATTTATCTCGGCCCGGAACAGGTATCTTGCTTTCCGGCCCTTTTACGCGCTTGTACAATAAGTTTAGCCGCCAAGCTCGAGAAATGGCCAAACTTCAAGAGCTACTCAATAACGAAAATCAGGCTGCCGTGGCCCAATCCAAACTTACGCCTGAGTTGATTGAATCCGTTACCGGTCTGAGTAAAGAAGATTTGGATGAATTTGTGCGCTTTTGCGATATGGGCAAAGAGTTTGTGGCTACAGCAACCACCTACGATTTAATGATAGCCTTGGGGCGCTGCCATGACGAATTCGTAAAAGCCTTTCCCGAATTGGCACCCAACGACTCCCTACAAACCACCCCCAATAAAACCAATGAACCTTAAGCCATGGCGGGTAGTAACTTTGTAGATTATGTTAAAATCTGCTGCAGATCCGGAAAAGGGGGCGCAGGGTCTGTGCACTTTCACAGAGACCGAAAAACAGCCAAAGGCGGACCCGATGGCGGCGACGGTGGAAGAGGTGGACATATCATCCTTCGAGGAAATAAACAGCTGTGGACACTCTTGCACCTAAAATATAGAAAACATGTAATTGCAGAGGCCGGAGGCATGGGACTTGGAGCCTTAAAGCATGGGAAAAATGGCAAAGACATTGTCCTTGAAGTACCCTTGGGCACGGTAGCCAAACATGCCGAATCCATGAAACCTCTCTTCGAAATAACCGAAGATGGCGAAGAAAAAATCCTGGTATCCGGAGGAAGAGGCGGCCTTGGCAACGACCATTTTAAATCACCCACAAACCAAGCTCCTCGCTATGCACAACCCGGAGAACCGGGACAAGAAGAATGGATGGTGCTCGAACTTAAAGTGCTTGCCGATGTAGGATTGGTGGGCTTTCCAAATGCCGGAAAATCTACCTTGCTTAGCGTCGTATCTGCTGCTAAACCCGAAATCGCCGACTACCCCTTCACCACCCTTGTGCCAAACCTTGGCATTGTTTCCTACCGCGACCATCAATCCTTTATTATGGCCGATATCCCGGGTATCATTGAAGGCGCAGCCGAAGGCAAAGGATTAGGCAGTAGATTCCTTAGACATATAGAACGAAATTCGGTGTTGCTCTTTATGGTGGCTGCCGACGAAATGGATCACCGAAAAACCTACGAAATCCTGTTGGATGAGCTCAGAAGACACAACCCCGAATTGCTCGCCAAAGATCGCTTATTGGCCATAAGTAAGTCCGATTTGCTTGACCAAGAATTACAAACAGAACTGGCCCAAGAATTAAAAGACCTCCATCCGGTTTTTCTTTCCTCGGTTAGTCAACAAGGAGTCCAGGCCCTTAAAGACCAACTGTGGCACATGCTAAACGCACCAAGCCATGTCGTGGATTGAGGCGATCGATAGAGATGTTTTTTTCATAATCAATGGGGCACACCATGCCCTACTCGATGTGTTCATGGCCATGGTAAGCAACAAGTATGCCTGGATTTGGTTTTACCTTTTCCTAATGGGCATGGCCTTTAGAAAGTACGGCTTTAGGGTGCTGCTGTTTCTGCTTTTTGCCTTCGGTACTTTTGCCCTTACCGACCTAACAAGTGTTCATCTGTTCAAAGAAACCATACAGAGGTACAGGCCTTGCCATAATTTACTGTTTGGCCATTTGGTGTCTACTCCAACGGGCTGTGGCGGTTTGTATGGGTTTGTTTCCAGCCATGCAGCCAACACCATGGGACTTGCCACCTTTGTGTGGTTTACGGGCATTCTTTGCTACGACATGCCGCTAACCCGCAAATTCTTTTTCTTTTTGCTCCTCCTTAGCTATCCCTTACTCAATGCCTACTCCCGCATTTATTTGGGCGTTCATTATCCCTCGGATGTGGTAGGAGGCCTTTTGTTGGGCATCCTATGCGGCAGCTTAAGCGGTTTGCTCTGGCGAAAATGGGCAGACGCCGGAGGCTGTGGCAGAGTAAAAAGTCCTAAAATTCCGCTCCGGAGAAATCCGCGGGTTTAAGGGCTTTGGCAACCCAATGATCCATAGCCAAAGGCTTTCCTTTGAACTCAAATTCAGGTTCTACCCAATACTGCATAGGCTCAGGTACAAACCCGGCCTTTTCCAACAGCCGCCAAAGTGCATCGGCTTCCCAAAACCTAAATCCCTTGCGGGTAAATTCCAATTGACGCATCAGGCCCGCACTTCTAAAGGCCAAAATCAAAGGAGCGCCCGGCTTCAATAAGGAAAAAAACTGAGCCAATACCTCTTCCGGATTTTCCCAGAAATATAAGGTGTTCACCGAAATTGCAGCGTCAAAGCCTGTCTTTAATTGGGCCTTGGCCTCCAATACCTCCACCATGCCTTCTGCTTGTGCCAAATAAAAACCCATGCGCCCCGAAGCCACTTGTACTGCCTGAAGCCGCTCCGCTTCCTTAACCATGTCCGGCGCATGATCCAAACCCAACCATTGCCCCACCTTTAACTTTTCGGCCCAAGCTGCACTATGTTGCCCATTGCCCATGCCAAGTTCCAATACGCGATTGGGGACAAAAGCCTCCAAGGCCTTAAAAGCATCATGGCAAATGGCGGCATTGCCCTTGTGCATCATCTGAGCTACTTCCAATCCAAATGCACCGCTTGGCTTTGCCAGCTGCTGTCCTAGCCTTTCGGCATCTGAGCTTTCCATAAGGGTTCCCTAAAAATTTGATCAAATAAAGGTACAAAGACAAGCTTTCCCTAACTTTACAACATGGAAAATCAAAACAACAACGATAACCCACAAGGGCAACAGTTAAATATCGAACTCACCGAAGATGTGGCCGAAGGCATCTATGCCAATTTAGCCGTTATTGCGCATTCTCCCAGTGAGTTTGTTATTGATTTTGTAAACGTTATGCCCGGCATGCCCAAGGCAAGAGTGAGGTCACGCATTGTAATGACTCCGGAGCACGCCAAACGCCTTTTAGCCGCCCTTAGCGACAACATTCAACGCTACGAAAACTCCTTCGGCGAAATTAGAGGCGGAACCCCCGAAGGCGGTAACGAACAAAGCTTCCCTTTTCCTTTTAGAGGCCCGCAGGGCATGGCCTAAAACCAATACCAGCAAGCCAAACGAAAGGTATTGGCATGGGCTTCCACAATGTCTCGTAGGTGTGGAGAATAACCACCACCCATAGAGGCCACCAAGGGTATGCCGTGTCTGTGTGCTGCACCAAGCACCAGCTTATCCCGCTGCTTGCACCCTTCCAAGCTTAAGCCCAAATGGCCCAGTTTGTCTGTGGCCAACACATCTACTCCGCTTTGGTAAAGCATAAAATCCGGTTCAAAGGAATCCAACACCCGGTTTAAATGCCCGTCGAGTAAGGCCAAATAGGCCGTATCGGTCATACCCTTGGGCAAACCAATGTCCAAATCAGACCTTTCTTTATGAAAGGGGTAATTCTTTTCGCCATGCATACTAAAGGTAAATACCTCCGGAAGCTCAGCACACAAGGCCGCCGTTCCATTGCCCTGATGCACGTCTAAATCCACAATTAAAATGCGTCGGGCATGACCCCCTTTCAACAACCAATGCGCCGCCAAAACCAAATCGTTGAGTAAGCAAAAACCTTCTCCCCTATCTTTAAAGGCATGATGGGTACCTCCCGCAATATTCATGCCTACCCCTAATCGAAGCGCACGCTCCGCTGCTTCTACCGTGCCTCCCATAATGGCCACTTCGCGATGAAAAAGCTCCGGACTCCAAGGAAAACCGGTCCTGCGTTCTTCTTGTGGACTCAATTTACCCTCTTTGATTTTGTGTAAATAAACCTCGGAATGCACCTCCGAAATGAGCGGCTCCTCCAAAGCCTTGGGCGAAAAAAAAGCCGAATCCGCTACCGTTCCCTCAAAGCACAATTGCTCCGGCAGCAATTGATACTTTTCCATAGGAAACCTGTGGTTTTCGGGCAAAGGATGCGCATAAATTTCAGACCAAGCTATCCAGGGCTCCATGGCATTTCACAATAAAACAGCCCTCAGGCTCGTTTGTTGATTAGAAGCAAAGCTACCCCACTATTTTCAATTTAGCCATGAAGACTCAAGCTCTATATCTGGGTGTGGCCTTGCTCTGCACCTCCCTACATGCACAAATCACCTTGCCCGATGGCAGCTATCAAGGCGATAATCTGCCCCAGCGTAAAATCCCGGCACCCTATGTGCGCGAGGCCGACGTTACCTGGGCCGGACGCTACTGGCAAATCATAGACCTTAGGCAAAAAATCAACCAGCCGCTGTATTTCCCATTTGAACCCACCGACGGGCGCTACAACCTGCTTTGGGTGCTTAAGGAAGCCATTCGGCAAGAGAAAGTCCGCACCTTTGCCCGCGACGACTTCAAAGAACCCATGACCGCCGCCGAAGCCTTGGCCGTGGGCAGCCGCACCGACACCTTCATGATTCCCAAAAAGGACCCACCCTACACCCCGGAACCCAAAGCCGTGCACACGCCGCTCAATCCCGAAGACGTACAATTCTTTAAAATCAAAGAAGAATGGTTCTTCGACCGCAGCCGTTCCATGCTCGATTTCCGAATCATTGCCATAGCGCCGGTTATGAACGTGCATGACCCCTCCACCGGCGAACTGCGTTATAGAAAAGAGATGTTCTGGATTCCATTTGAGGAACTGCGACCGGTACTTGCGGCATACCTATGCTACAACCCTTGGAACCTCAGCAAGCCGCTCAGCTTCGAAGACATCTTTAAAAACCGCATGTTCCAAGCGCTGATTTACAAAAAAGACAACGCCATGGACAGGCACATCGCAAGCTACGCCAAAGGCACGGAAGCCCTGCTCGAAGCCAACGAACTCAAAGAAGATTTAAGGCTCTTCGAGTCCGACATGTGGTCGCAATAAGGGGGCTTTCTTTCAATAAGGCATCGGGTATTCTTTCCGGCCCATGCCTGCTGCCGGTCTTCGCCAAAGCCAAGGGCGGAAAAGGCTTGTGGTGGCTCCCCAAAGGTACGCCTCCTCAGCCTTCCGCCCTAAGGCTTTGGCTTTGCCCTGCATCCGGCCGGCCGGGTGCCTCCTTTCTGGAATACCTGTTTCTTAGTTTGGCCCCCCGCGGCAGCAGAGGCCCGGCCGCAGACGGTGCATGCATCTGCCGCCCTGAGGACGCGGTGCCTTAGGCAAAGCGCCCACAAGGGCTTTGGCAGTGCTTGCACCGGCAAGGCAGGCCGCCGCAAGACGCGGATAATTTAAAAAAACAAAAGTGGAAGCAGGGCCCTAAAAATCAAGCTCTTGCTCTTCTTCTTCCAGGCTGCGCTTATCGCGCAAACGCCTGAGCAACTCGCGCTTCCAAGCCTTTTCGGCAGCCAATCCGCGGAGCACGGCCGCAGCGCCCATTTGGTCCATGGCCAGCATCAGATGCGCCTCTTGCAAATCCAGTAAGCTGCGTTGATGCGCCATTTTGGCCAAAATCAAGGTTCGTGCCTCCTCGTCGCTTAAATCCTCGGTTTTTGCCCTTGCTTTTCGCTGCTTTCGCTCGGCTTGTAGCAAATCTCTACGCTGCTGTTCGTAAGCCGCCTTAAGTTGCCAATAAGAGCGCGCCTCCGTCTCGCTAAAATTGGCCCTTTGGTTCACAAATTCCTGCTTTTCGGCCTCCAATTCGGCCCTACGCTCTTTCAAAAACTCGCCGCGCTGGGCAAAAGTGTGCTGGCTAAACCCCAAAAAAATTAGGCAGCCCAACACATAAGTCATTGCTTTCATAACAATAATGTTTCTAATTCATCTTCAGACAGTTGATCCTCTTCCAACAACATGGGCAAGATGGCTTCGGTGTGCTGCTCCCATTCCGCCTCCAAAAGCGCGGTAGTGAGCATGTCTTCGCTTAAGCCCTCTTCCTCAAGCAAGTAAGCGGCCAAATCCGGGTCGGCATTGCTTTCTGAGCTTTGCGGGAAACCGAACCAAAGCAACAAGGCCACTGCGGCAGCCAAGGGAAGTGCCAGGACAGGCCAAAGCCTTCGTTTGTTAGGAGCCTCGCTTTGCATCCGTTGCTCCATTTTGCCCTCGAGTTCATTCCAATAACCCGATGGAGGCTGCATTTGCGGCCATTCCTTGGGTATTTTATGTGCTTCCTTATCCTTCATGGTATTGGTTTGACGAACAAAAGAGAGAAAGGTTTAAGCTTGAGCCTTTAAAAATGCTTGAATCTTATGTTTTGCATGATGAAATGAAGCCTTTAAGCTCCCCTCCGAAGTTCCGGTAATGCCGGCCATGGTTTCAAAGGGCATTTCTTCGTAGTACCTAAGCAAAAACACCAAACGCTGGCGAGCCGGCAACTGCGCCAAGGATTGCAAAAAGAGCTGCTGAATTTCGGTAGAACTTTGGGAAGCTGTGCTTTGCGCTTCGCCTAGCTCCATGCCATGCATGGAGAGGCTTTTCTTTTCTCGTTTAAGAAATGTCCAAGCTTCACGCAGCGCAATTCGGTGCAACCAAGTATACATTTGACTTTCTCCACGAAAACTTGCGGCCCCTTTCCAGGCTTTAATTAGGGTGCGTTGCAACACCTCGTCTGTATCTTCGTGGCTTTGGCACATGGGCCTTAGCAGGCCATATAATCTGGGTCCATAGTTGCGTAGCAGTAAGCGCATGCCCTCGTTGGCCCGCTTGGGGTCTTTAAGACATTCCACCATGTAGGCATCCGAATCCATGCAAAGGTTTGACCAAAAGAAGTGCGCCGAGGTTTAAAGCTAAGGTTTTCTTTTTTTCCAGTGCTCTGGAATGGTCTTAAGAAAAATGAGGCTGTCGGGATTTTGGGCAGAACCAAACCGTACCCAAAGGGTGTCTGCCCGCCAAAACGTATCGCGTTGGGTGGAAATCCTTTGCTTAGGCACCATGGATTTCTCCATAGTTGCCCGCACATTTGTTGAGGAAGCTACCGCCGGAGCAGCACCTGAGTTGGATGCATGTGACGCTTGTTCCACGTCGGCAGTTTCCATATACCGTTCCTGAATATCTGTCACCGGAATTGGCGCAGGCTCCTTAGCGTCAAAGGCTTGCACCTCACCCTCCGGATTTGTAGAAAAAGCTTGAGTTGTACCGTTCCGGGAACCGGCGGCACCCGGCCCAAAAATGCTGTTTTCTTGACCGGAAGAATTGAGGCGTTTTGATGGACCCTGGGCTACCGGTGTAGACTCCTCCGAATCTTGAAACTGCTTGTCGCTTTCTTCTGCTATCTTAAGAGTTGCTTCATCGGATGCTTCCGGAATGGCGAGGGACTCACTTTCCTCCACTCTACTCTCCTCCATTGAATTGCTCTGCACAGGAGCGGGCTTTTTAAGGGAGGAGTCCGGAGCATAAGAAAGCATATGGGCATCTTGGCTTTTGGGCCAAAGCATCCAGGCGAGTCCCAAAACCAAAAGAAAACCTGCGGCCATTCCCAAAAAAGGCAGTGGCTTGGCACCGGTTTTTCGAAGGGGAGGCAAAGAGGCTTGGTTTTGAGCATCCTCCGAAAGCAATTGCCAAGAGCGCAACAACTGTCGGCGCGCAGCTTCATAGCTTTCTTCGGTAAAGTGCTCACGGATTTTTTCCTTGTCCTCTGCTGAAAGCTGTTGCCAAGCCTTATGTTTAAGGCAATCTTCGAACCAGTCCCAATCGAGTTCCGGATTCATAGGCTTTCGGATTGAAGGTTTTGTAAATGCTGGAGCATAGCGGCCAATTTTTTAGAGGCGTAAAAAAGTCTGGATTTTACGGTTCCCTCGGGTACTTGAAGTGCCTCACTTATTTCTTTGACGGAGAATTCCTGTTGGTAGCGCAAGAGAAAAACTTCACGGTGGGCTTCTTCCAATTGATTTAGTGCCTTTTGAAGGGAGGTGTTGAATTGCTGCAAGTCCACCAATCGCTCTTGATTTGGGGCTGAGTCCTTAATCTGGTGCTGCTCTTGAGCCGATTCACCGCTGTGCACTTTGGCACGCACATTCATTTTGCGCCACTCATTTTTGGCCAAGTTTGCGGCAATGGTAAAAAGCCAGGGGGCAAGAGGTCTGCCCGGCGTATAGCTACCCGGATTTTCCCAAACCTTGGCAAAGGTTTCTTGAAGCAAATCTTCGACCAAGTCGGGTTTTCCCGGAAGCATACGGTGCAAAAAGGCAAGAATTCTCTTTCCATAACGTAAATACAGTGCTTGAAAGGCCAAATGCTCTCCGGACTTGCATAGGCGTTCCATGAGGACTGCGTCGCTGCATTCCTCTAAATCAATGGATTGCTTTCTTGCCCAAGGGAATTGTATGGCCATCATGCATAGGGTTTACACCTCAGCTATACAAAGGTTCAAATTTTTTGACGCAAATTTGTTTTATGGCAAGGCAATGGAATAAAAAACGGGTTGGAATAATTGGAGGAGGCCAGTTGGCACGCATGCTGCAAGAAGCAGCAAACCCCTGGGCGGTGGATTTGCATTTTTTAGATCCCCAAGCAGATGCTCCTGTTTCCGGCTTAAGTAAGCAATTCGTGCAAGGCGACTGGCAATCGGCAGATGCAGTAGAAGCTTTTGGCTCTACCATGGATGTAGTGGGACTGGAGTTTGAGGCCATCTCATTGGAAGGTTTGGAGCGCTTAGAGGCCAAAGGAATTGCCTGCTATCCGGGCTCAAAAGTGCTGCGCATTATTCAAGACAAAGGCAAACAAAAGCAGTTTTTGGAGGAAAGCGGTCTTCCTACCGCACCTTTTCATTTATTGAAAGAGGGAAGTTCTGTGCCGGATGGCCCCTGCGTAGTAAAATTGCGGAAAGGAGGCTACGATGGATATGGTGTTAAGGTATACAAGGAAGCTCCAAAAGCCGAGCAATGGCCGCCATTTTCGGGGGAATTATTGATTGAAGAACTGGCAGATATTGATCGGGAAATTTCGGTTATGGTAGCCCGGTTTCCAAATGGGAGCCTACGCTATTGGGACCCCACCGAAATGGTGTTTCATGAAGAGGCCAATATGCTGGCTTTTCAGCTTTGCCCCGCACGAATAAGCGGCGAACAGGCACAAAAAGCTCAGGAATTAGCGGCTGAGGCAGCGGAAAAGCTGGGGCTAATTGGTTTGTTGGCCGTAGAATTCTTTTTGCTGAAAGATGGAGAACTCTGGATTAATGAAATGGCTCCTCGTCCGCATAATTCAGGGCATCAGACGATTGAGGCGAGCTACACCTCGCAATTTGAACAATACCTAAGGATTTTGCTTGGATTAGCTCCAGGCGCTACAAAAAGTACGGGGGCCTCAGCTTTGGTGAAC
Organism: Bacteroidia bacterium; assembly: GCA_030427255.1. Classification (GTDB taxonomy): domain Bacteria; phylum Bacteroidota; class Bacteroidia; order CAIKAF01; family CAIKAF01; genus CAIKAF01. The sequence goes on along the minus strand of JAUHWY010000001.1, from coordinate 35,095 downwards.
CTACTTGGCGCCCCGAATGCACAAGGGAAACCGGATTATAGTGCATTAGAAGCCTTGTTTAAAGAAGAGGCCTGCTACCTGCACCTCTACGGAAAAACAGAGGTAAAACCTTACCGCAAAATGGGACACATATGCTTACTAAGCCATGATATCAAGGGCTTAGAGCAAAAAGCAAGAGAAATTTCGACCAAGGTAAAAGTGACGGCAGGCAAATAGCTTTTGCTTACATTTGGAGGCTATGGAAAAAAAGGCCTTGGTATCCATCATTATGGGCAGCAGTTCAGACCTTTCTGTTATGCAAGAGGCAGCCGAAGTGCTCGAAGAGTTGGGCATTGCCTTTGAAATGACGGTAGTATCGGCGCACCGCACTCCTGAAAGAATGTATGGCTATGCGCAACAGGCGGCCTCTCGTGGTATAGAGGTTATTATTGCCGGCGCCGGAGGAGCAGCGCACCTACCGGGGATGGTGGCAAGCATGAGCAATTTACCGGTAATAGGCGTACCTATTCACTCCTCCAACTCCATGGATGGATGGGATTCGGTGCTGAGCATATTGCAAATGCCGGCAGGAATCCCGGTGGCCACCGTAGCCTTGAATGGCGCAAAAAATGCCGGTCTGTTGGCCGCCCGAATTTTGGGCAGCCATAGACATGATCTACAAGAAAGGATAGAAGTATTTAAAAAAGGATTAACGCAAAAAGTTATGGAAAGCCAATCTGCTTTCCATTCCTTTGACTATTCGCAACAAGTGCCGGTTCCTGAAACCGCATTCCAAAACAAAACAAAGGAATGAAAAAACAACTACTCCTTGTTCTCTTGGCCGCATGGCTTGGCCTGGCAAATTTGGCAGCACAAAACTGGCCGGCCGGAGTTCGGTCAGCCGCCATGGGGCATGCCTCGGTTGGACTTACCGATATTTGGTCGAGCTTTAACAATCAGGCCGGCCTGGCATGGTTGGAGGAAACCACCGTAGGCGCATTTTATGAAAACCGCTTTTTAACTCCGGAGCTTGGTGCTCAGGGAGCCGCATTTGCTCTTCCGGTAAAACAGATGGGCACCTTTGGTATAAATCTGTACCGTTTTGGCTACAGCAATTACAACGAAAATAAAATGGGCTTTGCCTACAGCCGCAAGTTTGGAGAGATTTTTTCGGCAGGCTTGCAGCTAAACCTCCATTTTTTTCAGATGGGTGAAGATTTTGGCAGCTTATTTACCGCCTCGGGAGAGCTTTCCTTTTTGGTAAAAGCCACCGAGGACTGGACCATTGCGGCCCATGTGTTTAACCCCACCCGAACACCTCTGAATAGTTTTGATCGAGAAAAAATAGCCACCATATTTAGGATAGGTACAGCCTATAACTTTGACGATAAGTTGGTAGCCACAGCCGAAATGGAAAAAGATCTGGAACGGGATCCTACGGTTCGCATTGGCTTGGAATATCATTTAGCGGATCCGGTATATTTGAGGGGAGGCCTCAACACAAACCCGGTATCGCCCAGTTTTGGATTGGGTTTAAAGCTTAAGCAATTTGATTTAGACGTGGCCTCTGCTTGGCACCAAACCCTTGGTTTTTCTCCCCAAATAGGGCTTTCGTACAAATTCCGGAAAAAGAAATGAAGTACCTTATTGTTTGCTTAAGCGTTATGCTTTGCCTAGGGTCTTCAAGCCTATGGGGGCAAAGCGGTGGCAGTAATGACCCGCTAAAAGAAAACATCATTGAGCGGTTGATTGAAACCATCTCGGAAAACGCCGAAAATGAAATTGACTATACCACTTTTGTGGAAGACCTCAATTATTTTTACGACCACCCTATCAACCTTAATGCAGCAGATGCCGACGATTTACGTAGGCTGAATTTAATTACAGAACTGCAAATTAAGAATCTTCAAACCTACCTTTCTATTAATGGTCCTCTGCTCTCTATATATGAAATTAATTATATCCGAGGCTGGGACAACGAAATGGTGTATATGTTGCTGCCCTTTTTGGAGGTGGCGCCGGTAGAAGAAAAAAAGAAAACCAAATTAAAAAGTGTTTGGCTTTACGGCAAGCACGAACTCGTAGCCAGGTTTTACGATGTATTGGAACAACAAGAGGGATTTCGAAGAAACGAAGAAGACCCAACCGATGGATATTTAGGGCCCTCTTACCAAACATTTTTGCGGTATCGCTTTCGTTATAAGGATAAAGTAAGCCTTGGCTTCACAGCTGAAAAAGACCGAGGAGAAGATTGGTTTGGAGGCACTCAGCCGCAGGGCTTTGACTTTTATTCAGCCCACCTTTTTTTAAGGGACGTTGGCATTTTTAGAAAAATTGCCATTGGAGACTACCAGTTGCAATTTGGGCAGGGCCTAACAATGTGGACAGGTATTGGTTTTAGAAAAACTGCCTATACCATGAACATTAAACGTTTTGCCGTTGGTCTGAGGCAATATACGGCCACCAATCAATTTACCTTTAACCGTGGAGCAGCAGCAGAAGTGCGCTTGGGCCCTGTAGATGTAACTGCCTTTGTAAGCCATAAACCCATCGACGGAGGAATTGCGCAATTAGATACCCTCACCGGTGAGGCTTTGGAGTTCAGTTCCTTTTTATTGTCCGGATTGCACCGTACCGAATCGGAGTTGAGCAAGAAGAATGCATTGGACGAAACCATGTTTGGAGGGAACGTAACCTGGAGAGCAGGAAAGTTCAATTTGGGAGCCACGGCCTACAGCACGCAGTTTTCTGCACCCATTACACCGAATGACCAGATATATAATTTGTACGAGTTTGCAGGAGACAAACTGTTTAATGCCGGTGTAGATTACGATTTATTGTTAAACAAGTTTTATTTGTTTGGCGAAATTTCCATGAGCGATAATGGGGGCTTGGCCATGTTGCAGGGCATGCAGGCCTCCCTACACCCCAACTTTAGTCTTGCCGCTTTGTATCGAAACTTTGCCCGAGATTATCAGAACTTAAATTCGAATGCTATATCGGATAGGTTTGGAACTCAAAACGAGGAAGGCTTGTACATCGGTTTTGAAACTACGCCCATTAAGTATTTCAAATTTCAGGGCTATTTTGACCTCTTTAGCTATCCTTGGGCAAGGTTTGGCATATCTACTCCATCTAAAGGCTATGAGTATTTGTTTCAAGCCTCTTTCATTCCCAATAACAAATTGGAGTCCTACATTCGGGTGAGGCATCAATATCGTCCCGACGATGACGAACGCGACCCAATCACTCCAGAAACCGTACAGTTTGGGAGAACCAATTACCGATTCAATTTCACCTTTAGGGTTTCGCGCACGCTGCAACTGAGAAACCGCTTGGAATTGGTGCATCAGTCCCGCCCCGATCGCCCGGCAGATGAGTTTGGTTTTTTGGTTTACCAAGATGTAGTGTACAAGCCTCGTAAGATTCCTGTGGATTTTTCGGGTAGAATTGCCTTTTTTCAGACCGACGGCTTCGACACCAGAGTCTATACCTACGAAAACGATGTGCTGTATAGTTTCACTGTACCGGGCTTTTCCGGAGAGGGAATGCGTACCTATTTGAATGCTAAATGGGAGATCAGTCGCAGTTTAACCCTATGGCTCAGGTGGTCTCAAACCTATTTCCCTGACAGGGAAACCGTAGGTTCCGGCCTAGATGAAATACAGGGAAATACACGTAGTGATTTTAAAGTTCAGGTTCGCTACCGTTTCCGAGCTGCCCAGTTTAGAAAATCGAACCGTTAATAACATGCTTAAAACCGCTTGCTTTTGGGATGTCCCTGAAAGCCTAAGTGGGTTTGCCACTGTATCTTTTCAAAGGAGTGGTCACTTATTTGACACAGTCAAGTCCTAAGCATTCCCTAAAAGAGTCGTCTACTTTTAAGCAGGTAGGATGTTGGTTTATTCCGATTGAAATTCTGAGTTTGTTGATGCCTTGCTATGCTGGCGGCGGTCCTCCGGTCAGGATTAAAAACTTAAAAACACAAGGTATTAACGGTCTAATTCTTTGGAGTTAAGCATACAAGTACCCAAAGAAAATAGGAAGCAGGACCTTAAGTAAATTTGATTGGGTTTGGGGCAAAAAAAAGCTCTATGCTGTAAACAACATAGAGCCAAAAGCGAAAAGAGCTCAGTTATGAAGCTTGAGCTACCGGAAGCTTCTCCGTGTCTTGCAAAGCGAGAGCCACTTGTTTTCTAGCCAAAAATATTCTGCTTTTTACGGTGCCAATAGGCAAATCCAGCTTTTCGGCAATTTCCTTGTATTTAAAGCCTTCGAAGTACATAATGAGTGGAACTCTGAAATCTTCGGTAAGGGCATTCATTTCGCGGTACACTTCCTTATATCGGAGGGCTGATTCCGGATTGTTAGGATCTTTGGTAGATTGAGGAATGTTTAAGTAGTAAGACTCTTTGGTGGTATCTACAATGGTGCGAAACTTTTGAGTTCTTCGGTAATTATTTATAAAGATATTGCGCATGATGGTGTACAGCCACGCTTTCAAATTGGTGTTGGCCTTAAAGCGCTTTTGGTAGGTAAATGCCTTAAGCATGGTTTCTTGAACCAAGTCATTTGCCTCTTCTCTACTTGAGGTGAGACTTAAAGCGTAGTACCTTAAAGGCTCCCGGAATGCAATAACTTCTGCTGAAAAATTGAAAGAAGACTGTGCCATAACTGTTGCGCTTTTGTTTACAGCTAAGATATAAAAAGTTAAACACAATAAAAGTACCTACAATCAAAAAAAGCGGCTAAAAAGCCGCTTTTTCAAACTAAGTACCCTATTTACAGTAACTTGTATGTGTTTAACCTTGAGTCTCCATAATGGTCAAAAAACGTTAAAAGGTTAAACAGTATCAAGAATGCTCATGAACAAAGGCTTTTAAAGGTTGAACCAATTGCTTGCGGGCTAAAAAGATTCTGCTCTTTACCGTTCCAATGGGTAGTTCCAACATATCCGCAATTTCCTTGTATTTGTACCCTTCAAAATACAAGCGAAGCGGCTTTCTATACTCTTCATCCAAAGCGTCCATTGCTTCTTGAATTTGCTTGTAATTGATTTGTGCATCAGGGTCATAAGCTTTTTTAGTTTCGGGAACATTTAGCTGAAAGAGCTCCTTACTTCCATCAAAAATCATGCGCACCTTAGTCTTTTTGCGGTAATTGTTGATAAAGAGGTTCTTCATAATGGTAAACAGCCAAGCTTTGAGATTGGTATTCTCTGCGAACTTGTCCTTATAAATGAGCGCCTTCAACATGGTTTCTTGCACCAGGTCGTCGGCATCATTATCGTCGTGTGTGAGACTTAAAGCAAAGTACCTAAGGGGATCTTTAAGTGCTATTACTTCATTCTGAAAATTAAATGCTGTTGTTTTCATAACCATACCTCCATTTCAAAGATATGCTTTTGTTTAATATTTATCCAAATTGATTAAACAAGAAAAGTGGCTCTAAAGGCCGAATTTCATTTTCTTAACATAGGTACGGTTTTACGGAATCCTTCCAACAGCCAATTTTAGGATCAAGCTGGAGAGGTTAAAAGCACACCGCTTTACACTGTTGATGCGATGCGATTCTGTCTGCCATCTTGTCCTAAGAGTAAGGTCAGGCTTATCCACAATAACACAATGCGTCACAGCTCTCAGTCTCCCTTGGCAATAGGAGGCGATTGAACCGCAGTATGCACCATCGCTTAATAACCAATAAATTAATGGGAGCAGTGTGCGACCGTTGACCCGTTGCTATTCTGGCGGCGATCCTGCCCTGACGCTGCGGTAAGGATTATAAACCCTGACTGTAACGTCAGGGTCTGCGTTACGGCCAAATCTCAAACACTTTGTCCTGACCTAAGCGTCAGGGGTCCTCATTTACAACCAGTGAACTTTAGACTATCCTGATCGAAGCGTCAGGAGACTTTTATTTTAACCGTGCCTTAATTCGCACGGAGGCTACGGTCAGGACAAAAAGCTTGAAAACACAACGCGTCAACGGTCTCCGTGTATAAGAAAGACTTAGGCTTCCTTTAATGTTATGTTATTCAAAAAAGCAATCATTTCCTCGATTTGTCCAATGCGAAACACGTTATCGGGTAAGGTTTTACCGGCGGCTCCGGCCAATGGCCCCGAAATAATGAATTTTGTTTTGGGATAGGTTTCTGAGATCTCTTGAACCACTTCCCTAACCTGATCTGCCTTATATCCTACGGTGAAATAGGTAAGCAAAAAATCTGGATTGTAACTTTTGCAGATGGCGTGCAGGTCATGCATTGGAACCGATTGACCTAAATAAATTAAGGGAAAACCACGGCTACGGATTAGATATTTTGCAAACAGCAGGCCAATTTCATGAAGTTCTCCATCGGGCAAAAACAAAATAAACTTTTGCTTTTGAAGTCTTTTGCCCACATGACCATCTATGGCTACCAATAGCTTTCTGCGGATGAGGTTGGTAATGAAATGCTCTTGGGCAACATTAATCTCGCCGGTAGTCCATAACAAACCCACCTTATGCAAAAAAGGAATGAGGAGGTGAATCATTACCGATTCAAATCCATACCTTAAAGTGCAGCTTGAGATTACCTTTTCAAAACGAGCCTCGTCGATGTCTATCATGGCCACGATCAAGGCATCCACCTGCAGAGAGTAATAGTCTTGTTCTTGGTCGCTTTGGCTTGTAAGCTGCTGTAGCTCTTGCTTTATGTCGTCTTTGCTTAGCTTAGAAACATGGGAAATTTTCCTTCCGTTTCGAATAAGGGCACTAATATTGAGTAGGAGCTTAAGTTGCTCATCATCGTAAAACCGGATATTGGTTTCGGTGCGGTGTGGCTCCACAAAACCATACCGCTGTTCCCATATACGAATGGTATGGGCTTTGATGCCCGTTAGCTGTTCAATTTCTTTTATAGAATACTGTCCCACCGTTTTGCCTAAGCTATAAGGATAAATAACGTGGATGAAACAGGCTACCGGCCTATATTGTTCAAAACAATATTTTGAATCTACAGGGAAAGAGAATAAAAAAGCCGACGCAGCTGCGTCGGCTTCCGAATTGTGTAAAAAGCGTTGCTTTAGATTCCAAAAGCGCTTTTGATTTTATCTACAAAATCTAGTTTCTCCCAAGTAAACAATTCGACTTCCCTGGTAACGGTTTCCCCGTTGGGATTTTTGAACGTTTTGGAAACAACTTCGTTGCTACGCCCCATATGGCCATAGGCAGCGGTTTCGGTATATATAGGATTCCTAAGCTTTAACCGAGTCTCAATGGCATAAGGCGTCATGGGGAAAATCTCCATCAACTTCTCTGCAATGGCCGAGTCAGACATATTGACCTTAGCGGTGCCATAGGTATTCACATACAGGTTCATTGGTTGTGCTACGCCAATGGCGTAAGCTACCTGAACTAAGGCTTCCTCACAAATACCGGCAGCCACCATATTTTTAGCTATATGTCTGGTTGCGTAAGCTGCGGAACGGTCCACCTTACTGGGATCTTTCCCGGAGAATGCGCCGCCACCATGTGCTCCTTTACCTCCGTAGGTATCAACAATAATTTTTCTGCCGGTTAGCCCGGTGTCTCCGTGGGGTCCACCAATAACAAAACGACCGGTAGGATTGATGTGGTAATCGATATCGTCGTTAAAGAAGGAGGCATAACGGCTGTACTTTTCCTTGATACGAGGCATAAGGACTTCCAACATGTCTTTACGGATGGTGGCCATCATGGTCTGATCATCGCCAAAGGCATCGTGTTGGGTAGAGATAACAATGGCTTTGATTTTAACCGGCTTGTTGTCGTCGTTGTACTCAAGGGTCACCTGCGCCTTAGCATCCGGACGAAGGTAAGGCATGGGGCCATTGTCACCTTGGCGGCGAATGTCTGCCAATTCTTTAAGAATAGCATGAGACATATCTAAGGCCAAAGGCATGAAGTTTTGGGTTTCGTTTGAGGCATAACCAAACATCATACCTTGGTCTCCGGCACCTTGTTCTTCTGCAGATGCTCGGTCTACTCCTTGGCGGATATCTTGTGATTGTTCGTGAATGGCCGAAAGCACTCCACAGGAGTCGGCTTCGAACATGTATTCGGACTTGGTGTAGCCAATTTTGCGAATAACTTCCCGTGCAATTTCTTGAACATCGAGATAGGTATTGGTTTTGACCTCACCTGCGAGTACGACCTGCCCGGTGGTTACCAAAGTTTCACAAGCCACTTTAGAGTTGGGATCAAATGCCAAAAAGTGGTCAATTAGCGCATCTGAAATCTGATCGGCGATTTTGTCGGGATGTCCTTCACTAACGGACTCACTGGTGAAATAATAAGGCATATCTAAAAGTCAAAAATTCAGGCGACAAATATAGCAGAATAATTGGGAGGAGATAAAGCTTAAGGGAGCGAATTACAGTGGTCTAAGGCTAGCCTCCTCCGGGACCAGCATCTGCGTTTTAAGCGTTAAGAATTCAGGGTAGTTCTTTGCTGTAAGAAACTTAGGCGAAGCCCCTTTGTCGGAAAGCACCAGCCAGGTTCCCTTTCCATAGGCTACAATAATATCTTCGTGCTGCCCAAGAGAATCTACTTGTTCTAAAATTGCTTTATCTATTAGACCAATTTCCAAATACAGGGTAGCACCTTGGTCTCCGGTACTCAAAAAGGCGTGGGTACTCAATTGCCTTTTGGTTTCCGGGTCCTTAGACATTCCTTGACCTATAAGACCAATTGCGGATCCAATGCCTCCCCACAGCACGTAAAGAATGGGAAACAAGGCTATGACTACAAAAATCAAAAGAAAGGGGCTTGCCAGCCAAAATTTGGTACTCTTTGCCATAGGTCAAAAATACACATAAGGATTGGCATCGCTCTGTTCACTTACAGAAGGAATCCGGATTTAGGGTAGCATTGCCATAGCAGCAAAAAATGAACAGAAAAAATCGTAAAAGCTGAAAATTCTCCTGAAAAATACTTGGTTTTGGCACTATCCTTGTTGTATACTGCTAAAAACATTATGCGAAGTTTACTTTTGGTCTTAGGGGTCTTTTTTAGCGTTGGACAGCTTTACAGCCAAGGTGAAGAGCGACAGTTCGAGGGAATTACCCGCATTGAGGTAAAAAACAACCTGCGTTTGGTCTTTGATTCTGAACTCTCCCCCGGACAAATCAAAATCAACATGGTTCAAGGTGGTGCGTATGAAGTGCAAACCAAGCAAGAGCAAGACAAACTAACCATCTCCACCGGAGAGCTTATTGACGGTCCTAAAGGAGAGGTGCGCATGGGTATTCCTGACGAGTTATATTATTTGGGGGCTTCCTCGGGTGGAGTAATTGTTAGCGATATTCCTTTGCAAGCAGGAACCATTCGTATTGTTAGCGTTGGAGATGGTCAAGTTAACCTTATGCTTGCTGCAGAACATGTGTTTTGCACTGCCGAAAGTGGTGCTTCCATTCTTTTGAAGGGAGGAACCATGAAAATGGTGGCTGTTGCCAATACAGGAGGCATTGTAGACTTAGCGGATTATGATGTATCCGAGGCTTCCGTAACGGCCAATACCAATGGAAAAATCATTGTGTATCCTAAGCAAAAAATTGAAGGCAAGGTGAATACCGCCGGGGAAATCATTTGCCAGCCGAACGTGCCTCAATACATGCTCACCAAAGGTTTGGGTGGAATTATTACCCGAAGAAACAGGCCTACTCGTTAAGACTTAGGTCCGGTATATTTTCTAAACACTTCTTCCAAATCTTGTTTGTGCTCGGTGAGGGTATTGAGGGCTATTCCTTGATCCAATGCCCAACGGCTAAGCTCCAATTGAAATGCTTTACCCGACGCACTCTCAATAAGGAAGTTTTGCTCATCCAATTGTTGGGCACGGTCTACTCCTGCAATCTTTTTGATTTGGCTTAATGCAAGAGGCGTATCAAAACCTACCGCCCAAACCCTACTGCCTTCGGTTTGGTTTGATTTGCTCAGGTTTTCGAGTCTTTCGTTGGCTTTAAGTTGCCCTCTGTCCAAGATGAGTACACGATGGCAAACGGCCTCCACCTCTTTCAAAATATGTGTGGACAAAAGCAAGGTTTTGTTTTGGCCCAAGTTGCGTATTAGTTGTCGAATTTCCACCAGCTGATTGGGGTCTAAGCCGGAAGTGGGTTCATCTAAAATCAACACTTCGGGATCATGAATAATTGCAGCGGCCAAGCCAAGCCTTTGGCGGTAACCTTTAGATAAGGCTCCTACCTTTTTGTGGGCTTCCAGACTCAGGCCTGTTTCTTTTATCATGGCCTCTACCCTATCCTTTTTACCTTTTCCAATACCGTGAAGTGCTGCGGTAAACGACAGATATTCGCGGACATACATATCCGGATACAATGGATTATGTTCCGGCAAGTAACCTACCCTTTTCCGGACTTCCATGGATTTGGTGCGCACCGAGTAGCCGGCCACTTGAGCTCCTCCGGAACTTGGAGGAATGAATCCGGTAAGGATTTTCATTAGGGTGCTTTTACCTGCGCCGTTGGGGCCTAAAAATGCAACAATTTCTCCGGGGTGTACCTCAAACGAAACCTTGTTTAGGGCCAATTGACTGCCGTAACTTTTGCTTACCTCATTAACTACTATGGACATAAGTGCTGAAAAAGAAGGTTTTTGAATGTCCTGAATCAATAACAAAGGAACAAAAAAGAAGCATTGAAGCCATTACAGGCCATATTGAAACTAAGGCTTTAGCTACTAGCAGGCAATTCTCTATTTTTGACACCTATGGTTCAAGTTCCTGATGTACCTCTGGCGGAACGCATGCGTCCAAAAAAAATTGCAGAAATAGCAGGTCAGGCAGCGGCTATTGGCAATTTGCAACACATGCTCCAAAGCGGCATGCTGCCTTCCATCATATTTTGGGGGCCGCCCGGAGTGGGTAAAACTACCTTGGCTAAAGTATTGGCCGAAGAATCAGGGCGTCGTTTTTTTGCTTTAAATGCGGTTTCTTCCGGAGTAAAGGAAGTGCGTGAAACCTTAGAAAAGGCGGCAAAACCTCACATATTAGATAAAGGCGGCAAAGCCATTGTTTTTATTGACGAAATCCACCGATTCAACAAAGGCCAACAAGACAGTCTATTATCAGCGGTAGAAAGAGGCGACTGTACTCTTATAGGTGCTACCACAGAAAACCCCTCCTTTGAAGTAAACCCCGCCTTACTTAGTCGTTGCCAAGTACTGGTTTTGGAAGCCCTAAGTGCCGATGAGCTCCGCAGTGTGTACCATCAAGCCCTTGAAAAAGACCCTTGGCTTAAAAATTTTGAGGTTAAGGTTTTGGAAGACGAAGCTTTGCTGGCTCTATCGGGAGGGGATGCAAGAAAATTATTGAATTATTTGGAATGGACGGTGGCCACGCACCAAAAGGAGGGAAAAGTAAGTGTGAGCAATACGCTGGTTCAAGAAACCATAAAGCAACGTGTGCCCAGATACGACAAAGGAGGAGAGATGCACTACGACATCATTTCGGCCTTTATTAAATCGGTGCGCGGTGGAGCGGTTCAGGCGGCTTTGTATTGGATGGCACGCATGATTCATGGAGGAGAAGACCCGGTGTTTATTGCTCGAAGATTGTTGATTTTGGCCTCGGAGGATATTGGCTTGGCCAATCCCACGGCCTTGGCTGTGGCTTCGGCCGGATTTGATGCCGTGCGTCAAATTGGAATGCCCGAAGCCCGAATAATTTTAGCGCAGGTTTGCGTTTACCTCAGCAGCAGCCCCAAATCCAATGCAAGCTATTTGGCCATTGACCAAGCCCTCGATTTTGTAAAAAACCATGCCGATGCGCCCGTTCCTTTGCATTTAAGAAATGCGCCTACCAAACTTATGAAGGAGCTGGGCTATGGCGAGGCCTATTTGTATCCGCACAATTACCCGCAGCACGTGGTGGCCCAATCCTACGACCCGGAAGGGCTGAAATTGCCCGACTTTTTTGTTCCGGGCGACAGCCAAAGGGAGCAAGAAATACAGCGTTGGTTGGATTGGCGAAAAAAAATAGATCATCCGGGAGAAGAAGAGGTCTAAAGTGGCTGAAAGAATGGAGATGGAAAACCTGTTTCGGAGCGATAAGCGCCCCGGCGGAGTTGGAAAGCCCGGAGGACCGAGGGCTAGCTTTTGCAGGAGGAAAGGAGTGGCGCGCAGCAAACTCCCTTTCCGACGGGCAAAAGCAGACCGAGGGCTGAGGACTTGAAAACGGAGACGGAAAAGGCGCCCAAAAGCAAAAAAACTGAAAAAAGACGCCTGTTTGCATTTGAGGCAAAGGCTTTTAAAAGTTAACCTCTAGGTTTTGTACCTTAGTGGCTTCTATGAAGATGCTACGCTTTGCCCTTTTGTGGCTTATAGTTTTGAGTGCCTGTACTCCGGAAACCACCCAATGGGAGTCGGAGTGGTTGGCGCCATTGGCTAAATCCCGGCTGACTTTGCAGCAGCTTACGGGCGACACCCTCTTAAAAGCCAACGAATCCGACCAGTTGGTGTTGCGTTACCGCGGCGATGTGTTGGATTTGGCTTTGGATACCTTGGCCAGGCTCGACGCCATTGCGAGTGAAGATACCTTTGTTTGGAATTTTGGGCAAATTGCCATACCGCCCGGTATCGCTATTCCTTTGGACCCTATTGAGGTGCGCTTTGATGTACCGGAAGCCGAGGTGGTTTACGCGCTATTAAAAAGTGGGAGTGCCGATATCACCTTTAAATCCAAGATACCCAGAAAAGTACGCTTCACCTACAGCATTCCCTTAGCAACCAAAAACGGTCAGCCACTTCGTTTTGAAGATGAATTGCCGGCTTGGGATGGAGGACCGAACCCCCAAACCTTTACCCGTTCCTTTCCTTTGGGTGGATATGCATTGGATTTAAGAGGCCAGCAGCTGATTTCATCGAATCGTATTCAAATTTCGGTGGTTCCGACCATAGCTGCGGGGGAAGACAGCTTGCTGTTGACCCAAAACATGGAGCTATTTTCGGTAGAGAACCAACTAAAAGGACTGGAGGCGAGTTATTTAAGAGGAGCACTGGCCACACAGGAATTGGATATTCAGCTGGACACCCTAAACTTAGATCTCCTAAAGAACGTACATGCAGGGATATTGGATTTAGAATCTGCACAATTGCAATTATCCCTGATCAATACCTTAGGGGCAGAATTAAGGATTCGACCGGCAAAGCTTAGCGCAACCAATAGTCGCACAGGAGAAAGCCTGAATTTGCAGCACAGCCTGGTGGGCAGCACGGTATTTTTGGATCGAGCCACCGAGGGAGTTGCGAATACTGCGCCTACGCCCAGCAGGGCAGATTGGTATATAAACGACCAAAACTCCAATCTAGTGCCTTGGTTGGAATTGCTTCCGGATCAACTGATTTTTGACCTGGGAATTACGGTGAACCCTTTGGGAAATACTGCGGGTTTGCAAGACTTTATTTATCCGGCCTACTTACCCCAGCTCAGAGTGGATGCCGAAGTGCCCATAAAGTTTTCTTTGCAAGACCTAAAGTTGCAAGACACCATTGATGCGGATTTGGCGCAAATAAAAGAACTCAACCATTTGGTAGAGGGAGAGATTAGACTAAGGGCACTGAACCAATTTCCCATGGAGATGACCTTGAATTTGATTGCTTTAGATGCCAATACCCATATTTTGGACACCCTAATGCTAAACCAACGAATAGATGCCGCAGCCTTGAATGCCAACTTAAAAGTAGATCAGCCGCGTGAAAGCATACTAAGCAGCGTACTTGGGCCTTCTCAAGTGCAAGCATTAAAGCAAACTACGCGTTTTTTGATTCAAGCCGAAGTAAGCACGCTCCCTCCCGGAAATCGGCTTTGGATGTACCAAGACTACGGTTTGGACATACAAGTGATTGTTCAAGCCTTGATTCAGTCTCAAGCAGCACAGAACGAATGAATCCTGTTCCCATTTTTCTTCCTTTTTTTATGTTTCTCAACAGCAACCAAAGTCCTTTGCTGTGGAGGGATCAGTACCGCCAAGCCGACCAACTGTTGAGTTTTCATACCGAAGCTTCGGTGCAGTCTTCGCACTTGTCTACCGATGGCATGTACCTTTTGCTCCAAGGTGGAGTGGTAGATGAGGCCTTGAAAAACAGCCTGCGCGCCTCAGGCCCCGGACAGCGTTTGGGAGGCGATTGGAATACCCAACTCAGATACACCAACTTAAACGACTCTGCCTTTGGAGGGAAAGGCTGGGGCTATACGCTTGCTTTTAGCAATCGACTCATTGCAGAGTCCCGCTACCATGGCGATGCTTTTAACCTGTTGTTGGATGGCAATGCTCCCACGGCCGGAGAAACCTTGCAAGTGGGCGATGCTTTTGCGCAAAGTTATATGTACCAGCAAGTGGAAGTAGGTATGGTTAAATCTTGGGTTTCGGAAAAAGCATCGGCTTCTATGGCCTTTTCGGTAGGTTTTGTGAATGCCAATTGGTACCGCGGATTCGATGCTCCTTCCGGAACTTGGTATACCGACCCCATCGGGAGTTACATAGACCTTGAAGCCGAGGATTGGCGCTTTGAAACCAGCAACCCCGAAGAAAACGGGTTCTTTTTCCCGAATGGCACCGGAGTTTCTTTTTCTTTTCAATACGAATGGCATTGGAAAAAACGCCATATGCTGGCATTTTCGGCCAACGATGTAGGATTTATCCGTTGGAGTCAAAAAAGCAGTTCCTCTAATTTGGACGGAAGTATCCGTTGGGAAGGCGTTGTATTGCCCAACATTACCAACATTTCCGAGGGCTTTTTTGAGGATTATGCCGACAGTTTGCAAGGCGATTACCTTACCGAAAACCCAAACCGAGCATTTAGCACTGCATTGCCCATGCAGTTCAATATTTCGTATGGCTATAATTTCCAGAGCCTGCCTTTGGCTTGTTATGGGCAAATCCGATGGCGGCCTTTGAGCCCTTGGTTGCCCTTGAGCACGCTTGGACTTCTTTGGAGTCCTGAGAAAATCCCCTTACGCCTAGCCGGAACCTTGGGCTATGGCGGTTACGGGACCTTTCAAGCCGGGTTAGATTTAGGGTTCAATTTTGGCAAAGGCTATACCCTCCAATTGCGCACAGGAAATCTGGAAGGCTTAATCCCCAACAGCTTTTCTACCGGATTGGGGGCAGGCATTACCTTCACCAAATACTTTGTTAAGCCATGAAGCAGTTCGTTTTGGGTCTCTTGGCGCTTTTTGCTTTGGTTTCGAATGCCGCAGGGCAGCAGACTTGGTTCCGCACCTATTCTTGGCTTGGATTTACCCAAGGTCAGGTGGTTTTAGAGCGCCCCGACAGCACTCTTTTGCTTTTGGGCGTAGCCGGACAGCAAGGTGGAGATCTTTTTGCGGCCGAAATTCAGGCCGGTGGGCCCTACATCAGCTTTAAACCCTTTGGTTGGGAAGGCCAGGAAACCTTCAGTCAAGCTAGTTGGAACAAAGACTCAACGGAGCTTTGGGCCTTGGGAAGCACCAACAGCTTGGGACAAGGCGGCTACGACGCTCTACTGGTGGTTTTTTCGCCCCAGGGAGATACCTTGCGTACCCAACGCTTTGGAGGAAATGCATGGGATTTAGGCAAAGCCATGGTTCGAGACAGCGCCGGCAACTTTTGGCTGGGGATTCAAGATTACTCGTCCTACGATCAGAGCGGGTCCTTGAGGCTGATTTTGTTGGATCCCAACGGCACCGTACTAAAAGATACCAGTTTGCATTTTGCCGGTCAGGACATGGCTGTAGAAGATTTGCTCATCGATTACCGGGAACAGTTGTATGCTACCGGCACTCTTTTTCCGGGACCTGAAGGCGAAAAAGACGTTTGGGCCATGGGCTGGGACACTCAAGCAGATAGCCTTTTATTCCTAAGCCAAAGCGGCGTAGCAGGCGACGAAATGGTGCAAACGATTTGTCCGTACCGAAATGCGGCCAACCAACCCTATTTTTTGATTTCCGGCAACCTTAAAGACAGCCAAGACCGTTGGAAAAACTTCTTTTGGCGTATAGATACTTCAGGAGTCGATATTTCTAGAATAGACCTTGGACTAAGCCAAGCCGTAGAGCGAAAAAACAGCCATGCCTTTTTTCTGGCAGCAGGAGCAAGCCATGCCGTACTTTCCAACTTTTATGATGTGAATTTCGGTTCCTGGAATACCGTATACGATAGCATTTCCGGTTTATTTCCTCAGCTTTCCAAAACCTTTGTGCGCAATGGCAACCAAGAATTGGCTCAAGTGAGTCTAAGCCTTAACGGAGGCTATCTGCTTACGGGGCACACCAACGACATTGGCTTGGGTCAAGTGGCAGCTTATATCGAAAGACTTGGACCTTTGGGGGATGGCGTAAATGGCTTTGTGATGAACAACCCAAACCTCAGCAGCCAAGTGCTAACAGCACAAATCTTACCTAACCCCGCCAAATCCGGAAGCCAAAGAACCATCCTTGGCCTGGAAGGGCTTTGGGAAGCCCGCTGGCTTGGCTTGGACGGAAAATTGCTGCAACAAAGTAACGTGCAACTAAAGGCCGAAGGCAGCTTAGTGCCCGAAATCAGCACCGAACACAGCAGCTATCTGTTGCTTCTTTCGAGGGAAGACACCCTCGTTCGTTTCCTTTGCATTCAAACCAAAGAGTAAATTATGCGTACCCTTTATGCCGCCCTTTTGCTTATGCTTAGCCTATTTGGACCGGCCTGCGGTCCCGGAAAAGCCGAGCGGCTCCAGCAGCTAAGGGAGCAAAGAAATGCCTTGCAAGAAAATTACAATGTCGCGGCGGCGGAGGCCTTTACCCAAGAAGCTACCGCTTTTGTGCGCGAGTTCCCCGAAGATTCTGCCTGCGCTCCCCTACTCTACAATGCGGCACAACTCTATATGAGTTTGGACAAAGGCGATTCGGCCTTGGCCTGCATTCAAACGCTCGAAAACCAATATCCTCAATACCCCAAAATGGCCGACGCGCTCTTTGTTAAGGCCTTGGTTTTCGATGCCCTGCTCAACCAAAAAGAAGCTGCGGCCGAAGCTTATCAGCACTTTATTACCCAATACCCAAACCATCCGGAAGTTCCCAAGGCCCAAACCAATCTGGAGGCCTTATTCACCAACCTGGAAAGCATTCCAAAAAAAAATCCATCGACCGATTCTTCCCAAATTTTTTAGCGGTCTGCTCAAGCCTTATACCTTTGTACAAAGCCTCAATATTTATGAAGTTAGCAACCAAGTTGATTCACGCAGGACAGCATCCGGACCCTTCTACCGGTGCAGTAATGACTCCCGTATACCTTACCTCAACCTATGCTCAGGAATTTCCTGACCAACACAAAGGCTACGACTACTCACGTGCCGGAAACCCCACACGTAAAGCCCTAGAAGACAATTTAGCCGCTATAGAAAACGGCACATTCGGCTTTGCCTTTTCCAGTGGAATGGGCGCAGTAGACGCCATGCTGAAATGCCTAAAGCCCGGCGATGAGGTCATTGCCACCAACGATTTGTATGGCGGCACCTACCGCTTATTCAGCCAAACCTTTGCGGCTTACGGCATCAAATTCCACTTTGTGTCTTTCGACGATATGGATGCGGTGGCCAATTTAGTGAATCCAAACACCAAAATGATTTGGATAGAAACCCCCACCAACCCCACCCTTAAAATCATAGACATAGAAGCTTGCGGAAACTTGTCGAAGCAACATGGCCTAATTTTGGTAGCCGACAATACCTTCGCCTCGCCTTGGCTGCAAAACCCATTGGATTTGGGAGCAGACGTGGTTATGCATTCCGCCACCAAATACCTGGGCGGCCATTCCGACCTAATCATGGGCGCACTAATCACCAGCGACGAAGCCCTGGCCGAACAGATTTTCTTTAATCAAAAAAGCACCGGAGCAACCCCCGGTCCCATGGACTGCTTTTTGGCACTTAGGGGAATAAAAACCCTGCATTTGCGCATGCAAGCCCATGAAAAAAACGCCGCAGCCATTGTGGACATGCTGCTGTCTCACCCAAGGGTAGGAAAAGTATTTTATCCGGGTTTGGAAAGCCACCCCGGCCACGAAATTGCCAAACGCCAAATGCGCGGTTTTGGAGGTATGGTGTCCTTTGAACTTAAGCCGGAGTTTGTGGGCGATAGCCAAAGGCTCATGACGCGCACCAAGGTCTTTACCCTGGCCGAATCCTTGGGTGGTGTGGAAAGCCTCATCTCCCATCCGGCCAGCATGACCCACGCCAGCATTCCCAGAGAAATCCGCGAAAAATCAGGAGTTACCGACGGCCTAATTCGCATGTCGGTTGGTGTAGAAGATGGAGAGGATTTGGTAGCCGATTTAAAGCAAGCGTTGGAAGGGTAATTTAGGCTCGCAATTGGGGTGTTTTTTGATTTGGGGCGCCCTAAGGAGACCCTTTCAGGGAGGCTATTCTGGCGGCATACCTGCCCTGACCAAGGCGTCAGGGTTTGCGTTACGGGCAAATTTCAAGTATTTTATCCTGACCGCAGCGTCAGGGGTCCTCATTTACAATTAGTAAACTGCGGCCTGCCCTGACCGCAGCGTCAGTGGCCTTTCTATTTGCCTGCGCCTTAAACCCCTGACGCTTAGGTCAGGAACTGCGTCTTGAAAACGCAATGCATCAACAGTCTCCATAGGGCGCACGGGAGCTTCCTTTTCCATAGACCCCTACCGAAGCGTAGGGGGTCGCTCCGTCCGCCCTTGGCACAGGGGCACACAGTGCAGGGGGTATCGGCTCAGTCCCTGCGCCAAAGAGATTGCAGCCCAAAATCCGGTTAACGGGTTGATTGTTCAAGACTAAAGTTAAGGTAACGATTAAAACACATGCACTTTAGTTCTTTGTACATGCGTTGGATTGTTCCCTTCTACTGCCTATGTGTTTTTGTTCAGGCACAGCAAAGCACTCCGCTGTATGTGCCTGCTATGGATTCTTTGCTTGCCGAAAAACAGCTCCGTTTCCCTTTTGGACTTGCCTCCGGCGACCCAAAAGAAAATCAAGTGGTTCTGTGGACGCGCCTTTGGCATCCTTCCGCCGAAACCTTAACCTTGAGGTTTCAGGTGGCTTTAGACAGCAATTTTAAGGACGTTACATCCACCGGACCTTTGGTGGCCGAACGGAAAAACTTTTACAATGTCAAGCTTTTGGCCTCGGATTTAATGCCCGGAACCACCTATTATTACAGGTTCTGTACCGAAGACGCTTGCAGTCCCATAGGCCGAACCCGAACCGCTTCTTCACATACAGATAGCCTGAGTTTTGCCGTGGCCAGCTGCAGCAATTACGAATGGGGCTATTTTAATGCCTACAGACTTATCGCTAAGGAAAAGAACCTGCAAGCCGTTATTCATTTAGGAGATTATATTTATGAATATGGCGTGGGAAAATACGGCGACGAAAAATTGCCAAGAAAACACATTCCGAGCTACGAAATTGTAACCCGCGCAGACTACGAAAGTCGCTATGCTCAATACCGGCTGGATGCAGACCTCCAAGAAGCGCACCGTATGCACCCCTTCATCACCGTTTGGGACGACCACGAAATTGCCAACGATGCGCATCTTAGCGGTGCCCAAAACCATCAACCCGAAACCGAAGGCTCATGGGAAGTAAGAAAAGAAGTTGCCAAAAAAGTATACTTTTCTTGGCTTCCTATTGAGGAAGGCACACAGGGTGGAGTAAGGCGGAAGTTCAGCTTTGGGGATTTCGCTGAGTTGTTTATGCTGGATGGCCGTTTGGAGGGGCGCAGCCCTCAAGCGGATTCTCCGGAAGACTCGGCACGTTTTCTGAGCGAACGGTCCATGCTTGGAAAAGCCCAAACCCAATGGTTGATTGATGGTTTGACCCAATCCAAAGCACATTGGAAATTGGTAGGCAACCAGGTTATTTTTTCGTCGTACCGATTGCCGCCCAAACTGGAAGAAACCAATCCCAAGAGCATGGATATGTGGGAGGGCTATCCTGTGGAACGAGATTTTATTGCAGATACCTTACAAACATCCGGAGTATCCGGTTTGCTCGTATTGACGGGTGATGTGCATGCCTCATTTGCCTTTGAATTGAGGAGCCATTTGGATAGTGCCCAAACCACCTTTGGAGCCGAATGGGTTACCCCAAGCATTAGCTCTGCAAATTTGGACGAATACATTGCCGGGTGGAAGGTAAGTATACTCGAAAAGAAACTCAGAAACAAAGAATTGAATCCGCATGCCGAATACCTGGACCTAAAACGCCATGGGTACCTTCGGATAGATTTAACCAATGAGAAGGCGGTGGGCACCTGGCATTACATAAAGCGATTAAACAAGCCGACCCAAAAAACCTATTCCCCTGTGCGTTTGGAATACCCTAGGTAAAGCTCAAAAAGGATTGGCTTATTTCGAACCAAAACCGCAACTTAAAAAATAGGAGGCAAGCTGCGAGGTAGCAACTCCGCCTTGCACCTAAAGGTAATTTCATGCCCCGGAACTTTTGAAGCCTCCACCAAACGACCACCATCTTTGGATTTAACCCAAACGTAGCCGGGAATATTGGTCAATTCGGGCGGCCCTTCGAATAAGTATTTCCAGTTGTTTTCGTCCTTGTTTACTACTGCTAAGGCTTCGGCTTTTTTGAAATCCTCAGGAGCAGGTAGGCTATATTTAACCACCAAAGTCCATTTAGCCTTTGACTTGCGGTACACTTCCCTCCGACTTTCTTCTGCTCTCCACCTGCAATAGGCTTGGGCCTTTTCAAAAGATACACCCACCACGGAAGAATCAAAAAAAACAGAATTCATGCGGTACAGGGTGCGAGAATGAATGCTTGGGTATCTCCGATGAATCAAGGAGGAGTCCGGCATGTGCTCTACAGCAGCTGCGGTGTCTGCACGATAATATTCGAAGGAAAACAAAAAAAACTGATATCCTAAGTTTCGCACAGGAGCCTTATCCAAAAACAAGCTGTCTTCTAAGGCTGCGTTGTACTTGTCTGTATCGCTCCGGCTAGAAGCGCAGGAGGCAAAAAATATCAAAGTACATAAGAGGAACAAGCGAATAATCATGGAGATTTATGTTAGGATGAATAAAGACTAATGTTTAAGCTAAACAACCAAAAAAGCACCAATTTTTTGGCTGAAATTTGAATTCAAAGTTATAATCCTTCCGACTAAGTGCTACCATCAAAAGAAAGTAGTTCCGGAATAAGGCATTAGCTCTGCTTTGCACCTAAAGGTAATTTCATGCGCCGGAACATCCGAAGCCTCTACCAGACGACCACCTTCTTTGGATTTTACCCAAACGTAGCCGGGAATATTGGTCAATTCGGGCGGCCCTTCGAATAAGTATTTCCAGTTGTTTTTGTCCTTTCTACCGGAAGCTAGGCGTTCGGCCCTTTTAAAATCTTCCGGACCGGGTAAATCGTAATAAATCTGCCCACCTTCTTTTCGCACGACTTCGCCACGCCACTTGCAGTAGGCCATAGCATTGGCATAAGAAATACCTACTATAGAAGTGTCGTAATAGGAATGATGCCTTAAAATGAAGCGAGCGTTTAAGCCGGGGTGCCTTTGTTTCACCAACATGGTATCAGGAAGGCTAGTCCAAAAGCCGGCTGTGTCGCACCGCACCCTCTTCAGGTAGTGCAAATACTCCAAGTAGGCAACATGCCTTAGGGGTTGTTTGTCCAGAAACAAACTGTCTTCCATGGATAGCCCATAGGCTTCAGCACTTTTCCTGTTTGAAACGCAAGAAGCAGCAAAAACAACAATGGTAAAAAGTAAAAGGCGCATAATCATGGCGACAAAAATTGAAAATCTGATTTTGAGCTCTTAAGCGAAATTTTTCTCGAACAGGACGCACAAGAATTAAATGAAGGGTTTACCGAAGAAATAGGTGCAATATTAGCAATTGGATTGTCAATATCATATCTATCTCCACATGCTGCTTCTGCTTGTGCAATTGCCACCTCTTTAGAATCGGTCTCACCCCATATATCTGGGTTATCCCTGCACCACCATGTGTAAACAGCACCACCAGTAGTGCCCGTTTCTGTTTTTCTTATTCTATAGGGTTTTGCCATGATTTCAATTTTTATTTATTTAAAAATTTTTGCATAAAGTTACAAGGATCCTTTAACCATTTCATAACTCGAAAAAGTAAGCGCAGCTGCAAGAATCCCCATTAGCCCAGAACCTTTGGTTACAAACAATAAGGCTCCTCTTATCGCCTCATTTGAATAAACTGATGAAAACGATCCAGGCAAATACGTTTGCCAGGGTGAACTACCTGGAGTGTCTATCTGTGCTTTCCAATAATTTGCGGATGACTTTCCTATAATGCAAGCTAATTGAAGAGCACCAATATCGAGATTTTCACAATCTTGAAAAGACCGATTTTCAATAGTTTCAATATTACCTTCATACTTAGTAAAGCTGTCGGAGTCATTGGATAATAGTTGATAAATGCCGTCATTATCGAAATCATCCATATCAATACTTTCATCAAAAGAATTCAATGCAATAGCTGATAAGCCTATGGTATTGATAAGGTTGGCATCAAATCTATTGTCGGTACTAAACTCAATTGTATTTATGTATTCCCCTATTGCTGAAATCAAATTGTCAACAGATAGAGTTCCAAGATTTGTACCAACATACCCTAAACCTTCTTCCATTAACGTACCTACATGAAGGTATGGATTGATTTTTCTTTGGATAGTTGCCATAAGTAATTAAGATTGAATGTTATTATTGCTAAGTTAAAAATCCTTGGTTGAAAAAACAATAGAATCTAAAAAAAAGTTGAAATAGAGCAGAATCACTACTTCTACTATTTAAATCGCAGCTCTAACGCTATTTGGCAGTCCAACAGTAGAAATATACTCAACACTACAGATAGAAACTCAAGACGTCAGCACTACCGGTTTTAAAGAGGGTAATTTGCTGAATCTACAGCACAGGTGCACCTGTCCAAGGCACCAGTACCGCTTTGCACCTAAAGGTAATTTCATGCGCCGGAACTTCCGAAGCCTGAACCAAACGACCGCCTTCTTTGGATTTCACCCAAACGTAGCCGGGAATATTGGTCCATTCGGGAGGGCCTTCAAATAGGTATTGCCAGTTTTCCTTATCGTTTCGCCCCGCAGCCAAACGTTCTGCTTTTTTAAAGTCTTCGGGACCGGGCAGGCTGTATTTAACCAACAAAACTTTTCTGGCCTTTGACTCGCGGTACACTTCCCTACGACTTTCTTCTGCTCTCCACCTGCAATAGGATTGGGCCTTTTCAAAAGATACACCCACAATGGAGGAGTCAAAAAAGGCAGAATTTAAGAAGGGCAGGACGCGAGAATGAATGCTTGGGTATCGCCGATGAATCAAGGAGGAGTCCGGTATATGTTCTACAGAAGCTGCGGTGTCTGCACGGTAATATTGAAGGGAAAACAAAAAAAACTGATATCCTAAGTTTCGCACCGGAGCCTTATCCAAAAACAAGCTGTCTGCTAGGAATGCATTATACCTATCCGTATAGCTCCGGCTTGAAGCGTAGGAGGCACCGGCTCAGTCCCTGCGCCAAAGAGAGCGTAGCCAAAAATGAGGTTTAAGGACTTTGAGGTTCAAGACTACACAAAATAGGTGTGCTTAATCTTGCCGAAGTACCAACAGCGCATGGGATTATTTTCAATCCAAGTCCTTAAAAGATAGGAGGCAAAATGGGAGGTCGCAATTCCGCTTTGCACCTAAAGGTAATTTCATGTGCCGGAACTTCCGAAGCCTGAACCAAACGACCGCCTTCATTGGATTTTACCCAAACGTAGCCGGGAATATTGGTCCATTCGGGAGGACCTTCGAATAGGTGCTTCCAGTTTGCCTTATCGTTTCGCCCTGCAGCCAGACGTTCTGCTTTTTTAAAGTCTTCGGGACCGGGAAGGTTATAAAGAATCCTTCTTGATTTAGGGTCCGTTACCCGCACAATTTCGGTTCTCCACTTATTGTATGCCAAGGCTGAAGAATACGTAACACCAACTATAGCGGAGTCTATTAAAATCGGATTCCTTAAGATCCTATAGGAGTTGGTCATGCCCGGGTATTTTTTATGTATCAGCATGGTATCCGGAAAATTGTCTTTAAAAGCAGCGGTGTCTCCTCTAAAAAACAGGAAATACGTCAAAAACTCATTATAACCTGTTAAAGGAATGGGCTGTTTATCCAAAAAAGTGCTATCTGCCATGGATAAGCCCCAATGATAAGGGGTTTTCCGAGCGGAGCCACAAGCGAATAGGCCAAATAAACATACCAGAGCCAAGTATCTAAGCATCATGCAAAAACATTAAGGATTCAACTGCAGTTCATATAAACAATTGATGTGGCCATTTATTGTGCCCTAACCTTTAGGTTTACATGCCAAACATCAGTCAAACATACCTTAAGTATCTTTAATTTGCAAAAAAAAAGAATTCAAACAACCTTAGATTGCTCAAACCGTTGAAGGGTGCTGCACAGCATTAAGGCGCGCTAAGTCAAAAACAGATCGGACCAATGCATGGTAGATCACGCTAAACTGCCGCTGAAATAACGACCCTAGCCCTTAGTGCGGGTGTCTGCACCTCAGAAACTTGGGTTTAAAAAGGAGCGGCTTCCGTTGGCAAGAGATGCCCCAATGGGCAAAAGACAAAAAGATGTCCATAAAGCAACAAAGAGGGGTCCTCAAAATATATTCGGCATTCAATCACCAAAAAACATAACTATTAGTGAATATAATAATCGAAAGTTATTACCTTTACAAAAAAACCATGTACTCAAGGTACCTTAGTACACGAATTAAGAAACGCATAGATTCAGGCAAGACTATTGTTGTAATTGGTCCTAGGCAAGTGGGGAAAACAACGCTCCTCGAATCGATTCTTGAATCAAAAGACTATTTACTGCTAAACGGAGATGATCCTAAAACACGAACTTTATTAACTGAGCCGAACACCGAACAGATTCGCAGGATAATAGGGAATTACAGATACGTTTTCATAGATGAAGCTCAAAGAATTGAGGGAATTGGGCTTACAATGAAAATAGTAACCGATAGATTCAAAAACGTTCAATTGTTTGCCAGCGGCTCCTCCTCTTTTGATTTAACCAATAAAATCAATGAACCCTTAACCGGCAGGAAATGGGAATATCAGCTATTCCCTATTTCTTGGGAAGAGTATGAAAACCATCACGGTTTTTTATATGCAGAGCAGAGTTTAGAGCATAGACTACTCTTTGGCTTTTACCCGGATGTTTTAAATCACGTGGGTGATGAAATTGGGGTCCTCCGGAATTTGGTGAACAGCTATTTGTACAAAGACATTCTGTCCTATGCCGATATTCGCAAGCCGGAGGTTCTCGATAAGCTTGTTCAAGCGCTTGCTCTCCAGGTTGGTAGTGAAGTTAACTATTCGGAATTGGCTCAAATGCTTAACGTAGACAAGAATACGGTTAGCAAATACATTGACATCTTAGAAAAAGGGTACATCATTTTTAAGTTGAGTAGTTTTAGTCGAAACCTAAGGAATGAAATAAAAACCAATAAAAAAATCTACTTCTATGACAATGGAATACGAAACATGGTGATTGGTAATTTCAACCCCATAGAACTCAGGACGGACAAAGGCGCGCTTTGGGAGAATTTTTTAATATCGGAAAGAATGAAACAGCTTGAGTACAAGGAAAGTCTTGCTCGTCCCTATTTTTGGAGAACAAAACAACAACAGGAGGTTGATTTCGTAGAGGAGGTTGGAGGAAACATCTTTGGATTTGGATTCAAATGGAAGAAAAAAAACAATCGGAAACTGCCAAAAACCTTCACTGAGGCCTACCGTGCTGAGACAAAAATAATTGATAAAGAAAATTTCAGAGAATTTGTGATCATTGAATAATCCCCGTACCTCAACCCCAGATTTCAATCTGGGGCTTCAACCCGGGGCTCCTATAATTTAGGGAAACCGGCTAGAATGGCCTCCAAGGCCCTAAGGGAGGACCCGCCGCAGCCGCTGCCTAGGTTTGGGGAGGCCGAGGAGGCGACCAACGGAAGCCACCGCAGGCCCCCCAAACCAGGCAGCGGCAAGGCTGGCCGGAACAAGGGCCGCATAGGATAGGGGAACTACCTATGGAACCGAGGCCCAAAAACCGCTATCCAAAACGCAAAAAAAAGCAGCCTTTCCACCGAAAGGCTGCGAAAATTACAAACGTAAAATTTACGATGGGTTCGGGTTGGCTGCAAACTCGCGTTCCCCAAAGGTTTGGGTCACCCAATCTTTGAGTTTGGCCGCCTGATCCTCGTTGAGGCGGCGAAGCGATTTGTGGAGCTCATGCCTAAAAAGTCCTTCGTCAAAGCTAACGCGCTGAAGAACTTTTTTGCAAAAACTCAGCATAGGATCTTCCATAAGCCTCGTTTTTAGGTTAACACTTCAATATACGCATTTTAGCCCCTTTTGGTATAAATGAATCCTTAAAAAGTTTTACACAATGGTGAATAAACCCTCAGCTTCCTTTGTTAGGTTCTTTCTTTGCCAGGGCCTCGGCCAAGCGAATGCCATCCATCGCCGCCGATACAATGCCACCGGCATAGCCAGCCCCTTCCCCACCGGGATACAAATTCTCAATCTGCGGATGATTCAGCATTTTGGGGTCGCGAGGAATCCGCACCGGACTGGAAGTACGGCTTTCAACGCCCACCAAAACCGCCTCCTTATGCGCAAAGGTTGGAAGGTGTTTCTCCCAATGTTTAAAGGCCTGCCACAGCCTTTCTGCTATGGGCTTGGAAAGCACTTGGTGCAGATTGCTCGGCTGAACCCCCGGTCGGTAGCTGCAAGGACCAATGGTGTTGCTGCTCCTTCGTGCCAAAAAATCTCCGAGCATTTGGGCCGGAGCCACCTGCATGCCCCCGCCCGCCAAAGACGCTTCTTGCTCTGCTCTTTCCTGAAAAGCCAAGGCATGCAAGCCATCCTTGGTTTTTATACCGGCCGTTTCGCTCAAAGGCACTTCACTTACCAAACCTGAATTGGCAAATGGATTGTTGCGCTTGCTTGGCGACCATCCATTGGTGACTACGGCATTTTGCTCTGTAGAACAAGGGGCAATTATGCCACCGGGACACATGCAAAAGCTGTAAACGCCCAATTGCTTCACCTGTGTTTGCAGGCTATAATAAGCCGGAGGAAGCGCATACTCCTTTTGACATCCATGGTACTGCATTTGGTCGATATGCTCCTGCGGATGTTCAATCCGCACCCCCATGGCAAAGGCTTTGTTTTGCACCTCAATGCCGGACTCTACCAACAAACGAAAAATACCGCGTGCCGAATGTCCGGTAAGCAACATAGTCTGAGATACGGGAAGCCGCTCTCCACCATTGACCAACAGGGCCTTAATGCGGTTGCCTTGCCGCTCAAATCCGGTTACTTTGGTTTCAAAGCGCACCTCACCACCGTGTGCCTCAATGTAGGCCCGCATTTCCGTTAGAAGTCCGGGCAGTTTGTTGGTGCCGATATGTGGCCGCGCATCCACCCGAATATCCGTCGGTGCTCCAAAATATATGAGCCAATCCAAGACCTGCTTAACGCTCCCTCTCTTTCCACTACGGGTGTAAAGCTTCCCATCTGAATATGTTCCAGCGCCCCCTTCTCCAAAGCAGTAATTAGACTCTTCGTTTACCTGGCCGTGTCTGGTAATTTGAACCAAATCGCGGCGGCGTTCCCGCACCGGTTTTCCTCGTTCCAAAACGATGGGCTTAAAGCCCAGCTCCAACAAACGCAAAGCGGCAAAATATCCTGCCGGGCCTGCCCCCACAATATGTACCTCGGGTGCCGCATCAGTTTGTTTGGCTTGAGGCTTGGCGACAGCGTCTCGTTCGGGAGCTTCTCCTTGCCAAACCAGAACCGAAAGCTGGTATTTCACCCTACGGGCTCGGGCATCTATGGAGCGCTTCAAGATTTCATATCCAGAGATATGGTCCCAGCCCAATTTGGCTTTAATTATGCCTTCCAAGGCTTCGCCGGAAGCTTGGTCCGGACTAAGCTGCAATTGAAGGTGTTGATGCCTCATTTACTCGAACAAAAAAGAAATGTATACCGTTCGGGTTTGCATCATATCAATAGATCTACTGTAAAGGTTGCCCTCCGGATAATGCAAATCCATCATACCCCAAGATACTTTGAGCTGTGGGGAAAACTTAAAAAAGCCGGTATAAAAGTCCATTCCAAAGCCCAACTCAGCCAAAAGATCGTGAGGACGAAGCTTTACCGGATAAGAGGCGGCATCGTCGGCGCCTACTTTGCTGGATAAATCAAAAGTATACTTAAATCCACCTATAACATAGACCCGGAAGTTCACCAAGCGCACGGATTTAAACTTAAAGTATACCGGAAACTCGGCGAGGGTAGACTCAAATTGAAATTGATCTACTTCCCCACCCGGCCGATCAAACTCCAACAATCGCGAAGCAAGGGTAAGGGTTGGGGTAAAGCGTAAATCCCAATGGTCGCTCAAGCGCATATTGGACTCAATGCCCATGGAAAAACCGGGTTGCCAAATGGAACGAACGCCGTACAAAGTATCCGGCAACAAATCCCTAAGTTCCGGAATAGGCCGAATGGCCAAGCCGGAGTGGGCAATACCCAAATTGATGCCGAAGTGGAAACGCCTCCGGTCGTATTTAGGCATATTTTCGGTACGGATGGTGGGTTGCGCGCGGCGTTTAGTGGTTCGTTGCGCATGAACGCTTGCCTGACCGACGCATAAAACCAAGACCATAAGTAGCCACCAATGCCTATGCATCATAATAGGTATAACGTGGCTAGTCTTCATTTATTTTTTAGCCACATAAAGGGTGGCAATGCCTCCCGTTAAAGGAATGGAACGGCCATCTTTGTAGCCGGCTTCATGCAAACATGCCAAAAAAGCATCTCCATCCGGAAATGCCTGTACACTTTCAGGCAAATAGGTATAAGCCGAAGCGTCCCCACTTATGAGTTTGCCCAAACGAGGGAGTATATGCTTAAAATAGCTAAGGTATACCTTGGAAAAAAGCCGGTTTTTGGGTTTGCTAAACTCCAATACATACACCATGCCTCCGGGACGAGTAACCCGCTGCATTTCGGCAAGCCCTGCTTCGAGGTTTTCAAAATTTCGCACCCCAAAGGCCACGCTCACCGCATCAAAACGCTCCTTTTCAAAAGGGAGGTTTTCGCTATCGCCCACCATCATTTCAATGCGTTCGTGAAAACGGCTTCGTTGCACCTTTTGTTTGCCGCGCTCAAGCATACCCGGAGAAAGGTCCAGCCCAATCAAAGGCCCCGGCACTACTTTGGCCAGAGCCAGCACCAAATCTCCGGTTCCTGTGGCTACATCTAAGAGATTGTTTGGAGCCTGCCGAGCTACCTCACGCATAACCCTATTGCGCCACCGGATATCAATTCCCATGCTAAGGATGCGGTTTAAGGCATCGTAGCGGCCGGAAATGTTATCGAACATTTCGGCTACTTGTTCTTTTTTTGACCCTTCGCGGTCGTATGGTTTTACTTGCACGTCAACTTAACAAGAGGGATTGCGGAATGTTGAGGTGGGCAAAGATACAAGCTTCGCAGCAATTGCCGCCATTAACCCAACATTAGGTAGGCATCGGGGTACTTATAATTGTTGGTAATGGCTTTGCGGCTTACGGCCACGGCCAAAGTCAGCACACCTACTCTACCCAAAAACATAGAAACCATAAGCACCAACCGACCGGCTTCGGATAAGTCTGAGGTTATTCCGGTACTTAAGCCCACCGTGGCAAAAGCCGAAACCTCTTCAAAAAGCAATTGCAAAAAAGGAACGTCGGGCTCTGTAAAGGTGAGCACAAACAAGCCGGCAAATATTACGGAAACAGAAAACAAGAAAATTGAAAAGGCCTTATTCAACAACTCGGAAGAAATGGTATGCCGATAAATTTCTACCAATCGCTTTCCGCGTATGGTGCTCAAGGCAGACAAAAAAATCACAGAAAAAGTAGAGGTTTTTACCCCCCCGCCGGTACCGCCACTCCCGGCACCAATAAACATGAGGAAAATAAAAAAGAGTAAGGTCGGGGTGGCTAAAATGCCTATATCTGTGGTATTAAAGCCCGCGGTTCGGGTTATCATACTTTGAAAAACAGCGGTAATGGTTTGTTCAAACCAGTTTTGCTGCCTAAAACCACCTTCTACCAGCTGCGCAGGATTCCTGGCCTCCACCAAACCAAATACCAAGGCCCCGGCAAGCAACAACACCAAGCCGGTATACAAGGCCAGGCGACTGCCGGGCTCCAAGCGCCGCCAAGGCTCGCGCAAGCGCCTACGCATACGCACCGGATCAAATAAATCGTTCAACACCGTTATGCCAATCCCTCCAAAAAATACCAAGGCAGCAATGCCCAAATGCATGATGTAGCTGTTGCGCACACCCGGTTCAAATAAGCCTCCCGAAAAGGTGCTAAAACCGGCATTATTAAAGGCTGAAATGGAATGAAACACGCTGTGAAACAAGCGTTCTCCGGCATGGGCAAAAGGAACCGACGGATCCCAGGTCAAAAAAATATAGGCCGCGCCCAAACTCTCAAAAAGCAGCGTAAACACGATAACCCGCTTTAGCAAGCTTCGGGTGCTGTTTAAGGAATCATAGCTCATAAAATCCTTAATCATGCGCTGCTGACGAATACCCATTCCTCTCCGTAAAAAAGTACCAAAAAAGCTGGCAAAAGAAATGATGTTTAAGCCTCCCAATTGAATCAGCACCAAAATCACCAATTGACCTTTCATTGAAAAATAGGTGGCCGTATCCACCACAATCAATCCGGTAACGCAGGAGGCACTGACAGAGGTGAACAAGGCATCCAAAAAGGGCATGGAGACCTGGGCTTGTGTCATGGCCGGCAACATAAGCAGGCCGGTACCAACCCCAATCAACAACAAAAAGCTACCCACAAATAACAAGGAGGGATTGAGCTTAAGCACCGACAAACGCTGCGAAAACTTGCCCAACTCCAACAGCACAATCAACAAAAGCACCAGTTGGGAAAACACAAAGAACACCTGACTAGCCGCCTCGGCGGGCAAATTAGCCATGAAATGGGCAATCAATGGCTTTCGATAAATAATTCGACTGACCAAATCGGCCGTCACCACCAACAACAAGCTGCCCTCCAACCAGTTGCCCCGAAGAAACCTTCGTGGCTCAAAATCAAAAAACAGACGTATTAAAAAGCTAACGATAAAAAATAAAAAACTACCGCTTATCCACCATTGATAGGTTTCAAAACTCAGCACCGAGTTGGGAAAACCATGCACGTAAACCAACAGGCCTATCATGCCAAAAGAAACCAAAAAACGTAAGCCCCTCAGCAGATTGATAACCCGCTGCTTGGAGGAGTATATACGGACATTAATCCGCTCCCTCAGCGCTCGAATTAAGGCTTTTACCGGCATAAAGCTAAGGTTTCCCTTATGCGGCGCACGGCCTCACGTAAGGTAGCTTCGTCGGTGGCATACGAAAGCCTAAGGCAACCCGGCATGCCAAACGCATCGCCGGGTACGGTGGCCACACCACCTTCTTCCAACAGCACCATGCACAAGTCGTTAGCGTCTTTTATGGGCGTGTTTCCAAAAACTTTTCCAAAATAATGGCTTACCTCCGGGAAAAAATAAAAAGCCCCGGGCGGCAGCGGAACTTCCCAACCGGGTATTTCCAACAACAGGGGATGCATCAAATCGCGGCGATGTTTAAAGGCCTCTACCATATAGGCCGTCGCTTCTTCGGTGGCATCCAAGGCGGCAATCGCAGCCCGCTGACTAATGCTGCATGTGGCCGAAGTAAGTTGTCCTTGCACTTTGCTGCAAGCGGCCGCTATTTCCGTCGGACCCGCTAAATAACCCAATCGCCACCCGGTCATCGCAAAACCCTTGCTTAACCCATTTATGGTAACGGTTCTTTCGTACATTCCCTCGAATGCCGCCATGCTTTGGTGGCTTCCCTCAAATCGAATGCGCTCATAAATTTCGTCTGAAACCACCAACACATTAGGATAATCGCGCAGCACTTGTGCCCAAGCTTCCAATTCATCGTAGCTGTAAGCGGCTCCTGTGGGATTGCAAGGATTGCTAAATAAGAGCATTTTGGTTTTGGGGCTTATTGCCTTACGCAACTGCTCTGCAGAAACCTTAAAATCTTGTGCTACACCGGCCAGTACCGGCACGGCCACTGCACCGGCCAAACGAATGATTTCGCGGTAACTAACCCAATAGGGAGCCGGTACCAAAACCTCATCGCCGGGATTAAGCACCGCCAAACATAAATTGGCAATGCTTTGCTTTGCACCGGTAGAAACCACAATCTGATGGGCTTGGTATTCCAATTGGTTATCGCGCTTAAACTTGCGGGAAATAGCTTGCAGCAAATCGGCATAACCGGGCACGGGGGTGTAATGCGAATAATTTTCTTTGATGGCCTGAATAGCCGCTTTTTTAACAAAATCAGGGGTATCAAAATCAGGTTCCCCCAGCGACAAATTGATGATATTCTTGCCCGCAGCCTGCAATTCGCGGCTTTTGCGCGCCATGGCCAAAGTCTCCGACTCGGACATATCCAACACGCGCTGTGCGGTCCAACGCTGTTTCTCAGATTTCATAAGGCAATACTACTAAATTCCCAAACGGAAAGCTTCATCCTTAGGCTTTTTCTTTGGGGGCGTGGCACCCGCAGGCCAGGCCTATAGCCGCCACCGGTCTACGGCTCCTGCCCTGCACTTGGGTAGGCTTGCCTGTCTGGCTTTGGTCGGGTCAGTCCTGTGGCCTGCCGCGCCCAAAGCCGTCAGTCATAGCCTCCCCAAGCACAGGGGCATCCACCTCCGCCCTCGCCCGTGTACAATATGTGTGCTTGCTAAGGCGTTTGGTATTTTGCTACTTTTGCTTCTCCTAATTAAGCGCAAAACTTGTATGGAAGCTTCCTACGTGTTTCTTGAGGTTATAAAATATACCCTCCCTTCTATTGTCGCATTTATTGCTGTTTTTCTTATTCAAAAGCAGTTTTTTGAGCAACAATGGCAAAAATCGCAGCTCGAAATCCGCCGCCTAAACCAGCAAAGCGTTACTCCAACCCGATTGCAAGCCTATGAACGGGTGGTTTTGCTCTTGGACCGAATTAGCCCAAACCATTTGGTAATGCGCCTAAACAAACCGGGCCTGCAAGCCAAACAGTTTCAAAGTCAATTGATTCAAAACATACGTAGCGAATACGAACACAACCTTACCCAGCAAATCTATATGTCAAGAGGAGCCTGGGAAGCAGTAAAAAAAGCCAAAGAGGAGTCCGTAAAACTCATCAACATTGCTGCCACAAAAGTACCGGGAGATGCACCCGCTATTGAGCTTTCTAAAACTATATTGGAGTTGGCCATGGAAATTGATGAATTGCCAACCCAAAAAGCCATTGACTTAATCAAACGCGAAGCCCGCACCATTTATTGAAACGCTTAGGCAACTTCATTCAAATTTGCTAACTTTATAAGATGAAGCTTCTTTGGTGGTTCGGTATGGTTTTGGTGCTGTTTTCTTGCAGCGAAGAAAGTGACACCCCCGGGATTCCTCATCAAACTACTCCCTACGCACTTCAAATTCCGGAACACTTTAACCCTCCCCCCATTCCTGCCTCAAATCCCTTAACGGAAGAAGGCGTAAAACTTGGCAGGCATCTGTTTTACGAACCCATGCTCAGCAGAGATTTTTCCATCTCTTGCGCCTCCTGTCATCCTCAAAACAAAAGCTTTTCGGATCCCAACCAATTCAGTATAGGAGTAGACAACCAAAGCGGCACCCGAAACTCCATGGCATTAATCAACTTGGCTTATGGGAACCGCATGTTTTGGGACGGTAGGGCCTTTAGTTTGGAAGAGCAATTGCTGGAACCGGTGCCCAATCCCATAGAAATGGACTTGTCTTGGCCGGAAGCCGTGGCACGTCTGCAAGCCGACCAAACCTATCGTGAAATGTTTTACGATGCCTTTGGCACCTACAGCATTGATTCTACCCACGTAGCTAAGGCTTTGGCTCAATTTATTCGAACACTTATATCAGGCAACTCCAAATTCGACAAATTCATTCGAGGAGAGGCGCAGCTTTCGCTCCTTGAGCTTAGGGGCTTTGACCTGTTTCGCACCGAAGAGGGCGATTGCTTTCATTGCCACCCCTTTGAAGAACGCTTTTTGTTCACCACCAATTCCTTTATGAACAATGGCTTGGACCCGGAAGGTGCGATGCAAGATTCCGGTTTGGGTGCAGTAAGCGGCAATCCCTTCAACATTGGGCAGTTTAAAGTACCCACCCTCCGCAACATTGCTCTAACAGCGCCTTATATGCACGATGGTCGCCACTCCGATTTACGCGAAGTAATGGATCATTACAATATGGGAGGACACCCTTCCTCAACGGTGGATCCATTAATGAAACATGTGGGAACAGGGCTAAATTTAAGTACAGAGGATATTGATGCGCTCATAGCCTTTATGGAAGCACTTACCGACGAGGAGTTTGTTCAGAACCCTGCCTTTTCTGCGCCCTAACGTTTATAATCGTTTAATAAACGACTAGCGGCGGAGCAATGGCGATCTTTGCCTTGGGTGGGCTCGGAGAGCTGCACAAGTGAAATTAATCGCCAAAGACCCAAAAAATTCAAGGCCAAAAACAGAGAAATTTGAGGCCTTCCCAACCTTCTTAACGCATTAAGGCTGAGGAACGGAACCCTTCATTTTCGCAGCCCTAACGTTTATAATCGTTTAATAAACGACTAGCGGCGGAGCAATGGCGATCTTTGCCTTGGGTGGGCTCGGAGAGCTGCACAAGTGAAATTAACCACAAAAGACCCCAAAAAATTCAAGGCGCGAATAGGATAACCGTTGACGCCATGCAATGCTGGCGACACACCCTCCAAAACGCTGCGTACTGACGCTGCTGTCAACATGTTTGAGTCAGGAACTTTGGCCCTGACGCTTTGTACTGACGCTGCTGTCAGCATCTTTGAGTCAGGAACTTCGGCCCTGACGCTTTGTACTGACGCTGCTGTCAGCATCTTTGAGTCAGGAACTTCGGCCCTGACGCT